>CAYMGP010000017.1:0-53995 GCA_964390045.1 uncultured Spirochaetaceae bacterium | reverse complement strand
CAGAACAACAGATCCTCGGGATTGATCCGTATCCGGTCCTCCAGGTAAGACTGAACCGCCTCGCTGAGAAACTCGGGAATCGGAATGCTGCGGGGCTTGTTCCACTTCGGAGGGCCGGAGACATCCCGGTCCTTCCAGGTTTCAAAAACGTCGATCCGGTCGAAAAGATGGGCGTTTCCCACCGACAGCCTCAAGATCTCGCTCATGCGCATTCCCGTGGCGGCGGCCAGGAGAAAGACGGTATAGACTTCCAGGTTTGCAAAATAGCCTGGGCTGTCTTTGAAAAGCCGTCGTAGTTCCTGCTCCGTGAAAACGCCTCTTTCCTCGTATTCCGGGTCGAGACGCGGGATCAATATGGTGGGATTGAAATCCATTTTCCGGTTCAGATACGCCTCCCGAAAGATCACCCTGAGAGTACTCATGATCTGATAGACCGTTGCCCCTTTAATTCCTTTGTTCGATAACCGGCCCCGGAAAGCTACGATATTCTCTACTGAGATTTCTGATAGCCTCTTCTCGGCGATCGGATCGGTTAGAACGTGGTTTTTGATATTGGCCCGCTGATAGCGTGCGGTCTTGGGAGAGATCCGCCTGTGGGTGATTCTCGCTATGTGCGGGCAGCGCTCCCAGTCGTAGAAGGGCTCGGCGTATTCGCTCAAGGTCAGATCACCGGAAGGCGCTGGTTTTTTCGTTTTTTTTTGAGCGATCAGCTCGAAGACATATTTCTCGGCCAAGGCTCGGGAGGTGGGCGGCAGTTCACCGAGAGGAGGCTTTACGACATGGTAGGTCTTCTCATCCTCGCTCACGATCCCCGAGTCTCGGTTCAGCCGGTACAGGAAAACGTACCCTTTTTTGCGCTTGACCTTCTTCAAATAAAACGGCTTTTTCATAATTCTCAGAATTATCTTGGCACTTTTTTGGCACTTTTGTCAAGAGAAGAACCATCCAATTTCTGGATGGCTTCTTATTATTTATATAATAAATACTTGGATGAGCGTGTTGGGATTGAATGGGCGAGCAACAGCTACCTGGGCTGGGTCTCGTACTTCCGGGGCAACTACACGGAGGCGGGGGAGTACTACCAGCGGGGTCTCGAACAGGCCCGCCGCCTCGATCTCGAAGAGCTGATCCCGCAGATTCTAAACAATCAGGGGCTGCTGTACTACGCCTGGGGCCGCTACGCGGATGCCCTCGAAGTCTACAGCCAAGCGCACCGTGAAAACCAGACGGCGGGACGAGATTACTTCGCGGCTACCAATCTCGCCAACATCGCCTCAGTCTATCTGGCCTGGGGCAAATACCCGGAGGCTGTTCGCTCCTATCAAGAGGTCTTGGAGTTCTTCCGGGCAAGGGGCGATGTAAACAACACCATCAACACCACGATCAATCTAGGACTGGCTTACAACGCCTCGAGCCGCTACAACGAAGCACTCGAGCTCTTCGAGCAGGCCCTGGAGCTGGCCGAGCGCCACGCCCTGCCCGTGCATCGGGCCTATGCATTGAACGGCCGCGGAGCGGTTCTCTACGCCACAGGCCGCTACGACAAAGCCTTGTCAGCCTACCTGCAGGCCTCCTCATTGTTCGAGGAATTCGGGCTCACGCTCAACAGGATCTCGGTCGCCAACAGCATAGGAATGGTCTATCAATCCTGGGGCCGCTACGAACAAGCCCTCGAGCAGTACGAACAGGCTCTCGAGCTGGCGGAGGGAATCGGAGCCAAAGACCAGGTGATCGTCAACCTGCGTACCATCGCCTCGATCTATCAGGGGCGAGGGCAGTTCGACGATGCGATCTACTACTACAAGAGATCCCTCGAGCTGGCGCGGCAGCTGGGCAGAGGGGCGGATGCAGCGGTCAGCCTCGACGGTCTGGGCACCGCCTACTTCGAGTGGCGGCGCTTCGAGCAGGCCCTCGACTACTACGAACAGGCTCTGGCCGAGGCGCAGCGTGTCGGCAGCAAGAGCGAGATCTCCCGGCTTCTCATCCATATCGGGGGTGTTCATCAGGTCCGGGGAGAGGCGAACAAAGCCGAGGAGCATTACCTGCGCGCCCTGAGCATGACCCGGGCTATGGGATCGCTCGCCGACGAGGCCACGGTCTTGAACAACCTGGGCACCCTCTACCTCAACAGCGGGAACTTTGCAGGAGCCACAGCCTACTTCAGGAAAGCGATCGCCGTGAAAGAGCGGCTGCGCGACACAGCACCGGGAGAGCTGCGCAGAGATTTTCTCGCCTCCTGGATATCCTCTTACCGCTGGCTGATCGTGACCCATCTTCAGAACGACAGGCCGGAGGAAACCTTCGACGCCATGGAGCTGATCAAGGCCCGCTACCTGAGCGAGCAGATCGGCGCCCGTTCGGGAGCGGAGGTTGGACAGTTCCGCGGTATCAAAGGATTCCAACGGGGTCTCAAAGAAAAGCAGGCGGTGGTGAGCTTCGCCAACATCGAGTGGGAGTATCCCCTTGCCGCCTACGCGGACCGCGACAGCCTGAAGACCTATGAAATCGAGTACGACAACTTCGTCGCCGTCAGTGCGGACAGACACCGCAGCACAATCGCCAGGGCGGCCAATCGCACGAGGGGCTTCACCATGGTGGAAATCGAAGAACAGGAGACGACCTTTGTCGAGATCATCCGCACCTTTCGCTGGCTTCTCAGCCAGCCGAACCTTTCAGCGTCAGAACGCAAGGCCAGGCAGAGTCTGTCCCGGGAGTTGTACAGGGTTCTGGTGCAGCCTATAGAGGAGCGCCTCGAAGGCTTGGACGAGCTGATCATCGTTCCCGACGGCATCCTTGCCTATCTGCCCTTCGAGGCTCTGATCACGCCAAGGGGCGGCTATCTCGTCGAAGAGCTGCATATCCGCTACCTTCCCTCCCTGACCGTGGCCGATCAGATCGAGCGGCGCCGCTATAACGAGCCCCGCCGATCCCTGCTCGCCTTCGGCGGCGCCCTGTACGAACAGACCCAAGAAGGGGGTGAGCAGATAATCTCCAGGCAGCAGCTCGATCATTTCAAGAACGAGACACGGAAGATCCTCGAATCCAGGGGCAGCGCCCGGCAGGCTTATGCAGCCCTGGGAGTGGCTGCCTGGCAGAATCTGCCCGGCAGCGGCGAAGAGGTCAGAGAGATCGGTAAAATCGTGCCCGGAAGCACCGTGCTCACCGGACGGCAGGTTAGCGAAGCCCGGGTCAAAGAGATGTCTGCCGGCGGTGTCCTGGCGCAGTACAGGATTCTCCATTTCGCCACCCACGGGCTGGTCGTGCCCCCCGTACCCGAGCTGTCCGCCCTGGTCCTCTCTCAACTACCAGGCCGTCAGGAAGGGGAAGACGGCTACTTGACCATGGCCGAGATCACGGACCTCAGCATCGCAGCGGATTTCGTCAACCTTTCGGCCTGTGAAACAGGTCTCGGCAGGATCTACGGCGGTGAAGGGGTGGTGGGCCTCTGCCAGTCCTTTCTCGTGGCCGGGGCGGGCGGCCTTTCCGTATCTTTGTGGCAGGTTGCCGATGAATCGACAAAGGAGTTCATGGTAGGGCTTTACCGTTTGCTGCAGGACAAAGAGATGAGCTATGATCGGGCCATGACCGAGATGAAGCGCGTCTTCATACAAGACAGCGCTTTCGATCAGCCCTTCTACTGGGCCCCCTTCGTGTACTACGGAAAATGATGTCTCGACGTTTGGATCTGCTGTCTCAATAGAATTCCTTGAGGAGGCTCAGTATCCGGCGCTCTCCCAGATGCACAGGGTTCGCAGCAAGATTGACAGCGTTCAGCGACGTCTCGAAAGCGATCTTGGCGAGGTCCTGTTCCGGGATTCCCCCGTCACGCAGCCGAAGCGGTATCTTCAGGTCCGTGTATAGACGAAGCAGCGCATCCTCGAGATCCTCGGAATTGTCCAGGGCCCAGGCCAGCTCGCGAAACTGCAATTGACATACGGTTTTCGCCGCTCGTACGAAACAGAGCAGACCGAGGGCGCAGCCGAGGCCGTGGGGCAGATGGTAAAATGCACCGAGCACATGACTGATTGCATGTCCCAGACCGAGACCCTTCGCGAAAGAAATCCCTCCGAACGAGGCAGCCATGCACATATCCTGACGGGCCTGGATATTCTCACCGTTTTTATACGCTTCGCGCAGGCTCCTCCCTACCAGCCGCACACCATACAGAGCAAGAGCTTCATAGTAGGGATGATAAACATCGTTTCGACCGACGTACCCTTCTATACAATGGGAGAGCGCATCGATCCCCGTAGATGCCGTGATTGCCGGAGGCATGGTTTTACAGATCAGCGGGTCTACAACGGCCACCTTGGGAATGATATGGTCGCTCATTAACGTGAACTTAACATCCCTGCTCTTGTCCGTAATCACGGCAAACTGGTTGGTTTCGCTGCCCGTGCCCGAGGAAGTCGGAATGCAGATAATAGGCGGTAAGGGCGGCTTGATCTTAGCCTTGCCGCCGACCATGTTTTCGTACTCCGTCAGAGGTCCTGGCTGGGAGACATTCACGGCGGTCGCCTTTGCCGAATCCATCGAGCTGCCGCCGCCGAGGGCTATCAAGCCGTTGCAGTCGTTCTCCATGTAAAAACGGGCCGCATCTGCTATCGATTCCACAGGCGGATCCGCTTGAACACCGGCGAAAACCGCGCAATCGACCCCGCTTCCTTCCAGGATCTTTTGAAGCTCCGCGGTACGCCCTATCTGCTCCATGACTGGATCGGCGATTATCAACGCTTTCTTCATGGCCAGTTGTCTTGCCTGCCGGCCTGTGTTCTGTATGACTCCGGCACCGACAAGCATCGAGGGTATCTGAGGTATCCGGATTTCCCAGATTTTCTGTGGCTCTCGGTACTCATCCATGACCCGCCAGACTGTATTCAACTCCTCATCGGGAACATCGAAGACATGACCGGCCGGAGGAAGGACCTCTTCGCGGACGAAGCCGGGATACGGTTCGTAGAGTTTATCAAAACCGGCCCCTTCATTGAAATGCAGCTCTTCCCGGATCGTCTCCTTGCCCATCTCCAGAACATCCTCGGGGCTGATGGCCACACCGTAGCGCGCCTGCATCAGATTTGCGAAGAAGGAATACACGGAAGCCTGCCTGCCCGGTATCGAGTTCAGGCAGTAACCGAAGGAATCGCAGACGGCGGCGCGAATTTGAAATCGAACGGAGTTCTTGATTTGCCCTTTGCTTGAAAGGGGCTGCCTGTAGGTCAATCCGGCTGTATGATCGGCACCCATCGGGCTGGTGGCATAGGTGACACCCATTCCTTTCACGGTCCTCGGATCATGGGCCGGGATCGCCTGGCCTTTGAAGGCAGGAACTCGCGAGATATTGAAGGATTTTGCCGTAGAGACCACCCCATCGGCCAGGGTTCGACCGAGATCCGTTCCCCGTTCGATTTCCTGAAACAGCTTCTCTGCGGATGAAAAGTCTCCAATCTTCATCTTACCGGCCTGGGCGGCGACAGCCAGGCTGCTTCCCACTTCGATACAGTCTATCCCCAAGTCATCACATAGAAACTTCAATCTGGCTATTTCATCCGGGTTGGACAAACCGAGGTTGGTGCCGATCATGGACACAGCCTCGTATTCGTAGGCGGCACACACCTTCTTTCCCTCGGCATCCATGTAGGGAATAGAGCATTGCACCACACAACCCGGCATACAGCCGTGCATCTGGGAACCCCGTTCCCACAGTGTTCTGCGAATAACCTCTCCTGTCACCTTCTCGAAGCCGGCAGGCCTTCCCGTGGAATAGTTATTGCCGGGCATGGTGCTTTGGTAGCTGTTGGAAGCTATGGTGAATGGAGTGCCAAACGTCGAGAACAGGCCGCAGACAACATCCTCTTGAATGGCCCGTATCCAGGATTTCACTTCTGATTTGAAGAGGGATTTATCTTTGTAACTTGCTGCCGGCGCTCCTCGATCGTCTATGACGACAGCTTTCAAACCCTTTGATCCCATGACGGCCCCCAGTCCGCCGCGGCCTGCGTTTCGCGAGGGATCGCCCTGCATATCCGTAAAAGCGATCGAAGCCGCCCGGTATCCGCGTTCACCGCCGAGACCGACAATCGCCAAAGCTGGTTTTCCTTCATATTTTTCAAACAGAAGCTTGGCCGTCCTGTAAATCTTCAAATTTTTCAGCCCAGGGGCCGGGACGAGCTTCGCCTGCCCCTTCCTGATCACGAGGACGAAGGTTTCGCCGCCATCGGGTGTGCCCTCGAGTACAATCGCTCGTATTCCAAGCCTGTCGAGCTTTTGGGCAGCCGGACCACCGGCGTTTGACTCCTTGATGCCCAAAGTGAGAGGACTCTTCGCCCCCACCGAGATTCGGCCCAACTGGGGAGCATTGGTACCGGCCAGAGGCCCGCAGGCAAATATCAATTTGTTTTCAGGCCCCAGGGGATCCGACTGGGGAGGAACCTCCCCGTTTAGAATTTTGGCGATGAGTCCCCTTCCGCCCCAGGCAGCCAATCCTTCCGGCAAGTCCTCGAAAGAAACCCTCTGCTCTTTTACATTCACCCGCAGTACTCGCGCTAGTTTCATATCATTACCACCAAGCAGCAAAAACTTTTTACGAACAGTAGAAATGCGCCGTATACTTTAGCGCTATATATACAATATAGAACAAAATCATTGCGCGCTTGTCAAGAACCTGGGCATCGCTCCTGCTTCTCCGGCCGAACCGCCACAGCTGTCGAGATCACTACAGCCTCTTGAAAAAGCAACTACAACCCAGTAACAATGCCTTAGACGAAACGAAGGATATGCCTTGCGATGAGGCATCGTATAGGTATTGTCAAGCGGAGGAATTGCAGGCGTGTCAAAAGTAATAATACCATTCGATCGACAGGTACAAGAGCTCCTCGAAGGATTTGACTTTGATCTCGTGAAGCGGATCATGGATTTTCTTCACTGGACATACGAAGCCAGCGGACGCGTTCCAACGATTGCCGAGCTGAAAGAGAAAGCCCGCAGCCTATTGGGGGAGCTGCGCAGCAATCCGGGTATAGTAGGAAGCGGTGGCTTGCGAGCCAGCAAAAAAGAGGACGGAACGCTCAGCCTGAAATTCATCCTGACAGAGTTCTGGTCTCCCTTTAATTCCGAAGAAAACGGTGATTATGATATCACCTGATCTTTTGACTCTACTATCAAAAAAGTAGAAGCATTGCCGGATCCTCGATTAATTCTACGACCTGGGTGAGAAAGACCGCTCCGGCCGCACCGTCGATCACTCGATGGTCGCAGGATAGAGAGATATTCACAAATGTACCGACGCCAACCCCTCCTTCGACAACGGCAGGCTCCGTATAGATCTCCCCCACCGCGAGAATCGCGGCCTGAGGGGGATTAATGATAGCCGAGGAGGATCGTACTCGGTACATACCCAGATTCGTCAGGGTGAAGGTACCGTTGCTGAGATCTGCCAAAGCGAGACTACCGCTGTTCGCCTTTTCCACCAGTTCCTGCTTCTTCTTGGCGATCTCAAAGATTCCAAGTCGATCGCAGTGGTAGATCGTCGGGACCACAAGCTCCTCGTTAACGGAGAGGGCGAAGCCTACATTTATATCATCGTAGATTACGATCTGATCTCCCTGCAGTGAAGAATTAATCCCCAGATTCCGGCGTAGGGCTGCAGAACAGATTTTCAACAAGATGTCTGTAAAAGTAACTTTGACGGGCTCCTTGGTCGCCGACCACTCATTGAACTTCCGCTTGCATTCCACCAGCGCGGCAGCGTTTGCTTTGGCGTTCAACACGATGTGGGGAATTTCCCTCTTGGATTGAGTCATACGCTGCGCGATTGTCTTTCTGATGCCTCTGAGCGGCTTCCGGGTATGAACGGCGATTTCACCCGTCTGGCTACGGCCGATGGGGATAGGTTCCTGGCTTATCCCTCCTGCCGAGCTCCGCCGATGTGCAAATGCGAGAATATCACTCTTTATGATTCTTCCACCGGGGGCCGAGCCTTTTATCTCCTCGTTCAACCAATCGACGGCCAGCTCTCTAGCTGTTTTTCTGGCCAGGGGTGATATCTTCACACGTTTTGCAGCGGCCACTCGTTCGGTTCTGGAGACTGCCCGCGGGCGTTTATCGGCGCTGCGGACCACAGGGGCCGCTTTGCCATTGGAATCCGCTGCCTCCGGCTCGACCTGCTCGTCCTTTTCTCCGACACAGGCAATGGGACGGTTTACCGCCACTTGTTCACCGGCGGCGTAAAGGATTTTCACCAGGTAGCCGGTATAGTCCGACTCCAAATCCATGGTTACCTTATCTGTCATCACCGACACAAGAGCCTCACCCTTGGATACACGATCGCCCTCTTTCTTGTACCACTCAACAATCGAGGCCTCCTCCATGTCGAGCCCCAACTTCGGCATGATTACCTCATACATGGAACAACCACCTTCCCTATAGGCCGACGAGATCGCAGATTTCCCGCAGTATCCGTTCCTTGCCGGGCAGCACGGCCTCTTCCATCAGCGGTGTCATTGGAATGGGTAGATTCCGAGACGCAATACGCTTAACCGGGAAATCCAAGTAATCGAAATACTCTTCCATAATTCGCGCCGATATCTCCGATCCGACGCCCCCTCGCAGCACTCCCTCTTCCAGAATAACAGCCTTCGATGTCTTTTCAATAGACGATCCGATAAGGTCGAGGTCGAGGGGCACGATCGTCCTCGGGTCCACGATTTCAACCTTGAAACCGTGATTTTCGGCGAGCTCAGCCGCTGCTTCCTCGGCTACCTTCACCATATAGGAAAAGGCAACGAGGGTCAGATCGCTTCCTTCACGGACGATCCGACCTTTACCAAAAGGGATATCGTACTGTCCTTCGGGTATCTCTTGTTTTGTCTTGTAGAGCTTCTTATGCTCGAAAAACAGAACAGGCTCAGGCGAGCGAATGGCTGTCTTCAACAAACCTTTGGCATCGTAGGGGTTGGAGGGAATGGCGAGCAACAGACCGGGGATATGCATGAAGAGGGATTCCAGGCACTGCGAGTGATGCGGTCCCGTGCCCCCTGCAGATCCTCCCGGTGCCCTGATGACGATACTGGCGCTGAACTGCCCTCCTGACATGAAATTTATCTTGGCGGCCTCGTTAACAATCTGGTCGAAACAAACGGCGACAAAATCTTCGAACATGATCTCGGCAATCGGTTTCATACCCATGAGGGAAGCCCCAACCGCACACCCTACAATACTGTTTTCGCAGATTGGTGTATCTATTATCCGTTGCGGGCCAAACTCCTCATACATCCCGGTAGAGACCCCGAATGTCCCTCGATATCCCTGCCCTACATCTTCTCCGATAAGAAACACATCAGGATCATTTCTCATCTCCTCCTGCATCGCCTCCCGGATCGCCTCGGCATACGTGATTTCTCTTGTCCCCATCGGTTTCTCCTTGTTATTGCTCCAGCCCGGCTTCAAAGACCGGATACTCGCTTTCGAGGGCAAAGCTTTCCGCCGCTTCCAGTTTTGTTTCTACTTGCTTTTCGCGGGCGTTTAATTCATCCTCACCGATGCCCGTATCTTTCAGTCGAGAACTCAACCTCTCTATCGGATCGCACTTTTTCCACTCTTCGATTTCCTTCTTCGGTCTGTAGGGACGTTCGTCGAAGGCAGAATGACCGATCATCCTGTAGGTAAGACACTCCAGAAGAACGGGCATATTCGTCTTCCTGACATTGGGTACGAGTGTCTGCAGTCTGCGGTAGATCTCTACGACATCGTTTCCATCTACTTCCTCAGCTTCAAGACCGAAAAGCTTCGCTTTCTCATGAACCCTGACCGCGGACGTCCTCGAGTAGTTGGTACCCATTCCGTACTGATTGTTCAGGCAGACAAAAACAACGGGTAGCTCCCAAAGCGAAGCTAAGTTTAATGCCTCGTAGAATCCACCCTGATTTGTAGAGCCATCTCCGAAGAAACAAACCGCACAGGCTTGCGGGGCTTTGCTCTTTACAGCCAGTCCCACCCCAACGGCGATCGGGAACTCGGCGCCCACAATGCCGTTTGCACCGAGATTGTTCGTGTCTCTATCGAATATGTGCATCGAGCCTACCCGACCCCTGCACAGACCTGTCTCCTTGCCCAGGATCTCAGCCAGCAGAAGCTTTGGATCTGTTCCCCTGGCCAGCGCCTGTCCATGCCCGCGGTGGGTCGGCAGTATGTAGTCCTGCTCGTCGATGCTCATGCAGGCGGCAACCGGAGGCGCCTCCTGTCCCAAACAGAGATGGACAGATCCGCGCACCACACCTCGCTTTGCCAGTTCGTATACCTTCTCTTCAAATCGCCGAATCAGCAGCATCTTTTCGTAGAACTGCAGCAACACCTCGGTGGATATTTCCCCTTGACGACTCATCTCTGTATCTCCTTTTGCCCGGCTCGAACCAGACAGCGGGCTGGCACCTGGGCGCAAGTTCTGCTAAAATAGCGCTATATATAATTTGTATATATTTAACAATACATCGATGATTTGTCCTTTGTCAATAATCTGACTAATGGGGATTGAGTGCCTTGTACATCGCTTAATATACTTGCTGAAGAACGGCTATGAAAGAATTAGAAAACCACCAGTATCTTTATCAACAGATATATTCCACTCTCAAGAAGGAAATTCTAGATAAGAAATACTCGACCGGGGATCATTTTCCTCCGGAACGGGTTCTGAAAGACAGATTCAATACCACCCATCTCACGATACGCAAGGCCCTCACCCGGCTTGTCTCAGAAGGATTGATCAAGCGCTATAGTGGCCGGGGCACCATCGTAACCTACTCGAAAGACAAATACTATTCCGCTGCTCCGAAAGTTCCCTTGCGCACTCTGCATTTCATTGTGCCGGAAATCGATGATTTTACCGCTAACGTCATGAACCGCGTCGAAACGAGGATGCGACGAATCGGGGTGACGACGAGCTATTGCTGCCACAGAAATGACAGATCCGTCGAACGGGAGCTTTACACAAGAGCCGGCGAGGATGAGGATGCCTTGATCATATTCTTTCCATCCAGCTCCGATCTCACCTGGCTCGACTTCAATCCTTCCCTATTCAAGACAATTGCGATCCAAGGCTACTTCGTCGGTGTGAAGATTCCCCAGCTATTGATCGACCATTTTTCCGGAGCTTACCAAGCAGTCAAGTATCTGTGCACGGTGGGCCATGAAAAGATTGCCCACGTTTCTTCCGAATTCGAAGTTGCAGGCTCACATAAAAAGGCAGGCTACCTGAAAGCGATGGAAGACAACGGCGCTCGCCCGCAGGATTCCATTATCGTCGCCGGAGGCGCGAGCGTTGAAGGCGGCCGAACTGCCTGTCGGAGGATATTGAGAGAACACCCTGAGTGCAGAGGGTTTTTCTGCGCGGAGGATTATTCCGCCCTCGGTGTCATCCGCGGCTTGGAGCAGGAAGGTTTGCATCCTGGAAAAGATGTTTCCGTCGTCGGTTACGGAAACACAGTACTAAGCGAGCCGCTTGAGTTGACCACAATTGAACCGAACACAGGCAAACTGACAGACCAGCTTCTCCTGTTAATAGAGGATTATTCCTTCTCGGGTAGCCTTGGCAGCGAATCCTATATGATCCCCACGGAACTGAAGATCCGCAGATCATGCATTCGCTGATTCTTCGCTCCCTCTTTACTATCTCCGCTTCTTGTTCTGCTGGTCGATCAGTACGGCAACAATGATCAAGATCCCGATGGCCATCTGCAGGATAAAGGGGTTGATTCCCAATAGATTTCCGCCGTTTCGTAGCGTAGCGGTAAGAACGGCGCCCATAACCGTCCCGATTATAGAGCCTTCCGCTCCGAAGAGGCTCGCTCCGCCGATCACCACAGCGGCGATTGCATCCAGCTCGTATCCGGTTCCTGCAAGAGGAATGCCGTTGCCCAGGCGCGAAGAAATCATGACCCCCGCAATGCCTGAGGTAAGACCGCAGGTCATGTAGATTAGATAGATGTTTCTACGGATATTGATACCGCTCAGCCGGGCCGCTTCTGCATTGCTGCCAATTGCATAGATGTTTCTCCCGTAACGGGTGTTTCGCATGATAAACGAGGAAATGACAATCACGATCAGCCAGACGAAAAACAGCGCTGGGAGAAACAGAAATGATTGCTGGGAAAAGTAGTTGAATGAATCAGGTAGCCCCGTGACCATCCTGGCGCGGGTGATCAGCATAATCAGACCTCTTACCGTGGTCATGGCACCCAATGTAGCGATGAACGCAGGGACGTTCCCATCATAGATCACCACCCCGCTGATCAACCCGACCCCGGCGCCCGCCGCTATAGCGATGACGACCGATGGAAGAATCGCCATTCCT
The DNA here is from genome assembly GCA_964390045.1 of uncultured Spirochaetaceae bacterium. Taxonomy (GTDB): domain Bacteria; phylum Spirochaetota; class Spirochaetia; order SZUA-6; family DRHE01; genus CAYMGP01. The sequence continues at coordinate 41,652 of CAYMGP010000017.1, read as the reverse complement.
TGCCGAAGAAGCATCGCCACGATTACACCGCTGAATCCGACCACCGAACCTACAGAAAGATCGATTCCTCCGGAGATGATAACAAAGGTCATACCTATTGCAACCACACCAATGATCGAGGTTTGCCTGACCAGGTTCGACAGGTTCTCGATAGTAAAAAATCTGTTGCTGGCAATCGACAAAGCTACAAAAAAAATGACCAAAATAAAGGCCAGGGTCGTTTCGGGCGGGAGTTTTTTTCTTAACCCCCATAGCTTAGAAAGCAAGGTTACCCTATCCTTTGTCACGGATTGCTGGTTTTCTGAACTCATAAGGACTGTACCCCTTGTGCCTCGATTTAATTCGTGATACCCGATGCGAGTCTGAGAAGATATTCTTCGTCGTATTCTCCTCGCCTAACCGTGCCTGTATGCTGACCTTCCCAAATGACCATGATGCGGTCCGATAGGCCCATCACTTCGGGCAGGTAGGAGGAGATAACAAGAATAGAATTACCTTCACTGGTGATTTTTTCAAACAGCCTGTAGATTTCAACCCGTGCGCCGACATCGACCCCTACAGTCGGCTCATCGAAAATGAATATCTTACTGTGCTTGCACAGCCATTTTGACACGACAACCTTCTGTTGATTACCACCGCTGAGATTCATAACCTTCTGCCTGACCGAGGGTGTCTTTATCCGCAATTCTCGGATGTACTCCTCGGCCCGATCGCGTTCCTTTCTCAGATTGATCAGACCGATTCTCGAAATTTCATCGTAGGCCGCCAGATTGGTGTTTACTTTCAAAGAAAGTTGAAGCGCGAGTCCCTGAAGCTTTCTATCCTCGGGCAGCAGTCCCAATCCGGTACGAATGCCGTCCTCGGGAGATCGAAACTTCATCCTTTTTCCCCCGATTGCGACCTCACCTTCGTCGTAGCGATCTGCTCCAAAGATGCAACGTACAATATCCGTTCTGCCCGAACCCACTAAGCCGAACAATCCCACAATCTCCCCGCGGTGAAGAGTCAAATTAATGTCCTGGAACTTATTATAGCTTGTCAGCCCTTTAACTTCTAAAACAATTTCATCTGCAGGATTGTGCCGGATTGAATACATATCCGAAACATCCCTTCCCACCATCATTGATATCAGGGAGTCTTCATCTGTTTCGGATACGGGAAGAGTGTTTATCCAGCAACCGTCCTTCAGCACAGTCACCGTATCGCATATCTCGAAAATCTCTTCCAAGCGATGAGAGATATAGATAATACCTACGTTCCTCTCTTTCAGTGTTCTAATAACTCTAAAAAGCTCTTCTGTTTCCTCGTTGGACAGGAGAGCGGTTGGCTCGTCAAAAATGATAATCTCTGCAGCTTCGTACATCGTTTTCGCGATCGTTACCATTTCTTGCTGAGACGAAGAGAGGTCTTTCACCCGGGATCCCGGATCGACGTCGATATTCAACTTCTGCAAAAACTCTTTTGTATCCGAATGAATCCGTTTCCAATTGACGGTTCCCCACTTCGCCAGAGGCAGCTTTCCCATGAAGAAGTTTTCCGCAACACTGAGGTGAGGGGCTAGCATAATATCCTGATAAACCGCTCCCAGACCCAATTTTTTTGCCAGGATCGGGTTGCTGATCTCAACTTTTTTACCCTTTATGAATATTTCCCCTTCGTCTTTCTGATACGCCCCCATTAGAATCTTTATCAGCGTCGACTTGCCTGCACCGTTTTCTCCCACAAGGCCGTGGACTTCTCCCTTTTTCACACTAAATGATACACCGGTTAACGCCTTTACCCCGGGGAAGGATTTGCGAATGTCCGTCATTGTAACGAGCTCTGCCGATCCGCCAGACTCCATCTTCACCTCAAGTAACAAAAAAGAACAAAAAAAAGAAGCAACCCGGATATCTGCATACGCTCTACCCCGGGTCGCTTCTCACAAGCTAGCGCTATTTCTTCAACAGCGTCGGGTCGAGCACCCCTTTCATCTCAGGAGTGTTCATGTTGTCTTGGGTGATCACATTGACCCCGGTGTCCACGAAGGCCGGGATCGATTCGCCGGCCAGCACCTTGAGCACGTAATCGACTCCCATATATCCCATGTTGTACGGTGTCTGAACGATAAGAGCCTTTATAACGCCTTCCCGCAGAGCATCGATCTGCTCGGGATCGGAATCAAAGGCGGTGACAATGACTTTGTCCTGGAGATTTCGTTCGCCCACTGCTCTGGCCACGCCGTCACCCGTGTGATTATTGTCTGCATAGATGCCGATCAAATCATCATAAGTGGTAATAAGGTCTTCAGCAACCCCAAGCGCTTGAATTATATCGTTGTTGACATAGCGGGGCTCGAGTATTTTGATGTCCGGTGCGAGTTCCGTCATCCTCTCGATGAAGCCTCCGTCTCTTTCGACGATGGTGGATACGCCTGCAACAGCCGCGATAATTCCCACCGTGCCCTTGAGAGCGATGCCGTTGCTCTTCATGAATTCCACCATCTGCTCTGCTGCCAGCTTACCGCCTAATACATTGTCGGTGGCCAGGAAAGAGGAAAGATCGTCCCACGGGATCTTGGTGTCCACTGCGACAACGGGGATTCCTTTCTGGCCGGCGCTTTGCAGGATCGGTACGGCTCCTTCTTTGGCGTTGCTTGCGATGACGATGCCGTCAACTCCCCTGCTGATCACGTTTTCCAGTATCCCGAGTTGCTTCTCGACATCCGCTTCAGAGGGCGGACCATAGGTGGTTACTTTGACCTTGTCTGGATTTTCCTTTGCGTAATTCTCGGCACCGATAATAACGTACTGCCAGAAATCAGAGTCAGTCGCTTTTACTACCACGGCCACTTCCGGTACACCAGCTGGTTCCTCCTTACCAGCGCTGAAAGTCGGTATCAGGAGGAAAAGGGTAAATACCGCAACCAGTGAAGTCATGATTATCTTTTTCATGACAACCTCCTTAGGTATTGATTTTATCTTATCGTATCATACTTTTTTTAAATGTCAATAAATCTTTAATTATTTTTGTAATATGATTTGCTTTTTTGACAAAATTAACGATTTTTTCTATTTATAAAATTATGAGAACTATTGTTTTATTGCTCAAGAGATTCGCCATTGAGCGCCTTCCTCAGTTCGGGCTCGAATCCGAAACTTTTGGAGACCTCCATGGATTGGGCTTTTACAATACCACCCACTTCGTCCAGATCCATCTTGGACAGACGAAAGGCCGGACCTGAGATCCATAGGGAGGCGATGGGATATCCGCGGTAATCCAATATCGGGCTGGCCACACAGTAGAGTTCGCTGACCTCTTCACCCAAGTCGAGAGCAAAGCCTTTGCTGTGCACCTTCTCGATCTCGGCCAGCATCGCCCGCTTGCTGGGGATGGTCCTGTCGTTGTAGCGCCTGAATCTGATGTGGTTGAGCATATCCTCCTGCTCCTTTTCAGGCATGAACGAGAGGATCGCTTTGCCGGGAGCCGAAGCATGAATCGGAACCATGTGGCCTACCTCAATCGTGAACTTCACATACTGGTAAGAGGGCAGTTCTTCGAGAATCACTACTTTTTGATACTCAGAAAGGCAGCCAATAAATACGGTTTCGTTTATCTCGTCGCGCAGAGCATGCATCGCATCGAGGGCGGCGCTGACCAGGTTGGTCGACTCGATTCCCGCATACCCCAAAGAGATAAGCTTGGGGCTGAAGTGGTAACGCCGTTCTTTCTCAGTGAGATATCCGTTCGCCTCGAGGGTTCTCATGATTCTGAAAACGCTGTTCTTTGGAAATCCCAGGGAATTGGCAATCTCGGTAATCGTGGAGCCTTCCTTTTTCGTGGCTATCAATTCCAATATTTTGAGAGCCCGTTCGAGGTTTGTTACGATATAACGTTCCATAAAACTCCTTGCTTTCTGCAATTCACTCCTTTATCCGTATTAGCAGTGATTATCACACAGGAATGAAATCACGGGCAAGAGGGATATTCATGAATATCACATGCGGCTATGCAGAATCGGCTCTTAGAGAGACTCCTCATAGATCCGACGAACATCCTCTTCGGAAAGCTTTTTCAGGCTGACGCTCAACGGATAAGCCATCGCATGATAGGTGCCTTGTATCATCTTGTCGATCATCTCGGGCTTCACGCCCAAATCCGACATGCTTACTCTGCACTCGAATTTTTCCAGCAGGGCTACGAGAGCATCTGCTGATTTTTCAGCCAGCTCTCTTTCGCTCATATCGGAATCGTAGATACCAAAGATGCGCGTGAGATCTGCATATCTCTTGGGACAAGCGTCCCAGGTATTTCTCAGGTACGCCGGTCCGAGAGCAGCCATTGTCATTCCATGCGCCTGATTTGTGTGTCCGCCGATGCTGTGACCCATCGCATGGATCGCCACGGTGCTCGAGGTTCCTTCCCCGATCGTAACACCGGCCAGAGTATTGGCCCAGGCCATCTTCGAGCGAGCTTCCAGGTCATCGCCTTTCTCCATCGCCCGCTTCAGATACTGTACAACAAGCTCCATGGCGCGCAGAGCCAATAGATCCGTAAAGGGCGTGGCACATGTCGCTATATAGGCTTCCATGGCGTGAAAAAGAACATCGACCCCGGTTGAAGCCGTTACTTTACGGGGCATCGTGATCATCAACTCCGGATCAACGATTGAAATTTTCGCCATGGTGCTGTCATTGCCGGTTCCCGGTTTTTCCTTCGTTTCTGGATTGGTAATTACGAACCAGGGCGTGACTTCGCTTCCTGTTCCGGCCGTTGTGGTGATGCACATGATGGGATAGGCGTCTTTGAGCCCTTCCATATCGTCGTGAGGACCGCCGGCCAGGTAGTCCTGAATCTTTCCCCCATTCGCCGCCAGCAATGCCACCGATTTTGCCGTGTCCATCGAGCTCCCGCCGCCGAGGCCCACAGTGAAGTCGCATTTTTCCTTGACAAAGACAGCGGCCGATTCGTTGATAGAAATTGTAGTCGGGTTGGGATCCACATCGTCTTTAACAACAGCATCGATATTTGCTTCCTTGAGAAGAGCTACCACCCTATCCAGAGCTCCTGTTTTCCTCATGCTGTCTCTGGCCGCACAGAGGAGTGCTCGCTTGCCCAGTTGTCCCGCCTGCTCCTTTACGTTCTTGACGGCACCGACGCCGAAAAATGTCCGCGAGGGTATCCACATCTGAAATTCATTCATGATTCGATTCCTCCTGTCGTTTATTAGCTCGGCGCCGACTCTCACGCCTGCCACATCTACAGTTCATATTATCAAATAGCTGATTCTTGTCAAGCACAAAATAAAACATAGAATATAATAGTTTGTCTTAGCAAACAATATTATAATTATACCTATATTTGTTTCATATAGCAATTTAATTGACTTCAAGTTGTCTATATGGTAACGTGAAAGAAACAACGCAGAGAGGGGGAGTGATGGACGGTGGCTATTTAGCCGGGATCGACATTGGAACCACTGGAGCAAAGGCCAGTATATACAAACGGAAAGGACAGGTACAGGCCAGCGGCTACCGCGAGTACCCCTGTACCTACCCTAAACCGAACTGGGTAGAGCAGGATGTGGAGCGGATCATTTCTGCAGCCATGGATGCTTCCCGGGTAGCAATTGCCGAGGCGGGTATTGATCCGAAACAGATCGCTTCTGTTGCATTCTCCTCGCAACGGTGCTGTACGATCTGCGTCGATGATTCGGGAAGGCTGGTTCGCCCCATGATCTCCTGGCAGGACAACAGAAGCGTGGCCGAGATCAAGGAAATCTCAGAAAAGATCAGCGACAGCGATTACTTCCATATAACGGGCTTTCCCAACAGCACAACCTGGATGCTTTCCAAAATGCTTTGGATAAGGAACAACCAGCCAAAGGTTTGGGAAAAAACGGCCAAGGTGTTACAGCTCCAGGATTTCGTGCTGCGTGCCATGGGAGCAGATCAGTACTTCGTGGATATTTCAGATGCGCGCTTCTACGGACTCTGGGATCCTTACAACTATTGCTGGAGCGAAACACTGTTGGAACTATTCGATATAGATCGCTCGCTTCTGCCCCAACCTACGGCATCCGGCACACGCATCGGGGCTGTATCCGAAGAAGCGGCGGAGCGCAGCGGTTTTGCCGCCGGTACACCTCTGTGCGTGGGCGCCGGCGATCAGAACAGCGCTGCGGTCGGGGCCGGAGTGATTTCACCTGGATTCCTATCTGTGTCACTCGGTACAGCGGGCGCCTCGGTTGCCTTCGTAGATGATGTCTTTCGCGACCCCTACGAAAAGACCTTCGTAACCAACCACGCCATCTACGGGAAGTGGCAGCTGGAAGGTTATCAAGCCGCCGCTGCCAGCGTCTACCGCTGGTTTAGAGATGAAATCGCAACGCTTGAACAGGCTCGCGCCCGGGAGTCGGGAAACGACGCCTATGATATTATAGAGGAGATGGTTTCCCGGATCCCGGCCGGTTCCAAAGGACTGCTTTTACTGCCCTATTTCGCCAGCGCCGCCACCCCGAGATATAATGCAAACGCCCGCGGCACACTTGTCGGTATCACCTTTGCCCACGATCGCGCCTGCATGGCCAGGGCCTTTATGGAGGGAATCACCCTGGATATGTGGGACATGATCAGCTCCATGATTAAAGTGGGCATTCCGATAGACAAAGTGCGTATCCTGGGTGGTCCCACCCGATCCGAAACCTGGAACCAAATCCAGGCGGACATCTACAATCGCCCCGTGCAGACACTGGCAATCCCCGATGCTGCCGTGCTGGGAGCGGCCATCATGGCAGGAGTCGGCGTCGGTGCTTTCAAAGACATTGCTGAAGGTGTTGAGGGCATGGTTTCGGTTGACAGAACGTACGAGCCGATTCCAGAGAATGCTAAGATTTATTCTGAGCTGTACGATGTTTACTGCCGTCTCTACGAAGGTTTGGATGAGAAACATGTTTTCGAATCCCTGGCAAAGATGCAGGCAAGCTCTTAAGCCTCCGCGGGAGATGATCAGCCCGGCTGCCGCTGGTATTGCGACACCAGCGGGAAGAGGGAGAAAAGAATAATGCGTTTACAACTGGCCCTCGATCAGGTACAGCTAGCCGAAGCATTGAATGTCGTCGGGAAAGTGCACGATCTGATCGATATCGTCGAGATCGGCACTCCGCTTCTCATCCGGGAGGGCCTGTCCGCCGTTGCCGCGATGAAGAAACACTTTCCCCGCCTCCCCCTGCTGGCTGACCTGAAAATCGTCGATGCGGGGGAATACGAATCCCGGGTCGCCTTTGAAGCGGGAGCCGATATCGTGACGGTATTGGCAATGGCACACGACGTTACCCTCAGGGCCGCGGTCCAAACGGCGAAGATGCAGAGCGGATCCATCATGGTGGATCTTATCTCTGTCCAGGATGTTTCTCGAAGAATCGCCGAGGTGGAAAGATTGGGAGCGGACTACGTTTGCGTCCATACTGCTTCCGACCTCGGAGCGGCGGGCAGCGCGACCCTGAGCAGGTTGGAGGAGGCCGTCGCCGCCGCCTCTTCGACTGAAGTTGCCGTGGCAGGGGGAATCACGCAGAGCAGCATCGAAGAAATCCTCTCCCGGAAACCGGATATCGTGATCGTTGGCGGGGCTGTCATGAACAAGGCGGATAAACGAAAGGCCGTGCTGAGCTTGAGGTCGGTTTTTGACAAAGCAAACGGGGGGAGGAATGCGTGAATATTCACGACACTATCGACGCGGTAGTAAAGGAAATCGCAGAAGCGCTCTCGGGAATCGATCCTGCGGCCGTCGAAGGCCTCGGTACGCTGATCGCTGAAGCAAAGCGCGTTTTTGCCGCCGGAACGGGCAGGTCCGGATTGGTCGCAAGGGCTTTCGCCATGCGCCTGATGCATACAGGGCTTGTTACCCATTTCGTCGGGGATGTAACCACGCCCGGCATCGAAAAAGGCGACCTGTTGTTCATCGTTTCGGGCAGCGGTGAAACGGCCGGTCTCGTCGCCATGGCCCGCAAAGCCGAAACCTTGGGCGCAACGATCGCCCTGCTCACCGCCTTCCCGCAGTCATCCCTGGCAAAGTTGGCCGACCTCGCCGTCCGGATCCGAGCCGTCACACCCAAGTCCGCCGTTGCCGCCGAGGGTTCGTCGATACAACCGATGGGCTCTCTTTTCGAGCAGTCGGCGCTGGTGTTTTTGGATGCCCTGATTCTCCTGCTCATGGAAAAAAGAAACACGAATGCGGAACAGATGTTTTCGAGACACGCAAATCTCGAGTAAACCTCAAGCAAAGTCTGAAACAACCGCCACGCTTTTACTCATCCCCAGGCGCGAGGCACCCGCTTGCAGGAGCTTCAGGGCGAAATCGCGGCTGCCGATCCCTCCGGCCGCCTTCACGCCCATAGTCGAGCCCACCGTCCGTCGCATTAAGCGCACCGCCTCTTCTGTCGCTCCCCCCGGAGCGAAGCCCGTGGAAGTCTTGACAAAAGCCGCGCCCAACCGGGCCGCAATTTCACAGACCTTCACGATCTCCTTCTCGTTCAGATAGCAGATCTCGAGCAGCACCTTCACCGTCCTATCTTCAGCAGCCCGGATCACCGCCTCGATTTCCCGCTCGACGGTGCCGTAATCGCCCTCTTTCACCGCCCCTATGTTTATCACCATGTCGATCTCGGTCGCGCCCGCTGCCACCGCATCTCTGGTCTCGAAAGCTTTCATCAGCCAGCTCGAAGCCCCGAGGGGAAAACCGATTCCCGTGCAGAGGTTCAGAGAACTGCCGGCCAGCTCGGTGGCGGCTAAGGAGAGGTGTACGGTGCTCACGCATACACCGGCGAAACCGTATTCTATGGCCAGACGGCACTGCCGCCGTATCTCATCTCTGGTCACATCCGGCTGCATCACCGTATGATCGATGACGCGGGCCAGCTGCTGATCGTATGATTGCTTCTCTTTGTCGTTCATAACCCTTTCCTCCGTTTGCGATACTATCCCATCGGCTGGAGGTTGTCACCAGCAGGGGGCGAGGAACCGCAGGCCGCCATACCGACGTCAGGGGAAAACTCCGGCGCCAGGGGAAAAGAATTGCTTGACGCCTCCCCGGATGTATGGGACAAAATGGTAGAAACCGTATCACAAGACAAAAACAAAGCGAGGAGTACCATGGCGGATTACATACTTGCCCACGATCTAGGCACCACGGGGGACAAAGCGACCCTTTTCAGCGCTGACGGCGAGCTCATAGGCAGCTGCTTCTCCGAGTACCCGACCTACTACCCAAAACAGGGATGGGCGGAGCAGGACCCGGCGCTGTACTGGGGCGCCTTCTGCGAGTCTTCGAAGAATCTGCTCGAGCAGGCGAAGCTGGCCGCGAAGGAGGTAGCCTGCGTCTGCTTCTCCGGGCAGATGATGGCGGCCCTGCCGCTGGACGGCAGCGGAAATCCGTTGAGGAATTCGATCATCTGGGCGGATCTCCGGGCCACCGAGCAGATCGAACAGCTTTCGAAGCGTGTCGACGCGGACCGGGTCTACGAGCTCACTGGGCACCGTCTCAGCGCCTCGTATTCCGCCGCCAAGATCATGTGGATCCGGGACAACGAGCCGGAAATATACAAAAAGACTGCGAAATTCGTCCACGCCAAGGACTACCTTGCCGCCCGTTTAACGGGAAAGATCTTCACGGACTACTCCGATGCCTCGGGTATGAACCTGTTGGACATCGGCACATTGAAATGGGCGGAAGATCTGCTGGCCGCCACGGAGATCGACGAAAACAAGCTACCCGAGATCGTAGAATCCACCCAGATCGTAGGAAAGATAAAAAAGGAGGCGGCGGCTCAGAGCGGTCTGGCCGAGGGAATGCCGGTCGTGATCGGGGGCGGGGACGGAGCCTGCGCCACCTGCGGCGCCGGGGTCGTGGCCGAGGGTGAAGCGTACATCTATTTGGGGACTTCGACATGGATGGCCATGGCTTCGAACAAACCTCTGATCGATCCCTCCCGCAGGACGTTCACCTTCTGCCATTTCCTCAAAGGTCTCTACTTCCCGGCAGGCACGATGCAGAGCGGCGGAGGTTCCCTGCAGTGGTTCAAGAATGTCCTCTGCGACTCCGAGGCCGCCGCGGCCGGGCAAGCCGGCGTGGATGTGTACGATCTGCTCGCCCTCAAAGCCGGCGAGGTGGCCTGCGGATCTGAGGGCGTAATCTTTCTGCCCTATCTCATGGGAGAGCGCAGTCCGCTTTGGAATCCGGATGCCAGAGCCTGCTTCATCGGATTGTCCATGCTGCACGACAAGAGGCACATGGCCAGGGCCGTGCTGGAAGGGGTGGCTTTCAATATGAGGTTGATCGAAGAGGCCTTTCGAGAACAGGGGGTGAGCTCAAAGGAAATCCGTATGATCGGCGGGGGCGCGAAGAGCGCACTCTGGCGAAGCATCTTCGCCGATATCATGGAAAAACCTGTCGTCAAGTTAAACTTCATCGACGAAGCGACATCGATAGGCGCCGCCATAGCCGGCGGGGTGGGCGTGGGCATTTTTTCCTCGATCAGGGATGCCGACAAAATCGTGCGTTGCGTGGACAGGACCGCGGCACAGAGCGAGCACTTCCCCGTATACAGGAAACGCTACGATGTTTTCAAGAAAAGTTATCAACAGCTGCGCGATGTTTTCTCTCTGCTGGCCGAATAACGGCGAATAACGGGATCTTCAAAGCAGAAAACGTCTGAAGACCCGGCGCACCACTCTGACGAACAGCTCGTCCCAGCGCCCCGCTCCCTCCAGGGCCCGGGCACAGGATTCGAGGAAGAGCTCCTCGTATTGAAACTGGGCGGCGACCTCTCTGAGGATGCGAATCTTGCCCTCCGAGCTCCGCCTGTTCCGGCGAATAACACCTGCGTAGTAGAGATTGTTCTCTCTGTTGAGCCTCTGAACGACAATCACGGCGGAGATGAACTCCCCCAGGTCGATCTCGGCCGGATCTGCGATCGCAGCGCGCCCGGCGCGCCCTGTGCTCCCTGCGTGCTCAGCGAGCATTTCGCGGCGAAAGCGATCGAGATAGTAGATGCGGCGGCGGCAGAACTCGATCAGCGGCCGGACCAGGATGATGGGACCTTCGGCGAACTCCTGATAGCAGCGGCGCAGCTCCAAGGTTCCGGTATATGCCTGCAGCTTCTCTTTTAAACAGAGAGTGAAGGCCCGGCGCCGGGGGCCGGAAAGCAGCTTCAGCAGAAAGCGGGCATACATATAGTCGTAGATCCCATTGCCGTAGTACTGGGAAAAGATCAGTCCGAGGAGAAACGAGGGACGGGAAGCTTCGGGGAGCGCGGCCTGCTCCTTGGAGCGTGGATCGGCCAGGCAGCCGGAGTCGCCGCTGAGGTAGTAATCGAGCAGCTCCTGGGCCAGGCGGGCATCCTTGTAGGCGTTTAAAAAATAGAGGGTAACCTTGCCTGCCAGACGGGTGTTGAATCTGTTAAAGGCAAACACCTCTGTCTCCCGCGACAGCTGCTAAAGGGGAACGGTGAAGCGCAAAGTCACAGGCACTCCCCCGCCCCCGGCTCCCCCATTACCCGGCGGCAGGGAAACGGGCAACCGATTGCCGCTTCCCGAAGAGGACTGGGCGACTCCGCCGTAGGCGAGCCACTGAACGAGCAGCAACACTACATCCGACCACATGTGGACGGTCGCCGACAGGGCAAGTCCCCCCTTGTCGTAAGCGGCATCGAACACCAGAGTCATGCCGGCGCGCCAGAAGAACTGAAAGGCGACGGTACCGGCCGGGTAACCTGCATTGAGGTCGCCGGGCAGGTGAACCAGAGGAAAGAGCAGGACATCGACAATCCTGGCGGTTCGCCGGTTGGTGCGCGATTTGATTTCCTCGTAGATCACGCCCCTGTAGAGCGCTTCCTCTCCGATCGCCAGGAGGGACATGGATACCGTGCTGCTGCCCAGCACGTAGAAAAACCCTGCGGCAGGATGGACCCTGGTTGCGCCGATGTAGCCTTCCCCGGTCCTCCAAACCGCCTCGTCAGCCTCCCCCTCGGCGAGCAGCCGGTAGCCTGCCAGGAGCGCGGGTCCGGCGATCGTCGGTATCCAGACGAGGGGATCGATCAAATTCCTGAAGCGAAACTCTCCGGCCAGCACCTCGGCGAAGGAGCTTGCTTCAAAGCTTGCCCTATAGGGATCCTGCGGCTGAACCCGCAGGCGAAACTCTTTGTACACCTCGTACACGGAAAACTGAGTGACGTTGAGATACACTCCGAGGGCCAACCCCGAGGCCTGCTGAGCAAAATCGTTATCCCCGCCGAGAAACATCAGGCCCACACCGACGGCGGGCAGCAGCAGCTCGATCCCCGTATAGGTCAGTGCCTTGGAAGCGTTCAGCCCGTAGAGAGGCAGATGCGCCAGCAGCTGGCTGGGATAGATGATCCAGGGAACGATCCCGGAGGTATTCGGAGCAAAAACAGGAAGAAAGCTGAGGAGGTTTCCCGCCGCAGGCACGGACAGGGAGAGGCCGGCCGTTTTCCAGAAATCTTCTTTCGCGAAGGTGTCCTGAGGGGAAGCCGGCAGCTTCAGCAGGGCCAGGCAGATGAGAGCTATGATAAGCAACGTCTGTCGGTTCAACTCCGCTTCTCCTTGCGCTCGCGCGCCGACTGAATCAGGTCTGCAAAGGTCGCCGTGTCCTTAGAACGATCGCTGAACTGCTCGATCAGTCTCCGGTTCATTGCCTTCTGTTTCTTCGAGGGCCTACGCCCCATAGGACCGCCCTCAGGTCCGGCTTCACTCTGCTCGTATCCACAGGAAAGAGATGGACAGACAAGCATTTTCCTGCCCTTCTTGTCAAGAACGGGCATCATCAGCCTGCCGCAGGCAGGACACGGAGTGCTGCTCAGGTTCCGGGGTTTGTACTGAGCCGTGCTCGCCTTGACGCTCTCCACGAGCTCGGTGGCGTTCCTGCGGATATCCCTGCTGAACTCCGCTGCCCTCTCCCTGCCCTCGACGATGCGGGCCAGGCGCTGTTCCCACCGGGCCGTGAGCTCGGGGGACTGCAGGTCTACGGGAACCAGCTCGAGCAGTTCCATTCCCCGGGGGGTTGGGAAAAGCGTCCTGCCCCGCCGCTCGATGTAGTAGTGGGAGAGTATCTTCTCGATGATCTCCGCCCGGGTAGCCGGCGTTCCGATCCCCCCTTGGGCGATCGACGCACGCAGCTCCTTGTCCTCTATAAATCTGCCGGCATGCTCCATAGCGTCGAGCAGAGTGGCTTCCGTGTATCTCGACGGCGGCTTGGTAAATCCCTGCCTGAGCTCAGCGGCGACCACTGTCAGGCGTTCCCCCTCTCGATGAGAGGACAGCTCCTGCCGGGGATGCTCATCCTCCTCCGGCTCACCCTCGGAAACGCTTTCCTCGATTGCCTTCCAACCGGGATCTACCACCTGGACTCCCCGGGAAACAAACTGCTCACCCTTCGCCTCCGTGATAATGGTGATGCTCTTGTAGCGATAGGCGAGCGAGAGCACGGCCAAGAAACGGGCCACGATCATCTCCCACAAGGCTCGCTCGTCGGAGTTGAGCCTCTGAGGATCCGCCCTCTGCTCGGTTGGCAGTATGGCATGGTGGTCCCTGACCTTGGCGTCGTTCACCAAACGGTTTCCCGGTTTGATTTCGCCGTCGAGCAGTTTCTCGATTGTTGTCCTGTAGCGGGAGGCGAGCACCGCTTTGAGCCTCTGCTTGAGGGTGGGAACCATATCGCGGGTGATGTAGCGGGAATCGGTTCTCGGATAGGTTGCGATCTTGTGGCGTTCGTACAGCCCCTGCAGGGTGCTCAGCGTCTTCTGGGCGCTGAAACCGAGGCGGGTGTTGGCCTCCCGCTGCAGCGCAGTCAGATCGTAGGCCAGGGGCGGGGCTTCGCTCTTGTCTTTGGTCTCCACCTTGACGATCCGCGCCTCCGCGTCCCTCACCTTTTCCGCGATCTCCCGAGCCCGGCTCTCCTCCTTGATGCGAGTCACGCCCTTGGGGCTGCGCCAGAGGCCGGTGAAGGAGCCGAAATCCGCCTGCACCTGCCAGTAGCTCTCCGGCTTGAAGTTGTTGATCTCCTCCTCCCGCCGAACGATCAGTGCCAGGGTGGGCGTCTGGACTCTGCCCGCGGACAGCCGGGCGTCGAACTTACAGCTCAGTGCCCTGGAGATGTTCAGACCGACGATCCAATCCGCCTCGGCCCTGCATTCGGCGGCGCGGAAGAGATTGTCGTAGTCCTTACCGGGTTTCAAGGTTCGAAATCCCTCCCGGATCGCAGAATCTGTCTGCGAGCTGATCCAGAGTCTCTGGAAGGGACCTTTCCAGCCTCCGAGGCGCATGATCAAGCGGGCCACCAGCTCACCTTCCCGGCCCGCGTCGGTGGCGATGACCAGGTTGTTTACGTCTTTTCGCCGGAACAGGGATTGAATCGTACGGAACTGGTGGGACGTTCTACCGATGACTTTGTGCTTCATCCTCTCGGGCAGCATGGGCAGGGTGTGCAGGGACCAACTTCTATACTTCTCATCGTACACATGGGGATCGGCCAGCTCGACCAGATGACCCATGGCCCAGGTCACGATATAGCCGCCGCCCTCGCAGTAGCCCTTTGTCTTCTGGTTGCAGCCGAGAACGGCGGCCAAATCACGGCCCACGCTCGGCTTTTCGGCCAATACGATTGATTTCATCTGTCCTCGATATTGTTCTATTCCGCGGGATTTGTCAAAGTCCCCCTGAAGAGCTTCAGGAGAATAGGGCCCGGAGATTGGCTTGTTGAAACGCCGCTCGAAAACAGGCATATTTCACTTACGTCCCCTAACAGAGTCATATGCAGGCAGAGCTGCTTGAGGGTGAGGAGGAGGTTGCAATGCCGAGAAAAATGATAGAGAGGCTGTGGAGCCGGGGCAAAGAGTTTCTGGGCGTGGAGTATCCGATTCTCGGAGGAGCCATGACCTGGATCTCCGAGTCCCAACTGGTCTCCGCCATATCCAATGCCGGAGCCTTCGGGGTGCTGGCCGGAGGCAACATGCCGCCGAGGCTGCTCAAACAGGAGATCGAGAAAACCCGTGACAAGACGGACAAGCCTTTCGGGGTGAACCTGATCACTATCGCACCGAACTTCGCAAAGCATCTCGATCATATCCTGAAGATCGAGTTTCCCTTCGTCATCTTCGCAGGCGGGCTTCCTCCCCGGGATGCGATCGCCAAGGTCAAACAAACGGCGAGCAGGCTGCTCTGCTTCGCACCCACCGTGGGAATCGCCCGCAACCTGATCAAAGAAGGGGTCGACGCCCTGGTGATCGAAGGCCACGAGGCGGGCGGTCACATCGGCCCTATTTCCACCGCCGTGCTGGCCGAGCAGATCCTGCCGCGGGTGAGCGAGGTGCCCGTGTTCGTGGCCGGGGGGATCGGCAGCGGGGTAATGATGGTCCACTATCTGATGATGGGAGCGGCCGGGGTGCAGCTGGGCACCAAATTTGCCGTGGCCTGCGAATCCATTGCCCACGAGAACTTCAAGCAGGCCCTGCTGCGGGCCGCCGCTAAAGACGCGGTGCCTACTGCCCAGTTCGATCCCCGCATGCCTATAATTCCGGTACGGGCCCTGCTGAACGAGGGCACGCGGGATTTCAACACGCTTCAGCTCGGCCTCGTTGCTCAGTTGGAAAGGAAGACGATCAAGCCCAGGGAGGCGGGACGCAAGCTCGAGGAGTTCTGGATCGGGGGCCTGCGCAAAGCGGCCATCGACGGCGAGATAGAGCAGGGTTCCGTCATGGCCGGCCAGAGCGTGGGCCTGGTCAGGGAAGTGCTGCCTGCGAAACAGATCATCGAACAGCTGATAGAAGAGGCCGAGGCCGAAGCGCAAAAAATCCTCAGGCGGTTGGGGAAATAGCGGCTGCAGGAATCAGCAGAACATCGCCCACGGCGCAGCCGATGTCTTCGGCGATCACGGGACACTTGGCCACGAGCAGGAAGCAGATCGGGCCCCTCTCTCCCGAAAGGGCCTCGTAGTTACCCTGCCCCTTGCTGATGATTATATCGGCGGCGCGAAATTTCTCGAGAAAATCCGGGGTACAGCGGCTGAGGATGGTTCCGGGGGCGTCGGAACCGCTGGAAACGATCTCGGCTACGGCGTCGATCCCGCATTCCCTGGCGTCTTCTTCCAAAGCGTCGTTGACGATCGGTTTACTCCGCACTGCATAGAGCAGAGGTTTGTCCGGGTACCGCTGCCTGATTGTCTCGAGCAAAACCCTGTCGAACACAGTCTCCCCGGCATTGTCGGCCAGGTAGAGCACAGAATCCGCTTTTTCCAGTTTTCTGGAAAAGAAGGAGAAATCGAAAAAGGTGCTGTCCTCTTGGGTGAGCCTTTGCTGCTCTTCGGACAGCAGCCTCTCCAACTTCGGTCTGATGTCCTGGCCTCTCATGGCGCCGTAGTCGATGATATTCCCGACGATGGCGATCTCTACAGCTGTGCGCAGCGGTGTGGCGGAAGAGCGCACCCTGGCGATCAGCTCCGGATATAACGCCAAAGCGTACCTGTTGCTGCTCTTTTTCACCTCGCGGTACGGATCGGTGCGTCCGATCGCCTCTCCAATAAACGGAAACAGCCGCCTGTGCAGCTCCGGCGGCGGCAAGTTCAGCGGCAGGTTGGGCAGCTGTCTGCCGATGGCGTAGAGGGTTTCCGCCTGTGCCGCCTCATCGAGCCCGCAGAAACGAGCCGCCTCCAGGGCCTGGCGAAAGATGCAGGGTATACAATCCAGGTAAGTGTGCATTCGTTATGTGGTTCAAAGAAAACCCGGCCGCTTCCGTGGAAACGGCCGGCTATTCGTTTTGCTATTTTATTCTAATAGACAGCGCTTAGAAAGCCCTGCCGAAACTCAACAGAAAATGAGGAAGAAACGGGAAAACGACGGCGTCAGCTATTTCTCCTCCGACCACGGCGTAAAAACCGACAACGCCCAGCTCGATGGTGAAGCGGGTACGGTTGTCCCGCCCGAACGTGGCGGCGTAGCCCGCCCCTCCTTTGGGTTTCAAGATTCCCGCCTCCACGGTTCCCGACTGGGTGCTCCACGCGGTCAGGTAACTGGCTCCGCCGAAGAGGAAGAGGCTGCTTTCCAGACCTGTAAAATAGAAGCGACCGTAGGCTCCCGGCTCCACGGTTCCTATGGCATCACTCTTGTAGGCGATGAAAAGGCCCCGGAGCTCGGCGCCAATCCCGAAATTCCCTAGGAAGAACTCCGCGCCCACGCCGATCGGTGCTACAAAGGATCCTCCCAACAAAAACGATACGGAAGCTATGGGCTGCTTTGCTTCCTGGCTCCAGGCCGTCGTGCCTATAAGCGCCAGCACGACCAGAACAATCAGTATCTTTTTCATAGTCCCTCCTGGAAAAAGGATAGTACTTTTCTTCATATACAGTATACCCCATTCACGGAGAAACTCAATCTACCTCGTCTGCTTCAGTACTTCAATCGCCGGATTTATTGGAATTTTCTCTACCAGTTCCAGGAAATCGGTCTCCGTTACTTCGCTGTCCGGCTTATCGATGAGCGTTCGTAGAGCGGCCTCGATGACATTGGTCCCGAAGCTGCGCCCAGCCAGGCGAGGCGTGGTTGTGACCAGTATTTGAAGATTGTGCCGGCGCATCTCTTCCAGGTCCTGTACCGTGGTGGTGTTGGTGACGATGATCTTGCCGCCAAGATCGGGAGGCATGTAATCCCGAATCAGCAGATAGTCCCCGGCGATGACATCCGCCTGCTCGTAGTAGCGCCGGAATCTTGTTTTCGGCTCCCGTTCCTGTTTTTCTCCAAGAGGATAGAACCACTCGTAGGGCAGTCTGGTGATAACGGGCAGCAGGATCGCCGCCACAAAGCGGACGGCAAACAACGAGTGCAGCGGTACGTTCATACCCAAATTGAACATGAAATCTCCGAACACGGTCTCGCAGCCGGACTGCACCAGAGCCTCGGCCATGCCGTAGCGATCCACTGCGCAGGTCATCAGCGCCTTGCGCCCCGCCAGGCTCGATCCCCGTTCCTGGAGGAAACTTTCCAGCATAACGAAAGCCCTTCTGGCCAACAGCGGTTTCACTGCATTTCCGTCTCCGATCTTGGAGATTTTGACCGCCTCTCGAATACGCTGCAAGTTTCGATCCCGCCAATAGTAATTTCTCTTGCCCACATGCAGGTAGAAGAGTGTTCCGCCCACCCCGAAAGCGTCTACTTTGCCGTCGTAGTCTCTAT
This sequence comes from uncultured Spirochaetaceae bacterium, assembly GCA_964390045.1. Taxonomy (GTDB): domain Bacteria; phylum Spirochaetota; class Spirochaetia; order SZUA-6; family DRHE01; genus CAYMGP01. The sequence goes on along the minus strand of CAYMGP010000017.1, from coordinate 23,438 downwards.
AAAGCTCGATGGCGCGCTCAAAATCGCCGTCCGTCCCGATCCGGGAGAGCTGAAAGCGCTGCCCGAGAAACTCGCACTCCGTGGTGTGGTCTCGTATTGAGGATCCTACGCTGATGGAAAGCACTTTTTTCATAGATGGGTCCACCTTTTTTATATTTTAATCCAAGACCGAAATTAAAAAAAGCAAACGTCTGGACAACTCCTGGACTATAAAGCGAACACAGGTAACAGATTTTTCTGCCCTTCGTGTTAAAGAGATAGACACAACCAATGAGGAGGAACATTCAATGAAATCGAGAGCTCTGTTGCTGGTTGCCATTGCTCTATCTCTGCCTGCGCTGGCAGTGCTGGCCGACGGCTGCGGCGGCATGTTCGGTGGTTTGCAGACTTCGGAATACCCGTTCCTGAAAGATTACCCTGTGCGCAACAATTCCATGGGCCTGGCCTATTACGGAGGATTCGGCTACGGTGTGCATGACCGTACGATCACGGGAGGCTTCGGCTTCGCCGTAGCCGACACGAACGGCGACACGGGAATCTCCGGCGGTTTCGGCGGCGTGATCAACGGATTCCAGCTGATCCAATGGCCGGTGACCGTTTCCCTGATCAGCTGGACCGCGCTGGGAGGAATCCATACGGGGGAGCAGAAGAGCGCTGAAGGGTACGACGGTTTTTTTTCCTTTCTTGAGGAGATCACCCTCGAGCTGGGAATCCCTTTCAGCCGCTGGTTCATGCCTACCTTCTACATGGGCTATCAGTTCGCCGGAAATTTAATCCCGGGCACTCCCTTCGACGATTTCTTCACCTATACCCCTGTAGTGGGCATACGGGTGGCCTGGGGAAAGTTCTATTGAAAGGAAAGCTACCCGGCTGCAATCTCCGAGTACAGACGCTCGCTTGTAGGAGTCTGGATATCGAGCTCGCGTCCCAGTCTGACGATGGTTGCCCCGAACAGGTCTCCCTCGTTCGCCCCGCCCTTCTCCACGTCCCGCTGATATGAAGTCTTGGTTTCGTAGGGGAAGTTCTTTGCTTTCTCCAACGAGGCGGCTACGATTCCGGGATCAAGCTCTACACCCCGTCCCGCGGCAACCGCGGCGATCTCTTCCATGATCGACCTGGTCAACTCTCTGAGCTCGTTATCTTCAATGACCGCTCCAAAGGGCTTGGCCGACCAGGCGGTTACCAATCCGAAAGAAGCGATGAACAGATACTTTTCCCATATGAGCGGATAGGCATCCTGGCTGTAGGTTACAGAAATCCCGGCCTCGGCGAGCGCCTCCACCACCTCGGTCGGCTCGTACTCGGGGTGCGCGGGATCTTTGCCGCAGATCAAAACGCCCTTCATTCCTTTTTGAGTCACCGCGCCCGGCTTGTCCAGGCTGGAACTAACGTACACGCAGGCGGGAAGCACCGCTGCCTTGCCGATGTGTTTCCGTATTCGCTCCCGTATATCCACCCCATTGAGAAGGGGAACGATAGCCGTTTTTTCAGCAACGATCCCTGACAGCCGCCGGCTGACCTCATCCAAACTGTAGCCCTTTACGCAGACCAAACAGAGGTCGGGAGCCTCCAGTTCCTCGATCGCATCGGTAGCTCTGTGGGGCCTGCAAACCAAGCCGCTCTGTTCAGCCGTATTGAGGCACAACCCGCTGCGCTGAATGGCTGCGAGATGAGCTCCGCGAGCCACGAAGGTGACATCAATGTCTTTCTTGTCTTTCTGCGCCGCTTCCCTGTTGTAGTGAAGCGCCAGCTTTCCGCCGAAATATCCGCCGACGCCTCCGATACCCACGACGAGCACGTTCGCTATCATACCAGAACCCCCGCTCAGCTTTGTTCTTCCTTGCGGCCTCGAACCGTGTAGGTCCAGAGATTTCCGAAGGTTTCGATTCTCTCAAATCCCGCCGTTTTTAGCAATCTCATTGTGCTCGACTTCAACACGTAATCAGGATCTACGATCCATTCGGTTACGGCCACGGTGCCGCCCGGGCGCAGAACCCGCATGATCTCCGAGAGAGCCTTCTTCCTGTCCGGTATCTCCTGAAGGACAGTTATCAGACAGACCACATCGAAGGCGCCCTCTTCGAAGGGCAGATTATAGGCGCCGGCCTGCACCGTCCGGACGTTGCGCACGTCCGCATTTTCCGGCCTGGCCAGCTTCCTTTTCAGCTGGGTCAGCATTCCGGGCTGGATGTCCAGGGCAAAAACCTTGCCGCTGTCTTTCACAGTCCGGGCGGCGGTGAGGATATAGGCTCCGCTGCCGCAGCCGATTTCCAGCACGGTGTTTCCCGGTTCGATGCCGCTCCGTAGAATCACAGCAGCGGCCGGCTGCAGGGCGCGCCTAAGATCGCTGTCGAGAAACCCGCCGATGAAGGCCGGAGCCGGGAAGTGCCAGAGCTTTCTGCCCAGGCGCATGAGGATCTGATAGCAAACCAAACCGATCAGGATATAGAGTACGATTCTCATCAGCCCTACTTACTCATCTCGAACAAACGTCCGAGCTTTTCCCTCGTGAGTGTACATGTACTCGAGCAGATTCCCATAGATCTCACTAATTCAAGGGTCCTCCTCGTTTTGCTGTGCAAGTTTAACCTCAAAATCCGGGCTCTGGCAAGAAAACGCCGCCCCGCCGAAGCAGCTCCCCAAACGGAAAATCGCCAAGCTCGACAGCGGATGCACCTCCTGGTATAGTGTTTCATCCGGGGGTGCGTCTATGAATTTTTCCTGGTCCATCTTCATTGACCTCGGCCTGATCTGCATCGCTCTCTTGTTAGCGACCCTTCTCAGGTCAAAGGTTCGATTCTTTCAGAAGTACCTGATTCCCAATGCCCTCAGCGCGGGCTTTATCCTGCTTCCCTTCTACAACTTCCTGGCGCCGAGATTGGGAATGTCCAGCGAGGGTTTGGGAAATCTGGTTTTCCACCTCCTCAACCTTTCTTTCATCGCCATGAGCCTGCGGGGAGGCTCCGTCAAGGGTGCCGGGAAGAGGATCTTCTCATCGGCGGTGGTGATCATCATTCACTACACTTTGCAGGTGATCATAGGCTTCGGAATTACCCTGCTTTTTATCTTTACCTTTATTCCCAAGCTCTTTCCCAGCTTCGGCTTCCTCATGCCCCTGGGCTATGGACTGGGCCCCGGTCAGGCGTTCGCCATCGGCAAAGGCTGGGAATCTCTCGGTTTCGAGGGGGGCGGAAACCTCGGCCTGATTTTCGCCGCTATCGGTTATCTTTGGGCCTGTTTCGTCGGAATCGCCCTGATCAATCTGGCGCGCAAGCGCGGCTGGATGGAACCGGAGCTGGCAAAGCTGATCGACCAACGCCGCAGGCGGACGGGGATTCTCTCCCGGAACGAGAGAAAACCTGCAGGCAGCCTGCTTACCACAGAAACCGAGGCCATCGATACCCTCTCCTACAACTTTGCCGTGATTCTCGGCGTGTACCTGCTCGCCTATCTTTTTCTCCACGCTGTAACGTTTCTGCTCTCCCTGGCCGGGACAATGGGTATGCAGCTGGCCACCAACCTTTGGGGTATAGCCTTCATCTTCGCCGCCCTGATCGCCCTGCTGGCAAAACGGATTTTCAGAGGTCTTGGGATCGATCACACGATCGACAACGGCAGCCTGGCCCGGATCGCCGGGGTGTGTGTGGACATCATGGTCACCGCGGCCATTGCAGCCATTACGATCGTCGTTCTCTCCCGTTTCTGGATCCCGATCCTGGCGGTTGCCTTGACCGGAGGTATCGTGACCACGATCACCGTGCTCTGGACCGTTTCCCGCCTGTTCAGCGATCACCGCTTCGACAGGGCCGTCATGTTTTACGGGAATATGACAGGAACGCTTTCCACGGGGCTGGCCCTGCTTAGGGTTGTGGATCCGAATTTTGAAACTCCCGTGGCTACGGATTATATGTACGGCTCCGGCGTCACCTTCGTCCTGGCCATTCCTTTAATCCTCATGCTCAACCTGCCGGGATACTGGTATTCCACGGGCAAAATCTTCTATCTTTGGCTGACCTGTGCTATTCTCGCTGTATATTTGATCTTCTCGATCGTAGCTTACTCCCTGCTTGCCGGAAAGAGAAGGTTCAAACAGGCATCCTCCCTCTGGTTGGAGGAATAAACATTGAACCGGAGGAACCTATGGCTGAATATCTGGGAAAAAAATGGAACAAGGGTAATCTAAACGCGCTGATCGGCGACGAGAAGCAGATCGCCGGAATCAGCCGCTGCATTCTTGCAGAAGGCAAAGCGGCGGGTGTCGAAGCGCTTCAGATCAACTCGGGCGGGGGTCTGCAGTTCACCGTTCTGCCCGGCCGCTGCATGGACATCTGCGATGCCTGCTTCGAGGGAAAGGCTTTGGGCTTCCGTTCGCCCACCGGCATCACCTCCCCCGCTTATTACGAGGAACCCGGCCTCGGTTGGCTGCGCAGCTTTTACGCCGGGCTTCTCACAACCTGCGGCATCACCAATGCGGGAGCGCCGAGCGTGGACCAGGGCCAGGCCTACGGGCTGCACGGGCGGATCTCCAACAGTGCGGCCGAGGATGTGTCTGTGCGGCAATACTGGCAGGGTGATGAATACCATCTGAGCGTGCAGGGCCGCATGCGGGAAGCTCAAGCCATGGGGGAAAACCTCACCCTGACACGTACGATTTCGACAAAGTTGGGTGACAAGGGTTTTACCATACAAGACGTGGTGGAAAACAGGGGCTTCGAAGAGCAGCCTCTGATGATGCTCTACCACTTCAACTTCGGTTTTCCCCTGCTCACAGACAGCGCAAAGGTCGTAGGCCCGATAGAGTCCAGCGTCGCCAGAGACGATGAGGCGGCCAAGGATAGGGGAGTTGAGGAAGCCCTGGTTTTCCCGCAGCCGATCCAGGGATACCAGGAAAAAGTATTCTTCCACAAACTGGGCTCGGACAGCAAGGGCAATACCCTGATCGCCCTGCTCAATCGTAACGTAGGAAACGGCTGCCTTGGGATCGTGCTGCGCTTCAACAGCAAAGAGCTTCCCCATCTCACCGAATGGAAGATGCCACGAAAAGGATTCTACGTAATGGGACTGGAGCCGGGTACCATTACTCCCATCGGAAGAGGTCCTCTGCGGGAAAAAGGGGAACTGCCCCTGATAGCTGGGCAGGCCAACTACCCGATCACGATCGAGCTCCAGGTCGTCGATTCCCCTGAAGGAATCGAGAGGATCGAGGCGGAAGCCCAAAAATTTGCAGAAGCCTGAGGCAGCAGATATATCAACAAACGTAGAGAAGGAGGGTGAAGATGGTAATTGAGTGGTTCAAATCACTTGATCCGATCATCCAGGCTTTGCTGGCCACCTGTTTTACCTGGCTCGTGACCGCAGCCGGCGCCGGAATGGTCTTTTTCTTCAAGTCGATCAACCGCAAGGTGCTCGATGGCATGCTCGGCTTCGCCGCCGGTGTAATGGTGGCTGCCAGCTTCTGGTCCCTGCTCGCCCCGGCAATCGAGATGGCCGAAGAGCAGTCCTCCCTGCCCGCCTTTATCCCGGCGGCCGTGGGCTTTCTTCTCGGCGGCCTGTTTCTGTTCGCCATAGACAAGATCCTGCCACACGTGCATCCCGGCATGGCTAAGGGACAATCGGAGGGCATCTCGACAACCTGGCAACGCAGCATCCTGCTGGTTTTGGCCATCACCCTGCACAATTTTCCGGAAGGCCTGGCCGTGGGTGTCGCCTTCGGCGCCCTTGCCGCCGGGCTGCCTACAGCCACTCTTGCCGGAGCCGTGGCCCTGGCTCTGGGTATCGGCATCCAGAATTTCCCCGAAGGCACCGCTGTATCGGTGCCTCTGCGCCGCGAGGGCATCTCCCGACTCAAGTCCTTCTGGTACGGACAGCTTTCCGGGGTGGTGGAACCGATCGCCGGGGTGCTTGGTGCTTTGGCCGTAATCGTGGTCAAACCCCTGCTTCCCTACGCTCTGGCCTTTGCCGCCGGCGCCATGATCTACGTGGTCGTGGAAGAGCTGGTTCCCGAATCCCAGCGGGAGAAGCACAGCGATGTGGCCACGATTGGAGCGATGCTGGGCTTCACCGTGATGATGACCCTGGATGTGGCCCTCGGCTGAGCCGTAGAAAACAGAGGTGATGCTATTGAACTTGAGGCTTATCATTTCCACCTTTGTGATGATCTTTCTCGCCGAGCTGGGCGACAAGACTCAAATTTCGATCTTCGCTTTAGCGGCAAACCGCAAGGCCTTTCTGTCCGTGTTGATCGGTGCGGTCGGCGCCCTGATCCTGACCACCGTCATCGCCGCGTCCCTGGGGGCGGCGGTAGGCAGGTTCGTACCTGAAAAAATAATAAAGATCGTGGCGGCGGGGGTATTCATCGGCTTCGGTGCTCTGACTCTCTTCGAAGCGCTGAAAAGCTGAACAAGGATACATAGGTGGGGCCGCTAGGCTGCTTCAGAACACTGGCTCTCAGATCGATCCTGAAAAGCGCCCTTACATTGGAGGAAGAAATCCATGACCTGTATAGCCTGCTTCAGGCCGAGCTTGTCGATGTCGAGATGCCGGAGAGCATAAAAAAAATCGTTCTCGAGGAGAAAGAACATCAGAAGCTTATCCGGCACATGATCGTTAATCGGGTCTCCGACGAGGAGATGGAGAAAATGCTGAAAGGGAAAATACTGCACGTTCACCATCCCGAGGAGATCAGGCCCCTGTCAAAGCAGCGCTACGGCTCGGCCCGGACACGGATCGAGACAGTTCTCAAGAAGGAGAAGGAAATCCACGATCTGTTCGCCGGTCTCCGGAAAAAGAGCAAGATCCCCTTTGCCAAGCGGGCCTTCCGGTTCCTGGAGGAGCAGGAGAAGACCCACGTTATGCTGCTCGAGCGGCTGCTGGGAATAAAGACATAGAAAGGAACGATACCACCGGCGAGGGTTTCAGGTTTCGCTCTCGAGATACTTCTCGAACGGATATCTCCAGTATTTCAATTCCGTTTGGTGGGCAAGACGGAGATCGACAAACATCTTCGCCCGTTCGGTTCTCTCGGATTCGGGGATCTGCTCGAGATACTCGAGATACTCCGTGTACTCGCCCCAGGTCAGGGGAACGCCGATCTCATCGATCATGGCAACGCCCTCGTTGCCTCCGGCATCCTTGACCAGGTACAGCATCCTGTCGGCTCTGCGAAAAAGCTCCTTTTCGTCTCCGCAGGGGTGTGGCAGCCCCTCTCCCAGCCCCTGAGCCGCTCCCAGGGAGAGCGTGCCTACTCCCCTTCCCTTCCAACGCTCGAGGAAATCCTCCAGCCCTCCCCGATACAGGGGATCGTTCTTCTTCTCCGCCAGCTCTCTCTGAGCCATCAAGGCGGGAATCTCCCCGAGCTGCTCTTGAAACCCTTCGCCCAGCAGCCGGCGATAGCGGCCGCAGATCCGTTCGGCCAGGCCTAAAGCGGCGGCGCCATCCCCTTTGACGACCACGAGGATTTCATCTCCTCCGAAGCGTACCGACAGGTCCTCGTCCCGCGCCGAGGAAAGCACCACCTCGGCAACCAGCTTCAGTACTTCATCACCGAAATCATGACCTCGGGTATCGTTGATCGCCTTGAAATTATCGATATCCATGACCAGAACGCTCAACTGGGATCCGGATTGCTTTGCTTGGGCGAACAGAACAGGCATGAAGCGCAGGTATTCGTTTTTGGAAAAGAGTCCCGTCAATCTGTCGATCTCTTCGAAATCTTTCTTCAAATCGACCCGCAGCGGTGTTCTGTCATTGTCGATCTCGTTTCGCAGCGCCTGCTCGTCAGCTCCGGCAACGATCACCTCGGCCCCATGGCCGCGCAGGGGACTTCGCTCATCGCTGACAAGAAAGTGAAAGAGCTCGATCAAGCCGAAGAGGATCTCAAGAAAAACCCTGTTGGTCTCGGCCCGGGGCTTTTCGAGAAGCCTCTTGGCTTCCGGTCTGGCTTCGATGTAGCTCTGCACCTGCCTCATCAGTGGACCCGGAGCCGGTGCGATCAGGTCTTCTCTGTCGAGGTGCTGAAGGATGACGGGATTATTGGTGCTGAGCTCGCCTCGGCCGATGGCCAGCTCGCCGAGAAAGTCGTGCAGCTCTTTGAGCACGGCATATAGAGGACGACAGCGGAAGTACTGCCTTCGATCCACGCTGAGAGCAACGTGGCCGTAGCCTCGAATGACGTGGTTGCGTATCTGGTTGATCGTTTCAATCGTTTTCCTTCCCGCTGACGAGCTGAGGAAACGGTTCTGCACTTCCTGTCCGCGCAGGGATATCTCCTTTTCGAAATAGTCGATCTCCTTGAGGTAACGCAGAAGCAGCTCCTCCCGGATCGCCCGCCACTGTCTGCGGGCTTCCACGAAAGTCTCGAGACGCCGCGGGCTGTAGCCACGGATGGGATCGACCAATCCAACCAATACCTCCGGATTGAGAGATTCCAGCATCTGAGCAATCAGCTCGTGGAAAACGAGCACGGCAGCCAGCGGATCCCGAGCGCTCATCTTCCAGAGAAGGTCTGTAATGCCTGGCTTGCGGACAACGAGCGATCCCTGATAGTCCCGGTGGGTGAAGATCTTACTGTGGAACCAGAGCAGCGTGGAGTACTCTCCCTCTGCCACCCGGTTTATCCGACAGCCGGGAAAGGCATAGTCCAGTACGGTAAGGATCCCGCGGAACTCCTCATTGAAATCGAAGGGCTCGCCGGAAGCCTCGGACTCCTTTTCTTCTTCCGCCCGATCCGCTTCAGTCACCCGCCCCGGCCGCTGTTCCTGTCGCCGCTCGGGAGAAGCGGAGCGCAGCCGCCCGACGGCACCGTTTAGAGAGAGCACATCCTTTCTGTTCAGCCCGACAAAGGAATAGATTTCGGCCAGGATCTCTCCCACCTGTTCCTGCCTGCGGAAGCGGTTTATCATCTTCAGCAGGGCGGGGTAGAGCTGCAGGGCAAACCCTTTCAGTCGGGAGTAGCAGGCGAGAAACTCGGCGACCTGCTGATCGATGCGGGTACACACCTGCCGGACCGTATCTTCGGCACTGTAGATGCGTTTGTACATTCCCTTGATCAGCTCAGCGGCGCTCAGCAGGTGCTCTTCCAGGATTTCAGGCTCGGCCTGGATGGAAAGGGAGAATCGATACACGCCCTTCACCGCATCGACCAAGTCATAGACATCGACGCTCGCCTGGCTTTCGAAGCGGCTGCGGATGTAGTCGAGAGCTTCCAGAAGGCGGGGATGTATCTTCTGAAAGCTCAACAACAGGCGATACCCGGCAGGCTCCCAGTTCATGAGATCCCTCGTCATGTCTGCCCGTAGATTGATGCGTTTGTCGCTGTCCCGGCGCAGGAACGATCCTCCCCTCAGCAGCGAATCGGAGAGCTTCTGGAGCTCGAGCAGGGTCCGGATCAGGCTGTAGCCGCCGGGATCTCCCCGGTAGGCGCTGTCCCGCACCAGAACTTTTGCAAACCCGGAGGCTATCCTGTCACGGGAGGGCCAGAGGAAAGAGAAAACGCTGGCGAAGAATTGCCTCAGGCCGCTTATCTCGAAACCTTCGCTGTAGGCGTAGCTCTCGATTTTCAAACGCAGGGCGTAACGGGGACGTTTGCCTGTCCGCCGATGAAACAGCAGGCGCTCGGAATAGCTTCTCTCGGTCGCAGCGGATCGCCCTCGTTCATCTTTCTCAGGCATAGAGCCTGTAGAAGGTTCCTCCCCGACCCGGATCTCCTTGGCCGCCTTGGAGAAATCCCGGTAGAGCTTTCTGCGTTCCTTGTCAGAAAGATCGCCGTACTCGTCCATACGCCACCTTTAAATATACCCTCCTGCGCTTGTCTTTCAAAGGTATACCGTTTATTTTGAGTGGATGCGAAAAACCCTGAGAACCAAGCCCGAACAAATACTAAACGGCAGTATTCTCCCGACACTTCTGAAACTCTCCGTTCCTTCCATCATAGCTTTCACCTTTCACACTACCTTCAATTTCGTGGACCGTTTCTTTGTCTCCAGATTGGGGGCCGTGCAGCTCGGTGCCCTGGGCATGGCCTTTACCGTACAGAGCATACTCATCACCATCGGCGCGGGTACGGGAATCGGAGCCAGCTCCCTGATCGCCCGCTTCATCGGAGCGGGAGAGCAAGAAAAAGCAGGCAATGCGGCCGAGCACACCCTGCTGATCATTGTAGCTCTGGCACTGATTACCTCGATCGCCGGACCTTTTCTCACCAGGCCTCTGTTTGTGCTGCTCGGTGCCTCGCCGCAGATGCTTCCCTACATACTCGACTATATAAACATCATCCTCTACGGATCCCTGTTCCAATACTTCGCCATGATCGGCAACGGCATACTGCGGGGGGAGGGAAACACAGTCACCCCAATGCAGGTCATGGTGCTCGGCACGCTGGTAAATATCGTACTGGACCCCTTGTTGATCTTCGGAATCGGTCCCTTCCCGGCCCTGGGAGTGCGGGGAGCCGCCATCGCTACGGTTATCGGCAGGGCCGCCGGCTGCATTCTACTGGCGAGCTCGCTGTTCAAAGGGAAAAATATGGTGGTTCTGAACATGAAGACCTTCCGCTACGCAGGCTCGCTCGTGCGGGGTATCTTCGCTGTGGGCGGGCCCACGATCGTCGGCAGGTTGTCCATGTCGCTGGGGCTGAGCCTACTTTTCATTCTTCTGCGTCCCTACGGAGACATGGCCAAAAGCGCCTTCACCCTCGGCTTCACCTACCAGCAGGTTGCGACTCTGCCGATCATCGGCATTGCCCAGGGAACCCTGACCATGGTCGGTCAAAACTTCGGCGCCGGCAAAGGTGAGCGCGTCAAAGCGATTACCAGGAAGGCACTGCTGTTTTGCGCGGCTCTGATGTCGGCTTTCGCACTGGCCATGATCAGCGGCAGGATTGCCTTCGTGAGGCTTTTCAGCGATAACACAGAAGTGATTCGCATCGGGGGCAGCATGCTGCTCATCTTTGCCCTCGGCTTTCCCTTTCTAGCGGGACGTTTCATCATCTCCAGCTTCTTCCAGGGTTTGGGCATGGGCTTCGCCGCCCTGTTCCTCAACTTCTCCTACATCATTGTATTCGCCATGCCCCTGGCTCTACTGCTTCCGCGGCTGATTGGAATCAACGGGATTTGGACGAGTCTTACTCTGGGTAACCTTCTCAGCACCCTGGTAGGTATTCTCTGGGCATCGATCTCGGCCCGCAGGCTCGACTCTTTGCAGACCCGAGCCTAAGTGGTCGATTTTTTCTCGAGAACTAGAATGTGATATCAAATATTTACAATAATATCTAACCGCTTGATAGAAATCTAGCTCTTTTCAATGTACCAGCGCTCTCCCGGACCCGAGACCAGCAGCACATTGGAAAGAGCGGTGAAATCAGCGGTACGTATAATCGCCCGCACTTTCTCGGCTCGATCACGGAATTCTAGATGAGGAATGGTTTCTATTTCCACACCCGTCCAGTAGTTTTCGGTAATCGCTTTGAAACGAGTTGGACTGACCTCCTTGGCTTCTTTGGATAGAATCAGCTTTTCCACCGAGAAAAAATCTTTGAGAATATCGAGGACATCGAGCACGGTAGGAACGTTTTCCTTCAGAGCCAGATCAACAACCTCAACGCCGAGAGGTTGTTTAAAACCCGCATCAGAGATGATGATCTCATCTGTATGTCCCATGCACGAGATGATTCGGGCGAGATCTTGATTGAGAATCCCCACCTCTTTCACAACGCTTCTCCCGTTCTTCTGCCTTGTAGGCCGCCACGAATGAAAAGGGATCTTTAATAAGATTCCCTTAAAATTTCGATGATATCTTCCTTGCTGGCTTTCCGGGGATCCAGCTCTAAATTGCCGACGGTTACCCGGAGGGTGTCATCAGCTATTCGCTCGAAATCTGATTCTTTGATGCCCTGGTTTCTTAAAGGAACATCGGCTCCGACATCTCTTATGAACCTCTCCACTTCTTTCACACTGTCTTCAGGGGTCCAATTCTTTTTATCTACTGACTCACCCCTCAAAAACAGGCCGATATCTTTGTATCTCTCCGGTCTGCTGTTCATGCTGAAGCGCATAGTTTGCGGCGTCAGAGCAGCAAGTGCACCTCCGTGGCTTGCCCCACCGATTCCGCTTATACAGTGAGAAATCGCGTGAGCCAAAGTTACAATGGCCACCGATAAGGAAAAACCGGCCAAAGTATCAGCGTAGGCCATCATGGTTCGCGCTTCGAGATCCTTGCCTTCTTGCACGGCTTTCCGTCCCCACTTTCCCACGGTCCTTATGGCGCGCTCGCAAAAAATATCGGTTATCGGATTAGCCAGATCACTGATATAGCCCTCCATACTATGCGTTAGTACATCGAATGTCGTGACGGCGGTGACCCCTTTCGGGAGGGTTAGCATCAACTCAGGATCTACAAGGCCAACCTTGGGAAAAAGACTTTCATTCCCGTTTCCAGGTTTTTCTTTGGTTTCGGGATTGGTAATTACCGCCCAAGGAGAAACATGGCTGGCTGTTCCCGATGTAGTAGTAATCGCTATAATCGGTAATGTTTTTGTACCAAGATCCTTTTCACCGATCCAGGGCTGCCAGATCGGCTCGTCGTTCCCTACCGCATAGGCGATGCATTTAGCAGTATCCATGGCACTACCGCCGCCAAGCCCGATAAATACGTTACATCCCTCTCTCTTCGCCAGTTCTGCTCCTTTGTCAACCTCGGTTGATAAGGGATTGGGGCTTACCTCATTGAAATAAGCCGAGTTTACTCCGCTTTTCTTCAAAGCTTTCCGAAGCCTATCAACAACCACAGCCTTTTGAGAATACGTACCCGTGCCCGTTGTCACGATCAGAGCCTTGTCCCCATATTGACTGACATGATCACCGGCTTCAGCTAGTTTTCCTGGACCAAATACAATCTTTACCGGTACTTTAAATTCGAAATCAGAAATCATAATATACTCTCTCTTTCGTTGCACCTCATTTGGGGTGATACTTGTATTCGGAGAGAATCTAGGTGTATTATTGAAATTGAGTCTGACTAAGCCTGCGGAGGTCAGGCCCGGTCAGCTCAAAACCGAGCGAAGAGGTTGCTTTGTCTTTGTCACAGGCCTCTTCGCTCTTCGCTCTTTGTCTTCACCTACTCTCACCCCTTGGCACACTACTTGGCTTACCCGACATCAATTCAGGGGTAAACCGTCCACCTCTCTATGTTTACTTTTTGATCTTGTCCAGATCGCGTAACTTATAGTACTCCACGTTGTCTTTCATAGCGAAGGTGATTCCCGTGTTTATAAACGCCGGAAGAGGATGCACATTCGGATTTGTCTTCCAGTCATTTAGCGGATTGGGAAGATCGTGCTGCAGGTGATACAGACAGATCATCGAGAAATAACCCATCATGTACGTATTCTGAACACCGGTCGCCCAGGCTTCTCCATTTTTAATCTGGTCAAGCAACGCTGCAGGAGTATCAAATGCCAGCACTCTTATGTCTTTTCCAGATTCCACCACGGCAGTTGTAGCTCCGATTGCTTCTATTCCCTGGCACGAGAAAATTGCATCGAGGTCTGGATTACCCTGGATCATGGCAGCCGTGCTTTCAGCAGCCGACTGTTCTGTTCCCTGGCTTTCTATGACCTGGACGATCTTCATATTCGGGTATTCACTCTCCAGCACTTCCTTGAAACCCAGGTAGCGTACCCAAACATTCAATTGTGCCGGACGCACAAGCACACCGATCTTCCCCCTTCTGTTCATCTCCTTTGCCAGAAAACGGGCGGCTTCCCTGCCGGCGTCCTTGTTGTCTGTCGAAACAAACACAGGTCTTCGACTCTGAGGAGAATCCGTATCAAAGGTTATCACCTTTATTCCCATGTCCATTGCTTTGTTTATTGGCTCGATCAACGGTTCTGGATTCATGCAGGTAACCGCGATACCTGTTGGTTTTTTTGCCACTACCTGCTCGAATACGGTCACCGCTTTGGTGATGTCGTATTCAGGAGTTCCGGCATAGAAAGTTTTCACGCCGTAGTAGTCACCCATTTCTTTGAACCCGAGATAACATCCCTTCCAGAAATCTGCGCCGGAAAGGAATGTCACCATGTAGTAGACCTCACCTGGTTCTGTGGGAATGACTTTCTGTCCACCCACTTCCTCCTGACCTCCTGCAAACAATGAAGTCGATCCGAGGACAGCTAGTAGGAACAGAATTACAAGTCCTTTTTTTAACATTTTAACAATCCTCCATGCTCTTTTGTATATCAATCAGTCACCCTATTTCATCCTCCGGCGGTGGCTGATATGATCAATGGTAATTGCGACGAACAAAATGACACCAGCGACGAACTGCTGCCAGTACACCGACACATTTTGTAAAACCAAAGCATTGCGAATCAGAGCCAGCATAAGAATACCGAGTACGGATCCAAGAATATAACCTTCTCCCCCCTGCAAACTCGCTCCTCCTATTACCGCTGCAGAGATGGCGGCCAACTCCATCCCGGAACCACAGCTCGGAGTGGCTACCTTGAATCGGGCCATGCTAAGGATGCCGGCAACTGCTGGAAGCATCGCAGACATGATATAGACGCTTATTTTCACTGCACGCACATTGATACCGGACAGAATAGCAGCTTTCTCATTGCTTCCCGTATAGAATATCTTGCGGAACGATCTTGCCCGCTTCACTAAAACCATGAATGCTAATGCGACGATGACGAAGATGATCACAAAAATCGGAATTCCAAGGATATCGCCTCCTCCCAATACAGTAAACTGAGCGGGCATCCTGTACAAAGAAAGCGGTGTCCCCCTTGTGAGAATGTACCCTAAACCTCGCGCGATACCCATCATTGCTAAGCTGGTGATCAAAGGATTTATACCTATTCTACCCACCCAAATTCCGACAAAGAGACCGCATAAAAATCCTCCCACCAATCCGCACAATGCTGCGAGCCAGACATTCAGTCCCAACAGCCACATCTTTCCGGTGATGACTCCGGAAAGCATAAATACCGAGCCGACGGATAGATCAACTCCACCTGAGACCAGAGCAAGCGTCATTCCGATTACTACAATCCCATCAGCGGCAAGACCTAATGCCGTTGTCTTTATGTTACTTCCCGTCATGAAAGCCGGAGAGGCAAACGACATGACAACAACAATTACCAAAACGATCATAATTAAAGGGGCACTGCGGAAGCCTCTAATTGTTTCAAACACTTTTCGCGCTTGGAGCACTCCTACAGTATTGCGAGTCATTTCCGACAGATCTTGGCGCTGCATTCAGATTTCCCCTATCCTACTTTGCTGTTGGCATGCGGTGCCGCCAGTGTCATGATTTTCTCCTCAGTAATGCTTTCCCCGGTGACAATCCCTTGATATTGCCCTTCATACATGACAATCACCCGGTCACACATTCCTATGATCTCAGGTAATTCTGAAGAAATCATAATCACTCCAATTCCCTCAGCTGTCAGCTCATTTATCAGCTTGTATATTTCTACTTTGGCGCCGACATCGATTCCTCTCGTTGGCTCATCCATGATGATTACTCTCGGTTTAGTAGCTAACCATTTAGCAACCATGGTTTTTTGCTGATTTCCCCCACTCAGCTCTCCGGCAAGCTGCTTCAAGCTTCGAAGACGGATGTTCAATTTTTGTGCGTATTCGTTGCTGATTGCTTTCTCCTGCTGAAAATCTATGAATCCGTTTTTCGTTATCTGACCGAGAGCTGCAGCGCTGATATTAGACTGAATGGTCAAGCTTAGAAAAAGGCCAGCTATCTTTCTATCCTCGGGTAGGTAGACCAATCCTTTCTCAATTACCTGCTCGTAATTCTTCGATTCTAGCTCTTCACCATCTAAATAGACATCTCCACTATCAACCTCATCGATACAACAAATACCGCGTGCCAATTCCGTTCTTCCTGCACCTACAAGACCCGAGAAACCGAGTACTTCCTTTTCCCGCAGCTCGAAACTGATGTTTTCAAAAACACCTTTTTTTGAAAGGTTCTTTACTTCCAGAACAACATTGCCCGGTTTCTCTCGCTTCTCCGGATACACCGTGGAGAGTCTTCGCCCAACCATTTTGCTAACCACCGTCTCGGGAGCCACTTCGTTGGTGAAGATAGTGTCGATGTGCCTCCCGTCCCTGAAAATGGTAATCCGGTCAGATAACTCGAAAATTTCTGACATACGATGGCTGACGTAAAGGATCGTTATATTCTGGTTCTTCAGTTCGTTAATAATCTCGAAAAGGGTTTCACTTTCATTCTCGGTCAAAGATGATGTCGGTTCGTCCAGTATTAATACTTTGCAGTTGAAAGACAGTGCCTTGACGATTTCCACAACCTGCTGTTGGGCAATGCTCAACCACTCAGCTCGATGCCGAGAATTGATACCCGCGTGAAATTGCGCCAACAGTTTGTCGGCTGACTTGAAAAGCTCTGAGTAGTTCATCACCCCATGGCTCTTATCGGGGTGCCCCATAAAGATATTTTCAGCAATGGAGACTGTCGGGCAAAGGGCAAGCTCTTGGTGAACTGATCCGATCCCGACTTCCTGTGCCTGCCTTGGGCTCTTAAAAGTTATAGGTTCCCCATCGAGGTATATATCGCCCTGATCGGCGGGAAACACTCCAGACAGGATATTGATGAGCGTGGATTTCCCAGCCCCGTTTTCTCCCACTAGACCATGTACCTCACCGGGTCTCAAATCGATACTCACATCGGCTAAAGCCTTTGTCGCACCAAAACTCTTGTATATTCCCTGTGCCTCTACGATCGATTTACTATCCATTGACACCTCTGGGAGAGCATGATCTATTTGATTTTCTATTTCAGATATAGATTATCATGTTATATTTGGTATGTCAATAGTTCATTTGTAATTTTTTTCGATTTTTGCTGTCTCAGACGCAAGCTTTTATAGCAGAGGTGCTCGTTAATTAGCGCTCAGGAAGAGCTTAATTTGTTAGAAAAAAATTCGTCGGAATACCCGATATCCTTTGAGACCCGATAGGCGCACTCAATCACCAGCTGTTCGAAAGTATTTTTGCGTTTCGTGTCGAACCAGCTTTCCAATCCCGTTATACCTAGGCCTGCAGCAATCTTTCCATTCACGTCGAAAACAGGAGAGCCGATACAGAAAATCCCGCCGGTGTACTCTTCATTGTCATAAGCCAATCCAGTTTTCCTCGTCGTCTTGAGTTCCTTCAGTAACTCACTCCGTAAGGTAATAGTGTTATCCGTCAATTTGGCAAGATTGGGAGGTATGATCTCTCTTATCTCTTCTTCTGTCATGAAAGCCAGAATAACCTTGCCAAACGCATTTGGATGATAGTACAGCAGACTACCAGGTACAACACGGAGGTAGAATTCCGTCTCTGGACTGACCGTATCGAGAACGAGAACCCGGTTTCCCTTAGGAACCTGTATTTGACAGGT
This sequence comes from uncultured Spirochaetaceae bacterium, assembly GCA_964390045.1. Taxonomy (GTDB): domain Bacteria; phylum Spirochaetota; class Spirochaetia; order SZUA-6; family DRHE01; genus CAYMGP01. The sequence continues at coordinate 6,017 of CAYMGP010000017.1, read as the reverse complement.
TTCCTCGGTTTCCCTGCATAACCACTCGAGATGTATGCGTGCTTTCTGACGTAGTTCATATCTGGTATAGAGGCTCATACCCAGGGAGAAAACTCGAGTACTCAGGGTGTATCCACCTGTATATTGATCCTGCTTGGTATAATCTCTCTCTGTCAATCTTTTTAAAATCCGAAAAACCGTATTTGTAGGGATATTCAATAACCGGGAAAGCTCCGTAGCACCAAACGGGCGATGATGTTCTGCAAGGAACTCCAGAATGTCAAGAGTCCGATCAACAGCAGGCGCGGAGTATACTCTGATGTTTTTTTTTTGTGGCTTGCCTGTATTGTTTGTTGTCATATTTAGACTATACCATTCAAATATGGTAATTACAAGTGGAACTGTTAACTTCTAGTGCAAATACAGGGTAAATCCAGACAAAGCTGTAAGGATCAAAGAACTAACCGCCCTTTTATTCCGATTTCCTCTTCGGCATCCTCGAAAATTCTATTCATAGTTCGCCGAACCTATTCCAGAGATTGAAACAACTCACCGTGATTTCCAAGAGTTGTCTCATTTCAAATTATCTGGGGGCACAAATAGCAACAGGAACTCCGCGAGGACCCTGTAGAGCTCCACGGCCGCTCGGTAACTCTCGATCGCCGATCTTTGAGTGTTCAGCCGCATCTGCTCGATCTCCAGAGTGGTACGCTGACCCTGCTCGAACAAAAGCAGCCCCTCCTGGAGGGCTACCGAGTCCCGCTGCATCTGGATTTCCGAGGAAGCCAGTGCCTGCTCGGCGATCTCGATACTCTGCTCGATCAGCTGCCTCTCCAGCGCCAGGCTGTAGCGCTCGGTGGCGATGTCCACTCGCTTCATCTCGATATCCGCTTTCAGCTCCTCGCGCTTGTCATCCTGAAGCTCGCTCGGAGAGAAGGTGAGGTTGAAGTTCAGACTGTACGAGGGATCGGGCAGACCCACGGCGGCGGAAATACTCAACTCCGGACGCCAAAGATGCGTGGCCTTCAACTCGGCCTGCAGGGCGGTCAGATCGAGCTGCAGGGTTTCAAGTTCTTCCGAGCTGGGTTGCAAGCGGTGCATCCCGGCGATAAAATCTTTTCGCTGCTTCACAGCGAAAAGCAGCGAATCCAAAGACAATGGCTCCACGTCGATCATCTGTTCACTCGGGAAAATGAGAAGTTGGAGGGCTTTCCAGTCTTGCAGGAATCCCTGCTCCGAGTTGTACAAATCCCGCCGGGCCGCGATAAGATCGACCTGCTGATCCTGCACATCCTGAAACGAGGCTTCTCCCAGGTCCTGCCGCCGCAATTCCAGCTCGTACTTGTCCCGCTCTAATTCCAGAACGGCCTGCGCCAGTTTTCTCTCCATATCCCCAAGCAAGAGGTTGAGCGCAGCCTGCTCGGCCTCGAAGTAGATCCGCTGGCTCAGGTATCGCCTGTGCACGGAAGCCTGCTTGTAGGTCTTCTGCTCGGTATATGTTTTTCTACTGGGCGCGAAAGGGCTCACCGAGAGGGAAATTTCCTCCTTTGCCCTGCCCCGTTCATCCAAAGAAACCTCTCCTCCGACGGACATCTGAGACATGATCGGCAGATCGACGCCGGCGCTTCCGTACCATTCGTCGGTGTACCCTCCCCCGAGGGAAAAACTGGAACTCTTAATGTTCGGCTCGCCCTTCAGCTCCCGTTCGGCGTCGCGGACCGCCCTGTTCGCCTTGACGATCTCCAAATTGCCCGTTCGGGCGCGGACGGCGATTTCTTCTATGGAAAGCATAATCTTCCCGACCCGCTCCTCAGCCGGGATAGCGGTAGAGGCCATGACAACGAGCACCAGCAGAGCAACCGTTCTTTTCATCGTTCCCGACCTGGCCGAACGTTCATCAGGCTGAGGATACTGGGCACCATGAACAGCGTGAAAAGGGTGGAGATCAAGAGCCCTCCTGATACTGCGATGCCCAGTGGCTGGATGATATTCGAGCCCTCGCCCATTCCGACGGCGATGGGCAGCATTCCAAACACGGTGGTCAGCATGGTGATGACTATAGGTGTAAATCGAAGACCCGCGGTTTCCACCAGGGCGGCGATCCTGTCTGTGTGATCCGGCAGGATCTTGAGATAGAAATCGATCATGATGATGGCATTGTTGACCACGATCCCGCCGAGCAGAATCGTCCCGAGCATCGAGTTCAAGCTCAACGTGGATTTAAACAGGTAGAGGCTTAAAACCACGCCTATGAATCCCAGGGGAACCGTCACCAGGATTACAAGGGGGATCCTCAGGGAATTGAACTGGAAGGCAAGCAGCAGGTAGATCAGCGCGACCGAAGCGGCCAGGGCTATGAACAGCGAGCGAATCGCCGAATCCAACTCCTCTTGAGGATTCTCGAAGGTCAGGGAATAACCGGCCGGCAGCACCAGCTCTTCGCCCAGTTTTTCTTGTACCAGCTGCTCGTACTCCGCCCGGCGTGTGGCCGCGGTTCCCGGCGGCATTCTCGCGTAGAGCCTGAAAATCCTCTCCCCGTCCTCTGAGGCCATGCCCGAGACTCCGGTGGTCTCTCGAAAATCGAAAAAATGCTTCAGGGGCACGGTACTGTTCATGTAGGGGATCAGGAAGTTTTCGAGCTTCTCCCTGCCCTCGATTTGGGCTTCCGGGTAGGAGGCCGCAACAGCTACGGTTCTGCCGTCCTCCTCGAACTCCACAGCGGTGGTACCGCTCAGGATCTTTCGGATCAGGGCGAGCAGGCTGCGTTCGCTGAATCCGTTGAAACCATCGATGACCTCCGAGCGGGCCGTCATGGTCAGCTCGTCGGAGAAGTTGGTGTCGGGATTGGTGAAAGCCCAGCCGTAGAGATCCATTGCGTTTACCAGGTCCCGTACGCGCTCCAGAATGGCGACCGACTCGGCCGGATCGTCGCCGTGCACGCTTATCTGCAGGTCCATGGTGCGGGGAAGGGGCAGCTGGGCCGGGTCCCACATCATCACATTGTAGTACCAGGTGTTGTCGGATACGAAAGCTTTTTGCAGAGCCGCCATCACGGCATCCGCCACTCGGGCACTGGTCAGGTTGACAAAGTAGAGGTTGAAGCGTCCGGAAACATCTGCGTAGGTACTGACCAGATATTCCCCTACCGTGTCTTTTATCCGTTGATCCATAGACGGGATGACCTGCTCGATGACCGTCTCCCGGTCAGTGATTACCGAGCTGCGGAAAAAGACAATGATACGGTCGCTCGATGGAGGGCAGATGATCTCCTTGGGAATAAGGGGAAGCACCTTGATCACGGCGAAGGCGAGCAGCGCAAAGGAGAAGATCATGAACAGGCTTACAGCCCATTTGCGGAGGATCAGCGCCCGCAGCATCCGTTTATAGAGGTTCTTGAGCCAACCCATGACCGGCAGCGACAGTCTCTCCAACCCTTTGCCCTGCCTCTCTCCTCCTCGCCGATGGGCAAGCGGCCGGCCTGCTTTCACCCGGTAAAAGAGGTAGGCCACCAGGGGAATCAAGGTCAGGGCAACGGCCATTGAGATCAGCAGGGCGAACACCACGGATCTGGCCTGATCACCGAGAATGGCGTTCGTCAACGGAGCGGTGAAGGAGATCGGCAGGAAAACCAGGACCGACGTGAGGGTAGAGGCGATCACCGGTGCGCGGACCTGTTTTACAGCCCTGATGATGAGGCTCTGCAGTTGTTTGTTCTCCCGTACCTCTCCTTCCTCCCTGCGAAAGCGATGGATGTTTTCAATCACTACGATCGATGAGTCGATCACCATCCCCACGGCCAGGGCGATTCCACCTAGAGATATCAAGTTCAGGCTCACCTTGAAGAGGTACATGAGAATGAAGGACAGGATCAGGGTCACGGGCAGAGAGATGCCGATGAGCAGGGTGTTGCGCAGCTCGCCGAGGCCCAGCAGAACCACCAGCATGGCCAGAGAAGCCCCGAGCAGAGCTGCATTGATCACATTGCGGATGGAACGGTTGATGTACTCCGCCGGATCCACGTAGAGCTCGAACACCGTATCCCCGGGAAGCACGCCTTCAACCCTGGCTTCCTCGAGGACGGCCACGATGTCCTCGGACATCGTGCGTACGTTCCCGCCGTCTATCGGTGCGGCGGTGATGCGAATACCTCTCGAGCCGTTCATGATGAAGGAGCGGGAGGGCAGTACGTAGTTCAGGGAAATGTCGGCGACATCCTGAAGCCTGATCGAAACATTTCCGCGTTGGGCAATGACGATCCTGCCGACATCGAAGATCGAATCGATGCCTCTCTGGAATCGCACGCTATACTCCGTGTTTCCGTGGCCGAGGGTGCCCACGGATTCGGGCCTGTAACCGGCCAGCAGCGCGTCTTCCACATCGCGAATGGTAAGAGCATAGGCCAGCATATCCGGCTGGCGCAACGTCACCTCAACATCGAGATCCTCCACCCTGTAGATGTCAACGCTCTCCGCATCCTCGATTCTGTTCATCATCGGAGAGACCGTCGTGTCCAGGATACTGTAGAGCTCCTCCGGGCTTATTGTTCCAGAGGTGATCCCCAATACAAGGTAGCCGGCATTCTCGCCTGAGAAAAAGCCTACCCTGTAATTGTTCCTGTAATCCGAGGGCAGCAAGCCGGAGATGCTGCTCATCGCCGCATCCACATCCGACTTGGCCTGCTCCGGGTCCGACTTCCAATCGAAGGTCATGGAAAAGGCGCTGCGATCGTTCTCGTAGCGTACTTCGAGCAGGTCCACTCCGTCGACGGCGAGCAGCCTGGACTCTATCGAGTCGGCATACTCTTCCGCGAAATCCACAGCGGAGACACCTGTGTGGTTGATCCTTGCCCTGACCCGGGGCCTCTGGGTCTGTGGATAGAGCTGGATCGGCAGCCGGGTTGCCAGGAGAGCACCAACGGCGCAGAGCAGCACGATCAGCAGAATTACGCCGGTCTTCTTGCCGAATATGGCTTCCAGCATGCTACGGACCCGCAGCCTCGACAGCGGCGCCCTCGCGCTCCCTTCCCGTCAGGCGGGCGAGATAGCGTTCGCCCCGCTCCAGCCCCTGCTCGAGCCGCACCAGGTCTCCGTAAGCCCTGCCCAGGAGAACCTCCCTGGCCTCCAGCCGCCCGTCGTCAGTGACAATCCACAGGAAATATTTACCGTAACGGCGCACTACAACATCCCGGGGTACAAACAAACCACGGGCCCGGTCGATGGGCAGCTCCACGAGCACAAACTCTCCGATGCTGACCTGCTGGCTGTCGGGAAAGCGAAAGGTGAGGGTGAACAGACCGGTAGCGTAGTCCGGTTCTTGAGAGCGGTTCGCCAGAACTCCCCTGATTGCAGTTCCGTCGCTGCCGCGGGCCGATACCCCCTGGCCGATGTCCACCCGGAAGGCGTCTTTGTCGCTAACCGTGGCTTCAAGCAGGTAGCCTGAGTCGTCAAGAATGACCACCGCCGGATCGCCGGGATTCACCTCGTCGCCGACTTGTACCAGGACCTCGGAAACACGCCCTGCAAGACGGGAAACCAGGGGAACCAGCTTGTAAAGGTTCATCACATCGTCTTTGCGTTTGAGGGACAAAAGCTCCTCCCCCTCCTGCACCGGCTGGCCTTCGGAAACCCGGAGACTCTGAATATAGCCTCCCGAGGTTGTCTTGTGCACGATACGGCTCTGCGGCTGCAGCCGCCCGCCCACCGAGATCGTGTGGGACTGCAGCGACAGCTCAGCCGCTACTACAGGCGGGCCGGCTGCTGCCTGATTCCCTGCTGCCCCGCTTCCCGGGCGCGGTCTTGTTCCGCCTCCCGGTCCGCCTTGGGCCGACAGCATCTGAGCAGCCAGCAGCGCCCAAGCAGCAATAGCCAGGATCGCTATCCGTTTCATAGTAATTTACCCTCTTTAGTTACTGTTTTGAGGCGGCGGGGCACCGAGAAGAAGCTGTTCCGCCAGAACCACCTGCTCCCCTTCGATATTCTCGAAACCTTTATCGAGGAGCACCGATCCCCGAAAATATGCCAGCTGCATCATGGCTTCCC
>CAYMGP010000016.1:46779-54776 GCA_964390045.1 uncultured Spirochaetaceae bacterium | reverse complement strand
TCTTTCTTGACGGCTCGAATCCGAGGAGCGCCGAACGGTGGTATTCGGAAACAGAGATATACCCGTTCAAGAATCGCAAGCCATCTCTCCACCGTATCGTGCGCCACCTGCAGCGTATCCCGTAAATTTCTTACAGAGAGCGGAGATCCGACCCGGTTGGGCAACTCTTCTACGAGCAGTTCAATCAAGCTGATCTCCCTGACATTTTCAAGATCGCGGATATCATCGTAGATCACGCGGGACAGCCGCTCACGCTGCCACCGCCGCCAAGCTCGTTCTTCCGCTCGGAGAAAGGGCTCGGGAAATCCTCCGAATTTCAGCAACTGCTCCACATCGTTGCGGTCGGGCTCTTTGCTGATTTCACAGGGCGAAAGGGGATGCAAGTGGTAGTAGTGATAGCGACCTTGAAGGGAGTCTCCTCCTCTGCGATAGAAATCAAGCCTGGCTGAACCGGTGATCAGGAAGGAAGTCCCGCCCCGGTAGGTATCGTAGAATCCTTTAACCAGATTGCGCCACCTGGCGTACTTGTGGACCTCGTCGAGCACAATCAGCTTCTGCTTTGCAGGGAGTTCTCCCCGGATCAGGGAGGAGCGAACTGCGCCTTTGTCCCAGTTCAGATAGGCGGGATTCTCAGGAGTGGGAGGTTGCAGGTAGCTCAGGGCGAAGGTGGTTTTACCAACTTGACGAGCCCCACCTACGAACACCATCTTCTCACGGAGATCGTCTTGCACCGACTCGAACAGATAGCGGGGAATCATTTTCATGACTAATATCAGTATAACCAAACATTACTCATGAGTAAAGTAGGATAATATAGATTTTACTCATGAAGACGGACGCTGCGACTGGATCGCTCCCGGCTCTCAAGCGTCAAGTACGCTCTGAAGCTCGGTCACATTCCTGTTCTCCAGGGTCCTCTCCGCCCCGTTGCCGTAGGGCAGAACCACCAGATCAGCCGATCCTAGCTGGCTTAACGTGCAATCATTTCGTTTTCACCCACAAAAAGCTGTCTGTTACCGGATCTTCGCGGCAGCAGGTCAGCGTATTCGAGGAGCAGGTATTGGCTGTATCCGAACCAGCGAGGGTCGGCCTGCATCCTTGCCGTCAGGGTTTGGATCGCTTCGATGCGCAGTTTTTTCAGCTGCGGATCTTCGATGCGGTTGTACAGTTCCTCCTCGGCTCCGAGCAGGTACAGCTCGTCCAATTCATCCGTGGCATTGTAGAGGTAGCTGTACAGCCTCCCGTCGTCTGCCGTGAAAACCGTTCCGACGCAGGGATTGGGCACCACGTGATTCCAGACCTCGAAGAGGATCGGTTTGTCTTGCGGGCGGGAGGCGCCTGAAGCCGCGGTGAGGAGGCCGACCCCGTCCATTCGTTCAGGAGTTTCGATGCCGGCGATCTCCAGGAGCGTCGCCGCCAGATCCAGCAGTGAGCAGGGACCAGCGACCTCTTGCCCCAGCTGCGGCAGCGAAAAATCGGCGGGCGGTTTGAATACTAGGGGGACTCGGATCACCCGGGGGTGGAGGTAGGCTCCCTTGTCGATCAAACCCAGCTCCCCGTTCATCTCGCCGTGATCGGCTAAAAAGAAGATCCAGGTGTTGTCGTAAATACCTTCTTTCCTGAGGTATGAGAGCAATCGCCCGAGCACCTCGTCGATCAGCTCGAATTGCAGCTGGTTGGCCACCCTGTAATCGAGAAGCGTCTGGTCATTCCTGAGGCCCCAATTCTTGCGGTAGAGACGGTAAACGCGCGGTTCGGGCCAGGGTGCTGAAAAATCGTTCCCGGCCAACCTCCTGAACGAATCCGGTACGGTTATCTGTCCGCGCAGCTCCGCTTCCCTGCTTTCCAATCCCGAGGGAAGGGCAAAAGGTTGGTGGGGAGCGAAAAAATCGAGCTGCAGGTAGAAGGGTTTTGCCTCCGGTCGGGCTTCGAGAATGGAGATCGCCCGATCGACGAGGAACGCAGGGTAGCTTAGCTCTTTGGGGAAGGGGCGCTGCCCCTGGGCGGCGATCCAGCCGCCGTAGAAGTTTCCTGTTTCCTGCCCTGCACCGGCCTCGCCGTAGATGCGACGCTCGAAGCCGAAACGCCCGAAACCCCGAGCCTTGAGAAAATCGAGGTACTGCTCGTCGTCATACCAGGGCGGAGACCAACGGTCCCAGGGAGCGTCATTCTCTCCAAACAGCTCTACGAATCGCCGCGATCCAACATGGCATTTACCTGCATGACGGCAGTGGTAACCCGTGGCCTTGAGATACTCTGGAAAGAGAATGTCCCCGTCCCGAAGATGGAAGCTGTGGCCGTCGTGGCCTCGCTCCGCATTGGAGGTAATGTAGGAGTGGCGGCCGGTAAGATAGGAAGCGCGGGACGGAGTGCACAGAGGAGAGGTGGCGAAGGTGTTGGCGAAGAACACTCCCCCCCGGCGAAGGGAGTCTATGTTCGGGGTGTTTACAGTCGTCTTCTCGTGCGTCCGCAGGGTGAACTCCGGAGCAAGCATATCTACAGAGATTAGGAGAATATTGGGGCGAGGCTTTCCGCTGTCCCAAAGGAAGGGCCCCCTGCCTGTTTTCCCATCCAGGTAGCATTTGCGCAGCGTGTCGGGATTTGTCATATCTGTGCCAAAACGAAGGGAAACAATGCGTAGAACTCGGTGGCTTTGACCAGATCTTCCAGCATGATTTCCTCGCGGGAGGAATGGGACAGCTCTTCCTTACCCGGCGCGAAGCCGATCGTTGGGATTTGATGGCGGCCGGCCGTGGCTACTCCATTCGTGGAGAAGCTCCAAAAACTGCTCTTGCTTTTTTTCCCGAATACCAACCGTGCCGTTTCCAAACCCGCCTGGACCAGGGGGTGATCGGCTTCCGTGATCCAGGTTGGAAAGTAGGCTTCCTGGGCGAACTCTGTGCCCTTCCAGCTCCTCCCCGCATATTCGGGAATGCTCACGCTGGCCTCGCCGCCGTTTTTCTGTACGATATCCTCCAGCTCGGCCAGCGCACTTTCCCGTGTCTCCTCTGAGGTGAGGCGCCTGTCGATATGAATCCGGCAGTAGTCAGGAACCGAACAGAGAGACGGACCCCGGCTGCGGATATCGGAGACCGTGATCGAGCCGCGGCCGAGAGGCGCAACCGGAGTAAGCGAGCGGTCCAGGCGCTCGATTGCCCGCACGATCGGATTCATCTTGTAGATGGCATTGATACCCTGACGGTTGTGGGCGCCGTGAGCGGATTTTCCCGTGGCTGTAATTTGGATCTCCATCCGCCCCCGCTGGCCCCTGTACACCTGCAGGTCGGTAGGCTCTCCGAGAAGTACGTAGTCGGGACGGATTCCCTCCTGTTCGATCAGATGGCGCAGCGGATAGCCGTCGCAGTCTTCCTCCATCACCGATCCAACCACGTAGAGGCTGAAGGGAAGGCTCTCGTTTTGGAATATCGATCGGAGAAGTTTGCCCGCCATCAGAAATCCGGCAATCGCTGATTTTTCATCTACCGCGCCTCGGCCGTAGATCACACCGTCCGAGATCCTGCCCTCGAAAGGGGGGTGGATCCAGCTCTCCTCGTCGGTTACCTGGACCGTGTCGATGTGGCCGTCGTAGAGGATTTTTATAGAACCATCCCCGATGCGCCCCACCGCATTGCCCAGGCCGTCTGAGTACTGTTGATCGAAGCCGTAGTACTGCATCGTATCCAGAATGAACTCAACGATCTCTTTCTCCTGACCGCTGTAGCTCTTGATTCGGATCAACCGTTGCAGGAGATTGGCAAGTTCCTCCCTTGCCTCCTCTATCTTTGTACGAACGGATTTTTGCATATTGGGATCCATACCCCCCTCCTATACCTTGTAGGCGTTTCTCAGGGCCCGAGATTCAGGGCGGATTTCGGGCACAGCGAACAGCAGAGTCCGCAGCTCACGCAGCGAGATCTGTCCAGCTCGAACTCGTCCTCTTCAAAGTGAATGGCCTGGTGGATGCAGGAGCGCTCGCATAGATAGCACAGATTGCAGAGCTCTTTGTCGATCGCCGGAAACAGCCGCTCTGCCTGTTCACGAATCTCCTTGCCTTCTCTGCGGTACAGGCCGATGATTTGCTGCACGGCTGTGTAGCCGTGGCTGTCCAGCCAGCCGGACAGCTCCGCGGCCAGCTTTCCGTATACCTCCTGCCCCTTCAGCACAGCCAGGCTGCAGAGTTGGACTGCAGCAGCCCCGGCCATGAGATGCTTCACAACATCTTCCACAGTACGGATTCCGCCGACCCCGATTACAGGCTTGTCCGTTAGCGCGCTGATCGTCTCGACGTAGTGCAGGGCGATGGGCAGGATGGCTTTTCCCGAGAGCCAACCCCGGCCGCCGGAGCTTCCCAGAAGGGGTTGTCTGGTTTCGACGTCGAAATCCAGAGCCGGGCCCACGCTGTTGATGGCTACGAATCCATCCACGATGCCCTCGAGCGTGGAGACCACGCTTTCCAGATCCGCTATACCCGGACTCAGTTTGGCCAGCACCGGAACGCTCACGTTGTCTTTCAGGGCCGAGGCCAGGCGCTTCAAGGTCTCAGGGTCCTTGCCCACATAGTGGATGGAAAACTCTACCGCCGCGACTGCTTTTGCTTTCTCCAGCTCCTTTCCCAGGATGGCGAGCTCTTCGGCGCTGTAGCCCACGGAGGCAATCACAGGGATTCCCGTCCGGCGGGCTTCGGCCAGCTCCTCGTCGATGAATCGCCTGTAGTCGAGCTCGGACCACAACTCGGCGTTGATCAAGCTGCCTGAAAAAGGAGAGATGATGTTGGGAGTCGGGACACGGGCGGCCTTCACACTGATCGTCTTGGCCACCAGAGCTCCGGCTCCTCCGCGGGCAGCCCGCACGAGCATGTTGCCGTCGGCACCCCCAGGTCCGGCAGCCGTCCAAACAGGATTTGTGAACTCGATCCCACAGACCACGGTTTTCACGTCAGCCATTCGCTTGCACCCCTAAAGTTTTAAACAGCCGGGCTCCCTGCAGGGCGGCGTTGCTGTACATCGACTCGGAATCCTCGATACAGATCCGTCCCTCGTTCAACAGCGTTCTGCCCTGCATCAGAACCCATCGGGCCGGGCTCTCAAAGATTCCATACACCAGATGTCCCCAGAAGGTCTCCCCATTGAAAGGCGAAGGAGGACGGTAGTCCCAGATAACCAGATCCGCCCTGGCTCCGTCGCGGAGGTCCGGATAGTCGGGAAAGAAAATTTTCAGGAAACGAAGCTGAGCGAAAAACAACCGCCGCAGCCAGTCGAAGCTCTCCGCGATCGAATTGCCCTGGTGGCGGTACAAAAGGAAAAGCTGTTTGAGAGATCGGAGCGGATTGCCGTGCATGCCGTCGGTACCGGCCAGAACGGGGATGCTTGCCGGAATTGCCGCCAGGGCGGGCAGCCCCACGGCGTTGTTGAGGTTGGAATCCGGATTCAAGGCCAGGGCGCAGGACCCGGTCGATATCGCCTGCCAGTCCTCCGGGCCCAGATGCACGCCGTGAACCAGAATTCCGGGATTCTCGAGCAAAGCGAAGCGCTTCAAGCGAGCGGCGGGAGCCATACCGTAGCTGCTGCGGCTGTGATCCTGCTCGCAGCGATCTTCCGCCAGATGGATATGGATGCCCGTTTCCATGTCGGAGCAGAGGGCGGCGGCCTTGCCGAGGGTTCGATCGGAGAGTGTAAAGGGAGCATGCAGGCCTACCAGACCTCGAATGTCAGAATCTGTCCTGCGGCGAATGAAATCCCGCTGTTCTTCGAGCGACTCCAGGGCGACCTGCTCGCCGTTTCTGTCGGAAGTCTCGAAGCAGAATACGCCCCGTGTTCCGAAATCGGAAGAAGCCTCGGCGATGATGTCCAGGCTGCCCCGGATATAGCCCGGTGAGCTGTGATGGTCGAAGACATAGGTAACGCCGCTCTTTATGGATTCAAGTATTGCGATTCGGGCGCAGGCATCGATCATATCCGCGTCAAGAACCCTGTCGAGCTGCCACCAGAAGCTCTCGAGAATGCCCTTAAAGGTATCCGTCGGCCCGGGCAGGCTCAAACCTTTGGCCAGGCGGGAGTAGAAGTGATCGTGGAAATTGACAGGCGGAGGTGTTGCCACCCGCCCGCCGGCGTCGATACCATCCGGACGTGGTAACGCTCCAGATGCGTCTGGTGTACCTTGAGGCGGTCGCTTCTTACCCCTCAAAAATGCCCGAAAATCGGCCGGCCGGGTTTCCTTGATCCTGCCCTTCGCCAATACAAGATGGCAGAACTCCGGCTGGACTTTCGTGTCGTCGGTCCGGCAGAGCCAGACGTTGCGAATCCCGGCGGGCGCTGTGTCAGCGGATGTTGTTTTGCTGCTCATCGGTCAGACTCTACGATACTGGGCTTTTCAAATCAGGGCAATATACTATACTACAGATTACGAAAATACGAATCAGGGCGGGATCTTGAGAGAGAATGCCGCAACGTAGGAGAACAGCAATGAAGCGCCAGAAAATTGACCCAGCCAATCTTTGGGTACCCTTTTGCAGCAGCTGGAGCGAGCAGGGACTCCTGCTCACCGCAGGAGACCACGTTTCAGGAAAGTACAACACCATGACGGTAGGCTGGGGCGGCTTGGGACGCATGTGGAAGCGCCCCATGGCGATGGTCGTGGTTCGTCCCCAACGTTACACATATCAATTTATGGAGCAATACACCGACTTTACCCTCTGTCATTTCCCGCCTGAGTACAGTGACGCGCTGATGTACTGTGGCAGTTGCTCGGGAAGGGACGTCGACAAGATCGGGGAGTGCGGCCTGACCGCTATTGCCTCCGCCGAGGTCGCCTCGCCGGGATTCGAGCAGGCGGATCTGATCGTGGAGTGCAGAAAAATGTACTTCGATGATTTCGAGCCCGAACACTTTTTGGCTGGATTCATCGAGGAGAACTATCCTGCCAAGGACTATCACCGTATCTATCTGGGAGAGATCAAGGCCGTTTTCGCTACCGAGCGATATCTGAGGTAGACGATGAGCTTCCTCGGATATCGCTGCAGTCTCTGCGGCCGGGAGTACGGCGTCGACCAAGCCGTTTACACCTGCCCCCGAGACGGGGGCTGTCTCGATGTTGTTTTGGACTTCAAGAAAATCCGCAGCAGCGTCCGTCCCGAGCACTGGTTGAGTCCCGGGCTGGCTCCCAGCCACTGGCGTTATCTGCCCCTTCTTCCCGTGAAAGATCCCGGGGGATGGGGAACACCGCTGCGGTGGGTGGGAAACACGCCCGTGTACAGCATGCCGGGCCTGAGAAAAAAGAAAAAGCTCAAGGCTTTCTGGCTGAAAGACGAATCAACGAATCCCACCGCCTCTTTCAAGGATCGGGCCAGCTCGGTTGTGATATCCAGGGCCCGGGAGATTGGTGCGGAGGTCGTGGTAACAGCTTCCACGGGAAACGCCGGAGCAGCTCTGGCCGGGATGGCGGCCTGCCTCGAGCAGCGAGCCGTGGTGTTCGCTCCCCGCGCTGCTCCGCCGGCCAAACTCGTTCAGATGCTGAGTTACGGAGCAGAGGTAATCCTGGTAGATGGGAACTACGATGCCGCCACCGCTCTCTGCCTGCAGGCAGTGGAGGAACTGGGCTGGTACTGTCGCAATACAGGCTATAATGCCTTTACCGTGGAGGGAAAGAAGACAGCCTCGCTGGAAGTATGGGAATCTGTCCGGCGGGAGGAAATCGAGCTTCCCGCCGAAATCCCTCTCAGTATCTTTGTGCCCGTCGGGGACGGCAACATCATTTCCGGTGTGCACAAGGGCTTCAAAGATCTCGAAGAGCTGGGCTGGCTTGATTTCAAGCCGCGCATCTTCGGAGTACAGGCCGCCGGATCGGCTGCCATCGCCGGTGCCTACGACAGGGGCGAGGAGGTGATTCGCAAGGTGCAGGCTTCGACTTTAGCGGACAGTATCTCTGTGGACATGCCGGCCGACGGCGTGCGGGCGCTGCGGGCTGCAACAGAGACAGGAGGTGCCTCCATCACTGTGGAC
>CAYMGP010000016.1:20239-46769 GCA_964390045.1 uncultured Spirochaetaceae bacterium | reverse complement strand
GGGAAATCCTGCAGGCGATCGCCGAGTTGGGAGAGTTCGGTGTATTCGCCGAGCCGGCCGCCGCGGCCGCCTATGCGGGCTTCCTCAGGGCCCTGGACTCCGGTGTGGTCGCAGCGGAGGACCCGGTGCTAGTGCTATCCACGGGAAGCGGGTTGAAGGATGCGGCAGCCGCCCGCAAGGCCGTTCCGGCGGCGCCTGTGATCGAACCGACGCTCGAGGCGCTGAAGAGCCTGTTGAAGATCTAAGGGGAGGTGATATATGGGCAGAGCAATACGGCGAGAGGACAACTCTTTCATCAAAGCGTTGTTGAAACTCATTCCCAGCGAGATCATCGCGGTTTTCCTTTTTCTCCAGGGAGTCCTACCCGATCAATTGATACCCCATCTTGTGATCGGTCTGCTGCTGATTTTCATGACACCCCTTTATCTGTATACAGCCATGGGGGTTCGCTCAGCCGGACAGCTGGTGATATCAACCCTCTCGATGATCGTATGGATCTACGCCCTGGGGCAGGGACCCGTGAAATACCTGGAAGCCCCTCTGTACGAAGCCTGGTACGGCTCTGTAGCATTGGCGATTTGGACCTTGATCCCACCGATGCTGCTCTATTACAGGAAGAACCCTGCAGAAATTCCCGAGTAGCGGGAAACGATGGAGGAGCCGAAAATTTAAGCTGGAGATACGATACCTACCATGACAAAACCAAAGCTCACCGAGCTGAGGAAGATTCAGTTTTTTTCAGAGATGTCCGACAAGGACCTGCGCATGGTCTGCCGTTTTGCCACTTCGAAAAGCCACAGCAAGGGGCAACTGATCATCCGGGAAGACACCGTGGCCGACACCTTCTACATAATCCAGCGAGGTGAGGTCGCAATTACCAAACGCTTTGAGGACGGGGAGGAGATGGTTCTGGCGATACACAAGGAGGGCGATTTCTTCGGGGAGATGGCCCTCCTCGACGAGGGACCCCGCTCGGCCAGTGCCGTGGCCCTCAAGGCTACCACGCTGCTGGAGATTTCCAGGAAAGAGTTTACGATCCTCCTGAAGAAGGCACCTCTGCTGGCCTATGCCATGATGCGGGAGTTGAGCATGCGGCTGCGGGGGACCGGGGCCCTGCTCATCAACCAGCTGCAGCGTAAAAACAAAGAGCTGGCCCAGGCGTATCTGGATACGGTCAACGCCGTGGTGAATACACTTGAAGCCCGGGATCCCTACACGCATGGGCATACAGAAAGGGTCACCATTATCGCCAAAAGCATCGCGCGCAAGATGGGTCTGGATGACGAAGAGCTTTTCACGATTGAAATCGGAGCCCTGCTTCACGATGTGGGGAAGATAGGGGTTCCCGATGCGATTCTACGCAAACCCGGTCCTCTGGAGAGGGGAGAGCTGCTTCAGATCCAGGAGCATCCTGTCAAAGGCAAGCACATACTAAACAACATAAGCTATCTCAAGCAGGCGATTCCCTGTGTGCTGTACCATCATGAGCGCTTCGACGGCATGGGTTATCCTGAGAAGATCTCGGGAGGTAAGATACCGCTTACAGGGAGGATCATATCCGTTGCCGATGCCTTCGACGCCATGACGAGCAATCGTCCCTATAGAGCGAAAATGAATTTCATGCAGGCTCTGCAGGAAATCGAAAAGAATGCGGGTAAGCAGTTTGATCCCGAAGTGGTCACGGCGTTCCGTGAGATCCTGAAGAGCGGGCATTTGACCAGCATGCTCGCTGAAAAAAAACATCATCTTCAGTTCGACGCTCCCCGCCCGGATCGGAGAGCCGAACTATAATCCGCGCTTGATCTCCGCCTCTATTCCCTGAACTATCGCTTTTACGAAGGCATCGAGGTCGCTTACCTCGGCTTTGGGGACGCGAAATCCTATAGCTCCTTCATGTCCCCCGCCGTTTCTAATTGAAAAAAGGGTCAAGACCCGACGTAGATCGAAATCTTTGTACAGATGGCTGCGGCGGATTCGAAACTGTATAAGATTGGATTCCTTTGGATGGTCGTAGTAGCAGACCAATCCCAACCATCTGCTCTCTTCTGCAAGAATATCGGCCACGGCCCTGGCTACAGAGACAATGGTCTCATTGTCGAAATCCCGGTGCGGGCCCTGCATTTCTTTTTCGCCCAGGACCACACAGCCGAATCTGTCTGTAGAATACTTGTGCTCGATGAAGTAGGTGAAGCATTTCTCTTCGTTCTTCGAGAGCTTTTGGATCTCGCTGAATACCTGCTTCATGTCAGAGAAGTTCGTTTGGCGGGTTGTTTTGCGAGCCAGCATGTCATTGAAGATACGGCTGAAAACCTTGTAGTATCTCTTTTCCCGTTTGGTCTTCAGGTACAGGCCCATCTTTGAATCGCCGATAATGCCTGTCAGGATGGCCAGCACGATGTTGCGTGAAATCAGATCATTGATCTGGAAGCGTCGCAGGAGCCTGATATTACGCCTGAGCCTGAGCATGATCAGGCCGACGAGCTCGCCTGAAGAGGATGCTTCGGTGACGAGACGATAGCCGCTTTGCCCGAAATATTCGCTGTCCGCACCGATGTGGTGATCGATTTCGATCTTGAGGATATTGTCGTCTTCTATTACCTCTTTTACCGCAGCGCTTGCCTCGATCATTGATGGTTTTGCCGTGTCGAAGAGCACCACTGTATCGATCGGTTCTGAAAGAGGATCCTCCTCGTAGAGGACGGGTATCGAGTTATAGGTGCAAATGTTGATAAGGTATTGAAAGTGCTCGTGGATTTCCTTGCCCAGGTAGATGCGGGCGCGTTTTGAGAATTTTCCGGCCAGGAGGGCAAAAGCAACCATCGAGGCGATGCAGTCCTCATCCGGCGACTTGTGGCCCAGGAGGAGGAAATCCTGCCGGGTGACCAGCGCCTCGATAATATTGTCGATTATGCGATTTCTGTTGCGAATTTTGGGAATCGAACGTTTAGTCATACCCTGTGGATACTATTGTCGCTTCTCCCAGATTTCGCAAGGCCACGTTTGCTGTTTCCATCGGTTTTTCAGAATCTACTCAGGGAAGAGGCAGGGGAGAGGCGAAAAGCGTGTCGGTGATGGTTTGCAGGCCGGCTTCGGTTTCACTCTCCAGAACCTGTTCCTGGAAATCCGTTTTGTAGTCTTTCCAGCTAATCGAATAGGTAATCGACTCTCCTGCCGGTATGGTGGCGGTCACCGTAAGCTTTGGCGTGAACTGGTTGTCGTAGCCGTTGGATTCGTAGGTCAGCGTGAACTCCTCGGTCCAGGGGAGTGTAACTCCGATGAGCCCCTGGTCCTTCCCGATATCGTTGTCCCGTGTTACGTCAGGCAAGAGCACGGTCGTTGAGCTCACTTCGTATTTCACGATATAGGTATAGCGGCCGGAAACGGGCTGGATCTCGCAGCCTGCCAGCAGCAGGGAACCGGCGAGCAGGATGGATAATAATGCCACGATCTTGGCTGGTCCGTTTATCTTCATCTGTACTTTAAATTTATCGTAGTGCAGGAAGATTTTCAAAAGCTGCGAATGTTTTTTCTTGGTTTTTTTCCCGGTTGGAGGCGTTGCAGCAGATTGTTTGGTTGACTGTCGTTCACTGTTTCCATCATTGTATTGCTGGAAAACCGTGAACCCGAGTAACAAGACAGCGGGCTGGATGCCCTCGCTGATTCTGCCAGTTTATCTGCCCACACTATTCATCATGGTCGGCTACTCGATGATTATTCCCGTCCTGCCTTTGTTTGCCCGTACCCTGGGCGCCGGGTTGGCACTAACCGGGGTCGTAGTGTCCATGCGGGGGGCGGGCGCCCTGCTGTTCGATCTACCGGCCGGGGCATTGATTTCCCGTGTAGGGAAGCTCTCTGCTCTCCTTGCCGGCGTTTCAGCCTCCGTGATTGCGGCGGTTGCCACGGGTTTGGTGAAGAGCCTCCTTCCCCTGGCCTTGCTCACGGTTATCATGGGCGGAGCCCACGTTGTCTGGATCATGGCTGTTCAGACACACATTCGTCAGAGCGTAGCGAACAATCGCCGGGGTAGGGCCATGGCTCTGATCGGGGGAATGGTGCGCATCGGCGGGGTCTTGGGCCCGATTTTGGGGGGGTATGTCGGAAGGTCATTCGGCCTGAATGCCGCCTATTTCGGCCAGGCGCTGTTCTGTTTCGTGGGTTTTCTGTTCCTGCTTCTGGGAATGCGGCATTTTCGATGCGATACAACCACGCAGAAGGGTCTGTCCCGGGACCGCGCGGGAGTTCCCTTTGGGCGTACGCTGCGCCGCGCGGGCAGCAGGATCCTGGTCGTGGGGCTGGTGGTGATCAGCCTGCAGCTGCTTCGTTCCGGCAGGCAGACGCTCTTGCCGCTCTGGGGCGAGAGAATCCGGCTGGATGTAGCCGCCATCGGTCTGATCTTCGGACTTTCTCGGGCCGTCGAGCTGCTTCTTTTTTATCCCGCAGGAATGCTGATGGACAGGTTGGGCAGAAAGTCAACCATGGTACCCTGTCTGCTCCTGCTCTCCATCGGGCTTGCCTTAGTTCCGATTACAAAATCATTCGCGGGGCTGTTGGCCGTCGGCATGATCGCCGGAGTCGGTAATGGGCTGGGAAGCGGAATCGTCCTCACCCTCGGTGCCGACCTCTCTCCCCGACGGCGCACAGGAGAGTTTTTGGGCCTCTGGCACCTGGTTAGCGATGTGGGTACCACCTCCGGCCCTCTGCTCATCGGCGTAGTGGCCCAGGCGCTCGGCCTCGCGGCGGCCCCCGTCCTGGTTGCCGTTTTCGGGCTGGCCGGAGCCTGGCTCATGGCCTTTCGGGTTGCTGAAACTCTGAAGGAAAGAGGATCCGGCGAGCAGCGCCGTCGCTGATTCTTCGCGGCGTAGACGGCTATTTCTTGGGTCGAATTTGAAATATGGAGGGAGAATCCGGGTCTACATCTCCGTGCTTGATGAAGATCGCGATCTCTTCTGAAAAGGCAACGAAGTATATGAACAGAATCCCCGCAATGAACAGCGTTGTATTGAAGAAATATGAGGCGATGACACAAAAATACACCAGGACGCCATTCAACTTCAACAGAAAGGTATGCATCATGATCGGCTTCTTACACTTGATGGCGGAGACGACGAAAGACAATCCCAATAGGCTGAAGAATATTATCAGCAGAGTGGAGTTGGGCTTTATAACCTGCGGGTACAATTTGTACAGGAAATAGGCTGAAGAAACGTAGAAGGGAAGATCGGCGATCGAATCCAAGGCTTTTCCTATTGTGGTCTTTTGGTTGAACCTTCTCGCAACGAGACCATCGAAGAAATCCGTCGATCCTACGATCGCGTAGGCGATCATAAACTGCAGCTCCATCCCTTTGAGTGCAAAGAAGTACAGAAGGGGTAAAAAAACAATTCGAGAAATGGATAAGCCATTCGGTACCGTTAGATACTCGGATCTTGTCATTTTTATATTCCTCTCATGAGATTCTTACGAACTCCTAACAATTATAAAGGATAAGATAGTTTATTGCACGTGGTTGTTTGGTCCCGATTCCTTGTGCCGGCCGCCTTTTAAAAAAGGTCCTTGAGTACAGGAATGCTATCATGCTACACCTTGAGCGATGATGGATGAACTCGATTGTGTAGTACTTGCCGCCGGCAGCTCCACCCGGATGGAACGTTGGAAGATGACTCTGCCTCTGGGAGACTGCACGGTTGTGGAGAGAACTGTTCGCACCGCTCTGGAGGTCTGCTCCAGGGTCATCCTGGTGGGCGGATATCGCGGTCAAGAGCTGGAGAGCCTGTTTCGGAGTTGGAAGCGGGTAGAGGTGGTGATCAATCCTCTGTTCGAACAGGGCATGTTTTCTTCCGTACAGCAGGGAAGCCGTTTCGTTACAAGTGACGGTTTCTTTGTCGCTCTGGGCGATATGCCCGGGGTTGAAGCGGAAACCTACAGGACCCTGCTCCGCTGGCGTGAGGGAAGTGCGGCGCTTTTCGCGGCGTTGTCTGCCGCCTACGCTGTGATTCCCAAGTACAGGGGCAAGAAAGGTCATCCCCTGCTGCTCTCCGCGGCGATGCGGGAGAAGGTCAGCGGCTTTGACAGCGGAAAGACGTTAAGGGATGTACTGGCCGGGGTTCCGGCGGTAATCGTGCCTGTCGAGGACCGGTATATCCTACATGATATCGATACTCCGGAGGATTACCGCCGCACACGAGGCTCGTTGACATGAGCTATCGGGTTCCACTATGCTACTCGCCGAAACCTACAATAAATGGAGGACAAGCATGGTCCATGACTGTGTAGTAACGGACGGCTTACTCTTATATCCAGAAAAAACTCTCCGAGCCGATCTCGCGATCCGCAACGGCAAGATCTCCGCCGTTGGGCAGCCGGGTACCCTGAAGGGCAAGCAAACCGTGGCGGCCGACGGGGACTATGTGCTTCCCGGTGTAATCGATCCGCATACTCATCCGGTATATCTCGATTCAATCGGCGATACGGCCCGAACCGCAGCTTTCGGCGGAGTGACCACTGTTGTTCATTACGCCTACGCCCGGCCGGGGAACAGCCTGGTTGCCAAGATAAAAGAGTTCAGGGATGAGGGGGAGGCAACCTCGTGCATCGATTTCGCCCTTCACGGCGGGCTTTTCGAAACGCTCAAGCAGGCAGATGAGATCCCCGAGGCTTTCCGCTTGGGGGTGAGCTCCTTCAAGGTCTTCATGGCCTACGCCAAGCTCGGCTGGATGACGGACGACTATGCCATGGCCAAGACGATGGACTTCGTGAGCAGGCAGGGCGGAATGGTGTGTGTCCACGCCGAGACCGGACTGGCGATCGACTATATTATGGATCGCATGCTGGCTGAAAAAGCGAACTTCGCAGAGCGCTTCCTGGAGACAAGTCCCGACATCGCCGAGGGTGAGGGCATCTTCCGGGCCGTGTACATCGGGCGGTTGATGAACTGTCCCGTGTACATACCGCATGTTTCTTCAGCCGAGGGCGTACGGGTCATGCGCTTTCTGAAAGGTAGCGGCTGTCCCGTGTACGCCGAGACCTGCCCCCAGTATCTCGGTCTTACCTGGGATGAGTTGAAGTCGAGGGGACCGCTCGGCAAGGTGGGCCCGTCGATCAAAACGGAGCAAGACCGCCTCGCCCTCTGGGAAGCGATGCAGCAGGGGGTGTTCGATACCTTGGGAAGCGATCACGCCCCCAAAGGCAAGAAGGCGGAGGACGACTTTTTCCAAGCGCCCTATGGATCTCCGGAGGTGGAAACCATGCTGCCCGTGGTCTGGCATTACGGCGTGAACAGCGGCAAGATCACTCCCAATGAAGCGGTGAAGCTGCTTTCTGAAAATACAGCCCGGGTCATGGGGCTCTTCCCGCAAAAGGGAAGGCTCGAGCCGGGCGCCGATGCCGATGTGGTGTTGTTCGATCCTTCCGAGCCCTGGACGATCAGCGTCTCCAACCAGCACAGCAATGCGACCTACAGCATGTTCGAGGGCAAGCAGGTCGTAGGCCGGGTGAAAAAGGTTTTCTTACGGGGCGAACTGGTGGTGGACGGCGAAAAGTTCCTGGGCAAAGAGGGGGCAGGTACCTTTCTACCGAGCAAGGCCGGGACCTGGGGCGTATCGGCAAAAGCCGGCGATCCGGGCAGAACACGGAGAGCCTGAGTGAGTTCCTGGAGCTTTTCATGACAAACAGTCCTCAGAGTTTTGTATCCGAGACCATCGAGGGAGTCCGTCCACTCGAGAAGGATTACTACCTGACCGAGTGGGAGGCTGCGGTTCAGGGCAGCGATCAGGCCATCAAGGATCTTCGGGATGCCCAGTTCCGCTATCTGCGCTTTTGGTCCGATCCCGGGCTCTACGCCACGGCCAGGCAGCTGTATGAAAGAAAGGGGATTTCAGATTCCCTTCTGGCGCGACAGATCAAGTTGATTTACCTGCTGTGCGCTCAGAATCAGCAGGACGAATCCACGATAGGGCAGCTGACGGAGCTGGAGAGCGGGATTCGAGACAGGTACTACAACTACAGAGGTCGGGTCGATGACCGCGAGCTCAACGACAACGAGCTGGACGATATCATCAAACATTCCCGTGATTCCGAGCAGGTGCGAGCGGCCTGGGAGGCGAGCAAGCGCATCGGCGGACAGGTGGCCGCGGAGGTGCGCGAAATAGCCAAGCTTCGAAATACCGCGGCCAGGGAACAGGGATTCAGAGATCACTTCGAGCGCTCTCTTGTTCTCGATGAAATCGACGAAAGGCAGCTGCTTGCCCTTTTCAGCGAGCTTGAAGAAAAGTCAGACGAGCCGTTCGCCCGCTTGAAGAAAGAGCTGGACGGCGCTCTCAGCGCCCGCTTCGGAATTCCGGAAGACGATCTGCGCCCGTGGCACTACGGAGACCGCTATTTTCAAGACGGCCCCGAGCTCAGCGAGGTGGATCTTGATAGTCTTTTTGCGGGCAAAAACCTCGAAGCGGCGGCTACCAGGACCTACAGCGGCCTCGGTATGGATGCCGGCCGGATCCTGGCTCGTTCCGACCTGTACAGCCGGCCCGGAAAGAACCAGCACGCCTTCTGCATCCACATCGACAGGAACGGAGACATCCGAACTCTGAACAACCTGCGCTCCAATCAGCGGTGGGCTGAGACGCTCCTCCACGAACTGGGCCACGGCATGTACGAACAGTATCTCGATCCCAAGCTTCCCTGGCTGCTGCGCGCCCCGGCTCATACCTTTACCACAGAAGCGGTGGCCATTCTGCTCGGCTCTTTGACCTACGACCCCCGCTGGCTGGTAGAAGTACTGGATGTGCCGGCGCAGCAGGCCGACCACCGGGCCGAGTTAGTCCTGCGCAACGAACGGGCCAGGAAGCTGATCTTCACCCGCTGGTGTCTGCTGGTCACTCATTTCGAGAGGCGGCTGTACAAAGATCCCGAAGCGGACCTTGATACGATTTGGTGGGATCTTGCCGAGCGCTACCAGCTGCTCAGACGGCCCGAAGGACGCCACGCTCCGGATTGGGCTGCAAAAATCCACATTGCTCTTGTGCCCGTGTACTACCACAATTATCAGCTCGGCCACCTGATGGCGGCTCAGCTGCGGGATTCGCTGGACAGCGAAGCGGGAGGTTTTTTCGGAGAACCCGAGGCGGGCCGCTGGCTGATCGAACGGATATTTCGCCCGGGCGCCAGCCTGGAGTGGAGCACCCTGATCGAGCAGGCCTGCGCCGAGCCCCTCAGCCCTAACTATTTCGTCGCTAACATCAGCTGACCTTTTCCACCCGCACCTCCACCGCCTTCATGAGGGGGAAGCCGCTGATCGGGTCGAAACGGTCGTCGTGGGTTAGAACGTTTATATTGGCCTCTTTCCAGCCGTGGGTGACCTGGATGGTGCCGGGCAGGATTTCGTTTGGCGCCATAATCTTGACGGGGATCTCCAGGCTGCCGATCCGGGAGGTAAGGCGGACCGTGTCCCCATCCGTCAATCCGATGGCTCGGGCGTCCTGAGGATGAAACTCCACCTCCGGCCCCGGAATGGCGGTGCGGAAGCGCTTGATGTTGCGAAAGCGGCTGTGATAGTAGATCAGCTTTCGCGCCCCGGTGATAAGAACGTAGGGGTACTCAGGATCCGGGGTGCTCACATAGGCAGGCGGTTTGTACTCGGGAAGCGCAGGGTAGCCGAGATCCTTTAAATATTGAGAGAAAAACTCTACCTTTCCCGAAGGCGTGCCCAACGGCTCGTCTTTCCATTTTTCCAGGCGCACAGGCTTGTACTGGTAGCCTTGCGGTTGAGCATGCATCTTCTCGAGGCTGAGCCCGGCCGGCTCGAGGATCCAGCGGGTCAGCTCCTCCTCGTTGTCCCAGGGGAAGTACTTGCCCGCTCCCAGGCGATGGGCCAGATCGTGCCAGAACTGGTACTCGTCCTGGACCTCGGGCAGGGAGAAGAGCTTCTTCGTGAGGGTCACCACCTGGAACATGGCATGGGTGTGCAGCTCCGAACGTTCGAGAAATGATGCGGCGGGCAGAACATAGTCGGCCAACCTGGCGGTTTCCGTCATAAACAGATCACGCACCACGAAAAGGTCGAGGGAAGCGAAGGCCTTTTGAACCTTGAGGGAGTTGGGATTGGTGATCGCGGGATTGCCCGCAGTAAGGATCATGGCCCGCAGCGGGTAGGGATCGCCGCTGAGGATGGTATTCATTCCCGTCATGGTGTGGCATTCCTGACGAAAGTTGTACAGCACGGGGAATCGCTGCGCCCCGATCGGGCCGAGATGGCGCAAGGGGATCTCCTCGTACAGAGTCAGCCTGTTCCCGTCGAGGAATTCGGGCAGGCGGTTTCCTCCTTCCCGATCCAGCGCTCCTAATATGGCGTCGAAGCTGGCTATGGCGCGGATGTTGTTGACGCCGTTTTCGTGATGCTCCGGTCCATTGCCGACGTATACGGCCACGCGGGGAGCGGCTGCAGCCATGGTGCGCGCAATCTCCCTGACCGTCTCCGCCTTCACTCCGGTCTCCCCCTCAACTGCCTGCGGTGTAAAGGTCTTCGCGTATTCTGCAAGCTCAGAGAAACCAACAGTATAGTGCTTCACGAACTCGCGGTCGTAGCCGCCGTTCTCGATCACCTGTTGGATCAACCCGAGGGCCAGGGCTCCGTCCGTTCCCGGTTTGAGAGCGGCGTGAATCTCCGCCTGACGCGCGATGGCGGACAGGCGGGGGTCCACGACGATCAATTTCGCTCCTGCTTTGCGGGCCCGCATGATCATCTGAGTCATATTGGGATGAGCGTGAGGGGGGTTGGCTCCCCAGAGCACGATGCAGCGGGCCTTTTCATAATCGGGCACGGGCCAGGCTCCCTCTACCAGACGGTAGCCGAAGTAGCGGCTGTTGTAACACTGCGAATCGTTGGAGAAGTAGTTGGGACTGCCGATGGCGTGGATAAAGCGGCGGGCGATCTCCTCCTGTTGGGCGAACCCCACGGCCTCGCCCTTCCAGACGCTGATCGCTCGATCTCCATAGCGCTTCTTGATCTCTCTAAGCTTGGAGGCGATCTCGTCGAGGGCCTGATCCAGCGGGATTTCCTCGTAATCTTTTCCTTTTTTCTTCAGCGGTTTGAGCAGTCTGTCTTGGTGGTAGACCATGTCCACGGCGGCTCGGGCTTTTACACACAGCCGGCCCCGGTTCCAGGGGTGCTCCTTGTAGCCGTCAATGTCCACGATCCTGCCATTCTCCAGGTAGACGTTGATGGCGCAGCGGTCGTCGCACATCCGGCAGAGGGTTTGTACTACTTCCGGTTCGCTCATCCTCTGTCTCTCCTCGGTTTTTCAAGATCAAGAAGCCTCTTAAGCTTGGCGTCGAAGCTCTCTCTGCGGAATCCGTAGGCCTCGTCCTCTTCGACGAACTGGAGAGCGCCGGAGGTACAGAACTTGACGCAAACAGGATCTCCACCGCAGAGATCACATTTCTTGCTCACCAGCTCGATCTTATCGAAGTGAATGCTTCCTGAGGGGCAGGCGAGCATACACATTTTGCAGCCGACGCAGCGACTGGCCTTTATTTCCACGGCTCCGGTTTCCGGGTTGCGGGAAATGGCTGCGGCGGGGCAGACTTCCATGCACCAACCCTCGCTGCAGTGCACGCAGGTCCAAGGAATGCAAACCCTCTCCTCGGGATAGAAGTTGACCCGTATGTTTGAATCCTTTCTGTCAAAGTCGCCGCTCTGCTTGAAAGCGCAGGCGTACTCACAGTTCCTGCAGGCCACGCAGGAGGTCGGATCTACAGCAACGATGCGCATCAGCTATTCTCCATTCAAGCTACCTGTTCGGGTAGAATATAGCGTCCCTCGAGAAATCCTGGAAAATCAGGGATACGGCGCTTCCACCGTATCCATGGCCGCAGCCTGCCCAAAAGTACTGCATCCTCTGAGGTTCCCAAGGCCACAGCTCCCATTGGGATTTGATCCTTGAACAGGATCTTGAGGTAGCGCTCTGCTGCGGATCCGCCCTCGACGTAGGAGCTGACCTCGCCGCCGTTCAGGCTGTTAAGATTCTCAGTTTCGCTGAATTGTCCCATCGAGGCCGCCGTCATACCGAACATCTCTGTTACGTTCATGCTCAGGCTTCCACGGTAGCGAAGCGTTCGGCCGGCCAGGTTCGTTCCGGCTATCTTGCCGTGCTCTACCGCGGTAGGCCAGAGCGCATGGGTTTCATGAGGTTGTCCGAAGGCGGTGGGGCCTCGAGCCACATCACCGGCCGCATAGATACCGGGGACATTCGTCTCCATACGTTCGTTGACCAGGATGCCCCGTTCGATCTCTACGGGACTGTCGGCGAGGAACTCGACATTCGGGCGTACTCCGGCACCTGCGATAACAATATCGACGTCGAGAGGCAGCCTGCCCTTCGCCAGGACCTTGAGCGATCCGTCGGAGCTTCTGTGTACTGCCTCCGTGGTCGTGCCCAGCCGCACTTCCACGCCGTGATCCTCGATCCGGCGCCTGAGCAGCTCGGCAGCCGTTTCATCGAGCGCCGTGGGCATAATATGAGGCAACAGCTCGTAGATTGTGACTTTGAGTCCCCGCTGAAGGGCGGCCCAGGCCCCCTGCAGGGCGACGAATCCAGAGCCGAGGACCAGGGCTCTGCGGCCCGGGCGCAGCAGTGTATCGAGTCGCCTGACATCTGCGAGCGTCCAGAGATGGCATACCTCGGGGCCTTCGAGGCCTTGGATGGGAGGAAGAAACGGTCGCGAGCCGGTGGCTACAAGCAGCCTGTCGAAAGCAACGGTTCTCCCGTCGTCAAGCAGTACAGATCGTCGCTCGCTGTCCAAATTCCTCACCGACACTCCGAACTCGGTCTTTACGTCGAGCCGCCTGTAATCCTCTTCGCTGCGGATGAACAGATTTTCATAAGGTACTTTGCCGCGAAGGTAATAGGGAAGAAGCACTCGAGAGTACGCCGGTCCCGGCTCAGCCGAAACAAGAGTTATTCGAGAGTCGGAATCAAAAGAGCGAAAATGTTGCAGGGCGCTTAAGCCTGCTGCACTGTTGCCTACGATAATGATCTGCATGAACGCTCTGAGTTTTTTTCGTATTCGATCCTGCATTATAGAAGTGGAAGCTGACAGATTCAATAGGAGTTGCGATCGCTTGACTCAACTTTGAAAATCCGCGTAACGTAGCGCGTAGGAGGGCTTGAAATCAATGGACATCAACCGGCTGGCCAACAGCGGAACTCTATCTATAAAGAAGTATGTGCCAGGAAAATCCGTGAAGGAAGCGCAAGAGGAGCTCGGTCTCGATGCTCTGGTAAAATTGGCCTCCAATGAGAATGCGTTGGGTTCCTCTCCCGAGGCGGTCCGCGGAATAAGCGGGCTGGCGGAGCACATCCACATTTATCCGGACGCGCAGAGCAGGGAGATCCGATCGAGTCTGGCTGCACATCTCGATATAAGCATGGAGGAAATCACTACGGGAAACGGCGCCGACGGGGTGATCTACAACCTCGGTATGGCTGTCATCGACCAGGCCGATGAGGTCATCATTCCCGCACTTACCTTCCCCATCTACGAAACAATAACCAGGGTCATGAGGGGCAGCCCGGTACGCACTCCGATGAGCGGCCTCAGAATCGATCTCGACGCCATCCGCAGAAAAATAACAGAGCGCACCAAGGCTGTTTTTCTCTGCAATCCCAACAATCCAACGGGGGATGCTCTGCCCAAAGACGAGCTGCGGGCTTTTCTCGAATCTGTTCCCGACTACGTATTGATCGTGCTCGACGAGGCGTACGTAGACTTTGCAGAGCCGCAGCAACGCTTCGATTCTCTGAAGCTGTTTAGAGACGGGATGGCCAATCTATTCGTTCTGCGCACGTTCTCCAAGACCTACGGCCTGGCGGGACTGCGCTTCGGCTATGGTGTTGGTCAAAGAGATCTGATCGCTTTGATCAATCGCATAAAGCCTCCCTTTGACGTTTCCATTACGGCCCAGGATGCTGCGCTGCACGCCCTGGCAGACGAGAAGTTTTACAGGAGCACCGTGGAAAGCTGTGCCGAAGAGAGGAAGTATTTCTATAGCGAGCTCGAAGCCCTCGGCCTCGACTACGTTCCCTCGCATACGAATTTCGTACTGATCGACACAGGCAGAAACGCCCAGGAGGTTTTTCGAGCACTGCTCGGCGGAGGGTTCATCGTGCGAGCCGCCACCCAGTACGGTCTGCCTTCGCACATCAGGGTTACCCTGGGCCGACACGATCAAAACGAACGCTTTTTCGGGGCTTTCAAGAAAGTCCTCGGGGTGCTTGGTGCGGCGCCGAAAAGAACTTCATGAGGATTATTGATTTTCATACCCATGCCTTTCCCGAAGCCATGGCTGAGGAGACGGTCGACAGGATCTGCAGCGCTGCCGGAGTCGAACCGGTTTTGGACGGCAAGCTCTCCTCCCTGCTCGCTTCGATGGACGGTCTGGGGATAGAAGCTTCCGTGGTGCTCACCATCGCCACGAAACACGGCCAGTTCGATTCGATTCTTACCTGGTGCACGAGCATCGCCGGCCCGCGTTTCCATCCCTTCGCCTCTGTTCATCCCGAGGACCCGCAGGTTTTAGGTAGGATCGATAGAATCCGGGAAAGCGGTCTGAAGGGAATCAAGCTTCATCCCTACTACCAGAGCTTTGCGGTCAACGAGAAGCGTATGTTTCCTCTTTATGAAAAGATTCAGAGCTGCGGGCTGATCCTGCTGGCCCATACAGGATTCGATCTTGGCTATCCCCGCGACAGGATCGCCGATGCGCCCAAGGTGATGGAGATTGTAGGCCGCTTTCCCGAGCTGAAGCTGGTAACCACGCATATCGGCGGCTGGCAGGACTGGGACACGGTGGAGCGGCATCTGCTGGGAAGACCTGTTTATATGGGTATCTCCTACTCCCTTCCCTTTCTCGGCCGGGAGCAGGCGCGCCGGCTTCTTCTCAACCATCCCAAGGAGTTCCTGCTTTTCGGCAGCGACTCCCCCTGGGGTGACCAAAACGAATCCCTGCAGCGGCTGCTCGAGCTGGATCTGGGAACAGAACGGACGGAGCGGATCCTGTACACCAACGCGGCCGGCCTGCTCGGATTATCCTGAAACATCGAACAGCCGGTCAGCCGATCTTGAACCGGTAGTCGGGAAGCACCATGGGAGCACTGCGGCCGTTGTCGATGCCGGCTGCTTTCAACTCCGCATTGTACTTGCGGACATGCTCGAGGCTGAGCCTGGCTTTGCCGTTGCCGGCTTTGCGCACGCACTCGGCCGCCTGTAGGCCCGCTCGCCGGCCGAAGACCACGATGTCGAGCAGGGAGTTGCCCATCAGGCGGTTGCGGCCGTGCACTCCCCCTGTCACCTCTCCGGCGGCGAACAGACCGGCCACACCGGTTTCGGTTTGCGTGTTGACCCTCACTCCCCCGTTCTGGTAGTGGAGGGTGGGGTAGACTAGCATCGGCTCTTTGGAGATGTCGATGCCGTGACGCTCGAACTGCCTGTACTTGGCCGGAAAATTGTTCTTCACGAATCCCTGCCCGTGGATGATCTCCAGCATGGGGGAGTCGAGCCAAACCCCGACGCGCCCTGTCGGCGTATCGACGCCTTTCTTGCGCTCGTGACACTCCCTGATGACCGCGGATGACTCTACATCCCGAGGCTCGAGGGGATAAACGAACTGCTTGCCTTCACGGTTGAGCAGTTGGGCGCCGGCACCGCGCACCTTTTCGGTGATCAGCAGACCCACGTTCTGCTCGGGATAGATCACCCCCGTGGGGTGGAACTGACTGGCGTCCATGAAACGGAAGGGAACGCCCACGTGGTAGGCCAGGACGATCCCGTCCGCTGTCGCTCCGTAGTGGTTGGTGGTGGGAAAATCCTGGATGTGCAGTCGCCCGAATCCGCCCGTGGCTATGATGGTGGCCCCGGCCCTAATCAGCCGATACTGGCCCGTTTCCATGTTGAGCATGATCCCCCCGACGCAGGTACCCTTCTCGTCGAGCACAAGCTCAGCCACGGGAGAAAACTCCATCACCCGGATCGTCTGCGGACGGTTGCGGACTTCGTCCCGGAGCACCCGCATAATGGCAGCCCCCGTCATATCGCCTGCGGAATGCATGCGCCGCCGGCTGGTGCCGCCGCCGTGCAGCACCTTCATGGTGCCGTCAGGCTCTTTGTCGAACATCACCCCGAGGGTTTCCAGCCACTGCAGAGACCCCGGAGCGTCGACGGTCATGGCCTCGAGCAGCTCGACGTCATTGCTGAAGTGCCCGCCCCCCATGGTATCGAGGTAGTGCCGCGGCGGAGAGTCGATGGGCTTGGACGCCGCCTGGATCCCTCCTTCCGCCATCATGGTGTTGGCATCCCCGATGCGCAGCTTGCTGGCCATGAATACGTTCAGACCCTGCTCCTGGGCAATCAGGGCGGCCGCGGAGCCGGCCCCTCCAGCACCGATGATCAGCACATCGGTCTGGTAATCGTCACTTTCAAGATCGATCTGATCAGGATTGACCAGGCAGCGGGCCTCGAGAATGTCGGCCACCTCGTTGGGCAGGATATCCCCTTTGTTCGCCCCAACAGCCACCGGCCTTTTTGTTCCTTCCATGTAGTCCGGGTGGTACTTGTGCAGGATATCATCGACCTTGTCCACAGGGATGCGGGCGTGGTGCTTGTCCGCATGGAAGTTGTCGATTCGTTGCTGCCGTGTGGCCTCGACCTTTTTAATCAGGGACTTCATATATTCTTTATAGGCCATATACAGGCTCCTTCATCGTACCGTCTCCATATCCCGTTCTTCGTAAAGCTTGATCAGCTCTTCCTGAGAAGCCTTCTTCAGCTTCCCGAACTCCTCGGCAAACTTGTCCTGCTCGATCTCCTCCACCCTGGCCCGCAGGTCGGCGGCCGGCTTTGCGATATGCCGGGAGTAGAGCCTGCGGCAGAGAATGCCTATGTAGTACTGCACGATCTCGGCGGGGCAGCGCGAGGCGCAGAGACCGCACATGATGCATTCGAAGGAAAGCTCCGCAGCTTTCTGGATATCCCCGCGGATGGCGGCATTTACGTACTCCATGACCTTGATGTCCTGGGGACAGATCTTGCCGCAGCTGTTGCAGCTCACGCAGCGGGCCGTCTCGGGATAAAGCTTCATCACAGTGTTGACGGTAGGTTGCAGCTCCTCCAGGTTGTACTCGGTCTTGTTGGCCGGATAAAAGGGGATCTGGGTGAGGTACATCCCTTCCTCGACCACGGTCTGGCAGGCCAACCCAACCTTGATGCGGTAGTCATCCGCCGTTCTGTACACCGTGGCACAGGCTCCGCAGATCCCGCCGCGGCAGCCGCAGCCACGGATGAACCGGTACCCGGAATACTCGAAGGCCTTGAGGATCGTTGCCGTATCCGGGACCATGTATTCCTTGCCCATGATGTAGATCGGTATGAGGTTCTTTTCGCTGTCTTTTGCTTCCATACTTCCTCCTCTGCTCAGAGGATCTGCTCTACGAACTCCTTGATCTGGGCGTAGGTGAACACGGGACCGTCCCTACAGACGTAGAGAGGGCCCACATTGCAGCGCCCGCAGTGCCCAAGGCCGCACTTCATCTTCATCTCCAGCGTGGTTATCACCGATTGAGGGTCGAAGCCCATTTTGTCCAGCGCCGCCAACACGTAGCGGATCATGATCGGCGGCCCGCAGGTGATCACCGTAGTGTTTTTTTTGGCAGGTTTGAGCTCCTCGAGCACTGCAGGGACGAATCCGACCTTGCCCTTCCACTCTGCCGTTTCTCCTCCCGGATCCACGGTGAGCACGGTGTGGAGATCTTTGCGGCTCTGCCACTGCTCAAGCTCCTCCTTGTACACCAGATCGGACACGCTGCGGGCGCCGTAGAGGATGACAATGGACCCGAAACTTTTACGTTTCGACAGAACCACTCTGATCAGTGAGCGCAGCGCGGCCAGCCCTATTCCACCGGCTACGAAGAGAAGATCTCTTCCCTCCATGGCCTGGAGAGGAAAGCTGTTGCCGTACGGACCACGCAAACCTACCACGGAATCTTGTTCCAGCCTGTGAATCGCTTCGGTGACCAATCCGACCCGTTTGACGCTGCACTCTACATATTCCCGCTCCGCGGGCGAGGAGGCCAGGCAGAAAGTGGCTTCCCCCTCCCCCGGAACGGAAAGCTCCACGAACTGTCCCGGCTGGAAAGTGAAATCTTCCAACAGGTTCTGATCCTCGAATACCAGCCTCAGGGTCGTGACGTCTCTCGTTTCCACGCGGAGCTCTTCGATTCTGGCCGCATAGGGAGTATAGATTCCGGTCTTCATCATCGTTTCACTCCCCCGCTTCGACCTAGGCCCGCGATTCCGTTGACGATCTCCACGATGTCTATCTTCACGGGGCAGTGCCGGGTACAACGGCCGCAACCTACACAGGCCACCATTTCGAAGTTTTCCCTGAAGTAGCTGAACTTATGATAGACGCGCTGGCGGTAGCGGGTGTGCTTCTGCCTGCGTTGATCCTCGCCGGCGGCCATGCGGGTGAAGGTGTCGGAGCTGCAGGTGTCCCAGCAGCGCACCCGCAGGTACCCCTCGTCCACGATATCGAAGCAGTGGCAGGTAGGACAGAGATAGCTGCACACTCCGCAGGTGATGCAGGCCCGCGATACCTCCCTCCAGTAGTCCGAGTCGAAATGCTCGGCCATGGACTGCACTTCGGGAATCTGTACCGTTCGTCGGACAGCTGCTTCAGCGCTGCTGCGCAGTTTTTCGAGAAGTTGCCTCTCTTGCTCGCCTGCCTTCCGCCCGGGCAGGGAATCAAGCAGTGCTTGTCCTTTTTCGCTGACAGGGTTTGCCAGGAAGCGCCCGCCCTCGATCTGAGTCAGGGAGAGATCTATTCCTTCACTTCCGAAAGGGCTTCCGCCGAGGGAGACACAGAAGCAATGCGGATCGGGTTCGAGACAATTGAGCCCCACAATGGTGGTATTCTCTCTGAAAGCGGCGTAGGAATCGTCCCGGTAATCTTCCAGAAAAACCCTGTCAAGAATTGTCAGAGCCCGGGCCTCGCACGGTCGTACGAAAACGAGCAGCCTGTTTTTCTCTATAGGGGCGCTGCGGTCGATGATGCCTTCGGGCCTCTGCTCGTAAAGCTCCTGGCGCCGGGGGAAGAAGAACTCCTTGATCGAGTTCACGGTGAGGGGATCGCCGGTCGAGGTGCCGCCCGGGGCGCCGTCGGGCGAGGCGTCGCCCGCCGGGACGCCGGCCGGCCAAACCATTTCTTTCAATCCCCGGCCGGGGTCGAGAAGCCTGAAGTAAAGCCTGCCGTCGATCTGCACGGGAGCGATGATCTGAGATTGGGCGAGGCGGTCGGCGAGCAGCTTGGCCAGGGTCTTTCTTTCTACAATCCTCATAGGATGAACTCCCCGGGATCCTCAGGCGAGAACAGGACGAGGGGCGCTTTGGCTTGCGGATCCAGCCCGGCCTCGAAGTCAAAGCTATCCTTGACAACTTCGGCTACTTTGCGGTTGATGCGGCGCAGGGGAATCCCGACGGGGCAGCAGCGCTCGCATTCGCCGCAGTCCACACAGCGGCCGGCCAGATGGTAGGCGCGGATCAGGTGGAAACTCCTGTTTGCCGCCACGCTGGCCGCCGGAGAAACCCAGCGGGGATTGTGCTGGTCGAACACGCACTCCTTGCAGTAGCAGAGGGGACAGGCATTGCGGCAGGCGTAGCAGCGTAGACAGCGGGAGAAGTAGCCGTCCCACAGCTCCCTCCGCGAGCTCAAATCCAGGGCGTCGATCTCCTCGATGTCGCGCAAATCATCCTCCCGGACAGGCTTGTCCACCGGCTCGCCCACGACCAGATCGCAGAGCTCAGGGCGGGGATTGTAGACCTCCGGCGGGCAGGTTTCACATTTGGCAAGCAGCCTGCCCTCCGCGTTGGTTACACCCGGGCAGGCAACGGCTATCACGGTCACTCTGTCCCGCCGAATCTGGCTCTCGGACTCGAGTACCAGGAGGGATTTTAGATCGCATCCCTTTACCACCACGGCGACTTTGGCGCCGGACTTTTTATCTTGCCGGCCCGCCGCCATTACATCGTCATCTGTGAGGTAGCGTACCAGGTTGTAGGTGCAGAGCTGATTCCAGCGCAGCCGCTCGGCTTGCTCCGGCTTGCTGATAAACAGAGGTATCACGTCCCCCAAAGCGGACTCGCCGTACCCGATCACCAGGTCTACCGAGTTCTTCGCGAGCAGGTCGGCGGCTGTTTTCTGCAGGGCTGCCAGGGTTTCCGTCACCACATCGCTGCCCCTTGTCCGGCTTCAGCAACGGCGGCCTGTACGTCTTCGACGAGCTTGGCGACAACCTCGGACCATTTTTTCCCCTCCGAAGCGGAAACCCAGGACATGTGGAAGCGCCGCTCGTCGATTCCGAAATACTGCAGCAGGGAGCGTAGAACCAGCATGCGCCGTCGGGCGTAGAGGTTGCCCTCCTGGTAGTGGCAGTCCCCCGGATGACAGCCCGAGACGAGCACGCCGTCCGCTCCTTCCTGGAAACACTTCAGGACCAGCAGAGGATTGATGCGGCCCGAGCAGGGTACACGGATAATGCGGATCTCGTGGGGATACTGAATGCGGCTCACTCCCGCCAGATCGGCGCCCGCATAGGAGCACCAATTGCAGAGAAAGCCCACGATTTTCAGCTTTCTCTGTTTTTTCGCCTTCCCGCTCATCGTACCAACAACTCCTCGAACTCCCTGATGATCTGCCGATCTGTAAATCCGCTTATGTCGATAGCCCCGCTGAAGCAGGCGGCGGCGCAGGAGCCGCAGCCCTTGCAGAGCAGAGCGTTGACCGTTGCTGTCTGGGTGCCGGCATCGATCTCGATTGCACCGTAGGGACAGACCTCGACGCAGAGACCGCAGCCAGAGCATCTTTGCTCGAGGACCCGGGCCGTAGTCGGCTCGGCGCTGATGCGGTCCCGGCTGAGCACGGTCAGAGCCCGCCCCGCTGCGGCCAGGGCCTGAGCAACGGACTCCCTGGCGTACTTGGGACCGTGGGCCAAACCGCAGACAAACACACCGTCTGTGGCAAAATCCACGGGACGGAGCTTCACGTGGGCCTCGAGGAAAAATCGGTCCTCATTGATAGGAACCTTGAGCATCCGGGCGATCTCTTCGTTGCTTTGGGGAGCGTCGATGCCCACGCTGAGTACCACCAATTGAGCTTTGAGCGCGATCTCCTTGTCCAGAATGTCGTCGTACAGCGTGATAACGAAATCATTCCGATCGTCCTTTACGATTTCCGGTTTCCTGTCCTCTGTATAGCGGAGAAACAGGACGCCGGATTTGCGGGCCTCGGTGTAGTAGGTCTCATTCAATCCGTAGGTACGCACATCGCGGTACAGCACGGTTATGTTCTTGCGAGGGAACTCCCTCTTGAATCGCAATGCGTTTTTCACAGCCTGGCCGCAGCAGATGCGACTGCAGTAGTTGCGATCCCCCTCCCGCGAGTCCACGCACTGAATCATCACCACGCTCTCAAGTCCGTCCAGCACCCGATTTCCCTGGACCAGGACATTCTCAAACTCCCTCTGGGTGAGGATGCGGGGATCGGTACCATAGCCGTAGCTTTGGCTGCGGTGCTCTTCGGCCCCCGTGGCCACGATAACAGTGCCGTGTTCGACCTCTTTCCCGGCGAGGCTGCTGCGGAAGTTGCCGACGTAGCCCTCGACGGTCTTCAGGTCGGTGCCCAGGTGCAGATCGATGAGCGGATGCTTCTCGACCTGATCGATCAGCCGCTCGAGCAGCGCCGGAACATCCTCGGTTTCCAGGGTGAAGCGCAGATGCCGCAGGTTTCCTCCCAGCTTCTCCTCTCTCTCTACCAGGGTTACGGGAAAGCCGTTGTCCGCTACGGCCAGGGCCGCCGTCATTCCGGCCAGTCCTCCGCCCAACACCAGGCAGCGTTGGTTTACCTCGGACTGCAGCTCTTCGAGAGGCTCGAGGAAGCGGGACCGGGCCACGGCCATGCGCACCAGGTCGAAAGCCTTTTCCGTAGCGGCCTCCGGACTGTCCCGGTGCACCCAGGAGCACTGATCACGGATGTTGGTCATCTGCAGCAGGTACTTGTTCAGCCCCGCTTTCTGCAGTGCCGAGCGGAACAGGTGCTCGTGCGTCCTGGGAGAACATGATGCAACCACCATACGGGTCAATCCGAGCTCCCGGATCTTGTCGATGATCAGTTGAATGGAATCCTGAGAACAGGCGTAGATCATCTCTTCGCAGCAGACCACATTGGGCAGTGCGGAAGCCCTCTTCACCACGGAGGGTACATCCACCACAGAGGCAATATTGACCCCGCAGCGGCAGACAACCACTCCTACCTTGAGAGGAGATGCCTCGACTGAGGTTTGCCCTTCTGCTGCCCGGGCCGGCGCAGGGAAGCTCTTTGCAGCCTCCTTCCCGTTTCCCGAATCCGCTTTGCCGGCGAGCAATCCCCGTGCGGCCTTTGCCGCCGCCGCACTGGCGGAAACCACGGTCTCCGGGATGTCCATCGGTCCGGTGATCGTTCCGCAGACGTAGATCCCCTCCACGTTCGAGCTCACAGGTTGGAACTCGCCCGCCCCGTCGTACCCTCTGCAGAATCCGTAGGCGTCTGTCCGCACCCCGAGTCCGGACAGAAGCGAGCGCACCGATTCCGGCACGCCGATACCCACGGAGAGCACCACCAGGTCAAAGCTCTCGGTGGACACCGATCCCTGCGGGTCGAGGGTGCGGATCGACAGATTCGCAGTCTCAGGATCTTCGATGACCTCCGAGATGCGGGATTTGACGTAGCGGACCCGGTACTCCTCTTTGGCCCGATCCACGAACTTGTCGAAATCTTTTCCGAAAGTACGCAGATCTATATAGAAAATCGCCGCCTCGCCGGCAGGTAGGTGCTCCCTGGTGATGATGGCGTCTTTGGTAGCCTGCATGCAGCAGTAGGAGGAGCAGTAGCCGCGGTTTGCCGCAGCCGGGTCCCGGGACCCTACGCACTGGAGGAAGGCGATGCGCTGCGGCTCTTTGCCGTCCGAAGGACGCAGGATCCGGCCGCCTGTCGGGCCGGAGGCGCTGACCAAGCGCTCGTATTCAATGCTGGTAATCACGTTGGGATAGACTTTATATCCGAACTCGGGTCGAATCTGGGGGGTGTACTCTTCACAGCCAACGGCCACGATGATGGCGGCGAAGGATTCTGTTTCGAGGCGATCGGCCTGCCGGTAATCGATCGCCTGGGCGGGGCAGACCTTGCTGCAGATACCGCATTTGCCCTTGGTAAGGTACAGACAGTGTCGGCCGTCGATCCTGTACACGGCGGGAACCGCCTGGGCGTAGGGGATGCCGATGCACTTGGTGGCGACGATCTCTCTGTTGAAGACATCCGGAATCGTTACGGGGCATTTCTCCGTGCACAATCCGCAGGCCGTGCACTTGTCCTCGTCGACATAGCGGGCCCGGCGGCGGATCTGGACAGCGAATCCGTCGTCGTTCCGCTCGACCTGCTCGACGGAGGAGTAGGCGCGCAGCGTGATATTTGGATGGGAAGCGAGCTCGACCAGCTTCGGCGAGAGAATACAGGTCGAACAGTCGTTGGTGGGAAATGTTTTATCCAGCTGGGCCATGCGGCCGCCGATACTGGGTTTCTCCTCCACCAGGGTGACCTTGATTCCCATTTCGGCCAGGTCCAAAGATGCCTGGACCCCGCCGATACCGCCGCCGATCACCAATACTCGCTTATCGGTACGCCCGCTAGGCATCGTTCACCGGAGCTTTGCGCTCCGCTTCCTCCTTTTCAATTAAGCTCTTGAGCAGCTTTCGTCTGTGCTCCTGGGTTTTCCTGTCGATATTCTGGACTGCCTGCACGAACTCCGGTTTCACGTAGCCCTGCTCCACAGCCATTTTGCGCAATACCCGCATGATCTCGGGATACTTCACTTCCTGTGGACAGCGCACGTGGCAGCGATAGCAGGTCAGGCAGTACCAGATCGCTTTGGAGCTGAGCACCTCTTCCTTCAATCCCAGGAGGATCATGTGGATGATGCGGCGGGGACTGTAGCTTTCCTCCACCTCGCTGACCGGACAGGACAGGGTGCAGGTCCCGCAGGCGAAGCAGCGTTTGATGTTCTCGCCCCCCGGTTGGGCGGCCACCTCATCCTTGAACTTGAAATCAGTGAGGGACGTTTTTTTCATCTGCCGTTCCTTTCCTGTCATCACGAAATCGGTCTCTCCACCCCGGGAAGCTCGTCCTCCTTGAACGTCGTTACAGGCAGCTCTTCCTCCAGGCTCCGCCCCGGTACGTAATCGAACAGAGCCTGTACGTGGCGTCCTACCCGGCTGTAAATCTCCCCCAGGGGTATGTCCATAGGACAGGCTTGCTCGCAGATGCCGCAGGCCACGCAGGAGCTGGCCATATGGTTCATCTTGGTCAGATGGTAGAGAACGGTATCCACGGGCATCTTGATCTGGCCCTTCTTTTCGGCTCTGCGCAGATAGCGCTCCGAGGAGTAACCCATCTTCTCGGGTTTGAGCAGGCACTCTTTGCAGTAGCAGATCGGACAGACCTCCCGGCAGTTGTAGCAGCGGATGCAGCGCTGCAGCAGGGAGAGGAGATCTTCGGGCTCCTGCTCGTTCTGCGCTTCGAGGCGCTCAGCCGTGATGGCCTCGATTCGCCCAGCCCGTTGAGGCGGAGGGGAGAGCTGCTCGGCGTCCTGCTCGGAATCTATCAGCTGCTGTCCCTTTGCCGTCAGCACTTCCAGCAGAAGTGGTTTTGTGCCGGTCTCTATCCAGGCGAGGTTCAGGTCGCCGCTTTGCCCGGTGAAGTGGGTACAGAGGCCACAGGCGCTTCGCAAAATACCGTTTGCCATCTCTTTCGCCTGAGTTTTCGAATTGCCGGGATTGGCAGCTTCGGCGTCCGCCGGGGTTCGCTCTCCGTTCGCATTTGCAAAATGTGCGAGGTGGCGGTCACGGACATGGTCGGCGTCCCCATCCTGCTCGATCCGATCGAGGTAAGCTTTCAGATCGTAGACGCCGGGGCAGTCGTAACCGATCAGGTACAACGCATCCGGAATGATCTGTTTGAGCTTTATCAGCTCGATGGTGGCCCGCAGCTCGCAGGGTCTCAAAACCGCCGCTATCCGTCGCTCGAGCGGTTCCTTGGCCAGCTCGCGTACAGAGTGGGCGGCATTGACCATCTGGACCGGGGCCAGGGGATCGACTCCTTCGATTTTCCGTACGTCGGCGACCAGCGACTCGGTCACCGTGCCGCCTGA
Source organism: uncultured Spirochaetaceae bacterium (assembly GCA_964390045.1). Taxonomy (GTDB): domain Bacteria; phylum Spirochaetota; class Spirochaetia; order SZUA-6; family DRHE01; genus CAYMGP01. The sequence continues at coordinate 21,489 of CAYMGP010000016.1, read as the reverse complement.
AGGCGTGCGTTTCGGTACCAGCACGGCATCCACCGCGCCCCTTTCCAGGAGTCCCTTGAGAAATTCGCCGACGGCCGCGGGTACGTCCAATCCCTCGAGCTTTTTTAGCGCTACGGTCCGGATCATACGGCCCACTCCAGCTTGAAGGGATTCGGTCCCAGCTCCCGGATCCGCTCCACCATCTCTTTAACGGTTTTTGCAAAATAGGCGCCCTCGCTGGCGCTGATCCAACGCAGCCAAACCCGTTCCGGTTCTATCCCTGCATCGGCCAGCACGGATTTAAGAATCGCCACCCGCCTTCGGGCTTTGAGATTTCCGCTGATGTAGTGACAGTCTCCCGGATGACAGCCGCCTATCAGAACACCGTCGGCTCCCTCAAGAAGGACCTTGAGCACGTAGGTGGGATCGAGCGATCCGGAGCACATCATGCGAATGATGCGGATGTTCGTCGGGTACTGGATCCTGGAAGTACCTGCCAGATCGGCTCCGGCGTAGGTGCACCAGTTGCAGAGAAAAGCAATTATCTTGGGCTCGAAGGTTTGGGATTCCATCTAAACAACCTCTTCCAACATTTGATAGACCTGCGACTTCGTGAAACCTGTCTGCAGCGTGGCCCCGTTCGGGCAGGCGGTGGCGCAGGCCCCGCAGCCCTGACAGAGCACTTCAATGATCTCGGCCTTACCGCTGTCCTCGTTGATCACCCGGGCTTCGTACGGGCAGACATCTACACAGATACCACAGCCGCTGCAGATGCGCTCGTTGACCTGCACCGGCGGACCGGAGGATTGGATCTGCTCTTTCGACAGAAGGGTCACCGCCCGGGCGGCGGCTCCGGCGGCCTGGGAAATCGATTCGGAGATCGTTTTCGGCGCATGCGCCGCACCGCAGAGGTAGATCCCGTCGGTGGGGAAATCGAGGGGACGCAGCTTTACGTGGGCTTCGAGCAGGAATCCATCACTGTTCAACGGCAGCTTGAGCAGCGAAGCAATGCTTTTATCCGCCGGAGGCTCCATTCCTGTGCTCAGCACGAGCAGGTCCGCCTCCACTTCCTCCTGTCGGCCGAGCAGGAGATTCCGGTAGAGGATACGAAGCTTTCCCTCGTCGCCGGCCCGAACATCGGGTTTGTCTTCAGGTTCGTAGCGCAGGAAGGTCACGCCCGACTCGCGTGCTTTCTGGTAGTACTGTTCTGAAAATCCGTAGGTGCGAATATCCCTGTAAAAAACAGTGACCTCGGCATCGGGATCGATCTC
>CAYMGP010000016.1:0-20229 GCA_964390045.1 uncultured Spirochaetaceae bacterium | reverse complement strand
AGTAGGGCCTCCCTTCCTCCCGCGAGCCGACACATTGGATCATGGCCACATGTGCCGGCTTGGCGGTATTCCCCGATGCCAGGCGCCCCTCCAGCTCCCGCTGGGTAATCACGGTGTCGCAGCTTCCGTACAGATACTCCTCCGTTTTTATCTCTGTGGCCCCGGTAGCGACGATGATCACACCGTGTTCGATCTCCCGCCTGTCGCCCGATTTGCTCGATCTGCCGGTAATCACCGTGCTGTAGTTGCCCACGTATCCTGTACACTCCTGCACCACGGAATCTGTGAATACGGTGATCAAAGGATGGTTTTTCAGCTTCTCGATCTGCTCCTTTAGAAAGGCCTGAATATCACGGCCTTCGAGCGTGTAGTGCAGATCCTTGAGGTTCCCACCGAGCTGTTTTTCCTTTTCGACGAGAAAGGTCTCGAAGCCCTGATCGGCCAGGGCCAGAGCTGCGCTGATTCCGGCCACACCACCGCCGATGACCAGTCCTTTCTTCAGCACGGGAAAGCTCGTGCGCCGGAAAGGGCTCAAGAAGCGGGCCCGGGAAACCCCCATGGCAACCAGTTCTTTCGCCTTTTCCGTGGCCCTGTCCTTTTCCTTCATGTGCACCCAGGAGCACTGCTCCCGGATACCGACAAACTCGAACATGAAGGGATTCAACCCCACCTCCCGCAGGGTGTCCTGAAACAGAACCTCGTGGGTCCTCGGTGAACAGGAAGCCACCACCACCCGGTTGATCCCCTTCTCTACGACGGCCTGCTTGATTTTCTCCTGGGTATCCTGAGAGCAGGTGTAGAGGTTGGCCTCGGCATGGACCACGCCGGGCAATCCCGCCGCGGCTTCCGTCACCGCCGGCACGTCCACCACGGCGCCGATGTTGATGCCGCAGTGGCAGACGAACACGCCGACCCGGGGCTCCTGGGCCTCCACGGCCAGCTCTTGCGGATAGGTTTTGCTCGTGACCAGGGAGTTGCGCTGCTCTTTGAGCAGCGAGGAGGCGTAGGCCGCGCAGGCGGAGGCTGTTGTTACCGATTCGGGGATGTTCCGCGGCGCCGAACCGGTGCCGCAGACAAAGATCCCGGGCACATTGGTGCGCTCGGCGATCAAGGTGTCCCCGGCAAGGAAACCGTAGCGGTCCAACCCGACACCGGCAACACGGGACAGCTCGGGGTTGGAAACCCCGGCAACCAGGCCGGTGGACAGCACGATCAGGTCGTATACTTCCTCCTTCACCCGCTCCTGATCATCTACATACTTCACCCGCAGCTCGTGGCGGCCCGGAAGCTCTTCGATTTCGGCAATGCGCGCCCTCCTGAACTCGATGCCGTATACTTCTTCGGCCCGCTCGTAGTAGGCGTCGAAGTCCTTGCCGTAGGCCCGCATATCCATATAGTACAGATGACAATCGATGGCCTCCGCATGCTCCTTGGCGATGATCGCCTCTTTGATCGAGTACATACAGCAAACGGCGGAGCAGTAGTCCTTGCCCTCCTTTTTCATCTGTCTGGAGCCGGCGCACAGTACCCAGGCTACCTTCTTCGGCTGTCCCCGGTCCGAAGGCCTCAGCACCTCGCCGCTGGAGGGACCGGAAGCGGAGAGAATGCGCTCGAACTCGGGCGCGGTGATCACGTTGGCGAACTTCCTGTACCCGTACTCATCCAGCCCGGATGGGTCTGCCTTGTCCGCTCCGGTAGCCAGGACGATGGCCCCGGCATCGAGCTCGATCGCCTGCTCCTCCATCCGATGATTGACCGCCTCCCGGCCGCAGGCCTGCACACAGAGCATGCACTCGCAGCAGACACCGCAGTTGAGACAGCGTCGAGCCTCTTCCCTGGCAGTCTGCTCATCAAAGCCCAGCTCGAAGGGCTCGAAGCTGCGTATGCGTTTTCTGGCACTCAGCACAGGCATGCGTGCGCGAGCTTTCTTCTCGAACGTTCTTTCCGGTGTCGCGGCGACGAACGCGGGTTTCCATTCACGGTTTTCCCTGAGATCCCTACCCTCCAGGTAACGGGTGATCGACTCGGCGGCGGCGTGCCCGGCTGCCACGGCTTCCACAGCCGAGGCGGGTCCGCTCGAGACATCACCGCCGGCGAAAAGCCACTCGACACCTGTCTGTTGCGTCAGGGGATCCACCGAGATGGTGTCTCCCGGCCCCATGGTGATCCCCTTCGAGCCGTTCAGCCCGGACAGCGCTGCAGGATCGGCGGCCTGGCCCACCGCCACGATGAGGAAATCAGTCTTGAGCTCGAGGGGTTGCTCTGGATGCACCACGAGGTAACCCTTGCCTTCCTCGTCAAATACGGTGGCCGAGCGGGCAAAGCGCAGAGCCGTCATTTTGCCGTCCCGGCTCTTCACCTCTTGAGGTGACCAGCCTTCCTGGATTTCGATCCCCTCCTCGAGAGATTCTTCGATCTCCCATGGGTAGGCGGGCATCTCCGCCCGGGAGCGCCTGTACACGATACGCACCTTGGTTGCACCGAGGCGCCGAGCCGTGCGGGCTGCATCGGTGGCCACGTTCCCTCCTCCGATCACCGTCACAACACCGTCCAAGGTGATTTTCTCTCCCGTGTTGACTCGATGGAGAAAATCCACCCCCTGCAGCACTCCGGCGCTTTCGATCCCCGGAATCTTCAGCTCTCTCGACAGAGGTGTGCCGGTCGCCAAAAACACGGCTTCGAAACCCTCCTTCTTGAGCTGGCTCAGCTTTTTTTTCGGCCCGATGCTTTGACCGTAGCGGATCTCGATGTTGGGATGATCGAGGATGAGCTCCGCCTCCTTGAACAGCACCTCCTTGTCCAGACGGTAGCCGGGAACAGCAGTGTACAGGGCGCCTCCGGGCCTGTCTTCTCGTTCGAAGAGCGTCACTCTGTATCCGGCTGCAGCCAGATCAGCGGCGGCTGTCAGCCCGGCGGGTCCGGCGCCCACCACGGCCACCCGTTTTCCGTTCTTCGAGGCCTTTACGGGGATCGAAGCCTTCTCGTCGGTTACACTTGTGTCTTCCTCGCCGGCCTCCTGCTCCGGCCCCTGGGCGAGCACTGTGTGGTCCGCCACAAATCGCTTCAGGTAGTTGATGGCTACAGGCTCGTCGAGCTCGCAGCGATTGCAGGCGTTTTCGCAGGGATGGTGGCAGATGCGACCGCACACGGAGGGCAGAGGGTGACGCTCCCGGATCAGGTCGTAGGCCTTTCTGTACTCTCCCGCGGCGATCAGGGCGATGTAGCCCTGGACATTCACGTGGGCCGGGCAGGCATCGCGGCAGGGAGGGGTGCCCGCCTTGTCGATAGCGAAAAGATTCGGTATGGCCTGGGGATAACTCCTGTAGACAGCCTTGCGTTCGCCCATACCTTCGTCGTACTCGCTCAAGACGGTAACGGGGCAGACATCGGCGCAGTCACCGCAGCCGTTGCAGAGAAGCTCATCGATGAAGCGGGGCTTCTTTTTCAGGGTCAGGTGAAACGCCCCCGCCTCTCCCGTGACCGAGGCCAGATCGGCATTGGTGATAAGCTCTATATTGGGATGCCGTCCCGTGTCGACAAGCTTTGGAGACATGATGCACATGGCGCAGTCGTTGGTGGGAAAGGTCTTGTCCAGCTGAGCCATGGTGCCGCCGATACAGGTCTTGTTGTCGATCAGGTAAACCTTGAATCCCATCTCGCCCAGGTCTAGTGAGGCCTGCATCCCGGCGATCCCGGCGCCGAGAACGGCTACCGCCCCGACTTTCTTGTCGACGGCGGCTGTTTTCTGCGGCTTGAGGCTCTTGGCTTTGCTTGTAGCCTTTTTGCGCTCCACCGTTGCTTTGCCCTTGCTCACACAAAACTCTCGATCATGGAGTATATCTGCTCCATCTTGAAATTTCTCTGGCTCATGGCGCCGGAGGGACAGGTCACAACGCAGGCGCCGCAGCCCTGACAAAGGATCTCGTTGATCTTGGCTACCGTGCGGTCCGCCCCGCCCATCCCCGGGTCCCCCTTGCGCTGCACCAGCTCGATGGCGTCGAAGGTGCACTGACTCACGCATTGACCGCAGCCGGAGCAGATCTCCTCGTCCACGAAGGCGACGATCGGTTCGTGGGTCAGCTCATCCTTGGAAAGAAGCTCCACCACCTTGACGGCTGCCGCTCCGGACTGGGCCACCGTATCGGGGATGTCTTTCGGAAACTGGACGCAGCCTGTGATGAAGATCCCCTGGCTCAAAGTTTCCACGGGGCGGAGCTTGGGATGGGCCTCTGCTAAAAAGCCATTGGGATCCGTTTGGATCTTCAGTTTTTTAACAATGTCGTCCAATCCTTTGGCGGGCCGCATGGCCATGGCCAATACCACCATGTCGGCCCGGATCTCCACGTTGGTTCCCGAGAGGGTGTCGGCGCCCACCACCACGATCTTGCCGTTGTCCCTGTATAATCTCGAGACCCGTCCCCGGATATACAGCACCCCATCCTCTTCCACAGCCCTCTGCACGAATTCCTCGTAGTCCTTGCCGAAGGCGCGGATATCCATGTAGAAGACGTAGGCCTGTCCCTGAGGCACTCGGTGTTTGTACAGCATGGCGTGTTTGGCCGTGTACATGCAGCAGACCCGGGAGCAGTAGGGGAAGTGATTTTCAGGATCGCGGGAGCCGACGCATTGAATAAACACGATATCCTCAGGAACCTTTCCGTCGGAGGGGCGGACCAGTTCTCCGGCCGTCGGACCGGAGGCCGAGAGCAGCCGCTCGAAGGTGATGCCGTCGATAACATCCTCGTTGTAGCCGAGGCGGTACTCTTCGATGTTCTGTTTGTCGTACAGGTCATAGCCGGCAGCCACCACGATGGCTCCCACCTTCACTTCCTCGAACCAATCCTGCTGCTCGAAATCTATGGCGCCCAGCGGGCAGGTTTTCTCACACACCCGGCAGCGACCTTTTCGGAAGTAAAGGCAGCTCGCCCTGTCGATGACCACCTTGTTGGGAACAGCCTGAGGAAACAGCGTGAAGATCGCCTTGCGCTCGTCGAGCATCATGTTGAACTCGTCCTTCACCTTGGTGGGGCACTTGTCCGTGCACATGCCGCAGCCGGTGCACTTGTTCCAGTCCACGTAGGCCGCTTTGTGGCGAATCTTGACGGTGAAGTTGCCCACGTAGCCGGAGATCTCCTCCACCTCGCAGTAGGTACGCAGCTCGATGTCCTTGTTCTGTCCCACCTCGACCATCCGGGGCGTAAAGATGCATTGGGCACAGTCGAGGGTGGGAAAGGTCTCGGAGAGCTGGGCCATGTGCCCGCCGATCGAGGGCTCACGTTCGAGCAGGTATACCTTGTAGCCGCTGCCCGTGATATCCAGCGCTGTCTGCATACCGCTGATCCCCGCGCCGATGACCAGTGCCTTCTTGGTTACCGGGATCGTGGACTCGATGAGGGGTTCATCTCTGCGGACCCGCTCGACCACGCTCTCGATGATATCGATGGCCTTGAGTGTAGCCGCTTCCGGGTTTTCCTTGTTTACCCAGGTACACTGCTCCCTGATGTTGGCGATTTCCACTCGGTAGGGATTGAAGCCGGCCTCGGCGGCGGTGCGGCGGAAGGTGGTCTCGTGCAGCCGGGGCGAGCAGGAGGCAACGACAATGCCATCCACGTCCCCGGAGGTGCAGGCGTCCCGGAACAGGTCCTGCCCCGGTTCGGAGCACATGTACTGATAATCCTTGGCAAAGAGCACAGCCGGATAGGAGGAAATCGCATTCTTTATGGCCTCTATATCTGCAACCCCGGCAATGTTGATGCCGCAGTGACAGACAAATACTCCGATCCGGTTGTTCGACATGCTTGCTTTTTCTATCTCCTTTAGCCGAGCAGCCCCTGCTTGCGCAGCAGAGGTTGCGGGTCCACCGCGTGCAGGCTGAAATCGTTGTCCCCCTCCAGACCGGCCATAAGAGCCAGCACCTGGCTGATGTACATCACAGGGATCGAACGGAAGGCAGGATCGGTTTCGGCCACCGTTTCCTGATAGGTGTCGAGGTTGTAGTGGCAGAGGGGACAGCTGGTCACTACGAGATCCGCCCCGTTTTTTGTAGCCGATTCGATAATGGCCTTTGTCCTCGAAACAACGAGCTGTGGTTCGTTTACAGTCTGGTAGGAGCCGCAGCATTCTGTTTTGAAGGGGAAGTAAACACTCTCCACGCCGCAGGCGGCAAAGAGCTCCTCCATGATCGTAGGATCCTCGGAGGAGACATCGATGGCGATCTCCCTCGGCCGCAGGAGCATACAGCCGTAGTACGGGGCTATTTTAAGTCCACCTGCCGGTTTTACGATTTTTTCCTTCAGAACCTCGAATCCGATTGTCTCTTTCAAAAAGTTGAGCAGATGCACCACCCGTACCTCGTCTCCCATGAAATCGGATTGCTCGTCATACATAAACTCGTTGATTTTGTTGCGCTTCTCCTCGTCGTTTCGCACCAGCTCCTGGGCCCGGCGCAGGGTGTTGTAGCACATGGAGCAGAGAACGAGCAGTTGCTCTCTCTCCGATTCCTTGGCTTTAACCAGCGTGCGTATCGGTGCTAAATGGTACATCATGTTGTCCGAAGCGAGGGAATAGGTGGTACCGCAGCAGTACCAGTCGGTGAGCTCTTCGACCTTGACGTCGAGAAGCTCGAGAAGCCTCAGGGTGGTGGTTTCGAAGTTCCTCGCCTTGGTCTTCAGGGTGCAACCAGGCATGTAGGAGACTTCGACTTTGCTCAATGGGTGAACTTCCTGAAGTTGGCGATCAGGGCGATCTGAGGCAGATCCTCCAGATCTTCCTTGGGTATGGCGCCGGGATGGACGTAGTTGACGTTTTCCCGTAGCACAATCTGGCGGAGGGCTTCCATGATGCGGGCCAGGTCGACGCCGCGCGGACAGCGGACCTTGCAGGTATGGCAGGCGGCGCAGAGCCAAATCGTCTTCGTCTGTAGGGCTTTTTCTATCTGTCCCAGTTGGACCCAACGGATGACCTGGCTCGGCGCCACATCCATAGCCTCTATGCTGGGACAGCCTGCAGAACACTTGCCGCATTGGTAGCAGGCCAGGAGGTTCTGCTCGCTTAAATCTTTAACCTGTTCGCGCAGCTCGTTAAGCAGCGTCTTCCTGGACAGTTGTATCTTCATCGAGCGTTTGATGCCTTACTAATTTTATCAAACTTAGGGGTGCTGTCAATAGTAAGGAATTCGGGTCTCACAGTTCATCTGAGTATTGAACTGGTCCATCCGGGGCCGTCACTATAGGCTGCCTTACCGGAATCCCGTAAGGGTTAAGCCCTTGCGGATAAAACACTCGGTTCGTGATCTCGGTCCGCCATACCTTGACAAATTTACGATTGAATAGTAAATTAACAAAATGATCAAACGGTTTCTTGAACACTATTTGCGTAGGGATGCCAGCTATTATCCCGTGCTCACGCTGACCGGTCCGCGGCAGTCCGGAAAGACAGTCCTGGCCAGAGCGGCTTTTCCAGAGCACGACTACGTGAATTTGGAGGAAACCGAGCCTCGTCTGTTGGCCAAAGAAGACCCGCGGGGATTCCTGAATCGATTTCGACACCCGGTAATACTCGATGAGGTACAACGGGTACCGGATATCTTCTCCTATATCCAAACAGCGGTGGATCGTGATGCGACACCGGGCCGCTTTATCCTAACAGGGTCACACAACTTCCTGCTGATGAAGGAACTCTCCCAAACTCTGGCCGGCCGCTGCGGTGTCCTGCACCTTTTACCCTTCTCTCGCGCCGAGCTGGAGGGGAATAGTCCCAAAGAACCTTCAGCATTCCGGGAACTCTTCAGCAATCAACGAACGAATCTGGAACTCTGGCCCTGTATATGGACCGGTTTTTATCCGCGTATTCACGATCGGGGCATTCCCCCGGAGGTGTGGCTCTCTGATTACCTGCAGACCTACATCGAGAGAGATGTCCGGTTCCTTGTAAACGTAGGAGACCTGGAAACCTTCGAGCGTTTCCTGATGATCACCGCCGGCCGGGTCGGGCAGCTACTGAACTTCTCTAGTCTGGCCGGCGACTGCGGAATCTCGGTGGACACCGCCCGGCGTTGGATTTCCGTGCTAAAAACCAGCTTCATCATAATGCTGCTGACCCCTCACCACCGCAACTTCAACAAGCGCCTGATCAAAAGCCCAAAGCTCTATTTCTATGACACAGGTTTAGCCTGCCACTTACTCCGTATTCGCGAAGTTACTCAGCTCGAAGTGCACCCGCTGCGAGGTGCTCTGTTCGAGAACTATGTTGTCGCGGAAGTGGCCAAAGCTTACCTGCACAGCAGGCGAACTCCCCCGATCTATTTCTGGAGGGATCAAGGCGGACACGAGGTAGATTTACTCGTCGAGGAGGGCACCGAACTGCAGCCCGTGGAACTCAAATCTGGACAGACCCTTTCACCGAGCATGCTCGATACCCTGGGCTGGTGGTGCCGCCTGTCCGGGGAATCCCCCGATCGTGCAACGCTGGTCTACGGAGGGAATGACAGCTGGGAGCTGCAGGGTATCAAGGTGCGTCCCTGGTTCGCCGTCTAGCCTCAAACGGGCGATGGCCAGAAAAGCTCGCCGTTGGCCTTCGCTGGATGTCCGAGCTGCCGGTTAGCCTGACTGTCAGTAGGTCACCGTTTTCACCGAGCCGCTTCGCCGGGAGCGCTCCGCAGCGAAAGTGGTCAGGTGGGTCTCCAGAGACTCCTCGGCCCCGGAGCGGATGAATCCGGGTTCCCCGGCTCGCAAAGCCGACAGCCAGGCTTCGAGCAGGCCGCCGTCGCCGCCTCCGTGTCTGTCCGCTTGGGGAAGCTCCACTCTTAGCTCCTTCCAGCTGTCGTGGAGAAAATCGAGCACCCGGATATGACCTTCCACCGCCCTTATGATGCCGTGGGTTCCTTGAACCACGGTTTTTCTTCCGCCTTCGTTGAAGGCGCTCATGGTGAAAGCGGCGGTGACTCCCCCGTCGTATTCTAAATTCACCACTTGATGGTCCACCACGTCGTTGTCGCACTCATACACACAGCGGCCGTACGGTCCCTCCCGGAGCGCCGCGGAGATGTTTTCTTCGGTGGGATCATCGCACAGCACGTTCAGCGGCCAGCCGCGATACCCCTTTGCCGCTCTGTCTCGAAGATAGATTTTGTACGCCGAGTACGTGCAGCGGGATTCGAAAGCGCATTCGTGGCAGAACAGAGCCTCGCCCGCTTCCCCGGGCTTCATTTCCCTGCGAAAGTGCGACAGGCTGCCGAAACTCTGCACCCGACGGCAGCGTCTGCCCGTGAAGTAGCGAAGAAGGTCGATATCGTGGCAGGACTTGGAGAGAAGCATAAAGGACGAGCCGACCTGGTTTCTCCAGTTGCCCCGCACAAAAGCGTGGGCCATGTGCCAATAGGCGACATCTTCGGCGTGTTGGATCGTCACCACTTCCCCGACGGCTCCTTCCCGTATCAGCCTGTGGATCTCGATGAAATGTGGAGCATAGCGCAGCACATGGGCTACCGCGAAGATGATCCCCGATCTCAGGACCTCGGCGACGATTTCCCTGCACTCCTCTGCTGTGGGAGCCATGGGCTTTTCCAGGAGAAGGTGATAGCCTTTGCGGGCGCAGGCCACGGCCGCCTCCCTGTGCTGCCGATCCTGCGTGGCAAGGATTAGCCCGTCCGCCATCACAGGTCGGGCCAGAAAGTCCCGCCAATCCTCGAAAACCGCCGCGCTCTTCACGCGGGGGAAGAGCCGTCGAGCTAAGCCGATCCGGTTGGGTTTGGGGTCCACCCCTCCGATTACCTCGGCCGCCTCGGGATGAGCGGCGATCCAGGAACCATACGCATCGAGACCTCTGTTTCCACAACCAACAATGACGACTCTTGGCTTCTTCATCCCAACATGAGCCCTCCTTTGCGGGCGCCTGAACCGAGCATAGCAACATTTGACAGCTTGTCCAGGATACCGATAGAGTAAGACTCATGGGAGACGGTATTACCGTTGTTGTGGTGCAGTCCGGATTTCAGGCGGAGGATTACCTAAGCGCGGAAACCTTTGCAGACAAGGTATCCTCGTGCTTCGAAACGATCAACATCCGGGGAAAACGAGGCCATCCCCGCCCCCATCTCGTCGCATTTCCGGAGTTGACCGGATTATGGATTCCGCTGTTGGCGGGAAAGATTGCCCGCTCTCTATCCGCTCTGGCCGCACAGCGACTCCTCTCCAGTCCTCTGAAAGCTCTGGGTTCTCTGCTTTCGGGACGCGGTGTCTCTTTCCTCTTCCTGAATGACTGGGAGCAGAGCTTTCACACCTGGATCGAACCTTTCCGGGAGGCGGCCCGCCGCTACGATACCTTCGTGTGCCCGGGCAGCACCTTTGTGCCCGATCTGGATTGGGAGGTAGCCACCGGCTGGCAGCGGCGGGGAAACAGGATCTGGAACAGCTCCTGTCTGATCAATCCCCAGGGAAAGGTATTGGGCTGGACCCGCAAGATCAATCTCACCCGGGATGAGTTGTTGTTGGGCATCAGGGGCGGAGCACTGGTAGAGTTGACACCCTACCAGACCGATCTGGGAGCTATCGGTATCCTGGTCTGCAAGGACGGATTTCACGAGAGAGCCGTCGAGCGGCTCGACAGGCAGGGTTGCAGGATCGTACTAATGCCCTCGGCCAATCCCAAGGCCTGGACGGCACCTCCCCGAGCGGGCACGCCCATCAGCCAGGAGAAGGAGTGGCTTTCGCAGGGTCTCGGCAGCCTGATCCAGGGCCGGGAAAATATATCTCTTTCCATCAATCCGATGTCCGTTTCCCGGGTCCTCGAACACAGCGACGAGGGCCGCTCGAACGTGTTTGTAAATCACGCCAGACCTGTTCTGCTGCATTCCCGGGAGCAATTCCCAGTGGAATATAACGGCTACCCCGGTCTGGAGATCATCGCTTCCCGCCATGACTGCGAAGAGATCCTATCTTTTTCACTGGAGGAGTAAATCATGGAGCAGTTCAAGGGTATCCGCCGTTTTCTCTACAACGGGTCCACCGCGGGCTGGGCGCTGCTGGATTCGATCTTCCTCACCTTCTACGTAGCGTTTTTGCTGCCCCCGAAAGAAAAAATCGCCGAAGGGATGATCGCTTTCATCTCCAACGATCGTTTTCTCGGGATCTTCACTGTGCTCGGAGCGGTTATGATCTTCGGCCGGATCGTAGATGCGGTGGCGGATCCGCTGGTGGCCTACTGGTCGGATCGTTCCCGCTCACCCATTGGAAGACGCAGACTGTTTTTGATTATAGGGTCGGTGCCACTGGCCGTATGTCCCGTTCTCGTTTTTTTTCCGCCGATATCGAGCACATCCTGGATCAATGGGATCTACCTGGCTCTGGTCTTCGGGCTGTACTTTTTCGCCTTCACCCTCTACGTGGGTCCCTACCTGGCTTTGATCCCCGAGCTGGGTCATACGAAAAAGGAGCGTCTCGGCATGACCACCGCTCAGGGGTACTTCTCCCTCGTCGGAAATGCGATCGCCATGATCGGTGGACCGCTTTTGATTGGACTGTACCTGGCCTCGAGAGGCCAGGTAGGGGCCTACCGGTTGATGGCCGTCACCCTGGCCGTTCCCGGATTTCTCCTCGCCTATCTGGCGATATTCGCCGTGAACGAGAAGAGCTTCTCCAGCGCCAAACCCAGCACCCTGCCCCTGAAAGAGTCTTTCCTCCAGACCGTCAAGAACAAGCCCTTTTTGATCTACCTCTTGGCAAACATCGCCCTGTGGTTCCTCTTCAACATCATCCGGGCTTCGGCCATCCCTATCGCCATCACCCTGGTCAAAGCCGACGAAGCATTCGCCAGCACGATGTTCACCCTGTTCTTCGCTGCAGCGGCTGTCTGCTTCCCCTTCGTGAATCTGATGGCCCGACGGATCGGCCTGAAAATCGTGATGATTCTCGGTCTGGGGAGTTTCGCCCTGCTCGCCGTGCTCTTTTCCCTCACCGGGCTCGGTCCGGTGAACCCCCGGGTCTGGGTCCTGGTCGTGGCCGGCCTGTCGGGATTTCCCATCGCCGTCCTGCTCATCATTCCCAATGTAATCCTCGCCGAGCTCTGCCAGATCGATGCCGACAAGACAGGACAGCGCCGCGAGGCGATGTTCTTCGGGGTACAGGGATTCTTCATGAAGCTGAACCTGGGATTGTCCACCGCCTCCCTCGCCCTGATGTACTCCCTTTTCGGCAAAGACATCGCCAATCCGTTGGGTGTTCGTGTGGCGCCGGTCCTGGGAAGCGTGGTTGCGGTGGCGGGTCTCCTGGTGATGACACGCTATCCCGCTGCGGGGCAGAGGCGCGGACCAAGTTAGAACCGGCATTGAGCAGCGAACGGTCCGGTGTTTTCGACCTGCGAATCGAGGCGTTGTGCCCATTTCTACCGTTCCCCTTTTTTAGGGTGAGCTTGAACAGCTTTTGGGCCGTCCGGTCAATATAGTAGAGACGGGTGGCCTGACCAATCCGTATCGAAGAGCCGAAATACTACAGACAGCCAAGACGATCGTGCTCGCTCACGAATACAGAGAAATCTTTGTAGAGGCGACTGAATCAACCAGCGAGGATGCGCACGTCGCCGACCTGCAGACCGCGCTGGTGAACGAAGATCGGGTTGAGATCCAGCTCCCTGATCTCGGGGTAGCGAGCGGCCAGATGAGAAAGGCGAACCAGCAGATCGGCAAGGGCCTTCCTGTCCAGCGTTTCACCGCCTCTGTATCCCGAAAGTAAGCTGTCGATTTTCAGCTCCGCGAGCATGCTCAGGGCCTCTGCTTCGTCGAAGGGCGCCACACGAAGGGCAGAATCACGCAGCAGCTCTGTGAGAACACCTCCGGCACCGACCAGGACCACCGCTCCGAACGTGGGGTCCCGGCTCACCCCGGCGATGACCTCGAGCCCGCCCTGCACCTGTTTGTAGAGCATCACCCCGCGAAAGTCCCTGGATGCAAAGCGTCCCGACATGGACGTAAAAGCGCTTTTCGCCTCGGCAGGCGTTTTCAGGTCGAGAGTCACACCGCCGACATCGCTCTTGTGAAGGATCTGCGGCGATACCACTTTCATGACCAGGGGAAACCCGATTTTTTCAACGGCGTTTGCCAGCTGCGCCGGATCGTTCACGAAGGCGTTGTCCGGAAAGGAAAAGCCTTCGGCCTGGAGAAAGGCAACCGCCTCAGGCTCCAATAAAGGAGCTTTGAGGGGCAGGGGCTGCTCGTCGATCGACAGACGAGTTGAGATCCGATCTGTGGATCGTTCCCGGCTGCTGTATTCCCACATCTTGGACAGTACGAAGGCGGCTCTCTCCCCCGTGGGCAGCACGGGAAAACCGGCTCCCCTCAGCCGCTCGATCCCCTCTGTAACGATCCTACCCGCCATGAACACGGGTATTACGGGTTTGGGCGACTCGAGGTTGTCCGAGGCTTCGATGATCCCGTCGGCCAGGGCCACCGAGTCGAGGAAAGGGGTGGCCACATTGATGGCCACGGCTGCGTCGTAATCCCGAACCAGGACTGTCTGCAGGGTGCGGCTGTAGCCATCGCCTGTGCCCTCGACCGTCAGGTCGATCGGGTTGGCCAAAGCGCTGTGGGCCGGCAGGAATTCCCCGAGCTGTTCTCGCAACGCGGTGCTGCACTCCCCGATCTCCAGACCGAGCTCCTCGCCGCGATCGCTGGTCAGGATGCCGGGACCGCCCGAGTTGGTCACCACTGCGATTCTCTTTCCCGCGAGCCGGGGCAGGGAGCAGAGCCCGTCGCAGAGGTCGAGCATCTCCTCGATGCCCGGCACCCGCAGGGCCCCGGTTTGCTTGATCATGGCGGCGAAGATCTCATCCGAGCCGGCCAGGGACCCTGTGTGGGAGCTGGCCGCCCTCAGGCCCGCGGCGCTTCGCCCCGCCTTGATGATCAGCACCGGTTTGCGCCTTGTGGCCCTGTCTACAGCCTTCATGAACTCCCTGCCGTTTTGCAGGCTCTCGAGGTACAGTGAGATGACCTCGGTTTCCGGATCGGCCTCGAGATAGTCGAGCAGCTCAACCTCACCGATATCGACTCTGTTGCCATAGCTCACGAATTTTGAAAAACCGATACCCCGAATCTCGGCCAGGGCCAGAACAGCACCTCCTACCGCACCGCTCTGGGTGATGAAAGCCGTTTTTCCGGGCAGAGCCCTCAATTCGATGCTGGCGAACAGGCCGGCTGAAGTATTCATGATGCCGGCGCAGTTGGGCCCGATCAGCCGCACTCCGTTTCGATCGGCTGCAGCCTTGAGCTTTTTCTCCTCTTCGTTGCGGCCGATCTCCGAGAACCCCGATGTGAACACCACGGCGTAGGGAATGCCGGCCGCGCCGCAGCTTTCGACAACCGACTCCACGTATTGGGCGGGCACGGCGATCAGAGCCAGATCGGGAGACTGTGGAACACTGTCCGGGCTCGTATATGCGGTGATAGACGGGTAGCCGTCAGGGCTTTCCGCCTTCGGATTTACCGCCGCGATCCAGCCTGGAAACCGCCCCTCGCTGAGCTGGGTGATAAGCTGATGAGCGATTTTTCCTTTCTTGACCGAGCCGAAAACGGCGATTCCCTGCGGCCTGAAAAGAGAGTCAAATTTTGGCGAGGAGCGACTGTCCATGCTCGTAGCCCGCGGAGAAGGATTCAAGATTCTCCTCCAGCCCCCTTTTCAGCCTCGCGGCGATCGCCTGTTCCATGCTCTCTCGGGAGTAGAAATCCAGGGCAGCGGCGACCGCCGGCGCAACTGCGCTGAAGATCCCGAGAATATAGATATTGTAAGGATTTTTCGCTTCCTGGACAGCGATGACTCCCGCCTTCTTTTCGCTGTACATCTCCACGAGCTGCTGGAAAGAGGGGTAGGGGTGTTTGTTTATAATCATATCTGTGGGCACATAGGCATGGTTGAGCAGGATGGCGCTACCCCCTTCTCGCAAATACGAGAGGGAATTGATCGTTTCTCCGATCTCCATGCCTATGAGGATGTCCGCTCTGCCGGCCGAGATTCGGGCGCCGAAATCGAGCTCCGCGTCGTCGCTCATGCGGATCTCGGACGTGACCCTTCCTCCCCGCTGAGCCATGCCCTTGGCGTTGAACAGCGTGGTCTTGAAACCGCTGTCCGCAGCGTGCTCGAAGATCAGATTGGCCAGGGTGATGATTCCCTGACCTCCCAGTCCTGTTAGAAAGATGCTCTGAAACATGGTTCACTCCCCCAGCCTGTGCTCTTGGATGGCGTCGAACTTGCAGCAGGTGGCGCAGAGCCCGCAGCCTGTGCAGAGGTCCGGATCGATTTTCATGATCTTTCCGTGTTTTGAGCTCTTGCCGTTTGCCGAGACGGACAGGGCGGGGCAGCCGCTTTCCCGAAGACAGGCTCTGCAAAAGGTGCAGGCATCGGCGTCGATCCGATAGATCAGGGCGCGCTTCTCCCGGCGGGCCACAGGCAGGGCGCACTCCTGACGGGAGATGATCACCTTCACTCCCTCTTGCTTCAACGCTTCCTCGATACACTGGACGGATTGTTCCTGGTCGAAGGGATCGATCACCGTGAGGTGCCGGACCCCCACACCGCGCACGATCGCTTCGATATCGACCCTGCGGGATCCTTGGGCCTGGAACTTTTCGTCCGTGCCGGGATTGACCTGGAAGCCGGTCATGCTCGTCCAGCCGTTGTCCAAGATGATCACCAGGATATCCGTGCCGTGCTGTACCGCGTTGACCAGGGGTGGAATCCCGGCGTGGAAAAATGTCGAGTCCCCGATGGTGGCGATCAGTGGATGTTTGATGCCGGCTCGGAAAAACCCCTGGGCCAGGCCGATGCTGGCACCCATAGACACCTCCGTCCAGCAGGTGTGGAACGGCGGATTCATGCCCAGGATCGTACAGCCGATGTCTCCGGTCACCACCGTGTTGTCCTTGTCCAACCCGATCTTTTTCAGCGCCCTGTTGATGGCCATGAAGCTTCCCCGGTGGGGACAGCCGGCGCAAAAGGTGATCGGGTGCTTGACGCCGAGCTGCTGCTGGGCTACGGAGGACTGCTGAGCCCCAGTCTGCTGCTCAGCAGCGGGCCGCTGGCTCGCCGCGTCGGGATTGTCAGATTTGGCAGCACTCTTGCCTGCTCCTGCAGCCGAGCTGGAAACAGAAGCTGCTTCGGCGCTCTTCAGGGCCTGCAGGCCTGCGGCGATGATCTCCTGGCTGTACTTGCCTGTGCGCGGCAGCAAGCCGTCGAGCTTGCCCAGGATGGTGCCCTGCCAGCCGCGCCGTGACGCTTCGCTTCGCAGCAGCATCTCCACGAAGGGCTCCAACTCCTCGAGAACGAGCACGGTCTTTGCCGAGAAGAACATCCTGGCCGCTATCTCGCGGTCGAGAGGATAAAGAGATTCTAAGAACAAGGTGGAAATATCCGTATAATCCCCGAACGCCAGGGCTTCGCTCACGTAGGGAATCAGGCTTCCTGAGGCTACCACGAAAAGGCCCTTTTCCTTCTTGTCCTCGCCCGGATGCAGGCGGTTGAGCCCCGCCTCCCGTGCAGCCTTCTCGAAGGCATCGAGGCGCTTGAGCAGCGCCTTGTGCTGGGCTACGCAGATGGTCGCACCGGCTTTTGTGAAACGAAAGATGTCTTTCTCGAAATCAGCGCCGCGGCCCAGCGGATTGTAGCGGTACTCCGCCTCCACTTCCTGCTTCCCATGAGCCACGGAAGTGACCGAGCGCACGATCACGGGCAGCTCGCTGGTCTCGCTGAGCTCGAAAGCCAGACGGGTCAGCTGGTAGGCTCGTTTCGGGTCCGGCGGTTCGAGAACGGGAAGGCCCGCCCACTGGGCGAACAGCCGGCTGTCCTGTTCCGGCATGCCCGCTTCGGCCCCGGGATCGTCTGCGATGTACAGGACCAGGCCCCCTCTGGTTCCCGAGTAGGCGACGGAGAGAATCGAGTCGGCCGCCACGTTGGCGCCGGACATCTTCATGGCGGCCAGGGCGCGTTTGCCGGCCCAAGCCGCCCCTGTGGCCAGCTCGAAGGCTACCTTCTCGTTAACGCTCCATTCGACGTAGGGAGCGGGGTGTTCGCTGCCTGAAAATTGTAGAAGCTCGCTGAGCGCCTCGGAAGCCGGGGTTCCTGGGTAGCCGGCGGCTACATCGATTCCCGCCTCCAGCGCTCCGTAGGCAATAGCCTGGTTGCCGATGATCAATCGTTTCATGATTTGACAAGTTTTTCCGTATCTGTTAGAATCATCGTTGCATAATTTGCAATAATGTTTCGGATAAAGAGATACTAATGCAGCTGCTGTCTTCTGTCAAGAAAGCTCTCGACATTCTCGAGTATTTTACAGTTGAACGACCGCAGCTCAGCCTGGCAGAGATCAGCCGTCTGGTAGACGCCCATAAGAGCTCTGTTTTCCGCACGCTCTGCACGCTCGAGGCAGCGGGATTTCTGGACAAGGACAGGCAAAGCCGAAAGTACCGTTTGGGACTCAAGATCCTGGACCTGGCTGGAAGGGTTTGGGGCAGCTTTGATCTGCGTCAGATCGCCGCACCGCACATGGAGGAGCTGGCTCGCCAAACGGGTGAGATCATCCATCTGGCGATCCTCGACGGTTCGGATATCGTTTACCTGGACAAGAAAGGACAGGGACAGGTCCTAACCGTAGCCACCAGAATCGGTGGAAGAAACCCGGCCCATGCTTCCGCAATGGGAAAGGTGCTGCTCGCTTCGCTGCCCGCTGAACAGGTTCGCAAGCTGCTCGGCAATGGACCCTTGTCCAAGCTTACCCCCAACACAATAACAAAGGTGCCCGCTCTGATCGAGGAGCTGGAAAGGATAAAGGAACAGGGATTCGCCCTGGACAACGAAGAGGCGTTTCCGGGAATCCGCTGCGTCAGTGCTCCGGTTCAAGACGCCGAAGGCAAAGCGATTGCCGCGATCAGCGTCACCGTTCCCGCTCAGCGGATGAGCGACGGCCGGATACGGGAGTTTTGGCGGCTGGTCACAGGTTCGGCTCGACTGATTTCCGAAAGGGTGATCACCAGCAGGATGGAAGCATCGTGAAAGACTTGAATAAGTTAGCACGCCACGGGGTGCTTGACATCAAGGCTTGGCCTACAGCGAAACCAATCGAGGCGCTCCAGGCTGAGCTGGGCCTCGAGACGCTGGCCCTTATGGGTACCAACGAGAATCCCCTCGGACCTTCGCCCAGGGCGATGGAGGCCGCACGGGAAGAGCTGTCCAAAGCAAACCGCTATCCACAGGGCCCCTGCACGATCCTGAAACGCAAACTTGCCGCCGGGCTCGGCATCGGCGAGGACATGATAGTCTTCGGCAATGGAGCTGACAACTGCCTGCAGATGATCGGCGGCTCTTTTTTCAACGCCGGTGATGAGGTTATAGTCGCCGATCCCTCATTTCCCGTGCACGGGATCGTGGCCAGGAAAATGGGAGCCCGGCCTGTTGCCGTACCACTGAAGGATTATCGCCTGGACTTGAAAGCCATGGCGGCCGGAATAGGTCCGCGTACAAAATGCGTCTTCATCTGCAATCCCAACAACCCTACCGGGACGATCGTGGGAAAGGAAGAGCTCGATGAGTTCATAAAGACCCTTCCCGATCATGTGCTTGTCGTTCTCGACGAAGCCTACTTCGAGTTTGTCGACGACAATGATTTTCCCAACGGAGTCGATATCATCAGGCAGGGGCACAACGTCATGGTTCTGCGTACCTTTTCCAAGCTGTATGGCCTTGCCGGTCTGCGTATCGGCTACTGCATTGCCGATCCCGAATTGATCTCGATCGTGGAGCGGGTGCGAGAGCCCTTTCCCGTGTCCCGGATCGCCGAAGCGGCTGCCCTGGCCGCCCTTGACGACGAGGAGTTCAAGATAAAGGTTTTACAGAACAATGAGGATAGCAAACTCTATTTATTCGAGCAATTCGACAGGCTCGGTCTGTCCTACAGCACCAGCCATACCAATTTTGTCTTCGTTGATTTGGGCATCGATGCGGGAAAGGCAGCCCAGTCCCTGCTCGAGAGGGGATACCTGATACGTCCGGGTGCGGTCTGGCAACAGCCGACCCATGCCCGAATCACTTTCGGAACCATGGAAGAAAACAGAGGATTTATACAATCACTCGAAAAAGTGCTCGCCGAGGCGGACACAAGATAAACAGATAAACGAAAAGAAGCTACGCGAGCGGATGCACGCTCGTCAGGGAAAGGAGACAGGAATGTCGCTGGAAGATCTTTGTAAAGCCGTGGAAACGGGAGACCAGGAAAAAGGCAGAGACCTGGCAAGCAAACTTGTGGACAGCGGGACCGATCCGCTCCAGATCATCGATGCCCTTACCGAGGTGATGGATGAAATCGGCGAAAAGTTCTCCCGTCTGGAGATCTTTCTGCCCGAGATGATGATGAGCGGCGATGCCATGTCCAAGGTCGTCGAAGTGCTGGCCCCTCATCTGAAGTCAGGCGGAGCGGGGGAGCCGAAGGGAAAGGTCGTTCTGGGTACTGTCAAGGGAGACCTGCACGAAATCGGCAAGAACATCGTGAAGCTGATGCTGCGAGCCGGTTTTTACGAAGTCAAGGATATCGGCGTGGACTCCGATCCTCTTATTTTTATAAAAGAGGCGGAAAGCTTCGGAGCCGACATTATCGGTGCCTCCTCGCTGATGACCACGACCATGCCCCACCAGAAGGAAATGATCGACATCCTCAAGGAAGAAGGCAAGCGGGACAAGTACAAGGTGGTAATCGGTGGAGCACCCACTACGGTAGAGTGGGCTGAGGAGATCGGAGCCGACCTGCATGCACCCGATGCCGGTTCCGCTCCCAAGCTGTTCGTCGATCTGTTGAAAAAATAGAAGAGGAGAAATAACGCGATGAGCAATCCATACAGATTGTGGGAAATCCAGGGCCGCTCCAACACAGGCCCTTTTTGCGACGAGGATGACTTCCTGCCCAAGATCTTTGCTCCCAAATTGAAGGAAATCATCAAGAAGTATGAGATCAAATACGATTCCAAGACACCGGTTCCGAGCGACGAGGCGATGGCCGACAGGATCTGGCAGGCCGGCTGGGAGCTGTTCCGGGAGGTGGGGCTGTACAATACCGACACCCACCGGATCATCAAGCTCTCCGACGAGGAGATCAAAGAAGCACTGTACGCGACCTCGGACCGCTACTGGGTCGGAGCGGGCAAGGACGCGGTGCTGTGGAAGCACAGAAGTGTCGAGGACACCGAGCCTCCCTTCTGTATCT
>CAYMGP010000015.1:45944-55783 GCA_964390045.1 uncultured Spirochaetaceae bacterium | reverse complement strand
AGAGCGATGGCTTTGCAAGCCATAGGTCTGGGGTTCAAATCCCCATACCTCCATCCTTTCTGATATTCCGTAATATAGGTATTATTTCTCAAAGAAATGTAACCAAGACTTATTTGTGTTGTTTGTTAAAATGAGGCGGTTAAAGGCGGAATAAAATTCCGAGGGGCAAGTTTCACCTCCTTTCCTTGCCCTTTAAAGCCTCAAAGCAGCATAGGGGATAGATGCAAAGTCTATCCCCTTTTTTGTTTTTGTGGATCGCCGTTCAAGGCCGGACAGCCGCAGGTCAGCCGGGAGCCAGCCGGGCCCGAGCGGCGGTGGGTGGAAACTCAGGCATGTACGTGTACCCGGGGTCCGTTCGCTGCCGCCTCTGGATCTCGAGAATTCGTCCGATTCCCCTGAGATACCCATGCACCGGTTTCGGTGTGTCGTGGGCCAGCGCGGCATGAAGCCTGGGAAGATTGAAGAAGGGCACCGCCGCATACATGTGGTGTTCCAGGTGGTAGTTCATTCGCCAGTACAGATACCCGATAAGTGGAGCGAAAAGCACGGTACGAGCCGAGACCCTCCAGTCCGCCACATTCGGCCTCAAGCCGAGGCGCTGCTGAATCTCACAGCCGCGGCTCAAGAAGGTGGCGAAGAAAGAGCCGAACGTTACCAGCACGATGAGAATCCAAAGCTGGTAATAGATGAATACGGCGAGCAGAGCCAGATGCCCGAGAACCATGAAGCGCGCCCAGTTGCACATCTGCGGCCTGCGCCGGTCTCCAGGAGGGAAGAGGGGATCCCAGAAGAAAAAATCGACGTCCGCCTTTCCGAAAAAATGGGCGATGTTCGGAACCATGATCATTTTGAACTTCTCGAAGTCGAAGAGAAACCAGCTGAGGTAGTCGAGGAAGGTGAAGGAAATCGGAGCAATCACAACCTCCTTGTCCAGCCCCCTGTGCACCGTGTACTGGTGGTGGAGCATGTGGCTCGTCCGGAAATGAAGGGGGTTGTTCCAGGTGAGAAAACAGAACAGTCTGTAGAAGAACTCGTTCAACCACTTGGTCTTAAAGGGGGTCCCGTGGCTGAGCTCGTGAGCCGCCGCCTGCATTCCCACGAAGCTGTGAAAGGCGCAGTGCAGATACGAGGCGGCGATCATCGGAATCCATAGACGCCGCAGGAAGAAGAAACAGGCCAGGTAGGTCGTGCCCAAGAAGATCAGAAGAAAGCTGCCGGCCTGGATCAATCCCCTTAGATCGCTGCGCCGGGTGAGCTGTTTCAGCAGATCTCTGTCGATCGGAGTCCTGTACCAGTTGATCTTCGGCTCCGTCATTCGACTCACCATAAGAAAGTTTTCTATTTTAGTCAACTTCTTTTGCCGCAGCGGCGGGCATCGTGCAGGTTGACTTTATTGTCCTTATACCTGGGGACGACCGGTTGCATTGAGCATCCGATCGAGGTTGTAGGCTGCGCTGATCAGACCCAGATGGGTGAAGGCCTGCGGGAAGTTGCCCAGGTGCTCTCCGCAGGGCCCCAGCTCTTCGGAGTACAGTCCAAGATGGTTGGCATAGCTTAGTACCTTTTCGAATACAAAGCGAGCCTGGTCCAGGTCTCCGGCCCGCGAGAGATTTTCAACGTACCAGAAGGAGCACATGTTGAAGGTTCCCTCTTCCCCGGAAAGGCCGTCTGTGGCAGCGTTTGTCTGGCAGTAGCGATAAACCAGGGAATCCTCCACCAGATTTTTCTCGATTGTCCTCAGGGTCGACAGCCAGCGCGGATCGGTGGGGGAGATGAACTTCACCAGGGGCATCAGCAGACTGGAAGCATCGATGGTATTCGAACCTTTGAACTGCGTGAAAAACCTCTCTTCTGCGTTCCAGTAGTTGTTCATCACATCCCAGTAGATCTCGTCCCGTACCTTGATCCAGTTGTCGAGAGGAGCGGGAAAGCTCCGCTTGGCGGCCAGGCGGATGGCCCGGTCCACCGCCACCCAGCACATGACCCGGGAGTAGAGAAACTCCCGGCGGCCTGCCCTTACTTCCCACACGCCTTCATCGGCCTGCCGCCAGTTCTTCGTCACCCAATCGATCAGACGGACGATGTTCTGCCAAAGGTCAAAGGAGATCGGTTCCCCGTATTTGTTATAGAGATAGATCGAATCCATCAGCTCCCCGTATATATCGAGCTGCAGTTGATCGTAGGCGCCGTTGCCGATTCGAACCGGTGCAGAGCCGCGGTAGCCCTCGAAGTGATTCAGGTTTTCCTCGGTCAGCCTGTGGCGGCCGTCGATTCCATACATGATCTGTAGCGATCCATCGGGTCGAAGTTCCCCGCAGCGCTGCTCGATCCAACCCATGAAAGCGGCCGCTTCGTCGGTGAACCCGAGGCGCAGCAGGGCGTAGACGGTGAACGAGGCGTCCCGGATCCAGGTGTAGCGGTAGTCCCAGTTCCGCTCGCCGCCGATCTCTTCGGGCAGTCCGAAGGTAGGGGCGGCGACAATCGAACCATCAGGGTGGGAAGTGAGCAGTTTGAGGACCAGGGCGGAACGATGCACCATCTCCCGCCAGCGGCCGTGGTATTTGCAGCGGCTGATCCAGCGCCGCCAGTAGTTCAGGGTTTGTTTGAACGCTGTAGGAACATAACGGGGATCCTCCGATTCCGAACGCCCACCGTCTCTGTACTCTTCGAAAACGAAGGCCGCCGCCTGGCCCTCCCCCAGGGTGAAATCAGCAACCACCGCGCCGGAGCTGATTTTGATTGGGATTTGGGAACGTAGAAAAAAAGCTGTTTTGTCATCCAAGGTAAACAGTGCACCGCTTTGCCTGATTTCGGAGCGGTGTTGCGACCTGCCGTAGTCGTAGCGGGGATCGCAGAGCAGGCGGTATTTGAAGCGGCCTTTGATGGTCTTGATACGGCGTACCAGGCGATGAACGTGACCGCTTTCTTGGACAGGCATGAAATCGGAGAGCTCCGCCACCCCTTCCCGGGATAGAAAGCGGGTCAGCAGTATGTTGCTGTCGGGAAGGTACATCTGCTTCTCGGTTATCCCGGCCTGAAGCGGGGCGATTCGGAAGGAACCGCCGTTTTGCTGATCGAGGAGGGCAGCGAAGATCGTCGGAGAGTCGAAGTGGGGGTAGCACATAAAATCGATCGAACCGTTCATACCCACCAGAGCAACGGTGTGCAGATCTCCAATGATTCCGTAGTTCTCGATCGGTTGGTAGCTCATACTCGCCTCTTTCATATTTCTATACACTACTAAAGCAGCAACCCGCCGTCAAATCCGGTTTGTGATATCGATCCTCGCCACCGCAGTCCATCCGGAAGGAGCAGGAAGACAAAGCATACCTAAACAAGCGTTAACTTGTTGTTCCGTCGAATTACAGCTAGAGTTATGTTAGTAACGCGAACCAGTAACATTTTTAAGGAGGTTCTCATGAAAAAGTTACTCATTGTTGCGCTCTGTTTCTTTCTTTCCGCGACGCTCTTTGCTATCGGTATGAAGGAAGTGGAGGAGAAGCCGGGACTGACCATCGCCGTGCCCTGGGCGGGCCAGGAGCTGGAACAGTTCATGCCCGTGCTCGAGGCCTTCGAGGAGAAGGAGGGTATCAGCGTAAAGGCTTTGACCTACCGCAGTGAAGACCTTTCCACGATTCTGCCGGCGCAGTTCGAGGCCGGACAGGCCCTGGCGGATGTGATCTTCATGTGGAAGTGGTGGATTCAGGAAAACCCTCAGTACGCCGCAGATCTGTCCGATGTCTGGGCTACCGGCGGGGGTGCCTTTATACCTCCCTCGGTCAAAGCGGGCGGAAAGACCGTTGCGCTTCCCTACGCAATGGCGGCGAAACCGGGATTCTGGTACCGCAAGTCTTTCTTCCAGAGGAACGGCCTCTCGGTTCCGAAGACAGCCGCTGAGCTCACCAGTTTTCTGCGGCGTATCGGCAACATCTCCGGGATCAAAAATCCGATCGTAACCGGCGACGGCGTTGGCTGGCCGATCAGCGATGTAACCGAACACTTCATCATAGCGGCCGGAGGACCGGACCTGCAGACCAAGCTGATCAACGGCGAAGTAAGCTGGACCAGCAGCCGGGTGCGCGCCGTTTTCAGGGACTACCTCGTTCCCCTTTTGGAGGCGGGGGCGTTCAGCGACCCGGTCGAATGGACCCAGGCCATCGAGCTGTGGTGGGACGGAGACTACGCCCTGTACTTCATGGGCAACTGGCTTGCCGGCATGGTGGACGACCCGAGCGACCTCGGCATTTTCCCCTTGCCCGGAGCCAAGGGCATCGTTACGGTGCCGGACTTTGCCTTTATTCCCGCGTACGGCGAAAATATCGACATGGCCGAGAAGCTGCTCGCCTTCATGCTCAGCAAGGAAGGACAGCTGATCCGGGCCAGGCAGGGTGGAAAATTCATCATCCGCAACGACATCCCCTCCACTGTGTATCCAAGCGCCGACCAAGTGGTGGCTGCGGTTGTGGCCAGCATGGAGACCACCGTAGACGACATGGACGACTCCATCGGCGGCGACTGGCAGAGAGTATTCTGGGACCAGTTGAAGCTGCTCTGGGTCGATCCCGACTCACTGGACAGCGTGCTGCGCAAGCTCCAGGCCGAGATGCCGTAAATTCCTGGTATGGAGGCATAGTAAAACCAAGGGGGGTTGGATCTTCCAACCCCCATTTTTTTGAATCAGCCCAGGTAAGAAAGGAGATCGTCCATGACCAGGCGCACGCGGGAATGGGCTTTGGCGGCCAGCTTCGTGCTGCCCGCTGTAGCCCTGATGGCGGTATTGATCGTCTACCCTGCCGTCAAGACCCTGCTGTTGAGCTTCTTCGACGAGCAGGGGAGTTGGGTGGGTCTGAAGAACTTCATTGCTCTTTTGCAGAACGAGGACACCCTAAACCTCTCCCGCTTTCCCAACACATACCCCCCCTGGGGTTCGTTGATCCATAACGCCGTATGGATCATCATCCACCTGCCGGTCACCGTGATCTTCGGTATGGTGCTGGCCGTTATGCTGCACAAGGTCAAGGGAGGGCCCTTCATCAAGTCGGTGATCTTCCTCGGCATGGTGATCCCCATGATCGTCGGTGGGGTGATCATCCGTTTCCTCTTCGACGAGAATTCAGGCGTGGTGCCCCTGGTGATGCGAGCCCTGGGAAGCGAGCTTCTGGGCAAGACCTGGACCGCCTATCCGCAAACGGCGCTCATGGCCCTGGTCATCGGCTCTATCTGGCTGTGGACCGGCTTCAGCCTCACGATGCACGCCGCTGGAATTGCTACCATCCCCAAGGAGCTCTACGAGGCCGCCGACGTGGATGGAGCAGGTGCGGTTAGGAAATTCATGCGCATCACCGTACCGATGCTCACCCCGGTAACCTCGGTGGTGATCGCCATGACCCTTCTCTATGAGATCAAGATCTTCGACGTGGTCTACGCCGCCACCCTGGGCGGACCGGGCGGCTCCTCTATGGTGCTCTCGCTGCAGATGTACTTCTACGCCTTCAGACGGCTGGACATCAACCTTTCCTCTACAGTAGCCACGCTGCTCACCTTGTTCACCGTTGGGGTCGGCATCTGGCTGACCCGCAGGAACCTGAAAGGAGAGCAGGCATGAGACGGAGAACTAATGTAGCCGGGGCGATCACCAAGAACACTCTGGCCTGGCTCTTGGCGATCATCTGGCTCGTTCCCTTCATCGGGATTTTTGTGACCTCCATCATTCCGCTGGAGCAGGTGGTGCGCGGATGGTGGGGAATGAAGTTCTCCTCCATATCCCTCAAGAACTATGCCGGCGCCTGGTCGCACCCCACCGCACCGATCGGACAGGGGATGCGTAACTCCCTGCTCCTCGTTATCCCGGCGACCCTGCTTCCTCTGTTCATCGCCTCCTGCGCAGCCTACGGGATCCTGAGGTACCGTTTCCCTCTACGAAAAGCGATCTTTGTAATAACAGTTATGCTGCTGGCCATCCCCCAGCACATGGTCGCCATTCCCCTGTTCCAGATCCTGAAAAACCTGGGGCTGATCAACAGCTTGTTCGGGCTGATGCTGGTGCACACGGCCTGGGGCCTGCCCTGGATCATTCTCTTTCTGCGAGGATACTTTTCCACCCTTCCCAAAGAAGTGGAGGAAGCGGCCAGCATAGACGGTGCAGGGCCGTGGAAGACGTTTTTGCGGGTAGTGATGCCCATGAGCTGGCCGGGCCTGGCCTCGGTGGCCTCCCTGCAGTTCACCTGGGTTTGGAACGACTTCTTCCTCGCCCTGATCTTCGTTTACAACCCCAACATGCTCGTGGCCACGCAGCGTATCCCCCTTCTGCGGGGCCAGTATCACGTGGACTGGGGAATTATCACGGCAGCGGCGATCCTGATCACAACGGTTCCCCTGCTGGTGTTTGCCCTGCTGCAGAAGTACTACGTGAAGGGCTTTATAGGCTTTTCGGGAAAATGAATAGTAGGAGTTTGAATCAGAGCTCAGAGGCTCGCCAAGTATGAGAAAAAAGGTTTCCGCCCAGGATGTTGCCAAAAAAGCAGGCGTTTCCCGCACCACCGTTTCTTTCGTGTTGAACAACACCCCCGGGAAAACCATCTCCGAGCAAACCCGCCAGAAGGTGCTCGAGGCCGTGGCCGAGCTCAACTATCTGCCCAACGATATGGCCCGCAAGCTGGCCATGCGCAAACACCATACCATCGGCCTGTTCATCTGCTACAACCACTACCTGTTCTCCGATGCATATATCATCCGCCTGGTGGAAGGCATGACCCCGGTACTCAACAAACACAGGGTGCAGCTGGTCATCCAGCCGCTGCGGCTCAACCAGGCTGACTACCTGGAGCTTACCCGAAGCGATGAAGCCGAAGGAATCATCCTTTTCAATACCCATGACGGCGATGAAGGCCTGCAGGCGCTCATCGAAGCTCAAGTTCCCACGGTGGTTATCGGCAGCGTAGCTGAGGAGGGGCTTCTTCAGGTAGATATCGACAATACTCAGGCAGCAAAAACGGTCGTGAACCATCTCCTCGGATTAGGTCACAAGAGGATTGCAATGATCTTGCAGGCAAAAACGGTCTTCTACGCAGCGCGGTTGCGGTTCGAGGGCTACCGCCAGGCTCTCGAGGAGGCCGGCTTAACGTATCGTGCCGATCTGGTTCGAGAAGCGGATTTCTCTGAGGAGAGCGGATTCAGGGCGATGCAGGAGTTGCTGCAGGTCACCCCGGCGCCTACCGCCGTGTTTGCAGGCAACGACACGGTTGCCTACGGCGCCATCCAGGCGATCCGGCGGGCGGGTCTCTCCATACCGGGAGATATTTCGATCGCGGGCTTCGACGATGACCTGCTGTCCCGCTACCTCAATCCGCCGCTGAGCACCATGTCCGTGCCGGCCAACGGATTGGGTGGGACGGCTGCAAGATTGCTGATCGAGATCCTCAATGGAGGGCACCCACCGCCCGACAAGAAGGTCATCCTGCCGACCTTCCTGACCGTCCGTTCCAGCTGCAAAGAGCTGCTTTCAGGTTCGGGGGAGCATTAAATCGCTGCAACTCCGCGAAACAAAAGCAAAAATCAGGGTTCCCGTCGAGCGGCTCGCCGAAGCTCCTTCATAAGATGTTGCCTTAGAACATCAAAACCGAAATGTTTTTTCCCGACCTCCAAATTGTGAGCAACCGTGTTTCGATAGTCATCCGTTGATGTGAGCAAGGCGGAAATCTCACCGGCAGCTCGAGCCAGCACGTCATCCTCCAGCCGCACCAATCCGGAAGGGTCTTCAAAGCCGCTTGTCCTGTCGCCCAGGCTGACGACCTTTACCCCCTTGGGTGCTATGTCTACCTTGAAAACCGGATATTCGAAGACCGCTGCCGGCAGCTCCGCCGCCATCGCTTCCAGCAGCTGGTTCCCGAATCCCTCCCAACCTGTGGGGTAGAGCACGAAATCCGCGATACTGTACATATCGGGATACAGAGCGTAGAGATCTTGTTCCTCCGAGCGGACGGGGCGAACTCGATCGCCGACATAGAGATAACGAATCTCCAAAGATTTGAATAAGGAAAAAACCTTGTCACGATACCCGGTGAAAGCTCGTTCGGGGCGTCCCGCCAAGACCAGGACGACGCTGTTCGCCTTGGTGAAGATCTCGCCGTTGTACAGCCGTCGGCCGATCGATCCTTCAAATGTCTTTTGCGCCGCTGCGGTCAGGTGACCGGCCAGTTCGATCTGCTTGTTGGCGACCAGGCGGCAGCCTACAAATAGAACGACATCGGCCGGCTGAAGTCCGTAGATCCGCCGCAGTTTCTGCCGTATTGCTTTTCTTTCTTGCCAGTCGATTCGGTGATGGTAATCCATCGTGTCCGGGACGAGCCCGGCCGCTACACCTTTTTTTTCGAGAATCCGCCTGTTCGGGGAATTGATAACCCAGTGGCTGAGATGCGGAAGCTGAGGCGGGAAGTACCTCTCGAGAAGGCTCCGAGCGTATCGGCAAGTCGGGTAAAACTTGTATGCGCCCTCACTCAGCAGGTCATGATGCACTGCAGCGCAGGGAATCCCGGAAGTATCGAGAAGCCGCGTACAAGCGATAGTGGCGGCCGGGTGAACAGGCAGACAGAGGATGTTGTGAACAAAGATCAGATCCGGCAGGAAGCTGTGCACCACCTCTGCGAGTCGTTGCTCGATCTGCTGTACTGATTTCTCAACGGCGTTGCGCAGCTCGCCCTCTCCAGGATAATCGAGAATCCCGCCGCGCCCGAAAAGATTCCGCATGAGGTGCTGCACCTCAGAGGAGTCGAACTCCAGCTCGGCAACGGGATAATCGGACCAGGCGAATGCAGAGCAGATTGCCGCCTGATGGTTCATCTCTTCGAGGACAGCGGCTCGTTTTTGCATCTCCAGGGAGACCCCGTCGGTTCCTGCAGAGTCGCTTACCTGTGCATCAAGATTCTTATCTGCAGACGGCGGTGCCGAACGAAAGTGAATGATCAATACTCTCATTTTCAGCTCCTATCTCAGTCAACTTTTGAATATATCGAGAAGTGGAGGAAACTGCTACAAAGCTCTGGCCTGAAATGTATCCTCAGTCGATCTGCGCACCGTTTCGATTGGTCTGGTATATATTGATCGCCAGACGACTCTTTACCCTGCGGTGTAATAAATAGTACACAGAGCATGATTCAACGAAACGGAGGATAAAATGAGCACAAGAGTATTGGTGGCCTACGGGACGAAGCACGGGGCCACGGCGGGAATTGCCGAGAAAATCGGAGAAGTTCTTGTTCAGGCGGGTCTTTCTGCAGACGTGTTGCCCGTGAATGAGGTCAAAGACATCAATCCCTACGACGTCATTGTATTGGGCAGCGCGGTGTATATGGGTCGCTGGCGTAAAGAGGCCGCCAAGTTCCTGAAAGTTAATGAGAATGCATTGGCCGAGCGGCCGGTATGGCTTTTCTCCAGCGGACCCACCGCTAGCGGTGATCCTGTGAAATTGACAGAAGGCTGGCGATTCCCCAAGGCGCTTCAGCCCATCGCCGATCATATCCGGCCTCGGGACATTGCTGTTTTTCACGGGGCAATGAGTAACGATAACCTGAGCTCATTTGAAAAATGGATAATTAAAAAAGTCAAATCATCGGTCGAGGACTTTAGAGACTGGGATGCCATCACCTCCTGGGCTAAAGCCGTCGCTGAGGCGCTGAAGAAAACGGGCCCTTGATCGGAATCATCGGCGGGGTGGTCGCAACCAGGATCAACAAGCAGGTAAATCAGTCCGGGGCGCGATTCCGTTTCCTGGCTAAGCTGTGGCCTGCCACCCTTATTGTGCTCGTCTTTGGCTTATCGGGCAATGGATAATTGGATATTTC
>CAYMGP010000015.1:0-45844 GCA_964390045.1 uncultured Spirochaetaceae bacterium | reverse complement strand
CCACCCTTATTGTGCTCGTCTTTGGCTTATCGGGCAATGGATAATTGGATATTTCATACCGCTTTTCATTCTTTAACTTCTACTGTTAACTCTTGCTTCCGCCATTGCTGGCGACAGCATCCGCGGTGATCGCAATTGAAAGCTCACTGCGTACCACGTTGCTTTGAAAGCGATAGCACCCTATTATTAAACTTGTGAAGATCGATCGTCTGCTGTCGATAATCATGTACCTTCTCAATCGGGATCTTGTGAGCGGTAGAGAACTTGCCGAGAGGTACGGCGTATCGGTTCGCACGATTCAGCGGGATCTGGCGACGATAGACCTGGCGGGGATTCCTGTGATGTCCGTGCAGGGACCGCACGGCGGCTACGGCATCATCGATACCTACAAAATAGATCGCCAGTTCGTGACCATCGACGATTTGTTTTACATCATCACCTCATTACACAGCATATGCTCCTCCCTGCCAAATCAGGGAATTACTTCTACCACTGAAAAGATGAAGAACCTACTCACAAACCGGGACGAACGGATCTTCGCCGAGAAGCACGAGAAACTGTTTGTGGATTTCAGTATGCTCAGCGGTACGAACCATCAACCCGAGGTGTTTCGGATCGTCGAACGGGCGATAGAGGATAACAGGCTGCTCAAGTTCTACTACACCAACAATAGACTGGAATCTACAGGACGTTCGTGGAGGTGCTTTCTCCGCAGAGGATTCGACAGGCTATCGGCAAGATAGCAGCGGAGATCCACGGAAAATACAGAAATAACTAGTTTTTTTAGTAATCAGGATATACAGCTGTCGTATTTCCTATGCGATACTTCTTTTAACGCTGTACTCTCAGGAGGCATAGGATGGAGATACGTAGCACAGAAGAAAAAAACACAGTGGCTGTCAGAACTTCAACGGCGGTAGACAAGCTGTCAGAGGTCATGGGATCAGTCTAGGGCGATATCATGCAGGTTCTCGGGTCTTCAGAGATCCACCCGGCGGGACCTCCGTTTTCTGTTTACTACAACATGGACGTGAGTAATCTTGATGTGGAGATCGGTTTCCCTGTTGCAGAAAAATTTGAAGGGAAGGGTAGGATCAGAGCTGGCAAGATACCTGGTGTAAAAGCTGCAGTCACCCTTCACGTAGGACCCTACGAGAAAATCGATGAAGCCTACAATCGGCTTTCGGCGTTCGTCAAAAAACAAGGACTGGAGACAGAAAGCTACTGTTATGAATTTTATCTGAATGATCCGGCGGAAACTCGACCTGAAGAACTCAAGACCGAAATTTACTTCCCGCTGAAAGTATAACGGCGCTGCTATACGGCGGCCCTGAGCCGCTCGCGTAGCCTGCGCTAGTAAGAATATCTCGATCTTCCCACCTGGGGTGCGCGTAGCAGCGGCATGCGCAGCGGACGTCTATTTCAAATTGAGCCTGATATTTCTCTGGTCTATTTTTCTTTTAATAAGGAGGCTATTTCCTTTTAGGAAGTTGAGTGGTCTGCTGTACTTCTGACAGGTGTATTCCACCAGCTCTTGGACGCCACAGATGGCCAGGCAACAGTATCGATCCGCAGCTCCATAGTACAGCATCAGTGTGTCATCTTTGACCACAGCTCCGGTGGGGAAAACAACATTCGGGATATCTCCGAATCGTTCGTAATCCTTTGTGGGAGAGAGTATCGGGAAGGGGGTGCGGTGGATAACCCGCTGGGGGTTTTCCCCTTCTAAAAGCGCAACGCCTGCTCGATAGATATTCCTTTTGTCGACTCCATGATAGATGAGTAGCCAACCGGCAGCCGTTCTTATGGGCGGAGGGCCTGCTCCTACTTTCATCGCTTCCCATTTGAACTTTCGCTGTAATACCACGTGATGTTTTAGCTCTTTCAGATACTTTTCCCAGAAAGCCCGCTCATATCCATTTTGGAGGTGCTCGATGGACTCATAGTAGACAATTTGGATGTCCGTATTGATCCTCTGCAGAACAGCCACCTTGCCTTTGATCCGTTCCGGAAAAATCATCACGTCTTTATTTTCGATGTCCGGTCCAAGATTGCCGTGCTTTGCCACAGTGTTGAAGTCTTTCGTGGAAGCGAGAACAGGACGGTATCCTTTCCAGGTAAAGGCAGGAGAGGTTAATCCCGTATAAGTAACTAAATATTGCCCTTCAAGACGGGTGATGCGGGCATCCTCACAACTGAAGCGATCGAAGGTTTCTCCCAAGTCGATCAAAAGTTTTCGTTCTCTGAAACTCACCCCATCGTTGCTGCTAGCATGCCCTATTACCGAGACATAGTTATCGTAGCCGTAGTTGCCTTTCCTGACGTAACCCGCCCTTACAGCTCTGTATAAAAGGTGAATCACACCGTCATCGTCCATGACCGCTCCGGGATTGAAAACGGCACCGCTTTCCCAGTCGCTGTCAGGGTCTGAGTTAAGGATCGGGTTATTTGGATGCTTTTGGAGGGGCGATTCTGTGCCGCTTTTTTTTAGTTCGCTCATGATGTTTCAAACGTCTGAACGTTTATACCAATAAGTCTATCCTGTCTTTCTCGGGCTTGTCAAGAAAACGGTGCATAATTTGGCTTGACAGCAAAGCAACAATCGATTATAGTTACAGACGTTCGAACGTTTAGGAGTTCGTATTTATGAAAAACCGGGGAATTCCCAAATATGTGCTTCTCAGAGAAGAAATACGAGAGATGATCGAAGGAGGGGCTCTGAAACCGGGAGATCTGCTGGAATCGGAGAGCTCTCTGATAAAGTCCCGCGGCATGAGCAAGGCCACGGTAAGGCAAGCCATACTGGATTTGGTCAACGAAAGACTCCTGGAACGAAAACAAGGGATCGGTACGATTGTTCTTCCGCCCAAGCATCTTTCCAGAAGCTCGGTTGGATTTATCTATGCCTCCGAACACCACAGAATCCACGATATCTTCCTTTCTCAGATTTTGCTCGGTCTGGGAGAGTGCTTGTCACTGGAAAACAGCGATCTCGTAATCAAAGGAAACCTGCCCGAGGCGGATGAAGAAAGCTTTTTCGACAAGCTCTCTTACCTCATTTTTTACGAGGAAATTTCAGAAGGCCATCGATCTCTGCTCCATTCTATCGGAAAGCCCTATATCCTGTTCAATCCAATAGAGGAACCCGAAGCACAACAGGATCGGATACTTGATTTCGACAACGCGGCCATGGAAGAGCTCGTGAATCAGTACGTAGCCAAACATGGTATACCCGAGCGAAGCTTGTTTGTCTTTCCCTCCAAGAGACACAACTCTTTCAACGAACGGTATGAGGCGGTTTTAGCAGCCAGTCGGAAACACGGATTCGACCTGGAAAGCCGAACCTTTCGAGAAGAAGAGATCGATTCGATTTGCAGGCGAATCTTCCAGAATAATGTTTCGCTTCTCTGCTTCGGTAATGATTTCACAGGGCACCTGTTCTATAGAGCCGTTCGAAAAGCCCATCCTGCGGGTGGCTTGAGCACAGACCAGCTTTTTCATCTTTCCGGCCTGCCCGGCCTGGGTTTTGATGGCACCGATATCTACTATTTTGGGAATCAACTGGTCGGGACTGTCAAGATCGACCTGTTCAAGGTGGGTAGATTCATCGACAAGGCAATTCTGAAAAGCCAAGAAGACAACAAGACTCCTTTTCACGAAAGGATTCCAGTTAAGCCTGTGATCTATTAGGTATCGTTGTTTATATCTGTTTTGGAAGCGGGCGAACCCTGTTAGGGTTGGCAAATACATATACAAGGAGGAAAGAAATGAAAAAGGTGCATCTGTTATTACCCGCTGTTTTTCTCGTTTTAACCGGTTTACCGCTCCTGGCAAAGGGTCAGGTAGAACAACCCGGCAAGGTCTCCTTGAGCTTTCTCAACCCCTTTGTGCCCGGTGACGCTACTAATCAGTTCGAGCTTGAAATCATCGATATGTTCATGGAGGCGCATCCGGAGATCAACATCGTGCAGGAGAACCTGGAGGAGCAGCAGTACCATCCCAAGCTCCAGGCTTCCGTAGCCGGCGACACCCTGGCCGATCTGGTACTGCTCTGGCCAGGAGCGAGGTCCAAGCCGATCATAGAGCTGGGTGTGATTCGGCCGCTGGACGATTTGCTGGACAGTGACCCGGCCTGGAAAGCCAAATTCGCAGAGGCCGCTTTGGAGGGAGCCAAGTACAACGGAAAGACTTATCTGATTCCCCGTGAGATCAGCCCGACGCACACAATGTTCCATAACGTGAACTATTTCAAACAGGCCGGCGTGGAGTTTCCCGCAAGCTATGAAGAGTTGAAAAAACTTGCCCCGCTAGCGAACAACATGGACTTGATTCCCATATCCCTGGGAAACAGGGACGGTTGGGTGGTCAACTCCTGTTACCTCAGCACCATCGCCGATAGGGTCACCGGAAGTCCGTGGGTTCAAGACGTGCTGGACGGCAGAGCCTCTTTCGCAGATCCCGGTTTTGTTAGAGCACTGGAGGTTCTGGTGGATATGGTCGACGTCGGGCTCATCGGCGAGGGCTTCAATCAGCTCAACCATGCCCAGCAAAGGGTGCCCTACTACAAGGGAGATTCTGTCATGTTCATCGAGGGTCTCTGGGCGATTCAGGATATGATACAGAATTGCCCGAAAGAGATCCGGGAGGTCACCGAGTTTGGGATCTTCCCCAAGATCGCAGGAGGCAACGGTGATCCGAATGCCGTATCCGGAGTGGCCGGTTTTGGCGCTGCGATCACCACCGGATTGAGCGCAGAGAAACTCGCAGCGGCCAAGAAGTTCATGCGCTTCTACTACGGCGACGGGGCCTACCGAATCCGGGCCTACGCCGGTGTGGGCATCGGCTACAATGTACAGCTCGACCGCACGCGGCTCGACCCGCTGGTAGTGAAGAAACTCAACTTCCTCACTGCCCATCCATTCAGCCCCGTGTACGACGCGACCTTCCCCGCTGAAGCGATCAACGTGGTGAACAGCGACATCCAGGCGATGATGATCGGCCGGATGTCCGCCCAAAAAGTAGCCGCGAACTTCCAGAAAGCCTACGAGAAGGCGAAGTAAATCCGGCAGCAACGAGGTGCGCCGCGTCGGCGGATACCGAAATACGGCGCGCCTCCTGTTTTTTCTCCACAAGCGAGATGCTGACCAGAGCAGCCGAAAAACGGCTAAGTTACACCATTCTGGTAGTGCCCACCCTGGCGCTTTTCCTGCTGTTCGTCATTCTGCCGATCATTTACTCCTTCTTCTTGGGTATGACCGATTGGACAGGATACGGCGCTTTCCGGTTTATCGGCCTGAGTAATTTCCAGGATCTCTTTTCGGACTGGGTATTCTATGTAGCCTTTCGCAACAACATTTATTTCATCTTAGCTTCGACCTTCGGCCAGATTCCCATTGGCTTCTTCATCGCGTATCTGCTTCATAGAAAACTGGTGGCCGGAAGAGTATTTTTCGAGAGCATGTTCTTCCTGCCCATGGTGATCTCGACGATCGTCATCGCCATCCTCTGGTCCAATATCTTTAGTCCACAGATCGGAGCACTCAACGTGTTGGTGGGCAGGATCGTCGGTGAAAAACACTACGTTCTACCCTGGACGGACAATCCTGATGCAGCGATTTTTCCCGTCTGTTTTGTGCTCATCTGGAAGTACGCCGGATTCTATATGTTAATCTATCTTTCGGCGCTGCAGAAGATTCCCCACGAGATGATCGAAGCAGCGGCGATAGACGGGGCCAAGGAATCGCAGATTTTCTTCAAGATCATCATCCCGGTGCTCTGGAAAACGATCCAGACAACGATCGTGCTCTCCATTTCCGGCTCCATGCGAGCCTTTGACCTGGTCTTTGCCATGACCGGCGGCGGCCCGGCCCACAGTACGGAGCTCCTGGCCACCTACATGTACAACAAAACCTTCGAGGTGTATCGCTACGGCTACGGATCGGCCATTTCAACGATGATCGTTGTGATCAGCGTGCTCCTTATCGGCTCTACTATTTGGGTTACGGGGATCAGGGCTCGGGCTGAAAGGGCCGGATGATGATACGAAGAACAATGATTCGCATTCTGCTGTACATTTTCCTGCTCGGTTTCGCTTTTCTTACCCTCTACCCCCTGTTCTGGTTGTTTACCTCTTCCTTCAAAACGAATCAGGAAATCCTGCTGAACTCCCTCGCTCTGCCTACAATTCTTCATTTCGAAAACTATACAGAAGCGTGGAGTCTGGCCAAGATGGGGCTGTTTGCGCGAAACAGCGTCATCTACGCAGCCAGCGCAACGATCGTCACGGTGCTGTTGAGTGTTTCCGCCGGCTACGGTCTGGGCAAGTTTAAGTACAAGGTCAGCCCGCTCATCTACTCGATTCTACTCCTCGGACTGGTCATTCCGATTCATGCCACACTCATCCCACTGTTCTTACTCCTCAAGACGATCCGCCTCCTCAACACGATGGCCGCCGTGATTCTCCCCTATATCGCCTTTGCCATGCCCCTGGGTACTTTTTTGGCCGCCACCTATATCCGCGACATACCGGATGAGTTGGAGGAATCGGCGGTAATAGACGGCTGCGGTTATCTGAAGATCTATTGGAACATCATTCTTCCTATTGCCAGACCCGTGATGATGACCATCCTCATCATCACCTTTCTTAATAACTGGAACGAGTTTATCTTTGTGTTTCTTTTTACCTCATCGGTGGGGCTGCGTTCTCTTTCTGTGGGACTGTTGATGTTTGCAGGTCCCTACTCCAAGAACTATGCTATGCAGTTCGCCGCGATGGTGATCGCCTCGTTGCCGATGATCCTGATGTACTTTGTTTTCCGAAAGCCGATGGTAAAAGGGATGGTGGCCGGAGCGGTGAAGGGATAGAATCGATTTCGACTGCTTGAGCGTATTTTTAAAACCGATTTTGGAGTCATGATGCTATACGAATATCTGAACAGGTGGACTATTTTCGAAGCCTCCGGCACCGAGGAGGTCGATAGTCGGTTAACGGCGGCTTTGCACAGAGACACGAGCGAAGGATATTCGG
The DNA here is from genome assembly GCA_964390045.1 of uncultured Spirochaetaceae bacterium. GTDB lineage: Bacteria > Spirochaetota > Spirochaetia > SZUA-6 > DRHE01 > CAYMGP01. The sequence continues at coordinate 38,817 of CAYMGP010000015.1, read as the reverse complement.
TTGAGAGGCCGATCGACGTCTGCACAGCTTTGCTGCAACACGGTGTAATCAACGACCCATACTATTCTATCAATTCGACGAAACTTCGCTGGATTGAACACAGATATTGGATCTATGTGACGGAGTTCGACAAACCCGCCGGCGGGGAAAAGCACGAGCTTTGCTTCTACGGCCTGGACACCTTGTGTGATATCTATCTGAACGGCTCACTGCTGGGGCACGCTGAAAACATGTTTCGGACGTACAGGTTCGATGTGGGCTCGTGTTTGGAAAAGAAAAATATCCTGGCCCTCGTGTTCTATCCCCATGAACGGGCCTGCCGAGACTATGATTACAGCAGGATGTCGGTTTTCAGCTTCGATAGACTCAGAGCTTTCGTGCGAAAAAGCGCCTTCAGCTTCGGCTGGGATTGGGCACCCCGAATGATTACGGCCGGACTCTGGAAGCCGGTGCTCTTGACGAGCTTTTCTGCAAACCGGATACGGGAAGTCTACACCTGGACGGAATCCGTGTCGAAAGATCGGGCGGTTCAGGGATTCCGGATCGCTTTAGAGCAAGAATTAAAAGATAGACTCACCGTGCGTTTTTTTCATGGAGACAACCCCTGGGGAGGAGAGATCTCGGGGGACAGGTTGCAGGGTCAAGGATACAGCGGTTTGCAGAGCAGCGGGCACGAGTACCGGTTCTTTTTGGATATCGCCGATCCCGCTCTCTGGTGGCCCTGGGACATGGGTGAGCCTGAGCTCAATCGAGTAGAGATAGCCCTTTTCGAGGATGACAAGGAGGCGGATGCGAAACAGCTCAGAGTGGGTCTGAGAATCGTCGAGCTGGACACAAGCCCCGATTCGAAGGGCAGCAGGTTCCATTTCAAAATCAATCATGCACCCCTGTATTGTCGCGGAGCAAATTGGGTACCGGCTGATTGCCTGCTTTCCGATATCCCCGCAGACAGATACCGACGTCTATTGAAGAGCGCTCGCTCGGCGAACATGAATATGCTGAGAGTCTGGGGCGGCGGGATATATGAAGCCGACAGCTTCTACGATTGTGCCGACGAGCTGGGCATTCTCATATGGCAGGATTTTGCTTTTTCCAGCTCTCACTACCCCGACTACTGCCAAGAGTTTGTCGAGAATGTCGGCAAAGAAGCCCAAGACAATATTATCCGTTTGCGCAATCATCCTTCCTTGGTCTTTTGGTGTGGCAACAACGAATGCCAGTGGTTGCACAGCTTGAAGCTATCTGAAATAAGCGATGAGTACTTCTACGGGAAAAAGATATTTCACGAGCTTCTCCCCAAGCTGGTTGGAAATCTCGATCCCAGGCGACCATATTGGCCCGGTTCGCCCTGGGGAGGGGAGAATCCCAATTCAGAGCATCACGGCGACCGTCACAGCTGGCAGGTCTACGGCGGAGTCCGGAACGAGGATTTCTATGGAGCTCCCTACATAGTCGACAGAGCTCCTGAAGCGCTCGACTTCAAGCACTATGCCCAGGAACAGGGACACTTCATCTCAGAGTTTGGCCTGGCCGCCTTTCCGGTTGCAGATACGTTGGCACGGAATATTCCCGAGAATCAAATGAGACTCGGCTCTTTCGAGCTTGCCTACCGCAATCAGGACATCTGCGCTCGAGGGCTGGAAAACACGGTTGCCCGCTACTGCGGAAAAGCTGACAATCTGCGACGGCTCATTCAATTCTCGATGCTCTGTCAGGCAGAAGCTCTCCGTTTTGCCGTCGAACATTTTCGCAGGAACAGGCAAGCGACCTCCGGTGCGCTTCTTTGGCAGTTGAACGACTGTTGGCCGGGGATAACCCTCTCTCTTCTCGATTACTACCTGGTGCCAAAAGCCTCCTATTACTACGCAAAAAAGTTCTTCAATCCGGTTCTCTACAGTGCCAAAATCTTGAAGAAGGGTTTCGAGCTCTGGGTATGTAATGACCTCGACAGGGAAATCAGAGACACCCTCAGCGTACGAATCGGGACCTTCCTGGGAGAGGAAATCTTTCTAAACAACATTTCCGTAAGCGCAGAGCCTGGATCCAGTCAGTGTCTCGGTTGTTTTGCCGACCAAAGAGAGCATCATTTGTCGAGATCGAGATGGACCTATTTGTCTCTTCGCAGCAAGAGCGGATTTGGAGACGGTGAGTACTTCTTTTTGGATCACAAAGATCTCGGCTTTCCCGAAGCGAATATAAAAAGATCGGTCGTCCGGCAGGGAAGCGAGCTGATCCTGAGCCTCTCCTCGGATTGCTTCACTCGCTTTGTTCAGCTTCAAAGCTCGCAACAAGGTTTTTTTTGTAGTGAGAATTACTTCAACCTGCTTCCCGGCGAACAAAGAGCCGTTATCCTATCCTGTGATGGGCCGGCGGAGATCGACTTGCAGGCCATCACCATCGATGCGCTTAACTTAGCCAAAAGTGAATCTTTGATGAAAGAGGGGTGAAGACATGGAAGGAAAACAAATCAAGGCGGCTGTTATTGGCTGTGGATTGTGGGGCGGTGTTCATATGCAGGCGTACTCCGAATACTACAGATCAGACCTGGTCGCAGTCTGCGACCTCGACGAGAAGAAGGCAAAAGAGGCGGGCGAGAAGTATCAGTGCCGGTGGACTGCTGATCCAAATTTTGTTTTCAAGGACAAAGAGATTCGAGCTGTGAGTGTAACCACTCCGGATTTTGCTCATACGGAAGTCGTGCTCCAGGCAGTGGGAGCGGGAAAGCACGTCCTCTGTGAGAAGCCTCTGGCCACGGATGTGGGGGAAGCTGAGCGGATGGTGAAAGCAGCGCATAAGAACGAAGTTGTATTAATGGTAGATTTTCAAAATCGTTGGAATCCGGCGCCCCTGGAAGCCTGGAAAATTATTAAATCAGGCGAGCTCGGTCGCCCGGTGTTGGCCAGCGGCCATTTAGCGAATACGCTTTTCGTGCCCAAGAAGCTTCTGAGCTGGAGCACTAAATCAGGCCCAGAGTGGTTTCTTCTTCCCCACCTCATCGATCTGTTGACCTGGTTTATTGGTGAAAAGCCGATAGAGGTCTACGCCTTTGGATCGAAGGAGGTCTTGCCTGCTTTAGGGATAGATGCCTACGATTCGATCCAGGCTATGATTCGCTATCCTGAATCTTCTGCTTCTGTCTCGACCAGTTGGATTCTTCCGGAATCATTTCCCAGCCTAGTGGATTTTAAAGTCCACCTCTTTGGCACCAGGGGAAAGATCGATCTTACTCTCGACAAACAGGGAGTCGAGTTCAGTGGTGAAAAGCATAGCTGGCCCTTTATTCTCGGCCAGCAAAATGCCCACGGCTCTCATGTGGGATTTGCTGAACAACCGATCCGCCATTTTGTTGACTGCCTTTTCTCCGGAGAAGCACCTATTTGTACCGGAGAAGACGGTCTGGTTAACACAGCTACGATTCAAGCGATCCTAAGCTCTCTGAACACCGGTAGAATCGAAAAAGTATTATAAGATGCTAGCCGTGCGTCTCAAACTTTGAGTGCAGGGGATTTCATATATTTTAATTGTATTTAGATTCGAAAAAGAAAAGTATGCGGTTTACCCAAAAGATGGGGTAGACTCAGAGCCTGTCCGCGGTACCTATTTCCGTCTACGCGTTGTGGCTCTCACCTTCTTCCGCCGCAGCCGGCGGATAGCTTTTTTCTTTTGCTCTCTGCGAACATCGGAAGGCTTCTCGTAGTATTGTTTCTTCTTGAAGGTTTTGACGGTTCCTTCCTTCTCCCGCATTCGCTTAAAACGCTTGATCCCAGATTCCAAACTCTCATCATCTCTGATAGTAATCCGTGCCACTACTCCTCCAATCGTGATATATGTACGGGTCATACTAACGATAATAACGAAACCTGTACATGCAAATTTTGCTTTTTTTTCAGCAATTTCTTATCGTACCCGGGCTGCAAAACACCTTCTGAACCTTGCGGCCGCAGGGCAAGCCTTGGTGGTAGGATTGATTTTTCGCTTCAAAATGAGTATTTTCTCTCCTGTAAACAGGATTGCCATAATTGGATCTTCCAGAACGTTGTATGGGTAGAATTACTAGCTCTGGACGTTGATGCCTTTCTTTTAGAGAACAATCACTTTCCTTTTTTACTACCAAGGAATAGAAATGAAGTTTGACGAGCTGGGCCTCAAGCCTAGAATACTCAATGCCCTGACATCGATGCGCTACACGGAGCTCACTCCCATACAGGAGATGACCTTCCCCCATGTTCTTTCGGGAAGGGATCTGCTGGCTACAGCGGAAACCGGATCGGGAAAGACGAGCGCCTGCGGAATACCGCTCGTACAAAATATTGATCCGGGACTGAAGGCGATTCAGGCGTTGATTCTTGTTCCCACCCGGGAACTGGCACTGCAATACGTGGAAGAGATAGGACGCATCTCGCAAAACCTGAACGTCGTGCCGTTTGCCGTGTACGGCGGCTTCGATATGGACATTCAGAAAGCCAAACTCCAGGATATCGTGCACATCCTTGTAGCCACACCGGGACGCCTGATCGACTTCCTCTACAGCGGCAGGATTTCTCTTTCCCAGGTCCGCACCTTCGTGCTCGACGAAGCGGATGAAATGCTGAAAGAGGGATTTCTAGAGGATATCGAGTTCGTTTTCTCCTGCCTGGTACACGAACATCAGACACTGCTTTTTTCGGCTACCATGCCCCAGAATGTGAAGAGATTGGCCGAGACTTACCTGCGACAGCCGATCAGCGTGGAGCTCAACTCCGAGCAGATATCGCCCCAGTCGTTGATACACAGATTCCGGTTCGTGCCCTACGATGCCCGCTTGGAGATCCTGCACGGCATGTTGGACGAGCGTGAAGTCAAACAGGCCATAATTTTCTGCAATTCGCGTCTCAACGCTGAAAAGCTCTATCTGAAATTGAAGAACCGGCTCCGGGCGGTGGATATGATTCACGGAGGAATGGAGCAGCACAAGCGCAGCTCGGTCATCCGGCGCCTGCGCAGCCGCCAGGTACGGTTCATGATCGCTACGGATCTGGCCGGTCGGGGTTTGGATTTCAGCCACGTGAGCCACGTTGTCAACTACGATTTCCCGCGGGATCCTGTTACCTACACCCATAGAACCGGCCGAGCCGGTAGAATGGGCAGAAAGGGAACGGCGATTACGCTGGTAACCTCGCGAGAACTCAAAGCAGTGAAGCGACTGATCACCTCCAACCGAATTACTCCCGAATGGCTCGGTCATGAGCCGGATATCCCTCATTCGAAATCGAACAGTAGTCGGCGCAGGCAGCGGGGCAGAGGCAGAGTTCGCCGTTAGATCGTTTAAAAAGCGCTGCAGAGTTCCGTACGCGGGTAGCCGGTAAATCCCTTGACTGCATACGGGAAGGGGATATACGTTTTACTACGTGAAGATTCTTCTGATTTGTCCCTTCCCCGTTGAATTCAACGCCTGTCGAGAAGTATTGAACATGCGAGACTCCAAACCGATTTCAGGCTGCCGTACGGCCAGGGTTGCATTGGGAAACACGGAGTTCATTGCCATGGAATCGGGACCGGCAAAAGCGCGGGCGGCCTGCACAACCGCGGCCGGATGTTTTTCTTTTACACCGGATTTGGTTTTGGATTCGGGTTCCTGCGCCGGTATCGAGTCGGGTGTATTCATCGGCGAGATCATGATCTGCAAGGACTGCTATGAATACGATATCGGCGGCGGGGGGTTCCCGTCCAGCAGCATCCCGGAAATGAAGCTTCCTTCGGCGTTCAGCATCATGCCGCCCTCTACTATGGATCTCCTGTTCCGTGAGGCCGGCGAGGCAGGCAGCAGTGCCGGGTTTCAGGTACGGGCGGGAAACCAGGCCTGCGGCGAGCTGCTGATCCAGTCTCTGGAGATGCGGGAATCCCTCTTTTCTTTGTTCCAGGCTACCGGGGCGAATTGGGAAACCGCTGGCGTTTTCGTTGCCGCCCTGAAGAACAGTCTCCCTCCCGTGAGCATACGCATTGTGACAGACCTGGGCAACGAACAGGCGTTGGAGGATTTTCGTTCCAATGTCAAGAAACAAGCCAGAGAGTTGTACCGTCTCATTAGGGTTTTAGCAGAATATGGATGGTTTGACCAATTGCTAGAACATTGGCGGAAACTCGATTCAGCGGTTATAGACAGGCTTGCTCAGAACGTACTTCCGTGATTCATGTCGAAGAGACCTTTGCAGCCGGGTAGTGGAGGGTATACAATAGGGTCTACAATATAGAAAACGGTCGGGTTTGAAGTGATAAACGTGTGAGCAGGAGGATCTTCAAGTGCCGAAAACATATGTTGAGACCTCTAAGTTTCTATTGGAGGAGATCGACGAAATGATCCGGGAAGGCTTCTATCACGATCGAACAGAAGCCGTAAACGACGCCCTGCGGCTGCTTATCAAGCGGTATAAGGTGTCCAAACTCCATGACAAAGACAAACGCCATACGTCACAGCATACCGGAGGTAAGAGTTGATACAACAGGTGGTTGTCGGCATCGACGGTTCTGATTTTTCCCTGTCTTCTTTTCGCTACGGCGAATATTTTGCGGAGAAGCTCAACTGCGAACTTAAGGCTGTTTTCGTGATAGATTCAAGGAAAACCGAGCTGCCAATTATCTATGCCACCGGTCATTTCGACTACGCCTTTGCCAGAACCTACATCCCTCCCGATCCGCAGTTGAAGAGTTTCTACGCTAAAATCAAGGGTGATCTCGATGAGTTTGCCGCCAACTGTTTGTCCGGCTGCGAGGAAAGCTGTAAGGAACGAAAGATCCCTTTCCTTTCTATTACCAGAGAAGGGCTTCCCTCCCAAGTACTTGCCGAGGAATGCAGATCGGGCGATATGCTGTTCATAGGCCAGAAGGGAGAGAACGCCCGCTTCGCCCGGACGATCGTGGGCTCTACTGCTGAGGATGTAGCACGTTCCTCTCCCAGGCCCGTCATGGCTTGCCCACAGAGCTACAGGGCTCCGGAGAAACTGCTTTTTCCCTACGACGGTTCGATAACCGCTGAGAGGGCTTTGCAGTTCTGTGCGAATGCCTTCGGGGACATATGGAAGGAGTTCGTTATTTTATCCAGCGCAGAGGAGCGTGGTCTCAGCGAGCGGGAGCGGCGGTATTTGAGCAAGCACAAAATCGCCCATCGCCTGGTCGCCGAGAAGGGCTCGCCGGTAGATACCGTGCTCAAGGTGGCGGAGCGGGAGGGCTCGGATCTCGTATTGGTTGGCTCCCATGGAGCTCATAAAATAAGAGATTATATACTCGGTTCCACAACCACGCATCTGTTGCGTCGAAGTCACCTGCCCGTTTTGATCGTATACTGATTGGCCTCCTCGAGGGGCATGGATGAGAGGTTTTGAAGCTCTTCTATCCGGAAAACAGCTACGCCGAGCGAATGGTACAAACCCAGATCGCGTCGAGGGGAATTCGTGACCGAAAGCTTCTCGATGCGATGTCCCACATTCCTAGAGATAGATTTATCACGGGTGTCAGTACATACGAAGCATACGGCGACTATCCTCTTTCCATTGGGCACGGACAGACGATATCTCAACCATATATGGTCGCTTTGATGACAGAGGAGCTGCGCCTAAGAGGAAGCGAGAAGGTCCTGGAAATTGGAACAGGCAGCGGCTACCAGACCGCCGTGCTGGCCGAGTTGGCCGGAATTGTTTATACAGTAGAGCTGATCCCTGCTCTTTTAAAGCGGTCGCGCACGCTTCTCGCCGATCTCGGCTATACCAATATCGCTTACCGAATCGGCGACGGATCTCTGGGCTGGCGGGAGCACAGTCCCTACGACCGTATTCTGGTGGCAGCCGCCGCTTCCACGGTTCCCCCTACACTGACGGCTGAACTGGCCGACAACGGGATCATGGTCGTTCCAGTCGGAGACAGCCGGCAATACCAAACCCTTGTAATCATCCGCAGGGTAGGCGGGCGTTTCGAATCCAGGGAGAGTATCGGCTGCCGCTTCGTTCCCCTTGTTCAGAAACACGATACATATTGAAAAATTCAGCCGACTTATTTATTCTTGGACCGAGTTTAGGAAAACATATGAACATCCCTTTGTCCCGTCCGACCCTACGCCGAAAAGATTTCGACAATGTCCTCAGCTGTATGGTTTCTGACAGGATCGCTCCCGGCCCGGTGAACCATGATTTCACAGCCTCTCTGTGCCGTGTTCTGACCGTTCCCGGTGGAGTAACCCTTGCCAGCTATCTTTCGAGTATCCATTGCGCTTTTGAGTTTCTCGAGCTCTCCGCCGGCGACCGCGTCGTGCTCTCCGCACTTGCTCCGCAGGAGTACCTGCGTGTTATCGAGTCGCGAGGCCTGGTAGCCATGATTGCAGACGTGGAGGTGGAGCATCCTGTTCTGCGCGCAGAACGCGTCGAGCCATTGCTTGCCTCCGGCGCAAAAGCAATCGTCCTGCACTATTGCTTGGGCTTTCTTCCCGACTCGGATGATTTGTTCGAGCTGGGAGTGCCTGTAATCGAGGATATATCGGAATCCTGCGGCGGCAGTTGGGGCGGGAAACCTTGCGGCAGCCGGGGGCAGGTCGGTCTGTTGTCACTCGGTTCCGGGGGGATCGTAACAACGGGCGGCGGGGCCGCGGTTTTTACGAGGGAAAAGCGCAACGTGAAGAAGCTCAGGAACATAGCAGAGAGTCTGTATCCGGACCAGCGGCTGCCCGATATGAACGCCGCTCTGGGAATTACCCAGCTCAGGGAGATCGATAGGTTTTTATCCAAGCGAAGCGCGATTGCCTCTTTGTACCGCCAGGCGATGCAGAGCTCCCGACACAAGTCCCTGTATAGTGGAGATGAGGCGGGCAGTGTGGCTTTCAGTTTTCCTGTGCTCGTAAAAAACAGCCTACCCGAGGTCCGTCGCTACGCCGGTAATAAAGGCGTGGAAACCCAATGCGCCTTCAAAGATGCGATTATCGCGTTGACGGGCAACGAAATTGGTGATAGCGAGGGTCTAGTCGTAGACGGCCGCAGCCTGCCCAACTGTAAAGAGCTGCTCTGGCGCTGCCTGTTGTTCCCTCTGTACCCCTCCCTTGGGAAAAAGGATATACAGCACATTTGCAGGGTCCTTACCACGCTTCCTTGATGGGGGCATCGGGAACCTGTATATTCAGTAAAGAGTTTTTATGAAAAATAGAATTCACGGGGTAGTTGTCTTCGTTAATTCTCATAAAGATGAAGCCAAGGCTCTCCTTGAAGAGGTTCAGAAATACTTCGAGGCCAAGGCGGTAACGTTGGAAGTGATCGCTGTAGATGAAAGCAGGCGGGTGGAGGTACCTGCTGAGACCGACCTGGCTATCACCCTGGGCGGCGACGGAACGCTTCTATATGGAGCACGATCGCTGGCCGGGACCGCCATTCCCATTCTGGCTGTAAATCTAGGAGATTTCGGGTTTATTACGGAAATCTCGCACCTGGAATGGGTCGATGCCTTGGAGAAATATCTGGGCGGGAAACTGGGGGTGAGTCAACGGATTATGTTCGATGCCGAGGTACGTAGAGGCGGTCGAAGCCTCGGCAGCTTCAGCGGGTTGAATGATGCCGTGATCCGGGCGGGTGATCAGGCCCGCATCATCACCCTGAAAATTGACCTGTCGGGCACCTACGTGGCTCGCTACCGGGCAGACGGCGTAATTGTTGCTACACCCACCGGCTCCACCGCTTATTCCATGTCGGCGGGCGGGCCGATTCTGCATCCGGAGATGAATGCTTTCGTCTTGAACCCGATATGTCCTTTTACTCTGGCGAACCGTCCGATAGTGATTCCGGATCGCGAGACTTTTGAAATAGAGATCGAGGAGAAGCAGCGGACCCGAGTCGTGCTTATTGTCGACGGCCGGGAGGTATTCGATCTTGAGCCCTCGGATCGAGTTGCTTTCTGTAAATCGCAGAAGAGCTCTCTGATCATCCTATCCGATAAACGAAACTTCTACGAAGTGCTGCGGAGCAAACTGAATTGGGCAGAAGAGCCTCGATTCGAAGAGCAGGGACGAGCACCCGATGCTTGAGCAACTCTTGGTCAGCAACTACGCCCTCATCGATCGCCTCGAAGTGCGTTTTTCTCCGGGTTTGAATGTGCTTACCGGGGAAACCGGCGCAGGGAAATCGATTCTTATAGGCGCACTCGGTTTGATTCTCGGCATGAAGGCGGAAACCGAGGCGATACGTTCCGGTGCCAAAGAAACAGAAGTGTCGGGTATCATCAAACTCGACAACAATCCTGAAGCTCTCTCCTGGATGAAAGAGCAGGGCCTGGAGCCCGAGAATAATGCCGTCATTATTCGCAGGGTCGTGAAGAAGAGCGGCAAAGGCGCGATCTACGTTCAATCATCTCCTTTCACCCTGACCGCCCTGAGGGAGCTCACCTCCCTGCTGTTCGATCTTCACGGACAGCACGAGCACCAATCCCTGCTGAGCCTGGAAAACCACAGAAGGCTGCTCGATCACTCTGGAGGGATCAACGCGCAAGTTCAGAAGTTCGCTTCCCTTCACTCCAAGCTGCTCAAGCTGCGGGAACAGCATTCCGCTCTGATCGCCGACGAGCGGGAGCGCCTGCGCCAGATAGAGCTCCTCGAATACGGAATCGAAGAAATCCGGGAAGCGAAGCTGCACCCGGAGGAGGAGCAGCGGCTCAAACAGGAACAGAATCTACTGGCCAATCACGAAAAGCTCGTTCACCTGATCGAACAGGTGTACGGTGCCACAGCGGAGAGCAGGGCGGGGGCGCTGAGCAGTCTCAGACAGGCCCGCGGCTGGCTTGCCGAAACCGTGCAGATCGATGCAGGGTTGAAGAAATCCGCGCAGCAGATGGAGAATGTATTTTTCGAGCTGGAAGATTTTGTGCAGAACTTGAGCCGGTACAAAGACGGCATCCAGTTCGATCCCTACAGGCTCGAAGAGATAGAGGAGAGGCTCGATCTGATAAAGCGGCTGGAGAAGAAGTACGGCAGTACTATCGAGAATATCCTCGATTACATGGAAAAAAGCGAGAAAGAGCTGGAAGGGATTCAGAGCACGGATGAGCGGCAAAAACAGCTGGAAGGCGAGATCTCCGCAATCGAGGCTGAGTTGAAACAAAGGGCGACGGACATATCTCAGCGCCGCAAGCGAACTTCCGGGATCCTCGAGGCTAAGATTGTCGAAGAGCTGAAACAGCTGGGAATGCCGAAGGTTGCTTTCCAGGTTGAGATCAAAGACCGCACAAACGATAGTGGAAAAGTGTTGTATTGCTCGACGGGTAAAGACAGGGTGGAATTCCTGATCTCGCCAAATCTCGGCGAGCCGTTCAGGAAGTTGGCCCAGATCGCTTCGGGGGGCGAGCTGTCCCGAATCATGTTGGCAATCAAATCAGTATTGGCCGAATCGGACCATATAAACACCCTGATTTTCGATGAAGTGGATGTAGGTATTGGCGGGGAGGTCGCCATCGCCGTGGGGGAGCGTTTGAAGAAACTCTCAGACAGAAAGCAGGTGTTGTGTATCACTCACCTTGCCACGATTGCCGTTCGCGGCGATAATCATATCAAAGTCGAGAAGGTCACCCAGGGGCAGAGAACGGTAACCAAGGTAAATAGCGTCGGCGGAAGTGAGCAGCGCGTCGAGATCGCCCGTATGTTAGCCGGTGATAAAACAGGGGACACGTCGTTACAGCATGCTCAAGAGCTATTGCAACGATACGGTAAGCGGGAAAACCGGGGTTAGGGCCCGACAAAGGCGGACAGCGTATGGAAAAAATCAGCGGTGAAGCCAGGAAGCGCTACGCGGAAAAGACGAAAGAGTACAAGCACCGGGTGGAGGAAATTCAAGAACAGAATAAAGAGCTGGAAGGATTCATCCAGAGGACAAGCAAAGCTCAAGGACTTACCAGCGGACAGTACAGGGGAGATGTATTCAGCGACCTCGATTCCCTGAAAGAGGTCAATGTCAAACGTTTCGAGCTAGCCGACAGGTATCTAAACATAGTCTCGTACTTCGATCTCATGAATGCACTGTCTCTTTCCCTGCTTGGGATTAAGAATGAAGGCTTCCTCAACGAAGCGCGAAAGAACTGCTACAGAAGCATTATATATATGGAAGAGATTGTTAGTCCCTATATCGATACTCCCTTCTCAGACTATCAACTCGGTGTCGAGAGCCTGCAGGATTTCGAGGACAAGCGCAAATATGATTTTGTGCGTAAGCTGGGATTCTCCATAGACTCGGTAGTCGAAGGGTTTGGCAGCGGCTCGAAGTGGAAGTGGTCCTTCGTCGAGCTGCAGGGTCGCTATGCTGTAATTATAAAAAATCTGCTGAATCTGAAAACCTTTATCGCCCAGCTCGATCCGAGGGTAGAGGGCTACAGCGAGAGGCTGGCGCATGTGGGGCTGGCCAAGAAGTGGCTGCAGCAAGCGGCCGACCGCTACCGGGAGAAGTATGAGCTGTCTACCATGCGTCTCGACGATTTTAAAAAGGCCATCGCCTTTCTCGCAGCCATGAAACGTCTCTATACGATTCTTGGTGAGGTAGACGATGCGGAGATTGTGAAAAAAAAGATGGAGATCTGGAAGACCAAGATGGAAGACGACCAGAAGAAGAAAGAGATGGCCCGTAAAATTGAAAAGCTGAAAAAACCAGGGTCGACCAGATAGGGAAAGAAACCCACTCATGGGAGATAGTATCTTTAAGAAGAAACGAGGGGGCAGGGGTGGTTGGATCTGGCCCCTGATACTCCTTCCTCTTTATTTGCTGCTCTCCGCCCAACCCTCTGGAAAAGAATCTTTTTTGCGCCCGGTCTGGGCTCGGGAGCTTACTACTTCTACGGTGAGAGCCACGGGCTCGGAAAACCCTGTTTTTCCTTTCCGTGCCGGGGAGCGCTTTGGTTACGCGGACCTGGAGGCGAATGTCTGCTACATTGATGCGGTCCTTCACAACCTCAGCCTGTCAGACACCGGATTCATCAACTACGGCCGGGTTCCCGATCACATAGTTTTCATGGATACCCGCGGTGAGTTTCGCTACAGCATCAAAAGCTATGGATATCCCCTGACGGATTCCAGTGGCCGCTATCTGTATTCCATCAACACAGATCTCAGTGGACTGAAGCGTCTGAACGGAGAGGGAGAGCTCCTATGGTCTCTCGCTTTTTCCTCGCCGATAACGAGCATCGCGTTTCATGAAGATGAATGCGCTCTGGGGCTTATGGAGGGCGCTTTGGTTTTCGTAGGTGCCGACGGACAGCCTCTGGACGAGCATCGGCCGGAGGGAAGCAGGATGGCTGTTGTTCTAGGTACAGATATAACTTCCGACGGCAGCCAGATCGCCCTTATTTCCGGTATAGATCCTCAGAAGCTCACCCTGCTGAGACGCCAGGGGCAGCAGCTCGTTGTCCAAATTACCTTGAAGCTGAGCTCCGATTTTCGTCGCGAGGTGATGATGCAATTTGATCCTCAGGGAAGATATCTGCACTTCGAAGCCGAGGGCGGGCTCGGTGTTCTTGATATCAATAACGAGATCGTACTCAGCATTCCTGCCTTGGGAGTAATGAAATACCTAGATTGCGGCAACGAGTTTTCCGCTGCCAGCTTTCAAAACGAAAGCGGTTCCCTGCTCGTGGTTTTTCGCCCGCAGGGCACGGTGATGCTGTCTCGAAAACTCGAGGCGAGGCAGTTGTATGTCAAAATCCTTGAAAACAGTCTAATCCTCGGGCTGGAGGAATTTCTGTTGCGGGCCGATCTGGTGGAGGGATAATGCGCAGAGTTTTTTTGTTGTTGATCCTGATCTATGCAGGTCGAATCCCGCTGTTTGCTATTGATTGGCCGCTGGAAACGATAATCGTAACAGCCACCTTCGGTGAGCATAGGGGCGACCACTTCCACTCCGGTATTGATCTCGGCGGCGGGGAGCAGTCTGTGTACCCGATATCACCGGGAGAGCTGGTTTTCTCCTACCGGGAAGATCTGGACTTTTCCTCTCTGCCCATTGGTCTGGGTAACTTCATCGTGCTGCAGCACCAGGGTGGGATTCGATCTCTGTACAGCCATTTACAGGAGGGCTCGCTGGACAGCGAACGTAAGCTCTACGATCGCAGTGAATCTCTAGGCATTGTAGGCTCAAGCGGATACTCTTCGGGAAAGCATCTTCACCTATCAATCATCGATTCGCAGATGGGTACCATCATCAATCCCCTTCTCCTGCTGCCGCCACAATCCGATACCCAGCCGCCGGTTATCAAGGAAGTCATGATCCGCAGCGGCCAGGACATGCTTGTCCTCGAAGAGGGAATGAGGCTGAGAAGTGGAGAGGTCGAGGTATACGGCAATCTCTACGATCTGCGCGAGGATGTTACTTTTCTGTGGAAGCTGGCTCCCTACGAAGTGTTTCTATCTCAGGACGGGCGGGAAATATCCAGTTTCATTTTTGATTCGATTCATACTCGTTCCGGTCAACCCCAACCGCCTTCAGCCGCCCAGAGCGAGCTCGTCCTGCTCAACTCGGAGAAGAGCTTTGACGACATATACTACTCGGATTGGTTATTCAGACTAGGCCAGGTCAAGCTCATACCCGGGGAAACCTCGCTGACCGTAATCGCCTCCGACTTTTCCGGAAATGAAAGCTCTCGCAACTACACGCTGATCGTCGTTGATTGAGGATGAAAACCTATTCTACGAAGCCCGGCAGCGAAAGGGTCAGGTGGATTGGCTGTAATTTGTGCGGCAGCCGGGATCAACGCCCCTATTGGGACGGCAAGGATTTCATATTTGTACGATGCTCGAACTGCGGGTTGGTATTCCAAAATCCTCAGCCCGTATTTGATGATTTGAGGTTCCGTTACGACGAGCTGTACTACGACTACGAGCTAACCAACGAAGAGAATTTTTTCAACCTCATGAAGTTGGGTCTCAAAGACATCCATTTTCGCGAGCTGAGCGCTACTCTGCCCGAACCGCGGCGCTTTCTCGATATCGGCTGTGCAACAGGAATGTTGCTTTCCTACATTCGGGAATGGGGGTGGGAGGTTCGCGGAGTCGAGCTCTGCCGCCAATCTGCAGAGGATGGAATACTGCGGAAGAAATTGGACATCCACATCGGAACCGTGGAGCAAGCCGAGTTTCCCGATGCATATTTCTCGGTTATCCATTTTTCCCACTTGATCGAACATGTTCCGGATCCCCTCAGGCTGCTGTCCGAGGTGCACAGGATCCTTCTTGATGACGGCTATGCTATCGTCGTCACACCCAACATCGCAGGTTTTCAGGCCAGATTGTTTAAGACAAAGTGGCGATCAGCCATAGTCGATCATCTGACCCTGTTCTCGAAACGAACGCTTTGTCTCGCACTGCAGGCGGCAGGTTTCGATGTACTAAAAACCGTAACCTGGGGCGGTCTGGCAGTTGGCGCAGTGCCCGGTTTCGTGAAACGTCCGGTGGACTACCTGGCCAAGAAGTTTGGATTCGGGGATGTGGTGCTCATGCTGGTCAGGAAGAGCGTTTCCGACGGCACGGATCGCAGTCGTCTCGAGGGTGGTTGACTTAATAATTCTGGTCATCTTAGGATGTCCTCATGACCAGAGAGCGCCTTCAGCGGATACCCCTGGAGGAGTTGAAAGCCCTCGCCGGCGCCGAGGGATATGAATTCAGCAGCGCTATTGACAGATCTACGCTTATCGATCTCATCCTGGAAAATACAGGAGAGCTGAGAAGGGAGAGGAAGGAAGAAAACAACCCGTCTGTACGTGTAGAGGAAAGCAAATTCGATATCGCCGACGGCGAGGAGCCCGAAGAGGATGGCTCCATCCTTCCCTCGATTTCTAAAACCTACAATCAAACGAAAATCGTACTGATGATAAGGGATCCCAACTGGGCTTTCGCCTATTGGGACATGGATCGTCCTCTGCGGGAACGACTCAGATTGAGCACCGATGTACATCCTCTCGTATTGCGCGTCCATGACGTGGAGCTGGTGAAGTTCAACGGCGAAAACTCGAACTCCTTTTTTGACATACCGATTCAGCTCAGCGACAGGAGATGGTACATCTACCTGCCGAATACAAACTGCAGCTACGTAATCGAGCTCGGTCTCGTGGCAACGGTGAAGTACGAGTGTCTGGCCAGATCAAACACAGTCAGAACGCCGCGGGACAGCCTTTCGGAGAAACCCCCCGATGAATCGATGGCTGAAGAGAGTGGGTCAAGCCTTCTCGGTGGATTCTATTCGTACAGGGCAAGCTCAGAGGGAATCCCGCAGAGGATTCTCTCCGTACTCAGGGATTGAATCTTGGCGCCCGGTTATCTGTCGCTGGTACTGCACTGGCACCTACCGTTCGTACGCCATCCGGAGTACCCCCGCTTCCTCGAGGAAGACTGGCTGTTTGAGGCGATAACGGATACCTATATTCCCCTTCTCTCGGTGTTCAAGCGGCTACGGGAGGAAAACGTACCCTTTCGTTTGACCATCTCGATATCACCAACGCTTTCTGAAATGCTCGGAGATAAGCTTTTGCTAGACCGTTATCTCCAGTACTTGAGCCGCATGATCGAGCTTACCAGACTCGAAATCATACGAACTCAGCATGATCCGCTGCTCAACGTGCTGGCGAAGATGTATCAGCGGCGTTTTCAATCCTGCAGGCGAGTGTTTGAGGACACATTCGGGCGCAATCTGCTTGCCGGACTGCTCGACTTTCAGAAGACGGGACATCTCGATTTGATAACGACAGCTGCAACGCACTGCTTCCTCCCCCTGTTTCAGGTCGTGCCGCAGGCCGTCAAGGCTCAGATCGAAGTGGCGGTACAATCGCACGTTCGTACCTTTGGCAGTTTTCCCAGGGGTTTCTGGCTGCCCGAATGCGGTTACTATCCCGGAGTAGAGGATTTTTTGAAGGAATATGAGCTGCCCTACTTTTTTGTGGAAAGCCACGGCATCCTCTACGGCGAGCGTCGTCCCCGCTATGGCGTATACGCACCTGTTTACTGCCCCAATAGGATTGCCGCCTTTGCTCGGGATCCAGAATCGGCGCGGACCGTCTGGTCCGCCGATGAGGGTTACCCGGGGGACCCTGTATATAGGGATTTTTACAGGGATATCGGTTTTGACCTGCCCATAGACTACCTCAAGCCCTTTATTCCGGAGACAGGAGTTCGGGTGATGACGGGCATCAAATACCACGCCGTCACCGGTCCGGGAGACAAGAAGAGACTGTACAGCCCCAAGGCAGCCGGGATACGGGCTCGCATGCATGCCGAGCATTTCCTTGCAGATAGGATCGATCAGATACGCCGGCTGAGCACACTGATGGATCGTCGTCCTTTGATCGTGTGCCCTTTCGACGCCGAGCTATTCGGGCACTGGTGGTTCGAGGGCACAGATTGGCTGGAAATCCTGCTGCGGGGGGCGGCGTCTCGCAGCGACGAGCTTGCCATGATTACCCCGGGAGATTATCTGGGGCAATATCCAGAACAACAGATTTCCCAACCCTGTTTTTCGAGCTGGGGCAACAAGGGCTATGCAGAGGTTTGGCTGGACGGCAGCAACGACTGGGTGTACAGACACCTGCACGAGCAGGCTTTACGAATGTCCGAACTGGTGCGTCGTTTTCAGAGCACTAAAGGCATTCGTAAGCGAGCTTTGGACCAGGCCATGCGGGAGATGCTGCTCGCCGAGGCCTCCGACTGGGCCTTCATCATGAAAACAGGAACCATGGTTCCCTACGCGGTTCGCCGAACGCGCGAGCATATCAACAATTTCTTCCGGATCTACGATTCGATTATGACGAACAGACTGGATCACGAATGGTTGAGCGCAGTTGAAGCGAGGAACAACATCTTTTCGCAGATCGACTACACGACTTACTCGGCTTGACCGACCTTAGTCTCTATACGTACAAGCTTGTCGAATTTCAATAATTGGAACGTGCTGTAGAGAGTCTCGCTGCAGCCTTTGATTCGAATCGTGCGGTCCTGTTCCGCCAAGTTTTTCCTGAGAAGAAGGATCTTCCCAATGCAGGTTGAATTCATCGAGGGGACCCCGGAGAGATCGAGGGAAATTGTTTTGTAGCCACCACTTGCCAGCTTCTGAAGGGATTCTTGGAACTCCTCGGCTTTCTCTCCACCCAAGGGACCCTGTACCGTCAGCTGAACTTCAGTTTTCGATATCTCTTTTTCGGAAAACATACTTTACTCTGCCTCAGGACTGGACGTCTCCACGATCTTCCAAGCTATCCTTATCAACTTGCTCTTCCTCTTTATCATCCCGCTTGCCTTCTACTAGAGTGAATCGTCGAAGCTTCGCCGCTTTGCCCTCTTCGTCGAGCTCTTCTATAAGCAAGACTGTTTGGAAAGGAATCATTAGATGCTTGGAGTTCCCGAAAGCTTTGATAATGTCGTCGTCTGCTGGGTTGATGATTATCTTCTTTTTGTCTGAGAAAATAAGATCCTTGATCGACACAAAATAGGGGTGAGTCAGATCCAAACTTTTGGCAGTAAGCTGGATCTCTTTTTCCTTCCATTTAAAATGAACTCGGTAAAGTGACAAGCTCGTTCTCCCTTTGAAACCCTGACGGATGCGTTTGATGTTCCACATCCAAGATACAAATTTCTTGATCCGACGTCAATTTACGCAAAATTGCATAACAAATATATAGTACAATTCTGTCGTCGTACTGGAAATTGCAGCTTTAACGAAGAAAAGAATGTTGACAATTGCTAGAGATGGGATAGTATAGAGAGAAAAGTGGGAAAAAGTGGGAAATTTTAGGAATTTGGTGGTAGGATAGGGTATGCTGACGGGAGAATATCGTTATTCCCTCGATGATAAGAACAGGCTGATGATACCCTCGCGCATCCGTACAGACATCACGGGCAACTCTGTCGTATTGACCCGCGGTGTAGACAGGTGTCTGTGGCTGTTTCCTCATGAAGAATGGAAGAAAGTTTCTCAGAGCTTGATAGGTTCGACCTCTCTTTTTCAAGAGAAAGCCCGGTTGATGCAGAGGCGGATCATTGCGCCGGCCCAGGAAACGGAGATCGACCGTTCGGGAAGAATCATCATTCCTCCCACGTTGAAAGAGTTCGCCGAATTGAAGAAAGAATGCATCATCCTTGGAATTCAAACGTATATCGAGATATGGGATGAAGCAAGCTATTCGTTATATCTCGAGGACAATGAAAGCAAATTCAAGGAGGCTGCAGAAGAGATAGGAAATAAAATAGCGTTGTAGAGTGCGGGGAGGGGAGCGTGTTCGTTCATAAGCCAGTCCTTCTTGAAGCGACGCTTTCCCTGCTCATTCTCGCTGCAGAACAAAGTGCGTCGGTTCTTGTAGACGCCACCCTCGGAGAGGGAGGACACGGCGCGGCGTTCCTGGCTGCAGCTCCGCAGCTCACTCTTTGCGGAGTAGAGAAAGACGGGGAGATCCTAAGTCGGGCTCGAAAACGGCTCGCCCCGTACGGGGGGCGGGTTCGGTTGTTCAACAGCTGTTTTTCAGATTTTTTCGAAAGATACGAACAACTGGTGGACAGAAAACCCGACCGGATCTTTTTCGATTTAGGAGTGTCGATGTTTCACTACCAGCTCGGTGCCCGAGGGTTTTCCTTCAGCAGGGACGAACCCTTGGACATGCGGCTCGATGCGACCCGAGGGCGCAGTGCGGCGGATATCGTGAACACGGTGTCCGAAGTCGATCTGCGGAAGATGATCAGGAACTATGGTGAGGAGCGATTGGCGGCGCAGATCAGCAGGGCGATCGTTCGCGAGCGCAACAAATCAGAAATCCACAGCTCGAAGGCGCTCGCCGATGTTGTCTGGAAAGCGGTTCCACCCTCCTACAGGTATGGCAGGGCTCATCCGGCCACCCGGACCTTTCAAGCGCTGCGAATCGTTGTAAACAACGAGCTCGAAGTACTGGCCGCCACCCTGCCCAAGGCCTTTGATCTTCTGAACAGCGGTGGAAGAATGGCAGTCATCTCCTTTCACTCTTTGGAGGATCGGATCGTCAAGCGTTTCTTTCAAGAGTGCAATAAGTCCTGTACCTGCCCTCCGGAATCGCCGATCTGTTATTGTGGGGGCAGAAAGCGAGCTCGCATCGTTACCAGAAAGCCTGTACGAGCCACGCAAGAAGAAATCAGCAGGAATCCGGCTTCGCGAAGCGCGGGTTTGAGGGTATTGGAAAAGATAGAATGAAGCTGAAATCGTCGTTTATCATTATCACAGCGCTTGCTTTTCTGTCCTTGTTTTTTTTGAACTCCTGGCAGGGCTTCCGTTATCAAGAACTGAAGCGGGATGTCGAGGAGCTGGAAGCGGAACAACAGGAATGGCTGGAAAAGAACAAGAAAGCAATCGCCGCCTTAGCCGTGTTGAGCTCCCCCGAGCGGGTCAAAGATCTCGCGGAAAACGAGCTGGGATTGAGGCCGATTGAAAGCTCGGACATATTGAAAGTTGTGATCAAGGCGCGGGGCGATGAATAGGACGGCGGTACGGAGGACGATCTTGAGCCCGCAAGAGGCTAGCTCGCTGGCTCGCGGTAAACTAGTCCGCATTGGAAAAAACGATATCCAATCCGTAGTAGCCGATTCCAGGCAGGTTGAACGAGATTCTTTGTTCGTAGCGCTGCCTGGAAGCAGGGTCGACGGACATGCGTTCATTCCGGAAGCGGTGCAGCGGGGAGCGTCGGCGATCATTGCATCGTCCCGGAAATGGAGAGATGCCGAGGCGAGCCTTTCCCAACTGCTCGAGAGTCGGGGAGTCAGCTTGATTGTCTTGGAGGATACACTGAGCGGGCTACAGGAGCTGGCCGGAAGGTACCTCGAGCGGTTTTCCCGACTCGTTCGGATTGGGGTAACGGGCAGCAACGGAAAAACAACGACCAAGGAGATCCTGGGATATATCTTGTCACTGGCCGGTCCGACCGTGATCAGTCCGGGCAACCTGAATTCGGAGATCGGGCTTCCTCTGTCCTGTTTCCGAGTGCGCGATGAGCATCGTTTCGCGGTGTTCGAAATGGGCATCAACCATGAAGGGGAGATGGACATTCTTGCCGACATCTTTCGACCCGATGCCGCCGTTATTACAAACATCGGCAGCGCCCATATCGGCAACCTCGGTTCCAGGCAGGCGATCGCCAGGGAGAAGAAGAAGATATTCCGCCATTTCAGCGGGACGCAGAAAGCCTTTCTCTATGAGGAAGAGTACTATTATTCGTATTTGAGTGAAGGTCTCAAGGGAACAGTGGTTCCCTTTGGCCCGAAGTGCACCAAAGGGTTTGAGGGAAGTGAGGATCTGGGGCTGGATGGCAACATCCTTCACTGGGAGGGGCTCCGGATCCGCTTCCCACTTTTTGGTGCTCATAATGTGAGAAACGCTTTGGCCTCATTATCGGTATCGGCGGAATTGGGAATTAGCAAAAGCAAAATCAAGGATGGTCTGGAGTGCACCCGCCCTCTGTTCGGACGGTCTCAGATCATCAATGGAGCGGTCACCGTGATCCAGGATTGCTACAACTCCAATCCCGATTCCGTCGGACAGGTATTTGCCTTTCTATCATCGCTGGTGCATGGAGGCGCCAAGATCGCAGTGCTGGGCAGCATGAAGGAATTGGGAACAGAGACCGAAGATGCTCATCGCCGGATCGGTGTGGAAGTCGCGAAAGCCGGTTTTCGAGGTATTTTTTTGTTTGGCGAGGAGATGGAAACAGCCTGGACATCCGTCCGAGAATCAGGTTATTCCCAAAAGCTGTTTTGGACTCTTGATATTGAGAAGCTTCGCAAAGAACTGCTCGAGTTCATCGAACCGGGGGACCTGGTGCTCATCAAAGGATCGCGGTCGGTAGAGCTGGAACGGCTAGTGCCCGATATTACGAGGCCCTGAGCGATGGTACTAAAGTTACTGTATCCGCTGGTTAAATACTTCACGTTCTTCAATATCTTTCAGTACATCACCTTCAGAGCCGCCTATGCCGCCCTCACCGCCCTCCTGCTGTCCCTTGTCTTGGGGCCTTGGTTGATCGGCAGACTCCGAGAGCTGAAAACGGGCGAGGCTATTCGGGTCGATGTACCGCAGCGGCATCTGCAAAAGGTCGGTACTCCAACCATGGGAGGCATTCTGATCATCTGCGCGATTGTTGTTTCGGTGCTTGTCTGGCAGGACTGGAACAATTTCTATACCTGGGTACTTCTGGGGGCTACCGTCGGTTTTGGGGCTATCGGTTTCGTGGACGATTATTTGAAGGTTTTCAAGAAAAAAAGGACGGGGCTGAGGGCGGGATTCAAGTTTTCCGGCCAGATCGTGATATCCGCAGTGATTGTTTCGTTTCTGTTTTTTTTCAGGCACGAGCATACCACCTTGCTGTACGTGCCTTTTCTGAAGATTCCTGTGATTGACCTCTCCTATCTCTATATACCATTCTCAGTTCTCGTTCTGGTGGGGTTCAGTAATGCCATCAATCTCACAGACGGGCTCGACGGGTTGGCCACAGGCCTGGTTATCATGGTGGGAATCACTTTCGCCGTACTTTCCTATCTTGCCGGCCGCGCCGATTACGCCGCCTATCTGCAGATACCATTTATTGAACAGAGCTGGGAGATCAGTGTATACAGTTTAGCCCTGGTCGGCGCCGCCGTGGGGTTTCTCTGGTTCAATGCCCATCCTGCGGAAATCATGATGGGCGACACGGGAAGCCTGTCTCTCGGCGGAGTGGTCGGGGTGATCGCCCTGATCATCAAGAAAGAAATACTTCTTTTCATAATAGGCGGGGTGTTCGTAATCGAGGTAATTTCTGTGATCATCCAGGTGATCTCTTTCAAGCTCACCGGCAAGAGGGTATTCAAGATGGCTCCTTTGCATCATCATTTCGAGCTTCTCGGCTGGTCTGAATCGAAGGTGGTGATTCGGTTCTGGATCCTGGGTGGATTATTCGCCATCCTGAGTCTTTCCACTTTGAAGATCCAGTAGGAAACACGGACAAGGAGAAGTTTTTGGAAAGAATCGCAAAGCCGAGGGGAGATGCGCTGCTGCTGCTCGTTGTTCTCGTACTGCTTGGAATCGGCCTGTCCGTGCTGTTTTCCGCCTCGACGTATCACGCAGAGAGGCTGTTCGACGATCCCTACTATTTTTTCAAGCGCCAGCTTCTCTGGGTTCTGTTGGGCTGTATAGCGGCGCTGATCGCCGCTCAGCTGCCACTCGAGACTCTGCGCCGGATGACACCTGTTGTTATTGCGGTTGCCCTGATTCTAACTCTCCTGACATTCGCGCCCGGGATCGGTAGACCCATCATGGGGGCGAGGCGTTGGCTCTTCCTCTTCGGCCAGTCCTTCGAGCCTTCCGAGCTGGTGAAATTCGCCGTAGTGTTGTACCTGGCCTCGATATTCAGCAAGAAGCGCGCCAGAATCAATGATCCTGTCAATACGCTTCTGCCGCCGCTCCTGATCGTGTCTCTCTTTGTGACCCTGATATACCTTCAGAACGATTTTTCTACAGCTCTTTTCATCCTTCTGATAGCGGTAGCCATGTTTCTCATTGCTCAGGTTCGTATTCTCTATTTTATTCTACTGAGCCTCCTGTTTGTGCCCCTGGGGGCAATGCTCCTGTTCACCAAGGCACACAGGGTTCAGCGTCTTATGGCTTTTTTGAATCCGCTGGCTGATCCCAGCGGAAGCGGATATCAAGTAATAGCAGCTCAAACAGCCCTTATAAGTGGTGGATTTTGGGGCAGGGGCTTGGGCAGGGGAGTGAAAAAACTGGGAGGACTCCCCGAAGCCCATTCTGATTTCATCTATGCCGTGGTTGGGGAGGAAGCGGGACTTATCGGGGCGATCTTCGTACTGGCTCTGTTCCTTGTTTTTGCCTGGAGAGGCTACTCGATAGTTCTAAAAGCTGAAGACAACTTTACCCGCTATCTGGCCTTCGGGATCACCAGCAGCATTATCCTGCAGGCCCTCCTCAACATCTCGGTCGTCACCGGGCTCGTGCCCGCTACAGGCGTGCCCCTGCCTTTCTTTTCATCAGGAGGATCTTCGCTGCTCCTCACCCTTGCCATGGGTGGTGTTCTGTTCAACCTCTCCCGCCAGCGGCAAGGCGACTCGAACTTTGGGCCGGCCGGCGAGCTGTACAACGAGCGGTTTGTCAGTCAATCGGCGGTGAATCGGAGCAGGCGGAGGATATAGAAAGACGTGTCGGAAGCGCTTGTTTTCTACAAGGTAAGAGATCCCAAGAGCTCGAAGAAACAGAGGGGAGGCTCCGTGTTCAATCGCATCCTTCTGTTGATCGTTGCCCTGCTGGGGCTCATTCTCGTTGGGCAGCTTGTGTTTCATTTCATTTTGGCACCCAGATTAACAGTGCGTAATATCACGATTAAGAGCGATTTGTCTTTGAGCAAAGATGAGGTTCTCTCTGTTGCCGGTATCGAAGAGAACCTGTACTATTTCAGCCTTGACAGCGAAGAGATCCGCAAGAGCTTGGAGAGCCTGCCTATGATACGGGAGGCAGCCGTGAGAAAGGTCTTTCCGGATTCCCTGAGCATCACGCTGTACGGCCGTGAGGCCTTATCAATGCTGTTGTTCACAACGCCGGAGGGACAAAGCGTGCCTCTCGTGGTCGACGACCAGGGTGTGATCTTCGAGATCGGATCGGCGGTCTCTTCCTGGGATCTGCCTGTTCTAACAGGTGTGAAGTTCAAACAGCTGAGGGTGGGAATGAAACTTCCCGAGGCGGTCAGGCCCGTGCTTCGGGATTTACGATCCCTCCAGATCAGAAATCCCGATTTATTTCGCCTGATCTCCGAGATACGCCTGATTTCAACAGCCTCAGGAGTGACAGAGCTGCTGCTCTACCCGCTGCAGTACCCCGTGCGGCTGCGTCTGCCCGCGGAGCTGGATCCTGCGGCACTACGCACCGCTCTGGTGGTCTTGGATCTCATGGCTGAGCAGGAGCTGGCAAATGAGGTCAAAGAGCTCGATTTCAGAACCGGCGAGGTTGTTTACAGGATAGAGGAGGATTGATCTTTTGGCAGGGGAAGATCTGATTGTCGGATTGGATATTGGAACGACAAAGGTATGTGTGATCATCGGTCAGTATAACGACAGCGGTCAACTGGAGATAACGGGAGTCGGCACTACCGCTTCCAGGGGCTTGCGGCGTGGAGTGGTGATCAACATCGAGACCACGGTACGTTCGATCGCAGCCGCCGTGGAGGGCGCCGAGATGATGTCCGGGCGGGAGGTGGGTTCTGTCTATACAGGCATCGCCGGCGGCCATATCGAGGGAATAAATTCCCGAGGCGTGGTTGCTGTTACCGGTAGAGGTCGAGAGATTACACGGGAAGATGTCGATCGAGTGATCGATGCGGCCAAGGCCATCGTGATACCCATGGATCGCGAAGTTCTTCATGTGATACCCCAGGAGTTTGTAGTGGACGACCAGGGGGGTATTAAAAATCCTATAGGCATGATCGGTGTTCGTCTTGAAGCCGAGGTACACATTATTACGGGAGCCGTGACTTCCGCTCAAAATATTGTAAAGTGCGTGAATCGAGCGGGATTCAAGGTCAATGACATTGTGCTCGAGCCCTTGGCCTCCTCCAGAGCGGTACTGACGCAGGATGAAAAGGAGCTAGGTGTGCTGCTCATCGATCTGGGGGGCGGCACAACCGACGTGCTTCTGCACCTCGAGGGAGCTCCCTACCACACCGAGGTGCTCGCCGTGGGAGGCGATCAGGTCACCAATGATATCTCGATCATGCTGAAGACGCCTTTAGATGCCGCGGAAAAACTCAAAAAAGAGGCGGGGTGCTGTTACGCCCCGATCGTGCAGGAGGACGAGGAGGTTCATATCCCGGGAGTTGGGGGACGAGCACCCCGCACGATCGTGCGCAGCGAGCTGGTCGAGATCGTCCAGCCCCGGATGGCCGAAATGCTGGGAATGATCCGGGAAAAGATCGACAGCAAGGGCTACCTCAACATCCTCGGGGGTGGAGTGGTAGTTACCGGCGGAGGCTCCCTGCTGGCCGGGTGTGCCGAGCTGGCAACCGAGATATTCAATCTTCCGGCCAGAGTCGGTTATCCCATAAAGCTGGGAGGTCTCGTAGAGGAGTACCGTAATCCGATTTTCGCCACAGGAGTGGGCTTGGTTCTGGCCGGAGCGGCCAGGCGCGATGTGGGTACCATAGATACAAGCTCCAGCGAAAAGGCGTTTTCCAGCGTGTGGGATCGAATGAAGAACTGGTTGAAAGAGTTTTTTTAGATATTTATAAATGTGCTATGTCCATGTGTCATGGAATGGGAGGGGAACATGAACATTGAATTTGTCGACGAGCTATCTGGTAACCTCACCGTCATCAAGGTCATTGGGGTGGGCGGCGGTGGAAGCAACGCCGTAAATCGAATGATCACCTCGGGCTTGAAAAATGTGCAGTTCATTGCCGCCAACACGGACCTGCAGGCCCTGCAAATGGCCAAGGCTCAGAACAAGCTGGCTCTCGGCACCAAGCTGACCGGCGGTTTGGGTGCCGGAGGCATTCCGGAAGTCGGCGAAAAAGCCGCCCTGGAGGATGAAGAGAAGCTGCGGGAAACGCTGCAGTGCTCCGATATGGTTTTCATTACCGCGGGGATGGGCGGAGGAACCGGCACAGGAGCAGTACCGATCGTGGCGCGCCTCGCCCGGGAGCTAGGCTCGCTGAGCGTTGCCGTGGTTACTAAACCTTTCGATTTCGAAGGGCGCCGCAAAATGGAGCTCGCCGAAGAGGGTATTAAAAAGTTGAGAGACGAGGTAGATACCCTCATCGTAATCCCCAACCAGTATCTTCTAAAGATCGTGGAAAGACGTACCCCGATTCGAGAAGCCTTTCTCATGGCGGATGATGTGCTGCGGCAGGGTGTTCAGGGCATTTCCGACCTGATTACCGAGTCCGGTGAAATAAATATAGATTTTGCAGATGTCAAGACGATCATGAAGGGCAACGGTGACGCCTTGATGGGCGTTGGGATCGGAGGCGGAGACAACAGGGCTGTGGATGCAGCCACGAATGCCATCAATAATCCCCTGCTCGAGGATGCGAAGATCGAGGGAGCCAGAGCGATACTCGTCAACGTTACGGGGGGTTCCGATCTGTGCCTGAGCGAGTTTGAAGAAGTCTTGAAGATCATCACGGCCAGCGCCGACAAGGAAGCTCTGATCATAGCGGGAACGAGCATCAATTCTTCTATGGAAGAGCAGATCAAGGTGACGGTGATTGCCACCGGATTTAATGGAAAAAAGCGTATCACGGTCGCCGCAGAGCAGCAGGACAAGCCCAAAGGGGACATCATTTCCTACGATGAGTGGATCAGGATGCGTAAAGGAGTCTCCGGAGCTACTGCCGGTGCTGCCGCCGGCAGCGCCGGCGGCAGGGGTCCGGGGGAATTCCTGGTGGGGCGCAACTCCAGGGAGGCTGATCTCAATGTGCCGACGATTCTGCGGGAGAAAAAATACATGCAGCAGGGGGACTCCTAAACCGTAATCCATGAACGACGACCGGGTTCTGCTACGAAGATACTCAGACTACCTCACGGCGGAGCTTCGCCTTTCCGCTCCCACTATCTCTGTCTACACTTTGGAGGCCCGCTTGTTGCTCGAATACCTGGCCGGCAGGAAGCTCGATCTCCGCCGGGCTACCGCGGGGAACCTGATCGAATATCTCATAGACAGACAGCTGGCCGGGATCGGAGGCAGGACCACGGCCAAGGCGGTGAGCGCGCTGCGCTCCTTTTTCTCATTTCTTGTCCGGGAGGCTGTTGTTTCGGGCAATCCGAGCGAGCATTTGGAAACACCCCGCCTTTCCCGGCGGATTCCCCAGGTTTTCTCGCTCGAGCAGGTGGAGGCAATCCTGGCTGCGATCGATACCGGCTCTCCCTCGGGGATTCGGGATCGCTTCCTTTTTGAGCTGATATACTCCTGCGGGTTGAGGGTATCGGAAGCCGTCGGCTTGACTCTGGATCGAGTATATCAACGCGAAAGTCTGCTGCGGATCACGGGGAAGAGGTCCAAGGAGCGGCTCGTCCCTATGGGCGAGCAGGCCCTGCACTGGCTGAGACGTTATCTGGAGGAAGCCCGGCCCGCTCTTGTAAAGGGAAACAGGGAGAGGGCCTTGTTTCTTAACCACAGCGGACGGGCCCTGTCCCGAAAGGGAATGTGGAAGCGCTTCAAAGAGATCTGCAGACGGGCCGGGGTGGAGGGCAAGATTCACACTTTACGGCATTCCTTTGCCACTCATCTGTTGCAGGGAGGAGCCGATTTAAGGGCGGTCCAGACGCTGCTGGGTCACGCCGACATAGGCACGACCCAGATCTACACTCACGTGGATGAGCGGGAGCTGCAGAGTCAGCACGAGTGCTATCATCCACGGGCCTAGAATCATGAGGATTGTTGCGGGCGTTAAGCAGGAATAGGGAGAGGACAGAGAGGATGAACAGGTTGATGTTTTTCGTACTGCTTATCCCGGTGATACTCGTTTCCTGTTCCAGGCTCCGCGGCCGGGAGGATACCGAGGATGCGCTGCTGGAGATGGAAGAGGCTCGCTACAAGGACCGGGAAGAGTCGGAGCGCAGGATAGAGGAAATCAAAGAGGCGATTGCCCGTTATCAGAAAGATGTTCGCAAGACAGTGGAAGATACAGGCCAGATAGGCATCTACTACAAAATGTTGGCTTTGGAGTACATGAATTTATCCATGTTCCAAGCCGCCTACGACGCCCTGAACAGTGCCCTATCCATACACCCGGAAAATCCCATTCTTTTCTATTATTCCGCCATCTGCGCGGCTCGGGTGAGCAAAGCCCAGATCGAGACCGCGGCCAAGACAGAGTGGCTTGGAAGGTCCGAAAGGCTGTACCTCCGAGCTCTCGAGCTCGACTCGCGCTACGCAGATGCGCTGTATGGGCTTTCGGTGTTGTACGTTTTCGAACTGAACAGACCCGAGGATGCCGAAGCCCTGCTCGAACGCTTGCTGCGTCTGGAAACCAAGGACATTGAGGCCCGCTTTCTCCTGGCCGGTGTCTACTACAGAGCCGGGAAGCTGGAGCGAGCGCTCGAGCTGTATAGAGAGATCGCCGCAGAGACAAAGGTGGATGAGAAACGCCGGGAGGCCTTGGCCAATCAGAAGACGATAGAGGAACAGCTGTATGGCGAACAATGAGAACCTGGCCCTGGCGGTAAACCGGATTTACGGGCTCAAGCCCCTCGAGAAAATGCGAGTATTGGAAGCTTGTCCTTCCGTGGGTCGTCTGGCGGGTTTGTCCCGCCGGGATCTGGAGGCGATACTAAAACGACGCCTCGAGGGCCTGCAGTGGCTTCCCGATACAGTTCTTCGCGCGGCGGAAGAAGACAGAAAAGGCTTGACTCGCGGATGGTTCCAATGCACTTTTTACTGGGACCTTCAGTTCCCACCGCAACTTCGGGAAATATACGACCCTCCACTGCTGCTCTATTATCGTGGCAGGCTCCCCGAGTGGTCCCGACCATTGGTGGCGTTGGTGGGCACGCGCCAGCCCACGGGACAGGCCCGGGAGCGAGCCTATTCTCTGGCCTTTGAGCTGGCTTCAGCAGGAATAACGACGGTCTCGGGTTTGGCCAGGGGCATCGATGCCGAGGCTCATCGTGGCAGCGTGGATGCAGGGGGGATTACTCTGGCTGTGCTGGGTAATGGAATCGATACGATTTTTCCCTATTCGAGCAGGAAGGTTGGGGTTAGGTTGCTGGCTCGGGAGGGCGCCCTGATCAGCGAGTATCCGCCCGGAGCCGCTGCCCTGGCCCGTCATTTCCCGGCCCGGAATCGAATCATCAGTGGTTTGGCTCGAACTCTTGTGGTGGTGCAGGCCCCACAGCGCTCGGGTGCATTGATCAGTGCAGATTATGCGCTCGAGCAGGGACGGGATCTGTTGGTTCATGAGGTAGGGATAGCGGGGCAGAGGGGGGCAGGTTCGCGGAGGCTCGCTGAACAGGGAGCCCCGGTAATCAAGAGCGCCGAGGATATATTGGAATGCTGGGGATGGTGTGTAGAGGTCCCCGCACGGGAGCGAAAGCGGGAAGAGCGGGAGCAGAGCCCGGCTATCGGCAGTGAAATTGCCCGCCTTTTGGATCTGGAGATGACGGACAAAATAGTTTGCCGCAGCGGAGCTGTGTTTCAGAGAGAGGCAGAGGGGAAACAACCATAAGGACGCATTAATTATTGTAGAATCCCCGGCTAAGGCGCGGACAATAGAAAAGTATTTGGGCCCGGGATACAGGGTGCGGGCCTCCATGGGGCACCTGGTAGATCTGCCCAAATCCCGGTTGGCGATCGATGTGGAAAACCACTTCGAACCCGAGTACATCACGATCCGCGGCAAAGCCAAGATTCTCAACGAGCTGCGAAAGGCGGCCGGCAAGTCGGCTCAAGTGCTGCTGGCTTCGGACAATGACAGGGAAGGGGAGGCGATCTCCTATCATCTGAAGAATGTCCTGCAGCGTAAACAGCCGGAGCTGTCGATCAAACGGGTAGCCTTCAACGAAATAACCCCTCAGGTAATCCGGGAAGCCATGACTCATCCGCGCGAGATCGATGCGGCCAGAGTCGATGCACAGAAAGCCCGTCGTATACTCGACAGGCTGGTGGGCTACCATCTGTCACCGATACTCTGGAAGAAAGTGAAAAACGGCCTTTCTGCAGGCCGGGTACAATCCGTCGCTTTGAGGCTGATCTGCGAGCGGGAGGATGAGATACAATCCTTCGTTCCCGAGGAGTACTGGAGCCTGGAGGTGGAGCTGCAGAAAGGCGAGTCTGTGTTCCTGGCCATGCTGGTGGAATACAGGGGTGAGAAACCGGTCCTGAAAAACCAGGGCGACTGTCTTGACATCGTCAACAAGCTTCACGGGTCGGATTTCTCTGTAGGAGAGGTAAAGGTAAACGAAAAGACCCTGCGTCCCCGACCGCCCTACACCACGTCCAAGCTCCAGCAGGAGGCGGCCAACAGGTTTGGTTTTACCTCGCGCAAGACGATGCAGATCGCCCAACAGCTCTACGAAGGTATAGAGATCGGTTCCGGACGGGTCGGTTTGATCACCTACATGCGCACGGATTCAACCAGGGTCTCCCAGGTAGCTCTCGAGGAGGTCCGCAACTACATAGCCGCTGCTTATCCCGCCGAACTGCCTGAGCGACCCAATCATTATTCGGCCAGCAGCAAAGCCCAAGATGCTCATGAAGCCATCCGTCCGACCTACGTAGGCAACATTCCTGCCGACATAAAGCAGTATCTCAAGCCGGATCAGTTCAAACTCTACTCTCTAATCTGGGAACGTTTTGTTTCCTCCCAGATGATTCCTGCCCGCAGCTCTACGCTGACCGTAGAGATCCGGGCCGGGGAGGCTTTGTTTCGGGCCAGTGCGACCAGGATTGTAGAAAAGGGTTTCCAAAAGGTGTTTCGTGTGCTCGCTCCGAAAGCGAGCAGAGCGAGCAGAGCGAGCAAGGCGAGCAGAGCGAGCAAGGCGAGCCAAGCAAGTAAAAAAGCTCTGCCCGTCTTGAAAGTCGGCGACCGGTTGGAAGCGCTGCGTTTCCACCCGGAACAGCACTTCACCTCGGGCCCGCCCCGTTATACAGACGCTACGATCATAAAGGTTTTGGAGGAAAAGGGGATCGGCAGGCCCTCGACCTACGCTCCGATTATATCGGTGCTTCTTGATCGCTACTATGTGGTTCGCAAGGCTCGCCAGCTTGCAGCGACCCAGTTGGGCAGGATTATCAACAAGATGCTGACGGAGAATTTTTCAGAGCTGGTAAGCGAGAATTTTACGGCCGAGATGGAAAAAAAGCTCGATGGGATAGAGAGCAGCAAAGAGAATTGGGCTGATGTCGTCGAGAGGTTCTACAGGGAATTCAAACCTCAGGTTGACCATGTCATGGAGACTCTGGAGTCGATAAAGGGTGTGCTCGATGAACCCACGGATCTTACCTGCGAGAACTGCGGACGTCCCATGGTGAAGAAACTTGGCAGGTACGGTTTCTTTTTGGCCTGTACCGGATTTCCCGAGTGCCGCAATACCAAGCCGGTACCATTGGCTGATTGCCCGCGGCCGGATTGTGACGGGAAAATCGTTGCCCGCAGGCGACAGAACAGTCGGGGAAAGGAGTTTTACGGTTGCACCAGCTACCCCGATTGTGATTTCGTCACCTATTACAAGCCCACCGGCTTGAGCTGTCCCCGCTGCGGTCAATTTCTCGTTGAAAAGCAGGATAAACAACGAGGAATCTACAAGGCTTGCATCAATCCGGATTGCAACTACCTGCATACCCAGGAGATGGAGGATCAGAGTGCCTGAGCGGTATCTCCAGTATCTGAGGCATGTACGTCACTTGGCTGAAAATACATTGCAGGCCTATCGCCGGGATCTCGAACTGTATTTCTCCTTTCTCGAAGACCGGAGCTGGAGCCGGGAGAAAGTGGATATCGGCAAAGCGCGGGCCTTTGTAGGTTTTTTGTCGCGCCGGGGGCTGAGCTCGCGGTCCATCAACAGGGTGCTGTCCGCGGTTCGCGGGTACTACAGCTTCAGCCAGAAGGTGGGCGAGCAGTCCCCTAGCCCCTTCGCTTCGCTGAGGAGTTTACCCGTCGACGGAAAGCTGCCCTCGTTTCTCTTTGAAGAGGAAGTGGAGAAGCTCCTGTCTCCGGAGCCGGCCGACTTTTGGGAGCTGCGGGATTTCCTGATTGTAGAGTTGTTGTATTCGACCGGTTGCAGGGTAGCTGAACTGGCGTCGATGAACATCACGGATTTCGATCTTAAAGGTCACTCTGTTCGAGTATTGGGCAAGGGCGGCAAAGAACGCCTGGTGTTCTTGGGTAGCCATGCCCGCGCACGCCTGTGGGACTATCTGCACGGCCGCAGATTGCAGAGGGCGAAACCGGGCGACGGGGAGCGGGCCCTGCTGCTAAACCGCAGGGGCGGCAGGCTCAGTGTGCGGGGGATTCAGCGCATCGTAGGTAAATTGGGGAGCTCTGCTGTGCAGAAGCCGGCCTCGCCGCACACCTTCCGGCACAGCTTTGCCACCCATATTCTCAACAGGGGCGCGGATATTCGGATTGTACAGGAACTGCTCGGCCACGCCAGTCTTTCAACGACCCAGGTTTATACACACCTGGACACAGAGAGGCTGCGGCGCGTATACAGAACGGCTCATCCCCACGCGCGCAGAGCAGAAGCAGAGGAGTAGAGAGCAGGTATGGAGAAGATACACGGAACCACGATATTGGCGGTTCGCAAAGACGGCAGGCTCGCGATGGGAGGCGACGGGCAGGTGACATTCGGCAATACGATCATGAAAACCCAAGCTCGAAAGATTCGGATGATCTACGACACCAAGGTGCTGGTGGGATTTGCGGGTGCTACGGCAGACGCCTTCACCCTGTTCGAACGCTTCGAGGGCAAGGTCAAGGAGTTTGGCGGGGATCTGAGGCGCTCGGCGGTCGAGCTGGCAAAAGATTGGCGCACGGACAGGGTGCTGAGGCGCCTGGAAGCGATGCTGCTCGTTGCCAACAAGAAGGACATGCTGCTGATCTCCGGAACCGGAGATGTTGTCGATCCGGAGGAAGAGGTTATCGCCATCGGCTCCGGAGGAAGTTTCGCCTATGCCGCCGCCCGGGCTTTTCTGAACGCTTCCTCTCTTTCGGCCCGAGAGGTGGTAGAGCGTTCGCTGAAGATTGCAGCTGATATATGTATCTATACGAATTCAGAAATTATGATCGAGGAACTGGGATGAAGGTTGATTTGGACACCCTAACGCCAAAACAGATAGTAGAAGAGCTGGATAAATATATTGTCGGGCAGGACAAGGCCAAAAAAGCCGTGGCCATCGCCCTACGCAACAGGATGCGCCGCCAGCGTTTGTCCGACGAGATGCGGGACGAAGTGGCGCCGAAAAATATAATCATGATCGGACCTACAGGGGTGGGTAAGACCGAGATAGCCAGAAGGCTAAGCCGCCTCTGCGGTGCTCCGCTTGTCAAAGTGGAAGCGACCAAGTACACCGAGGTAGGCTATGTAGGAAGGGATGTGGAGTCCATGATCCGAGATCTGGTCTCCGTCTCGGTGTCCATGGCTAAAGCGGAGATGCAGGAAGAGGTCCGCGAGGAAGCGGAGAAGAGGGCCGAGGAAGCCCTTCTGGACCTTCTTCGTCCCGGAGGGGGGGCGAACCGAAGCGCGGCCGCTGCCTCACAGAAAGGACCGCTTCAACAGTTGCCTCCGCAGGAGCGGGCCCAGCCCCCTCGGCATCCGCAGGAGCGGGTCCCCCCGCCGGGGCCGGCGGCCGGGGTGTCGGCCAGCACACGGGAGAAATTCAGGGGAAAGCTTCACAAGGGAGAGCTGGATGATAAAACGGTAGAGGTGAACGTCACCCGCAGTCAGTTTCCCGCGATCGAGATATTCTCAGGTACCAACTTCGAGGAGCTGGACGTGAACCTGGGCAACCTGGGAAACATCTTCGGGGGCCGAAAAAAGAGAAAGAAGACCACCGTGAAGAGAGCCCGGGAAATCCTCCTGGCCGAGGAGATGGACAAACTGATCGATATCGAGCGCGTCACAGAGCAAGCCATCAGGCGGGTCGAGCAGATGGGTATCGTGTTTATCGATGAAATAGATAAGATCGCCTCCAGGCAGAACGTCAGCGGGGTGGATGTGTCCCGAGAAGGGGTGCAGAGGGACATTCTACCGATCGTGGAGGGATCGAAGGTGAACACCCGCTACGGGATGGTGGACACTGCGCACATCCTCTTCATCGCCGCCGGGGCATTTAACATGAGCAAGCCCTCGGATCTGATTCCCGAGCTACAGGGACGGTTTCCATTGCGGGTGGAGCTGCAGCCGCTCAGCAGCGAGGATTTCGTGAAGATTCTCACCCAGCCGCGTAATGCTTTGATCAAGCAGTATGTAGAATTGCTGCGCACCGAGAGTGTCGAGCTCGAATTCAAAGAGGAGGCGATCGAGAGAATCGCCGAAATCGCCAGCGATGTAAACTCCCGCACCGAGAATATCGGAGCACGCAGGCTGCATACGATTATCGAGCTCTTGCTGGAAGATGTTTCTTTCAATGCCTCCGAAATCGGGGGCCAGACCGTGGAGGTGACTTCGCAGTACGTGGACGATCGCCTCAAGGATATCGTGGAGGATCAGGATTTGAGCCGCTTCATCCTCTAATCAAGGCCAGGCAAGAGGCCGAAACTATTAGAAGAGGAGGGGCGTAAAACGAAGATGATGTTTCAAGGAAGTTTTTCTAAGACGGTTGATCTGCTCAAACGAGGAATGGACGTTTCGCTGCTGCGGCGAAACGTGATAGCCAACAACATAGCCAACGCCGAGACCCCGAACTTCAAGCGCACTGCGGTTAATTTCGAAGCAGCCTTGAAGAGGGCTTTGGACTCTGAAAAGGTAAGGCCGCCGCGTCAGTTCGTCGCCGACGAGCGGCACATACCTTTTTTCAAGCCGCTAGATTACAGGAAGGTACAGCCGCGGCTCGTGCTTGATTATCTGACCACGGCCAAGAACAACGGCAACAACGTGGACATCGAAGAAGAGGGCATGCTGGCTCTGCAGAACCAGCTTCTCTATCAGACCATGGCCGCGGCGATCGCCAGCGAATACAACAGGGTAAACCTGGTGCTTCGCTGAAGTTTGGCGCATGAGGGAGTAGCAAATGGGTCTTTTTACAACGATTAACACAGCTTCGACGGGCCTCACCGCCCAGAGGACGCGTCTCGATGTAATCGCCAACAATATTGCCAATGTGAACACAACCAGGACCACCGAGGGTGGTCCCTTCAGGCGCAGCCGGGTAGTCTTTCGACCGCGGGTATCCAAAGTCTACTGGCGCAGTCCCTTCCTGCCCAAGTATTTGCAGCAGGAAATCGGCCGGGGAGTGAGGATCACCAAGGTGGAGAAGGATTACGACGCCAAGCCGAGGTTGGTATACGATCCGACCCACCCGGACGCCATCCAATCGGGACCGAGAAAAGGATACGTGGAATACCCGAACGTAAACGTGGTAAACGAGATGGTGGACATGATCTCGGCCTCGAGGGCATACGAGGCGAATGTGGCCATCATGAACGGGAGCAAGAGCATGTTCCTGAAAGCTCTGGAGATCGGGAGGTAGTAGATGGATCCGCTTATAACGATTTCGCCCCGGGGTCATGTGATCGAGCTTCAGCGCAGCGATCCACGCCATCTCGCCGGCTCCACAACCAAGCCGCTTGGGGGAGCTGCGGACCGCGCATCTCCAGATTTCGGCGCGATGTTTTTTGATGCTCTGGGAAACGTCAACGACCTTCAGCACCGCACGATGGACTTGACGGAGGCTATGATTACAGATCCGGACTCCGTGGACATTCACGACGTCACCGTGGCCATAGCCGAAGCGAATCTCGCACTGTCCATGACCAAAGCGATCATGGATAGGGCGATCCAGGCGTATAAAACGATCGTGAATACACGATGAGATGAATCGCTGGAGATGTAGAGGTTAAAAGGAAACGTTCATGTATGGGAGGGGAGAATGAACGAGTGGTTGAGACAATTTCTAAACCAAATTAAGACTCTCTGGGGCAAATGGACAGCCACGCAGAAGATAATTCTTTTTTCGGTGGTCGGTGTAGCCGTTCTGGCCGTAATTCTTATCGTGGCGTTCAGCTCGGCTCCGACGATGGTACCCTTGATAGGCACTCAGATAAGCGACGAGAACAATCTTGCCCGCATCGTCACGGTTCTTGACGAGGAGAACATCACCTACAAGGTGAGCCCGGAGAACATGATCTATGTGGAGGACGAAGCCACCGCCCGCCGTATTCGAGCCATTCTGATCCGCGAAGATCTCATTCCACCGAAGACAGATCCCTGGGCCATTTTCGATGTCGAGCGCTGGACCCTGACGGATTTCGAGCGGGATGTGAACCTCCAGCGGGCCATAACCAAGAACCTGGAACAGCACATTCTCGCCCTCGACGACGTCGACGCTGCCAGCGTAACCCTGGTCGTTCCCAAGGCCGAGCTTTTCGAGGAAGACCAGAAGCCTGTAACGGCTTCGGTGATCATCACTCCGAAGCCTGGTTCGGATATCGCGGAGAACAGAAAGAAGATAGAAGGCATCGTAAAAATAATAAAGTTCGCGGTCGCCGGTCTTCAGGACGAGAATATCGTAATCACGGATCAGAACGGCCTCATGCTCAACGACTTTCAAGGCCTGGAGGATGTGGACAGAATAGAGATCGCCCGCAGGGAGATCAGGACCAAGAAGGATCTGGAGCAGCAGTACAAGGCGGAAATCCTGAAATCCCTGAGAACCATCTTCAGTTTTGACAGGGTGGAGATCGTGAAGCTCGATATCGATCTGGATATGAGCAAACAGACTGTGAACACCGAAGAGCACTTTCCCGTCACCATGAAGAAGGACAATCCACGCACACCCTTCGACGAAACCGAGGTGGTTCCCTCCATCACTCTGTCCAAAGAGGTGACCGAAGAGCATTTTGAAGGAACAGGTTTCAACCCCGAAGGTCCGCCCGGCCAGGAGGGACAGACTCCCCCGGCCTACAAGGATCTGTCCAATCTTGTCGGCAAGTACGACCAGTCCTCGCTCATACAGAACGAAGTGGTCAATAAGAAGAGCACCTACGAGGAGAAGAGCCCCTGGAGTATCAAGAGAATCACCACTGGGGTCGCTATTGATGGAGTATGGCGCACGGTATACAATGAAGATGGACAGCTGGAGCTCAATCCCGACGGCAGCATCAAGCGGGAGTATACCGCTGTAAGCGAAGAGGACCTCAAAAAGGCTGAAGCCTTGATAGAAGACGCCGTGGGCTTCAGTCGAGAGCGGGGTGACTCGGTAACCGTCGAGCACATCCCCTTCGATCGCAGCGACCAGTTCGATTCCGAAGACGAGGAATACAGGCGGCAACGACAGCTGCGCACCACGATCATCTCGATCATCATAGGCATCGGGGCGATCATTTTCGCCGCCATTCTTTATCGTCTGATCGCCAAGGAGCTGGAGCGCAGACGGCGGCTGCGTGAGGAGGAGTTGGCCCGGCAGCATCAGGCCATGCGCGAAGCGGCGCTGCGGCGGGCCGAGGAGGAGGGAGCCGAGGTCGAGCTCTCAGTGGAAGAGCGGGCTCGCATGGAGATGCAGGAGAATGCCATCAGTATGGCCCGCGAGCATCCCGAGGACGTGGCCCAGTTGATCAGAACCTGGCTGTTGGAGGAGTAAGAGATGGCTAAGAGGGAAGGAAGCAGCACCGCCCAGGCGGTTGCGGCGTCAGGGAAAAAGCCCAGGGCTCATGCGGGGCCGAAGAAGCAGCTCACCGGCAGGCAGAAGGCCGCTATCTTCATCATCACACTGGGACATGAAATCGCTTCCGAGATCTTCAAACACCTGCGCGATGACGAAATCGAGCAGCTGACCTTCGAAATCGCCCGTAATGAATCGATCAATCCTGTAGATCGCGATCAGGTGCTCATGGAGTTCCAGGAGCTGATGATGGCTCAGGACTTCATCTCCACAGGCGGTATCGAGTACGCTCGGGAGTTGCTCGAAAAATCTGTCGGCAGCCAGAAGGCTGTGGATATCATCAACCGGCTGACCAGCTCGCTGCAGGTGCGCCCTTTTGATTTCATCCGCAGAACGGACCCGGCTCACCTGCTGAACTTCATCCAGCAGGAGCACCCGCAGACGATCGCCCTGATCCTGGCCTATCTCGAGCCCAACAAGGCCTCTGTCATCTTGGGCTCTCTTCCCAGCGAGGTGCAGTCCGACGTGGCCAAGCGAATCGCGACCATGG
>CAYMGP010000014.1:39729-57634 GCA_964390045.1 uncultured Spirochaetaceae bacterium | reverse complement strand
CCATGAGCAATCGTGAGTCTTTTTTCTTCATTTCAGAGCGATTGGCTATTGACACTCTTTATTGCAGCTCCTTGCCTAGTCAAACACTATACTTCATTTCAGTTGCGAAGCGAAGATTGCGATACGCCTCAACCCTTCCCTGCTTCAAGGCACCTTATTTTCACTTGCACATCTCGAAACGACACATTATAACGTCATAAATGGAAAAAACCATGCCGTCGCCGCAGCCCGTAGATCCGGATTATACGGAATATCTTCGCGACGAATCCCGTCTCGTGGGTCAGGCGGCCAGCATCTCATTTCCTCTCAGCGAAGATGAGGTCCGTCGGATCCTGAAAGACATGGCGAAATCGGGGACACCGGTTACGGTCCAGGGCGGGCGGACGGGAATCGCAGCGGGGGCGGTTCCCCAGGGCGGACATATCCTGAATCTGAGCCGAATGAACAGGTTCCTCGGATTGCGCTGCGATCCGTCGAACAAGCGCTTCCTGCTGCGCGTCCAGCCCGGCGTGCTGCTTGCCGAAATCAATGAGGCTCTGAACCGTGAGGAGCTGCCCACGGAGGGATGGAGCGCAGAATCGCTGGAATCGCTGGAAAAATTGAGATCAACGGGCCCGTATTTCTTCGCTCCCGATCCCACGGAGACCTCAGCTTCTGTTGGTGGTATGACGGCCAGCAACGCCTCGGGCGCCCGCACCTTTCTCTATGGAGCGACTCGCCGCTACGTCCAATCCCTTCGTCTCGTTTTATCAGACGGCTCGATCGCCGCCCTGCGTAGAGGCGCACAGAAGGCAGAGGGCCTTCATTTCCGGTACGCGAGCGATTCGGGAAGAGTGCTGGAAGGAGATCTTTGCTCCTATACGCTGCCTGCTACGAAGAACACAGCCGGTTTCTACTGCCGTCCCGATATGGACCTCATCGACCTGATTATAGGCTCCGAGGGAACCCTCGGAGTATTGAGCGAGATCGAGCTGGTGCTGCTGCCCCGTCCCGCCTGCATCAGCGCCGTCTTGGGCTTCTTCCCGGAAGCTGCGGACGCGCTGCAATTTGTGAAGCGAATCCGGATGGTCAAAGCGGCAAATAACAACGAAACACCGGCGGCCATCGAGTTTTTCGACAGGTTTTCCTTGGAGCTGCTCCGAGACCAGAAGATGAACAATCCGGCTTTTCAAGATATCCCGGAAGTGCCGGAGGGCCAGGGGGCGGCGGTGTATGTGGAATACCACGGCAGAGGGGAACAGGAAGTGGAAGAGCGTATCTACGCACTTGCCGAAACCCTGGTAGAATCCGGCGGCGAGGAGGAGGCCACCTGGCTGGCCGAGCATCCGAAAGATCTCGAACGGCTGAAAAGCTTTCGCCATGCTCTGCCGGAGGCCGTCAACCTTCTCATCGACGAGCGGCGCAAAGGCGAGCCCGGACTCACCAAGCTGGGAACGGATATGGCTGTTCCCGATGAAGCGCTCGACAGTATCGTGACCCTGTATGTTTCGGATCTCACGAGCCATGATCTGGACTACGTCATGTTCGGACACATCGGCGACAATCATATCCATGTCAACATCCTGCCTCGAACCCTGGAGGAATACAGGTTGGGGAGGAAGCTATATGAGCGTTGGGCAGAAGTGGTAGTGTCTATGGGAGGTACCGTTTCGGCGGAACACGGCATCGGGAAGCTCAAGGTAGAGCTTCTAAGGCGGATGTACGGCAGCGAAGGTCTGGAGGAGATGCGCCGGATCATCGAAGTATTCAATCCCGGGTTTCTGTTGAACCGGGGCAACATCGTGGGAAAGGGAAGAATATGAAGGAAACCGAGTATGACATCATCGCGGCGGGCCACCTCTGTCTCGATATGACTCCCCGTTTCGAGACGGACAAGCGAACCGAGGACATATCGGACCTGCTGCGGCCGGGAACATTGGTCCAGATGGGAGAGATGAGCTTCAGCACCGGGGGTTCGGTTTCCAATGTAGGAATCGCCATGAAGATCTTCGGCTGCAGGGTCGGATTCGTGGCAAAAGTCGGAGGCGATGCCATCGGCAAGATCATCATAGAAATCCTGCGGCGCCACGGCAGCGCCGAAGGCATCACCGTGTCAGCGCAAGAGTCAAGCTCCTACACGGTCGTGGTTGCCCCGGCGGGAATCGACAGGATTTTCATGCACTGTCCCGGTACCAATGACACATTCTCCGCCGCAGACATCAACACAGCTACGATCGAAAAGTCCAGGTTGTTCCATCTCGGCTACCCTACCCTGATGCGCGCGCTCTACCTCGACGGCGGCAGGCAACTCGCTGAAATCCTGAAATCTGTGAAAGAGCTGGGCGTTACCACCTCCCTAGACATCTCCCTGCCCGATCCGGACTCGGAAGCCGGCAGGACAGACTGGCGTCCCATCTACAAACGTTGTCTGCCCTACGTAGACCTGTTCGTACCCAGCATCGAAGAAGTATTCTACACCCTCCACCCCGAGCGCTATTTACAGCGTAGGGACAGCCACGAAGGACTGGAGCTGATCGACTATATCCAGCCGGAGGAGTTCAGCGCACTTGCCGATGAAATCCTCGACATGGGATGTGCCGTTGCTGTCCTGAAAGCCGGGCACAATGGCTGGTATATCAAAACAGCCGGAGTGGAGAAGATGGGAATGCTCGGCAGGGCCGCCCCAAAGGATCCGCAGAATTGGGGACGGCGGGAGCTGTGGTGTCCCGCTTTTGCTATCTCGAGCTACGCCACCAACCTAGGCGCCGGCGACTCTTCGATCGCCGCTTTTCTGACAGCTCTGCTTCGGGAACGAACGATAGAGGAGAGCCTCAAGCTAGCCAACTGTGCCGGGTATTTAAACCTCAAGGCCACGGACACCCTTTCCAGCCTGGTTTCCTGGAAAGAGCTGGAAGAGGCGGTGCCGACCCTAGAGGTGCGCGACACTCCCTCGCTCACTCAGCCCTGGCAGTGGAATGACGCTACGCAGATCTGGGAAAAAAAATAGGGCGGCCTGCGCGGCGTCAGCGGCTCACGTAAGCCTGTACAGCTCGGTGCGGCGGTCTGCAAACAGCTCGTTGCGCTTGGTGACGCGCTTGTCCCCCGCTTTCTCCGGATCGATCTCCACGATACTCAAAACCTCCCGGTCTGCTTCGCCGCGAGCCAGGATATCTCCGTTGTGAGCCGTGATCTGGCTGCAGCCCGTGTAGCGCAGGGTGCTGCCGCCCCTCGATTCGCTGCCGTGGCGGTTGGCCAGGATCCAGAACACCCGGTTCTCTATCGCCCGCACCCGGGTGGTGAGCTGTCCGTATTCGGGCAGCACGAGATTGGAGGGATGGCAGATGATCTGAGCCCCGGCGAGCGCCAGGGTGCGGGCCGCCTCGGGAAACATGTGGTCGAAGCAGACCAGCATCCCTACCTTGACTCCAGAGACCTCGAACAGGGAAAATCCACTGTCACCGGAAACGAAGTACAGCTTCTCATCGTTGAACAGGTGAGCTTTTCGATACACACCGAGGACTCCCGAGGGCCCGATCAAAACGGCACTGTTGAAAACCTTGTCCCCGGAGCGCTCGGCCATTCCCAGCACCAGATGGCAACCGTTTCGGGCCGCCGCCTGCTCTAGCCGTTCCGTGGCCGGCCCTGGAACCGGCTCGGAGAGCCTCCGCACCTCCTCGGTGCCTGTAAACAGATAGCCGCTCAGGGCAAGCTCCGGGACCACGAGGAGCTCTGCCCGACAGCCTTCAAGAGCAGCCGCTATAGTGGCCAGGTTCCTCTGCGGCTCTCCGAAGCGGGGGGCGAACTGAAAAAAACCTATACGCATAGTTACTCCCTGAAAAACGCCTGGAATTATACAGGAAAACCGGTATACTATGAAGCTACAATACAGGAGTTTTGGCCTTGAGCAATCCCATCAAGACATTTGTCATCGATACGAATGTGTTCATTCATCGACCCGATGCGATCCTCTCCTTCCGCGACAACGAGATCGTGATTCCTCTCTCGGTTCTCGAAGAGCTGGACAACCTGAAGAGCAGCAGGGAAGCCCGGGGAAGAAACGCCCGAGAGACGATCCGCCTTCTCGACGAGATCAGCCGCCACGGCGATCTTCAGGAGGGCGTGAAGATGGAAAACGGCTCCACCCTCAAGGTCGAGCTCAGTTACAACGAGGACCTCGACAAGATCCCGATGGACATCGAGAAGGACAAGAACGACAACAAGATCATTCTGAGCGCCTACAGCCTGCAGCAGCAGGGCAAACGGGTCTTCTTCGTCTCCAAGGACATCAGCGCCCGACTCAAGGCCGCGGCCCTGGGCATCAAAGCGGTGGACTACGAAAAGCAGAAGGTGAACATCGACACCCTGTACAAGGGCTACACCGAGATGGATGTCGGGCAGGACAGCCTGCTGCAGCTCCGGGAGGTGGGCTCGATACCCTGGAACGCCCACCTGATAGACAATGAGTTCGTCGTGCTGCGCGAGGGAAAAAGCGGAGAGCTGGCCTTGAGCCGCTTTGATGCCGGGCAGGGAGCTCTTCGTTACGTAGAGTCCATCTCCCCTGTGTGCGGAATACAACCATTGAACCGCAACCAGGAAATGGCCCTCGACCTGCTGCTCGACGACTCTCTTTCCCTGGTAACCATGGTGGGCAAGGCGGGCACCGGCAAAACACTGCTCGCCCTGGCCGCGGGCTTGAAAAAAGCCCTCTCAGAAGAGCGCTTCTCCCGGGTTCTTCTGGCGCGACCGATCATCCCTATGGGCAAAGACATAGGGTATCTTCCGGGAGACAAGTTCGAGAAGCTCAGCAACTGGATGCAGCCCGTGTATGATAATCTCGAATACATCCTCAGTGTGGAGAGCAAGCTCCGCGATCTTACCGTGGATCAACTGATCAATCGCCGCCTGATTGAGATCGAGGCCCTGACCTATATCCGCGGGCGGTCGCTTCCCAATCAGTTCATCATCATCGATGAAGCCCAGAACCTCTCGCCTCACGAGGTGAAAACGATAGTCAGCCGGGCCGGAGCCGGCACCAAGGTGGTGCTGACAGGCGATCCATATCAGATCGATACACCCTACCTCGATTCCAACTCGAACGGCCTCACCTTCCTCGTGGAAGTCTTCAAGGGCCAGGAACTGTTCGGGCATATCACCCTGGAAAAATCCGAGCGCAGCCCTCTCGCCGAGATGGCCGCGGAGCTGATGTAGGGGCAATTTCCTCCAGTAACGCTACCAGGTGGTGCGTACGGGATACTTCCGTATCATCTCATCCGGGCTTACGATGGTCAGGGCATGGTACAAGGCCTGAGAGATCAGCATTCTGTCAAAGGGATCGCTGTGGATGCCTGGTAAGCTGGAAACCTGGAGCGCGGCTTGCTCGACCAGGGGCAGAGACTGGATTTGATGCTGCTCTCGCTGACGCGGGATAAAAACCTGTGCTGCCTCGGGCAGATCGAGACGGCCGATTGCATGCTTGACGGAGATCTCCCATGCCGAGACTGCGCTCAAAAACACTTCATTGTCGGGATCTGTAAAAAGATCCTTTGCACGGGAGGTCAGCTCCTCGGAGCCGATGATCAACCAGAGAAAGGTGCAGGTGTCGAGGAGGAGCCTCATCGCCCCTTGCCCTCGAAGGCCTCCTGGAGCTCATCCGGAAGAGGCGCAAAGAAATCCGAAGTGACTGTACACTGCCCCCTCGCCAGTCCAATCGGTCGCGGATTTTTTCCACTCCGAGGAAGCGGAACGATTTCCGCGATCGGTACATTCCGCTTGCAGAGAACAATCTTCTCCCCCTGCTTTAGCTTGGAAAGATACTTGGACAGGTGTGTCTTCGCCTCGTGGATATTGAGCCTAATCATAGTTTAAATGTAGACTAAATACTGAACTAAGTCAAGCTTTCGAGTCGCAGGGTTTGCAGTATCCACTGAGGAGTTTCTCGAGCGGATCGTATTCCTGCGTCGAATAACCGAGATGCGCGTGCCTTCGCCAGCCTTCTGCGTAGCTGTAGCTTCCCGACATGGCACCCACTGCCGCCGACATCTCCTTCATGGTGATGAGATAGCTGTTCAAACCCTGGC
This sequence comes from uncultured Spirochaetaceae bacterium, assembly GCA_964390045.1. Lineage (GTDB taxonomy): Bacteria > Spirochaetota > Spirochaetia > SZUA-6 > DRHE01 > CAYMGP01. Next base: position 51,578 of record CAYMGP010000014.1, on the reverse strand, counting down.
TTTCATCGAGCCAGCGCTTCTGACTCTCGTGGCAGGCAAGCGCTGTCTCCTTCTCGGTCAGGACCGTGCTGATGTCCACGTAGAAATCCGGCTGTATCGTTCTGCGCATTCCATCCTGCAGCCCGTAGGGCAGTGCATGGTACAAAACGATGTCCTGGTACGTCGGCTCGCACGGCGGATCTGTCTGATAATTGGGCATTCCCCGGCAGAAGCCAGCGGTCACCCCGACCCGCGCGCTGTTCATGTGATCTTCCATATAATCTTCCGGCGAGAGCAGGAGCAGGATGTCCGGTGCCACCTCCCTGACTACTGCCGTAGTTTTTCTGACCAGCTCGGGGGTGTAGAAGACCTCCAGATCTTCAACAAGGCTCTCGTGATACACGGCGCCGAGGCATTGGGCCGCGTTTTTGCTTTCCCGGCGACGGATGCGCACGATCTGGTCGCGGCTGTACTGAGTCGTACCGCAGCTGCCATTGGCGATATTGATATAGTGCAGCTGCGCACCCAAATTTTTAAGCAGCAGCAGGGTGCCCGCCATCATGAATTCGATGTCATCGGGGTGGCATCCCATCGCAAGCACCTTTGTTGCAGCCGGATTCTCTGTTGCACGCATGCCGCTGAATCCTCCTAGTGCATCTTCGCTTCACAGCTGCCGATTCCACCGCGCAAATAGTTGAACTGCACATTGGGATGATCGGCCAGCAGGGACATCGGCACCGAAGAGTCGGGTATCTTCTTCGAAATCATGAAGGCCGTCAACCGTTGTCCGAAGGGATTGTCATGATTTCCAGCATGCCAGATCGATACCTTTTCCGATTTCCAGGTCTCCACGGGACCGACCGTGATGGCCTGTGAGGGAACCCCCGTGACCACTCCCCCGCCGGAGGTACGGGCGTTCTGCAGAACGGTCAGCGGGTGCAGGGTTACGATACGGGCGGCGAGCCTGCCGTACTGCTGCGGCGTGGGGGGTGCTTCGCTGTACTGACCCTCCCGCGGCAGGGGATCGTTGAAAGCCCAGTGCTTCACATCCCCCTGGCCTCCCTGCATGATCAGGCAGCGGATCTCGTCATAACTTTTGGAGTACTGCTCTATGTTGTCGGCCCGCAGGAAGTGTATGTTCTCGCTCGGCATGCGGAAGCGCTTGTCGATTCTGTCGAAACAGAGCTCGAGATCCGCTCTGGCGAAGCTCAAGGGGTGGTCTTTTGATACCTCTTTGCCCTCCGCGTACCACTCATCCATGGCCCAGAAGTGGCCTGCCCGAACATCGATCTCCAGATCGTTCACGATTTGGGCCACCAGGGGAAGCTGTTCGGTCGGCCCGATGGGGCCGCAGATCCCCGCCGGCCGGTCTTCGCTGGATTGCTGCCAGGCCCGGACATACTCCAGCGCTTCGGCTGTGTAGAACTCTTCCAAGGTATCATAAGCCTTGATGGTAAAGCCGGGCCTGCCGAGCTGCAGTACGTCTTCTGCGCTCAGGGCGGCTGCCTCATTGAGAATCTGCTCGTCCAATGTCGTGTAGTCCCACCACTGGGGTGCGACCTTGCTCAATGCTCTCATAGCGTCTCCTCTCGTTCTTAACAGTACGGTTGGTGAAACAGCATAGCAAAAAAAGCGTGTTCCGCAGGACTATCCTCGGGAACACGCTTGAGCCTTGTGATTGTATTTTTAGCTCAGTACTCTATGCTGACCAGATTCAAATTGAATCGCCAGTCCGGTCCCCTGTCCGTGGGCACGATGCTGAAGGTGCTCTCTTTGAAATCCAGCAGCGTCAAGTAGGGCACCTGGAGAATAGCAGCCAGATTCCTGTTCCACTTACTCTGAAACGTGAAGGGCCGCACAATGTAGAAAACTACATAGACACCCAAGGCTACGACTCCTATGTAGAAGCCGGTAGTGTATTCGTAGGTCGTTTCCTCGTACCCCCAGAAGTCCTCTTCGTAGGATTCCTCTATGCCGTTCACCATCAGTACTATACCGGTGACGATCAGAGACAGCTCGACGATCCCACCGGTCACATCACCCTGAATGAAGCTTCCCAGGCTGGGGACCAGCCAGTTGAGCAACAGGCTGAGCGCGGCGTTGTTCTTTCTGTTGCTTGTATAGAGCAGCATTTTTTGCTGCTCGCTGAGGGATGCAACCAGCGGCATCATTTGCGCGGCGCCGCCCTTTCTCATATGAATCCGCCTGCGAATCAGCTCCTGAAGCTGAGCCACGGCCATGGCGTTGTCGGTTCCCGCAGGTTCCGGCTTTGTCTCTTTCTCAACCTTTTTGGAGACTTCGGCTACGACGGGCTCTTCGACGGGGGGCTCTGCTATCGCCACCTCCTGTCCGGAGATCTGCCGGCCCACGGTACGGGCGATTTGCAGCAGAACGTCGATCTTCCCCTGTTTTTCGGCGGAAGCTTGGGTCGCAATCTCCCCGGTCACCACGTCGACCATCTTCGCCGAGATCACGTAAGTGCTGCCCACGCGGGAGGCATTGACCACGATTACGAAATCCGCTCCGAGATACTCACCTGCCTGGCGCACTTCCTCGGTATGTACGATTCCCGAGGAAAGCTGGAACTCCTTCTCCTGCAGGACCTGCTCCACATTGGCCCTGTCGATTACCGTATATCTACCGGATTTCACCAACTCCTCGATAATTTTATCAGTAACCGGCACCGACACGGTCGGATCCATGCCGGGGGTTAGGATTGCGTTGAGCACAGCCACATGGGGTGCCGCGAATCCGGAAGCGGCGCAAAAAAGGAAGAAAACAGCTATCACCACGATCCCGTTCTTGCCTTTCATGGTTGAATTAACTCCTTAGTCCGATTCAGTGTGAAAATTATAGTATACCGCGATCTCGAAGGTCAATAATAAAAAAAACCTGCGTTCGAGGCCGCTGGGAGTCTCTATCTCTCCATCTGCGCCCTGAGAAGGTTGGCAATCCGCTCATACCCCCCCTGCTCGGCCAGATCGAGCGGGGTCTGGCCAGCACTGTTCTCCGGACCCGCATCGGCTCCGAAAGCGAGAAAATACTCGCAAAGCTCGAACTCTCCCCTCGAAGCGACGATGTGCAGAACGCTGTTTCCCTCTCCGTCGACCGCGGTCAGGGACGCGCCTCCGTCGAGAAGCAGCTGACAGACCTCGAAGCCGGCAGCGCCTGCGGCCAGGTGCAGGGGTGTCTGCCCCCTGTCATTGGCGGCCTCCAAGTCGGCGCCGGAGAGCTCAAGAAGCCTGATTATCTCCAGCCGCTCTGCCAGCACGGCGTAGTGCAGGGCCGTATTTCCCTGCCTATCGGCCGCCCCTACATCGGCCCCCTGAGAGAGCAGCACTTCACAGCCGCTGCGATTCCCGGCCCGGGCGGCCCAGATCAACGGGGCAGCTTCCTGCCGCGGATCTCGGGAGTTGATACCGATCGGATTGGTCCGCAGCCTGTCGAGGAAGCTCTCGAAAGGGCCGTAAGAGGCTTCCGTAAAGAGGTTCCCCTCGCCTCCCTGCTGCAGCAGGTAGTCATGAACCTGCTTGTGCCCGAACCAGGCGGCGTAGCTGACAGCGCTCCAGCCTTCGCCGTCGCGCACCGCAATCAACGCCGGGTCCTTGGCGAGAAGCGCCTGAAGCGCCTCGAGGTTGCCCCGTTCCGCTTCCTGCAGGAAAACTTTCTCACGCGTTCTACCCTCAACAGATACCCTCTGCTCCGTCCGCTGTGCGGGAGCAGTGATGCGGCAGGAGATCAGCACACCTGCGCCGAACACCAGGCTGACAACGATTATGAGGTTGATTTTGCGGGTCAGTGGGACGAACCGCTTCACTCGCCAATTATCGACGGCCGGAATCGACCTGTCAAGGCGTGGGGTATCTGAGCAGCTCGACCTCGAACCCTACCAGTTCGCCGATCCTCGCATTGATCCCTGCCGTTGTATCGCTGAGCTGCTCGCGCTTCTGTTTTATCCTTGCTTCCGCTTTATCCAGGCCAAGGTTGCCCGAGGCTCCGGTGGAGCTTCGCTGGCGGATAGCTTCGTGCGGATCCCGAGTCTCCAGATCCTCGAGATTCATTCCCACCTCTCTGTAGGCGTCTCGAAAGGATGCACCTTCGCGTACGAGCTCCAGGGCCCTGTCCGTGGCGTATATCTCGGGCTTGAATCCCTCGAGCAAACGTTTCTCATCCACCTCGAGCTTCTCGATCACCAGGCTCATAACCCGGACACTCGTCAACCCGAGGCTCAACCCACGCATGAAGGGCGCCTTGGTCTCCTGGAAGTCCCTGTTATAGCCGGAAGGAAGCCCCTTGACGATGCCTTTAATTTGTGCGCTGTAGGCGGATATCGTAGAGGTTTTGGCCCGCAGCAGCTCGAGCATACAGGGATTTTTCTTCTGCGGCATGATGCTGCTTCCGGCAAACAGCTCGTCGGGCAGGCGGAAATATCCGAATTCGGGCAGGGAAAAAACGATCAGGTCCTGGGCCAGCTTGCTCAAGCCGAGCATCACCTGCTCCACCGCCTCCAGAATGACCGCCTCGAATTTACCCCTGCTGTTGTTCACGTACAGTACGTTGTTCTGAACCCTGGAAAAACCAAGAAGTCCTGCCACCAGCTCTCTGTCGAGGGGCAGGGGAACACCGTAGCTGGCTGCCGCGCCCAGGGGGCAGCTGTCGTTTAGCGTATAGGCAGCCTCGAGCAGGACCAGATCATCCAGTATCTCTTCTGCGAAAGCCGCCGCCCACAGACCGACGGAAGAGGGCATGGCGATCTGCATGTGGGTTCGGCCCGGCATCGGTACGTCGCGGTGAGCCATGCTGAAGCGTACAAGGTTTTCCGCCAGGATCAGGCAATCGCTTTCGAAGCCTAGCAGAAACGAACGGGTGTAGAGTCTGAGAGCCGCGATGATCTGATCATTGCGGGAGCGGCCCGTATGGATCTTCTTTCCCGCATCCCCGATCTTCTTTACCAGATGGTTTTCTATCGCTGTATGGCAATCCTCCTCCTCTCTTCGTATCGCGAAACGACCCTCATCGTGCAGGCGAATGATCGCCGCCAGCTCCTTATGAAGGGCTCGATACTCCTTTTCCTGCAGATATCCGGTTTCTGCCAGCATCTTTGCGTGAGCCATGCTGGCCACACAGTCGGCGGTCACCAGGGCGCGATCCAGGATCGTGTCCTCACCTACCGTGTACTCCTCCACCAGTTTGTTCAGGGAATACCCCTTTTCCCACAGCTTGCTCATAGCCTTTCCTTTCCCCGCCCTCAACATGTGCTGCTGCAACCATATAGATCTATTGTACCGTATATCGCTTTTGCCTGTACGCGGCGGCCTCCCGCAGGATCCCCCGGATCTGGACCTCGTCTCGCTTGCCCCGGTCGAGTCTGCCCTGGAGCTCTTCGAGAAAGCGCTCCTCCATATTGTACAGCTCCCCTTCCAGTGCTCCCGACCAGAGCAGATGAACCAGATCGCGCGGCTTGTCCCGATACTGAAGGATTCTGTCTGCGGTCAGACTGCAGAGATACCAGCGGATATCATCGATTTCGAGATCGAGCTCTTCCATCATTTCGTTGATCTTCACAACTCCCAAATGTATGAGGCCGTCGCCTGGTTGTCAAGAAACCCAAACGAATTGAGGTTGTCTGACAACCTCAATTGCTCGCTTCCTTTTTTTTTGTTATCTTGATATTTATACAATCACAATTCATGCAATGCGCGAAGGACTACCCGGCGCATATCTTGATAACGTGAGAACAGGAGCACGTCATGGGAAAACAAAAGTTTAAAACAGAAGTAAACCGCCTGCTTCACCTCATTGTTCACTCGCTCTACTCTCATCCTGAGATTTTCTTGAGAGAGCTGGTGTCCAACGCCTCGGACGCCCTTGACCGTCTCAATTACCTGACCCTGACCGATGATGAGTTCAAAGGATTCGCCTTCATGCCCCGCATCGACATCTCCTTCGATCAAAAGGACAAGGGCTGGCTGGTCGTGACGGACACGGGAATCGGCATGGACGAGCAGGAGCTGGCCAAGAACCTTGGCACCATCGCCAATTCGGGGACCCGAACATTTGTAGAGTCTATAGGAGATCAAACCCCGGCGAGCTCGAACCTGATCGGTCAGTTCGGTGTTGGTTTCTACTCCTCATTCATGATTGCCGACAAGGTCGAGGTCGTGAGCAGAAAGGCAGGTGAGGAGAAAGCGTTCAAGTGGACCAGCGACGGCCAGGGCTCCTTTTCCGTTGAGGCCACCGAAAGCGACCGCGGCGGAACCACGGTAACGCTGTTCCTGAACGACAAAGGCAAGGAGTTCGCCAACCGCTGGCAGATCGAATCGATAGTCAAGAAGTACTCCAACCACGTGCCCTTTCCTATCTATCTGCACTACGAAGAGGTGCGCGGCGAGGGCGAGGGCGAGAAGCGAAAAGAAAAACGGGAACAGAAGGTCGAGCAGATCAACTCGGCCTCGGCGCTCTGGCGCAGCCCGAAGCAAGAGCTGGGGGACAAAGAGTACGGCGAGTTCTACAAGACGATCAGCCACGACACGGAAGATCCGCTGCACTACGTTCATACCCAGGCCGAGGGTGCGCTCGAGTATACAACCCTCTTCTACATTCCGAAAAAAGCTCCCTTCGACCTGTTCTTCGTCAACTACAAACCGGGAGTCAAGCTCTATGTGAAACGGGTCTTCATCACAGATGACGAGAAGGAGCTGCTGCCCACCTACCTGCGCTTCGTTCAGGGCATCATCGATTCGGAAGACCTGCCGCTGAACGTGAGCCGCGAGATGCTCCAGGAGAACCAGGTGCTGCAGAGCATCCGCAGCGCCTCCGTCAAGAAGATCCTCCAGGAGTTGGAAAAGATAGCCGAGAACACCCCGGCGAAGTACGAGGAGTTCTACGAACAGTTCGGGGTCTGCCTCAAGGAGGGAGTGTACCAGGACTACGGCAACAGGGAGACCCTTGTCGGGCTCCTGCGCTACAAATCGACGACGGAAAAGGGACTTACCGGGCTCAAGGGGTACAGGGAGCGAATGGCGAGCGAGCAGCAGGCGATCTACTACATCACGGGGTCCAAGGAGGATAAGCTGAGAAACTCGCCTCTGCTGGAAGCCTACAAGGAGCGGGGTATCGAAGTGCTTATCATGGATGATGAGATCGACGAACTGGTGAGCCCGGCAATCGGAAAGTTCGACGATATCGAGCTCAAATCGGTAAACCGCAGCGGTGCGGCAGACGACCTGAAAACGGATGCGGACAAGGACAGGGAGAAGGAGATCGCCCCGCTTTTAAAAAAGATAAAAAAAATCCTCGGCGATGAAGTCAAGGATGTGCGGGCTTCCAACCGGCTGAGCGACTCCCCCTCCTGCATCGTGGCCGACGAAAACGATCCCACGATCCAGATGCAGCACATCTTCAAGGCCTTGGGACAGCAGGATATGCCGAACATCAAGCCGATCCTGGAAATCAATCCCGGGCACGAAATCGTAAAAAAGCTGTCCGCCGCCGGGGACGAAGATCTGATCGAGGATATATCGAGGTTGCTCTTCGAACAAGCACTGATCACCGAGGGAGCGGAGATCAAGAATCCCGCCGACTTTTCGAAAAGGCTCAACCGGGTAATCGACAAAGCCCTTTGAAGCGGAGTATCATGAGCCCGTTCGTGCCGGAGTGGTGGAATTGGTCGACACAGAGGACTTAAAATCCTCTGATCCGTAAGGATCGTACCGGTTCAAGTCCGGTCTCCGGCAAAGACTCATTTGCTCATCTTTCTATTTCCTCATATAATAGATACCGTGAATTTCACCTTTCCAGAACGTGACTAAATTTGACCTATAAAACGTTCGTATCCATTCAGATTCGAAAAACAAGGACGGACCCATAACTATCTCTTGCGCCGGCGGGGAGCCGGGCGGTACTACAACCATACTACGTCCGCTTGCATGCAGTTATTATGATCTCTTACGTCATTTAGATCCCAGTCCTCTTGAAACCCCGTCTCCGTACGCTTGGTCCGCCTTGCGGAAATGGGCAACCATCTTCTCCTGGATTTCCTTCGGGACCTTCTTTAAGCTGCCGACAATGTTCTCGATCAGCTCTTTCTGTTGTCCTGAAGACATCAACCTGTATAGATTGCCAGGTTGGATGTAGTCATCCTCTACTCCACGCTTTTGCTCATAACGGTCCGCGTCACCAGAAATCTTCAGGGGCGGCTCGCTGAAAGACGGGTCTTCCTTGGGTCCTCCGAAGGTGTTCGGTTCATAGTTCGGACCCGGTCCACTGTTGTTGTCGAACCTCATATAACCGTCCCGCTGGTAAGTGTTCTCCACTTTTGTCGCACGCGGCGCGTTGATTGGCAAACGCTCGTAGTTGACTCCCAAGCGATAACGATGCGCATCCGCATATGCGAAGATGCGTGCCTGCAGCATTTTGCAGGGAGAGAAGGAAATCCCCGGCACCACGTTGGCCGGTGAGAAGGCAGACTGTTCAACTTCCGCGAAGTAGTTTTCGGGATTCCGGTTCATCTCCATTATGCCAACTTCGATCAGAGGATAATCGGCATGCGGCCACACCTTGGTCAGATCGAATGGATTCCACCGGTAGGTATCGGCTTCTTCCTCCGGCATGATCTGAACATAGAATGTCCACTTGGGGTACTCTCCTCGCTCGATTGCATCGAATAGCTGGTGCGTGTGGTAGTCCGGGTTCTCGCCGGTAATACGGTCGGCTTCTTTTTGGGTCATGCACTGGATACCCTGCTGAGTTTTGAAATGGAACTTTACCCAAAACCGATTGTTTTCGGCATTTATGAAGCTGTAGGTGTGGCTACCATATCCATTCATATACGGGATGCCCTTTGGAATGCCCCGCTCCGAGAACAGAATGGTTACCTGGTGAAGTGATTCCGGAACCTGCGACCAGAAATCCCACTGCATGGTATCGGAACGGGTATTGGTCTGGGGATCACGCTTCTGGGAATGGATGAAATCCGGAAATTTGATGGCGTCACGGATAAAAAATACGGGAGTATTGTTCCCCACCATATCCCAGTTGCCTTCTTCCGTGTAAAACTTAAGGGCAAATCCCCGGACGTCACGGACCGTATCAGCAGAACCTTTTTCTCCAGCGACAGTTGAGAACCGGCCGAAGACCTCCGTTTTCTTGCCGATTTTCGAAAATAATTTTGCTTTAGTGTATCTCGTTATGTCGTGGGTTACGGTAAAGATACCATGAGCGCCGGCCGCCTTTGCGTGGACCACACGCTCCGGGATGCGCTCCCGGTTAAAATGGGCTAGCTTTTCAAGGAGGTAGTGGTCCTGTAGCAACGTGGGGCCGCGTTCCCCTGCAGTCAGAGATGTCTGGTTGTCCGGAACCGGAATCCCAGCTGCGGTAGTCAATTTCTTCGATTTGCTCATTTTTCTTCTCCTTTCTTTTTTTTCTCTGCTATTTTGTTACACTTTCAAGGCAAAGATTTTCCGTACCTCGCTTCCTTCACTCCTGCATGTGGAGGCACCAAAGCATAGTGCCAAGCTAACCAGCCATGACACATAAGCTTCCCTTCTATTATTCTAATACCTCAAAACACACCGTGCAAGATATATTTAAAAGCTCTGTCGTGAACGAGAATGGTATAAGTTATTACATGACATCGGAGAATCGAGGGCTCAAGGAGATCCACTGCATCAAATGGCCACAGATGCGTGCGATATGTTATACTATAGCTGTTGTGAAACCGGTTTCCATTACCTTGTGGCCTACGGTGAAGCCGGAGTGGTGATAGATATAGAGCCCTTCAGCGGCATTCGCGCTAACGAGGCGGAGATGGGGCTAATAGGGTTGGTATACGGTATATATGCCATGTATCCATTAGTCTGATTGAAAATCGAGTGAACGGAAAGAAAGGAGAACGGAAATGCCGGAGTTCGGGTCGCCTTTTTCAGGACTGGCAAACGACAGAAAACTAACGGATGAGGAACTCGTCAGAGCAATCCGGTTCATGGTTGCCGCAGAGTACGAAGCGATTCAACTGTATATGCAGCTTGCCGAGTCAACGGACAACAAGCTCGCCATCGAAGTCCTTAAGGACATTGCTGACGAAGAACGTGTTCATGCAGGCGAATTCCTCAGACTCCTCCGAGAACTAGCTCCTGATGAAGAGAAGTTCTATGCAGAGGGGGCAAAAGAGGTCGAAGAGGAAATCGAGAAATCGAAGTAAAGCACTGCCCCAACAGATCATCGACACCTTGAAAACGGATGTAGATATTGATATGAGGAAGCCACAAATTTGGCTTATAGGGGTTCTGACGCTGAGAATACTATTCGCAGCAGTACCACCCCTGGCGGCGCAGAGCGACGGTACACCGATTCCCGCCGATACCTCGCTCGCGGTGCGGCACACCTTGCAGCAGTCGCTGGGAGAGATCGTGCGCATCCGCACAACCGGCGGGGGCGAGTTTCAGGGCAAACTACTCGCTGTAGAAGCCGAAAGGATCGAGATCCAGGACTCCGAGGGCCTGGTTCTGCAAATCGTTGCGTCTGAAATCACGGAAGTTCTTACTATAGACCCTGCAGCCAAAGCGGAGACCTATTACCAGGATGCTGCGGCCAACAAGCTAATCCTGATGCCGGTGGGCTTCGGCATGGAGCCGGGGGCGCTGCACATCGCCGACCAGGAAATCGTAATGGTCAGCATGAGCTACGGCGTATCCAGAGCTTTTTCCCTGTGGGGAGCCGTCAGCATCCCGGGATTGCTGCTCAACGCCCGCTTCAGCTTCGAGCCGCGTGAGAAGATCGGCCTGTCCCTGGGCTCGTTTGCCGGTCTGGTGTTTTTTCAACCTGTTTTCATCGCCCTGCCGTACGGAATCGCTTCATTCGGCTCTCTAAACAGAAATTTCACGATCGGACTGGGGGGCGCCCTCGTCTACGGCTGGGAAAGTGGTGTCCCGGTCCGGGACAGCGACTACTATCTGCTCGGCGGCACCACGGCCATCGGCGGCAGGATCGTGCTCTCCCAGACCACCTCGATTGTTACCGAAAACTGGATCGTAGTGGGTACGATGAAAGAGAGCGGACGCTGGTGGGGGCATCTATGGAGCGGATATTTTCCCGCTCTGGCATTCAGGGTCGCAGGCAGCCGTTTCAGTTGGGATGTTGGTGTGATTATGCCCTTTTCAGTCGAGTATGACGATGATTCAAACAAATATGCCTTCGAATGGTTCCTCGAGGCCCCGATCCCGATTCCGATTCTCGGCTTTACCTACAGGATCAAATAATACTGCCGCCGCTGTAGTCAAATCAATGTACGGTTTTCTGCTGTGAACTCTGCTCCCGGCCGCCGGCGTCGGATTTGGAAAACAGCCAATCCCTCGCCTCCCGAATGATCGGGGTAAGCAGGACCATTTGAATGTGTCTGCCGCTCGACTCTATCTTTCTGTTCCACTGCTGCGGGTTGTAGCGCTCCGCCAGCTCCCTGCGCTTGTCCTCCACCCTGCTCCTCTGCTCTGAGTCTAGGGGAACCACGGAGGAGAGCATATAGACCGTCAAGAGAATGAGCACAGGATCCTTGTCGCTAGCGAGGAGATCGAACAGGGTGACCTGGGCGGCGTCGAAGGCTTTCTGCTGCATCAGGGCGAAGGCGTAGTTCCAGCGCAGCCAGCCCCGGTGGTGTACTCCGGGCTCCTCGCCGCAGCGTCCAAAGTATTTCTCCGCAGCCTCCGGATCTTTTGCCAGAAGATAGGGGATCCCGAGTTGAAGGGCGAAAATTTTGAGAAGCTGCGACTCTTGTTCCCGCAGATGCGTCTCGAGAGCGGCGATTTTTTCCACCTTCGAGGTGACCAGATAGGCGTTGATCAGCATCTTGATATAACTGCGGCGCTGCTTTCCCT
>CAYMGP010000014.1:30785-39719 GCA_964390045.1 uncultured Spirochaetaceae bacterium | reverse complement strand
CCAAATAGCCGATCAGAGCGTGCCAGTCCTCTTTCTCCAGCAGCCGAAAAAGTTTCCAATTCGTAAGGAAATAGCCGTTAATAATGATGAGGGTAACCAGAAACAGAACACCCGCGATCCAGTTCTTTGATAGGAAAACCTTGAAATAATCGCTTCCCAGCAGGATCAGGGGCATGAGAAAGATGAAACAGAAAGAAAGCACGATCACAGCATTGAAGAGGATATAGATAGTTTTAAATTTCATGAAATGCTCCTATAATGTTTCCGGATACACCGTGGCATTGATGTCAGAAATCTTACATTTTTTTGGGGGGTTTGTCGCTTCCTTTCCCAGAGGTGAAACACCATGAATGAATTGTCCGTATTAGACCTTCAAGACAGCTGCTATTTCAACGCCCCGGTCTATCTTGACGAATCCTTTATCATACTGTCCCCGGAAACACCGCTGTCAGAGACGCTCATCCAGCGCCTCAAGCGTTGGGGCTACGAGAACGTGCTTTCAGACGGACAAATTTCCGATGCCCCCGCTTACATCAGTTCCGGTGCGGCAGCCACCGCCTCCTCGGCGCTGGATATGGATATCCGCGATAAACAGCAGACCGAAGAGGCCAAGAAGCTGTACTACTCCCTGGCGAACTTCGCCCTCGAATCATTTAAACATTTTCGGGAGGAAAACAGGTACAACATCCCTCGTCTCGGCGAGCGGATAAAACAGCTGATCGATGCCATGAAAACCAATAGAGATGCCATCCTGCGATATCCCGAGTTCCTCTACCCTTCTGAGAACTATCTCTACACCCACAGCGTGAATACTACAATTCTCTCGCTGGCGATCGGGGAGTTGATGAAGCTACCTCCCCACAGAATGATCGAGTTGGGAATCGCCTCCATGCTGCACGAAATTGGGATGCTCAAACTGCCGGAATCCATCTACCTCAAGGAGTCCAGCCTCTCGGAGAAAGAGTTTAAAATGATACGGGCTCACACCACCCTCGGGTACAGGATCCTGAAGAGCTTTTCAGTATCTGAGGAGATCGCGCTCGGCGCTTACGAGCACCACGAGCGCCTCGACGGCTCGGGTTATCCCAGAGGACTTTCTGGAGAGGAGATCAGCTTCTACTCCCGCATCATCGGGGTGGTCTGCTCCTACAACGCCATCACCACAAAGAGGCTGTTCAAAAATCGGAAAGACATGCACTCTGCTGTGATGGAGCTGTTGAAAGACAGAAACAATAAATACGATGAGCAGGTAATTCACTCGCTGATCGTATGCATCTCCGCCTATCCGCTGGGCAGTATGGTGCTGCTTTCAGACGACACGATCGGCAGGGTGACGAAAACAAACCCGGAAAGCCCCCGCTTTCCCTTCGTTCAGGTATTGATAGACAAGGACGGCAAGCACATCAGCGAACCTCTGCTCGTGAAAACCGCAGAAGCAGACGGAATCTCTATTCGACGCTGTTTGACACCTCGGGAAGCCGAAGATCTGGACGTCTAAAGAATGATGGTCGCCGTCACATTCCCCTCTGGCGCCAGGCACGAATATCCATCGGGAACCCGGGTCGAGGAAATATTCAAAGAAAAAGAGTTCGCTTCACCTGCTTCGGCTATCGTGGCAGCCCTGGTGAACAAAGCTCTCGTCAGCCTGACCTACCGCATCGAGGTCAACGCCAACATCGAACCGGTGCTGCTTGCCACACGTGAGGGAGCCAATATCTACAGGCGTTCGCTCTGTTTCCTACTTACCATCGCGGCCAAACAGCTCTTTCCGAAAAGGAGGTTGGTCATCGGCCATTCCCTCGGACGGGGATATTTCTACTACTTCGACGAAACTCCGGAGGTATCGGAGGAGGACCTGCGGGCCCTCAAACAGCGCATGATCGAGATTGTAGGCAGAGGTTGTCCGATTCTGCGCAAGGTCATCTCCTACCCGGAGGCTGTCAGCTATTTCGAACAGTTCAACCAGCCGGATACTGTGTTGCTGCTGAAAAACAGAAACGATCTCAAGGTGCCTGTGTTCACCTGCGGAGAGTTTATGGATCTAGCCCATGCTCCCCTTTTGCCCAACTCCGCTCTGTTGAAGGTCTTCGATCTCCTACCCTATGCCCCCGGTTTTCTCCTCCGTTATCCTTCCTGGGACCGCCCGGAGGAGCTCGCTGCCTTCGTGGAGAATCCCGTTCTGTTCTCCATTTACCGTGAGTACAAGGACTGGGGGAAGATCCTGAACGTGCGCTGTGTCGGCCATCTGAACGATCTGATAAGCACGCGCAACGTGAAGCAGTTCATCCAAGTGGCCGAGGCCCTGCACGACAAAAAAATCGCCCGGATCGCGGACAAGATCAGCGAGCAGCGGGATATGGTGAAGGTAGTGTTGATTGCCGGGCCATCCTCCTCCGGAAAAACCACCTTCGCCAAGAAACTGGCCATCCAGCTTCAGGTTTTAGGGAGAAATCCTTTTCCCATCTCCCTAGATGACTACTTCCTTCCCCGCGAGATGACGCCCCGCGACGCGGAGGGCAACTACGATTTCGAAGGTATCAAGGCTATCGATATAGACCTCATGAACGACCACCTCGTTCGTTTGACAGAGGGAGAAGAAGTGCAGCTACCGCGCTTCGATTTTCATAGGGGGAGGCGCCAGAGCGGTTCGCAGCCCAGAAAGCTCCCCGAGAGAGCTATTATCGTCATCGAGGGCATCCACGGGCTCAATGAAGAGCTCACCCGCTCTATACCAAAAAAACAGAAGTACAAGATCTACGTCTCCGCTCTGACCCAGCTCAACCTCGATGACCACAACCGGATCTCGACCACGGACAACCGCCTGCTGCGTAGAATCGTACGGGATTCCCAATTCAGGGGGCACAGCGCGCTGGAAACCCTCTCGATGTGGCAATCGGTGAGGGACGGAGAAAACAGAAACATTTTCCCCTTTCAGAACTCCGCCGATTCAGCCTTCAATTCCGCTCTGGACTACGAGCTTGCCGTGCTCAAAGTGTACGCCGAACCCCTGCTGAAAAGCGTGAAGCCTGACCAGGAAGGATTCCACGAAGCTCTACGTCTGCTCTCCTTTCTGAACAACTTCGCCCCGATCCCTCCCAGCTGGGTACCCTACTACTCGATTTTGAGAGAGTTTATCGGCGAGAGCGCCTTTAAATATTAAACCAGCCCCCTTTGTCAGGCACCCCTGGTCGGGCACCCTCGATTGATGAGTTGGAGAAACTGTATTATAATTGCATTATAACTACAGGAGGTACAGGATGAAAAAGTTGCTCTCGCTGCTGGTTCTCCTCGTTCTTGTCACCACGGGGCTTTGGGCTCAATTCTATACAACCCTTCCACGGGCCGAACGGAAAAACTTAGCCGAGGCCTACTACCTGGTGAGCAAGCAATACGAGCGGAATAACGAAACCCAGAAGGCTAGTGAGTTCGAGGCAATGGCCTACAACATCGATCCTGGACTCAACCCCAACGATATCCAGGTCCGGGACCTGCCCAGCGCCGTCGCCTTAATACTGGAAGGCAGGGCCAAGCTGGCCGCTGTTCCCAGGGAAAGTGCCGAGGCGATCGAGGTGCTTCTCAGGTCGAAATTCCTCCGCTTGGTTTCGGCTTTCCTCAGCGAAAATACTCAGGCGATGCTGGAGCTCATGGACGGCTCTGTATATTTGAGCGATCTGAGCAGCGAGCTCACGCAGAGACAAATCGAAGCCCAACTCGACCGTTTCTTTTCCAGCATCGATCTAACGGGCCTCGTGCCCTCCCAGGTCTACGACCTCAACAGCCTGACGGTGAAACCCCTGGCTTCGGCCGTTGCGGCTTGGGGAGAAACCTACGCCCTCAGGATCCGGGCCAAGATGGATTTCTCCAAGTCGGTGGATTTCTGGCAAGAGCAGCAACAGTACCTGATGCATCGGGTGGCGGGCAGCTGGCTGATCTTCAGCATCGGGCAGAAAATCCCCCCCGCAAGCTGGTCGCCAAAAGCCGCTCCCAAGGCTCTACGCCGGCTCGAAGCTGTACCGCAGGAGGGACCGCAAAAGGAAATCAAGGCGAATCTGCTCGCCTGCCTCGAAGCCTTCCTCGATAAAGATGCAGACAGCGCTTCCGGATATTTTAGCGAACAGGTAAAAATCATCAGGCTTGATGTCTCCTTGACGAGGCAGGAGATCGCTCAGACATTTCAAGGGTATTTCGAGAGCAAAGATTTTTCAGGGATCGGCGCGGAAGATATCGTGGAAGAGGACAGCGTTTTCGTTTCCCCGACGGATCGATTCAGCGATAAGAGCGCGGGCGAGGAGTACCTGCTCACCGTCAGGACTCAATCCGGCCTCGATCTCTCCGCTGATATCCCTTTTTGGACCCGCTTCCAGGACTACTACTTCGCCGAGCAGGGTGGCGTCTGGAGAATCTTCGCCATATTCTAAATTTCTCAACGTATCCGCAAGTAGCGGGTAAAGAGGGATCAAACAGAGCGGTAAGCACCGTTACCTTTCTACACTCGGGGCAAAGGCGGAAACGCCTATCGTATACGGTGCAGGTGTGCGTTTTTGTATCCAGGAATCGACAGGGGGCGGAGAAATCGATTGAAAGACCGTGGAAGGTGACCCGCCGTTCGTAGCAGCACAGGCCGCAGCGCTTACAGATGTCCTCCCAAGCTTCGTGTTTTCTCCACTTCGTCTCTCCACCAGACATAGTCTGTTTCTGCGGGGCTGTCACTCGGATAACGGAGCGAAATAGCCGCTTTCGGTGCGGCCGCTTTTCCTGTGGAGTATCACCTCTGCCTGAAGATCTATATATGATTTTCCGAAATCCGAGTCGGAACGAGAGGTATAGGTGAGCAGATACTGCGAACCTATGCGCTTCTGGATCTCGGAGATAAGAGTTCCGGCTCCGCCGGGAGAGAAATAAGAAACACAGTTTCCGCCGGTCTGCGAGCAGAGATATTCGAGCTCCCGATCGGGGAGAGTCCCGAAGTGCACTACATACAGGGCTATCGAATTGTTCTGAAGGTAATCGCTCACTTCAGCCAGGCTGTACTCGGAGAAAGCCCCGTCGTTCAATCTCCCCGTGCCCAAAAAAACAACTGCTTTGCGTGAATGCGAGGGGATCGCTTGCGAGGCGGCCAGGCGCACACCCCTGTCGAACCTCCAGTCGTAGCTCGGACGCCCACGCAGGGCGGCCTGAACGGCCTCCAAGCGGCTGGCACCGAGCTCCGCCTCTACCGAAGCGCTCTCGCCGGCGCTGAGAACGCGCAGGCTTCCCGGTTCGGGTGAAGCGTCTCCTGCAAGTTGAACATGAAGCGACTGAACAGCGGCCGAAAGGTTGCTCTTGAACTGTTCCATCTCCGTTGACTTTTCCACGACGAGGGTCACCTCGAGCGGCGCCGGTTCGCTGGGGGAGCGGACGAGCTCGAGATCTCGAACTTGCCTGTAGCGTTCGCTAACTATGAAATTTTCAGATCCCAGTCCGACAACCGGAGCACCGGATCTGTCCTCGGCCGTGATCTCGACGACGATCTCGGGAAAACCGAAAGAATCGATTCTATCGACCTGAACGAACAGGCTTGTGTACAGTGAGCTCATTTCCGAAAGAATGTAGATCTTGTTTTTGTCGAAATCGACTACGTATACCTCATTGTTCGGACTGACATCGAGATGGGTGAGGTGACCGGCCGTGGCGTGCATGTCGTTGAGGGTGGTCCAGGTTTCTCGCCTCAGACTGTAGGCCAGGATTCTGTTCGTATCCGCTACCAACAGCGTGTCTCTATCGCGAAAGGACAACCCTTCCGGTCCGGAGAGGACTCCCCGTCCCATCGAACCGAGATAGTTGCCGCTTTCATCGTAGACAACGATCCGCTTGCTGTTCCTGTCGGCAACGTACAGCCGATCGTCCTGGAAAGCGATTCCCGTTGGCCCGGTCAACCTCTCCTCGCTCTCGGCACGCCGGCCCATCGAAAGAATATAACTACCGTCGTAGGCGTACTTGTTGACCCGCCCGTTTCCCCAATCACTTACATAGAGGTAGCCCTTCCCGTCGCTGGCCAGATATTGAGGACCGAGCAGCTCGCCCGGGCCGTTACCCGCCGCCCCGATCTCCTCGATCGGCTCTCCGTTGAGCTTTGTTTTCAGCACCCGGTTTCTTCCGTACTCGGCGATGAACAGGCAGCTCTCCCCGCTGACGGGATCTTCGATCTCCAGACAGTCGTAGGGACGGTCCAGGCCCCTTAGTCCTCCGCGCAGCACGCTGCGAACCTGATTATTCACATCGAGGAGCGCGATTTCATTCGAAGCGAAGGCAACCACATAAACGGAGCCGTCCCGGCGGACGGACACCGACGTAGGCCGGCGCAGGGGATAGTAGCTGCTGTCCGCCGCATCGACCACGGAAGCAACCACGAGGGCAGTTCGCCCCTCCATCTGCTGTCCCAAACCACGTCTGTAATCGAGAACCTGTACCGCATTTTCGACCACGTCGTTGCCCGGGTCCTGCTCGAGCAGGTAACGCCATTCATTCAAAGCCGCCTCTTCGAATCCCGATCTGTACAGAGCGGATCCCAGCCAGAATCTGGTGCGCGAATCCTGAGGCTTGATACTTAGGGATTTTTCGAGGGAGAGAATAGAGTCTTCAAAGGAGCCAGAATGGAAAGCCCGCAATCCCCAGCGAAAAGCTTCCAGAGCCTCGACCTCCTTCATGTCGATACCCTGAGCACTTACCTGCAGACACACAGCGAGGAGCAAGAACAGTGGAATGAGGTACTTCACCATTTTGGTACTATACACAAATCAAGCAAAGGTATCTATACGGTGAGATTCTACTGCCGGAACTGAGATTTTTCCTTTTACACCCAGATAAAGGATGCTCTTAATCTGCTGCAGGTCAATTACCGCCTGTCCTCTGTTGTCGATAGAATTGCGAGTCTCGGGTGGCGTCTGGGCAGATGAAATATTCTCGATATTCATCTCTGTACTCCAAGTACTCCATACATTGTCTAGTATCGACTCGATGGATTCACACCTTTACACAGTGTAATTGTGCTTTCAAACAGAAAAGGAGGCTTGCCTGTAGCGTTCCTCGACCTCGTGATTGGCAGGATGGATCACAATGGGGGAAAGAGAAATGAACCCCTTCTCCACAGCCCAAAAATCGGAGCCTTCCTCCCTGACTCCGTCGGGAACCTGCCCGCTTATAAAACTGTAGCGATCACCGTCGGGAGAGGTAAAGCCAACCAGCTCGTCCTTGTAGATTCGCCTCGTGGGGACCGTTATTACAGGTTCAGCGGCTTCCCTGCTGTTGGGAAAATTGATGTTCAGGAAATGATCCTCCGACAGGAGCTTTCGGAACAGAGTAAGGTTTCGCCTCATGAAGGCAACGGCGAACTCGAGATGGTAGGGAGGCTTATATGCATCGATAGAGCAGGCCAGCGCTGGTTTTTCCATGAACGATCCTTGCCGGGCCGCAGCCGCCGTTCCCGAGTACACGATATCCGTGCCCAGATTGGGACCGAGATTTATCCCGGCAATGACAAAATCGATGGACGCAGGCACAAGACCGAGACAGGCATGAATAACGCAGTCAACCGGAGTTCCAGCACAGGAATACTCCCGCTCGGCAATCCGCCGGAAC
Organism: uncultured Spirochaetaceae bacterium; assembly: GCA_964390045.1. Classification (GTDB taxonomy): domain Bacteria; phylum Spirochaetota; class Spirochaetia; order SZUA-6; family DRHE01; genus CAYMGP01. The sequence continues at coordinate 32,102 of CAYMGP010000014.1, read as the reverse complement.
CTGGCAGGATTACCTAAGGTTATCGAATGAGAGCTGGCGCTCCTGTCTGATTCCGGCGCAACCACCCAAACCTCGTGCTCGGCGTCGAGGGCTTTCTGCAGCGTGCGCAGGCCCGGGCTTTCTATGCCGTCATCGTTGGTAAGCAGAATGTTCAAGCGCTGCGCCCCCCCTCACCTAACCCCGGATGATCTGGGCGCCGTCGGCAGGCTGGCAGACAAATGTTTCAGGTTTAAAGCCGAAGATCCGCTCGTAAGCCTCCAATCTGGATTCGTACTCTACGATCGCCTCTTTCCTGATCAGAGTTACGGTACAGCCGCCAAAACCGGCGCCGGTCATCCTAGAACCGAAAACTCCCTCGGTCTCCCAAGCTCGCTTGACCAGCCAGTCCAGCTCGGGGCAGGAGACCTCGTACTGATCCCGCAGGCTTTCATGGGACCTGTTCATCAACTTTCCGAAAGATACGATGTCATTCCGGCTCAGGGCAGCCTCGGCATCGCGAACCCGTTCGTTTTCTTCGACGACGTGCAGACAACGCTTGCGAATGCTCTCCGGAATCAGACCCATACTGTTCCGCAGATCTGTCGCCGTGAAATCTCTCAACGAACGCCCCGATTTCCTGGAACTCAACAGATCCACACATTTCTGGCACTCGGCGCGACGCTGGTTGTACTCCGAATCGATAAGACTGCGCGGTACATTCGAATTGGTAATCAGGATGTTAACACTGTCCAAAGCCAGCGGGATGTAGCGATGTTCCATGCTGCGGGTGTCGATGAGCATTGCGTATCCTGCCCGGGCCATCCGGGAGACAAACTGATCCATAATTCCGCACTGCACGCCTACGAAGCTGTTTTCCGCCTCCTGGGCCAGGCGGGCAAGCTCAGGGCCGGTTATTTTGAGATCGAGGAGCTTTTGGACCGCATAGGCGGATGCCACTTCCAGAGCGGCTGAGGAGGACAGACCAACGCCGATCGGAACATTCCCCTGTACCGTGAAGCTTAATCCCCCGATATCGTAGCCGCGATTCAGCAGAATACTGATGATGCCTTTTGGATAATTCGCCCAGCGGTCCTCCTTCTTGAATCGGAGATTACTGAGGCTGGTTCTCTTCCTGTCCGCCAGGTCCATGGAATAAAAGCGCAGGTTTTGATCCTTGCGGGCAGACACAGCCACCTGGATGTAGTAGTCGATGGCCATCGGAAATACGAACCCTTCGTTGTAGTCCGTATGTTCTCCGATCAGGTTTACCCGACCTGGTGCTCGTGCTACGATGGAGGGGCCTTCGCCATACTCTTCCTTATGGCTGCGAATCAGATC
>CAYMGP010000014.1:0-30775 GCA_964390045.1 uncultured Spirochaetaceae bacterium | reverse complement strand
GTTAGTGAGGAAACCGTATGGTAGAAAAAGACCTTCAGTACGGAGAAAAAATCCGAGTCGAGCCGGGCACCATGATCTACAGCAGCGGTGATCCGCTGGTGAAACACCCGATCTATTACGTCATCGCCGGCTTGATTCGCATCGAGATCGATACGCGCGATGGAACGAAAATTCCGCTTTACCTGCAGCCTGATTCCGTATTCGGTGTTTTCGAAGCACTTCTGGGCTGCCCACGTCTGACCAGCGCCTACTGCATGGAAAACTCGCTTCTCTACAGATGGGATATCGAGGGCTTCGATGTGGCCTCGAGCGTGTCCTGGGAACTGGCGCTGGAAACGATAACAGGGATGAGTCAAACACTGCGAATCCTAAACGCCGAGTTCGGAGACCGTCTAAGCCAGGGCGAGGAGAAAGGTTGAAGAGCATGTCCGACCAGAACTACGCTGAGATAATGAAGATTGCCTTCCAGGCCGAGGAGGCGATCAACGATGAGATCATCGCCAAATTCGGTAAAAAGTTCGGAGACAAAAATGTGCTCATAAAAGAGGGAGACATCCAGCAGGAGATCTTCTGGATTCTTTCAGGCGAGGTATTCATCACCCGCAGGTTAGGGGACAAATACAAGGTCCTGGCCACCCTGGGCAAGGGAGAGTTGATCGGCGAGATGAGCTTCTTCGACAAATCCGTGCGCTCGGCCACCGTCATTACGAAAGGAGAGGTGGAAGCCCTGGTATTCTCAAAAGAAAATTTCCAGGAAATTTTCGCAGCCAGCCCTCAGTGGACCAAGCGTCTGCTGCAATCCCTCTCCAGCCGCATCCGCTTCATGATCGAGAAACTGGCAAACGCCTAGAACCCGTTCCCAAGGCTTCAGGAAAAGCTGAGAGAGTACCTGCCCGTCTCAAAGCTCAGACGGCAGCGCTTGCCGTATAAATGAGATATCGTGCGCGCGTTGAGGGTGGGTCCTCTTTCACCGGAAGCCAGCACCCTTCCTCTCTTCAGGATCAGAACCCCTTCGTATACAGGGGTGATCTCTTCGACGTGATGGGTTACGGTAACGACGGTCAAATGCTTCCTGTTCGCAAACAGGGAATCCAGGGATCTAAGGAACTCCTCTCGAGAGAGGGGATCCAGCCCCATACAGGGTTCGTCGAGCAGAAGGATTTCAGGTTCCGCCATGAGCGCCCGGGCAATGAGAACCCTTTGGCGCTCGCCTGTGGAGAGAGTAGAAAAACGACGGGAGATCAACGTTTCGGCATGAAGGTGCTGCAGCGCGCGGCTGGCCTGACCGTGCTCCCGGGAGGTGCTACGCTCGTAGTAGGCAAGGCTTCCTCTCTTTCCAGCCAGCACTACATCGAGAACGCTCATGAACTCCGGAATCATGGCACGCAGGTCATAATGAACCCAGCCGATACGGGCGCGAAGCAAGCGAAGGTCGGTATGACCGAACTCCTCGCCGAGGATCGTTACCGTGCCTCGTGAAGGGTAGATGTATCCCGTGATCAACTTCAGCAGCGTCGTTTTTCCACTGCCGTTGGGACCGAGGACCACCCAGCGCCGGCCCTCAGAAACCTGCCAATCGACGCTTTTGAGGATCTGCGAGCCCTGTACTTCGAACCACACATTGTTCAAGAGAATCGAAGCTTGTCCGGCTGCCTGCATGTATGGGCCTCCTGCAACCTTGCCGGACAGAGTAGCTGAAATTCTGTACTATGGAAATAGAGAATGGCTGCAAACAAGAAAGCGGCGAACATTCGCTTCTACGAGGAGTTGAATGACTTTCTCCCCGCGGCGAGGAGAAAGAAGACCTTCAGCGCCGTTTTTCATCCGGGAGACACCGTCAAAGCGCTGATTGAATCCCTCGGGGTGCCCCATACGGAAGTGGACCTGATCCTGGTCAACGGGCATTCCGTGTCCTTCGATTACAGGCTCGATGAAAGTGATAGAATCAGTGTCTACCCCGTATTCGAATCCCTCGAGATCGGGGGGCTGACCAGGGTGCGTCCCGCCGGGCTGCGGAAAACCCGCTTCCTCCTCGATGTCCACCTGGGAAGACTGGCAAAACTGCTGCGCATGCTCGGCTTCGACACACTGTACTCCAATGACCTGGACGACGAAGCGCTATCCCGCATAGCCCACGAGCAGCGGCGTATCGTGCTGACGCGGGATCGGCAGCTTTTAAAACGTGCCGTTATCAGCCACGGGTACTGGGTACGCGAACAGAATCCCACGGATCAACTGATCGAAGTTATCAAGCGATTCGATCTCGGGGCGACAGTCAAACCGTTCAGCCGCTGCCTGCGCTGCAACGCCATGCTGGAGCCGATCGACAAACAGCGGATCATCCACTCTGTTCCCGAGTACGTGGCCAAGAAATACGAACACTTCGCCACCTGCCCCGAATGCGGGCGAGTATACTGGCCAGGAAGTCATTGGGAGAATATGAAAAGGTTCCTCGTCGGGAAGATCCCCTCGCTTGCTGATGAAGCTCGTGAGGCGTTTAGCGGTTAGTCTTTGATGTTGTATCTCTTCTTGAAGCGTTCCACCCTACCCGCTGTGTCTACCAGTTTCTGTTTTCCCGTGAAAAAGGGATGACAGCTCGAGCAGATTTCCACCTTTATGTCTTTCACAGTCGAGCGGGTCTCTATCGCGTTGCCGCAGGCACACGTTATCGTGGTCGGTTCGTATTTCGGATGAATACCTTTCTTCATCTCATCTTTCCTTACATCTCATCGGCCGCCGAGGTGTTCATGGACCTCAGGAACGCCTCATTATTCTTGGATTTACGCATTCTGTCAATAAGCAGCTCAATGATCTCCAAGTCATCCATAGGCCCGATAACCTTGCGTAAGACCCAGAGCTTGTTCAGGACTTCCTCAGACAGCAGCAGCTCTTCCTTTCTCGTTCCCGATCTCTTGATATTGATTGCCGGGAAAAGCCTGCGATCCGAGAGTCTGCGGTCGAGGTTTATCTCCATGTTTCCAGTCCCTTTGAACTCTTCGAAGATCACCTCGTCCATCCGGCTGCCCGTTTCTATCAGCGCAGTGGCGGCGATTGTCAAACTTCCGCCCTGCTCTATATTTCGTGCGGCTCCGAAAAAGCGTTTTGGCTTGTGCAGGGCGTTGGAATCCACTCCTCCCGAGAGTATCTTCCCCGAGGTCGGAACCGTCTGGTTGTAGGCACGAGCCAATCTAGTGATGGAATCGAGGAGAATAATAACATCCCGCCTGTGCTCCACCAGGCGTTTCGCCTTTTCGATAACCATTTCCGCCACCTGAACATGCCGTGTCGCCTGCTCGTCAAACGTCGAGGAAACCACCTCGCCCTTGACGTTTCTCTGCATGTCCGTTACCTCTTCCGGGCGTTCATCGATCAGCAGTACGATCACGAAAACCTCAGGGTGATTGGTGGTGATGGCGTTGGCGATCTTCTGCATGATGATCGTCTTTCCCGCGCGGGGCGGTGAAACGATCAACGCCCTCTGACCCTTGCCGATGGGACAGAAAAGATTGATCAGGCGGGTGGATATCTCCCCGCCTGTCGTCTCCATATTGAAAATCTCGTCGGGATACAGGGGGGTGAGATTCTCAAAGGGAATGCGGCTCTGGGCTTCCTCGGGAGCATCGAAGTTTACGCTCTCAACACGCAGCATGGCGAAGAAGCGTTCTCCCTCTTTCGGGGGACGTATCTGGCCCGATACCGTATCACCGGTCTTGAGGTTGAACAGTCGAATCTGTGAGGGAGAGATGTAAATGTCGTCCGGTCCGGGGAGATAGCTGTAATTGGGTGAACGGAGGAATCCGTAGCCGTCGGGGAGGATCTCCAGGGCGCCCTGGGCATGAATCTGCCCGTTACGCTCTGTGTGCAGCTTGAGGATACTGAAGATGATCTCCTGCTTCTTCATCGATATCAGGGTCTCGTGTTTGACCCCCATAGTCGTGGCCATCCGCCGCAACTCCGGCATATTCATCACTGCAAGATCATTGATATTGAGCTTCTCCCGACTCTCCGCGTATATCTTCTTGTGTTCTACTCTGCCGGCGGGCTGCTCAACGGCGGCTGCTGCATCCTGTTTTTCTGCTTTTCCAGCTTCTCGACCAGCTGCTACAGGCGGATCCTCCCGATCCTGAACGGCAGCCGTTTCCTCCTGCTCCCCATTGTCCACTTCTTTTATCAATTCGACCCTGATCTTCTTTTTCTTTGTTCGTTTCGGAGGATAGGATCTGGCGGCGCTGTGTACAGGCTTTTCCGTGGATGAAGGATTCGCTCGCTGCGGCGGGTCGCCTTTTTGCGAATCCTCTTTACCGTCTGCCTCTGCTTTTACGGATGCCGGATCCGGCTCCGCTGTCGTTCCGGCACCGTTTCCGTCGTCGTTCACAACACCGGCGGCGGTTTCCGATGTCTTGTCTTCGTTGTTCTGCGCCTCGACTGCCTTCTCTTCGTCGATTTCGTTGGCTTTCTTTTTCCTTCGAATGATTGCCATCTGTCGCTCCAGTTTAGATCGTACCTTTAGAACTACTTGAGAGATCCTCTAGTACGTGTGCTGTTTGGATCCATGAAACGTCAGTTATGGATTATACTTCCGCAAGCTCATTCAGAATGCTGCGTCAACCATATTTATGCACGTTTATTGGTTAGCCTTTCACTTAAGGCAAGATATTTTTTAGGCTATTGTATGGAACACTGAATATGCTAGAAATATAGTCACAATCCTCGCCCGTGTCAAGATGCCTTCAATCGATTCCTGTCCCGTCCAAACCGAGTATGACGCTCTCCGCCATGAGCATCGCCGCCACGGCGCTTCGCCTTCTGATTGACTCCCTGTTTCCCAAGAAGCGGAAGGATCTGCAGAGCTCGCCCCCCCGTCGGTAGCGAGCCGAGATCCATACTGTGCCCACCGGTTTCTCGGGCGTGCCGCCGGCCGGTCCGGCGATTCCCGTCACAGCCACGCTCACATCGACGGCGGTGTTCCCGAGCAGGCTTTCCGACATCGCCGAGGCCGCCTGCGGAGACACGGCGCCGTAGGCGGACAACGTATTCTCTGAAACTCCGAGAAACGCCTGCTTTGCCGCATTGGAGTAGGCAACCTGTCCGCCCCAAAACACCTGCGAGCTTCCAGGAATATCTGTGATCAGCTTGGCCACCAAGCCACCTGTACAGGACTCGGCCAACGCTATCCTCTGCCCCCGGGCGAGCAACAGCTCGTATAGAAGCACGCTCGGCCGCACATCCCCCCGGCGCATCCTTACAGAACCGAAGCGTTGCACGAGTTCGGAAAAGATCCTTTCCAGCTCTACCGGATTCGAATCGCGCAAGGTCAAAGCGATGCGGTCTCCGGCGACACGTGTGCTCCAGAGAGCCGTGGTGTTCGTCCCGCGTGCTTTCTGCAGCGCCTCTTCGAGAAACGACTCGGAGATCATCAGCGCCGTGGCTTTGAGCTCCTCTACCGGCGTTGACTCCCGCCCGGGGGACGAACTCTTCCTCGTTTCAAGGTCTTCCAGGATCAGCGGGACGGCTCGCTCCAAGAACATTTCTTCGAGCTCCGCCGGAGGCCCGGGCAGGGCGACAACGAGGGACCCTCCGATTTTTCCGCAGAAACCGGGAGCCGTACCCACGGTGTTGGGCAGGACCGCAAATCCCGAGGGTATCTGGGCCTGCTTTCTGTTTGTATCGGAAATCCTGCGGCCCGCTTTGCTGTAGCGGGCAACCAGATCCTCCCAGATCGAGGAATGAAAATCCAAAACAACTCCGGCTACTTCGGCCACGATTTCCCGGCTGAGATCATCACTGGTAGGACCCAATCCCCCTGTCAGAATCACCAGGTTACAGCCGTCCAGGGCCTGGTTGAGAGACGATCGGAACTCTGTGCGATCGTCTGGTATTTGAATGCTTCGCAGGACATGGAAGCCGAGACCCTTTAGCTCGGCCCCCAGGAAACGAAAATGAGTGTTGAGTATCGTCCCTTCTGTAAGCTCCGTACCCACGGAGAGAATTACAGCTGTGTTTTCAGATTTCATCGAAGAGGATCAGATGCTCTGCGTCGCCTTCTTCAAGTTTTCAACGGGCGCCGAAAATATATTCACCCCCTCCGGGTTCTTTATCATCTCGCACTTACCCTCGAACACCACCCCATCGGCTATATTCAGCTTGGCGGTGCGAATGTTGCCGAATACCTTCCCCGTGGCGAGCATCTCCAGCCTTTCTGCAGCCTCAATATTTCCGCGAACCACCCCGCCGACGACGACGGAACCCACCTTTATATCTGCCTTGACTGTGGCGCCGTTCTCGATGTAGAGAAATCCAGGCGACTCGATCTGCCCTTCGAAGGCGCCGTCGATTTTCAGGGATTCCCTGAACTTGAGCACTCCATTGAAGCTCGTTTGCTTGCCCAGAGTGGTTGTAATTTTATCGAGACTTTTGTGATCGTTGTTCTTGGGCATACCTTTCCTACTTGGTCTTCATGACGAAAACCCCATCCCAATCTTCGGGAGGAGGACTTTTTATATAGTGTTTGCAGCGGGCGTAGTAAACTTTTGAAGGTCCGTCCTCAGGATCCAATTTCAAGGCTTTGGAAAAGTACTCCTGGGCTTTGGAAAACTCCATCAGCTTGTAGTTGTTGCGGCCTTCTGTGAAAAGTTCCAGTACTTTTTTCTTGGTCTCTGAAATCACTGCCCGGCCTCTTCGCTTTCTTCCTGGCGCTTCTTCCACTTGCGCAGATGCTTCTGCAGCTTCTTCTCCAGTTCCTCGAGGGAAAGATCTCCCTTTTTAAGCTTGTTTCCCTTGGTTTGAAGCTCGGCGATTTCTTCTTCCAAACCCTGCAGCGTGGCTAGAATCTCGGCACCCTCACGCTTGACCTGGTCTATCAAATCCGTCACCTGCGTTTTTTTTGAGCTGTCCAAGCTCTCAGCGGCTGCAATCAGATCCGATATCGGTTTCTTGATATGTTGGGTAAAAAAAATGAGGGAGCTGTTCAACGACTCCACTACGGCGATTCTACGCTCACGTCTTGCCACCTGCCTGGCCAGCTCTCTGTTGCGTAAAACCGCGCGTATGCGGGCCAGAACCTCCGAAAAATTGAAGGGCTTGGTGATGTAATCATCGACACCCAGCTCAAGTCCCTCAATTTTGTCCCTGATCTCATCCATCGCGGAGAACATGATGATCGGTGTCTGCCTGTACTTCCTGTATTCCTTGTCCTTCTTCAGTTTCTTGGTTACTTCCCAGCCTGAAAGCCGGGGCATGATATTGTCGAGAATTATCAAATCGGGGTCCGTCTCCACAACCTTGCGCAGAGCCTCTTCACCATCCTCAGCCTTCTCGATCATAAAACCAAGCTTGCTCAACATGACATCGAAAAACTCGAGGTTGATGGGCTCGTCGTCGACGATTAGAATTTTCCCTTTTGATTTCATCTCGCGCTGGCCTTTTCAACTTTTCATTTTTACAGTCTTTACCCCGGATGTCAACCGTATGACGAGGCCCGTGAGCAGAAACGCGCAAGTGAGAATCAGGATCAGGATTCCGAACCAATCTCCCCAACGCGTGTACAGGGTCTGTTTGTCTGTATAGATCGGCGCTTCCGCCACCAGGAACGCTTGTGTAAACGGCTCGAGCATGGCCGTGATCTTTCCATTCGGATCGACGAGGCAGGTAATACCCCCATTGGTAGCACGCACCAGGGTTCGCTTGTTCTCGACAGCCCGGAACAGGGCAATGCTCATATGCTGCATCTCACAGGCCACTGCATTGGACCAGGAATCATTCGTCATGTTTACCAGGATCTCCGCTCCTTGACGAACAAAGTCCCTGCAGAGATAACCAAACGTATCTTCAAAACAGATGGGCGTCGAAAACCTGAAATCCCCCGCCTCGAAAACAGTGTACTGTTCTCCTTTCTCCCAAAAGTGAGTGTCGGCGTTGCGCAGCCAATCGTAGACCCCCGGCAGGAGTCTTCTGTAGGGAAAGTGCTCCGTGAACGGCACCAGGTGAAGCTTCCTGTAGGTGTCCACGATTCGACCCTCTTCAAAGAGGATGGTGGCGTTGTAGTCCACCCGATATTCTCTGCCGGCCTCGTCTCTGGCGAGCTGGCCGTCGTCGTTGCCCACCACAAAGGGCACACTCTGCCGAGACAGGTACTCCCGCAGCTCTTTCACAAGTCCGAAAGCCACCCTGTCGGTTCTGTAGCGGGTATGCCAGTCTATGGCGGGAACGAAGGATGTTTCCGACCAGATGACGATGTCTGTATCCGGATGTTCCTCCAGGGCTCGAGTGCTCAGGCGAGTGAGTATCTCGAGGGTTTTTGCATAGGTTTTATTTCCTCCCCGCCAGGGGTCTACGTTCTGCTGAATCAGGGCAACCTTCCGCCGCGGGGCTTCGCTTAGATCGCTCTTTGTGACCAGGCCGAAAACCAGCACTCCAACGAACACAGCGCCGTAGAGCAGGGCCGGCAGCCGCAGGCGGCGGAGAAACGGCTTGAATGCGGCAAATCCGTCTTTCAGAGCGTTTCCCAGCAGGCTCGAAGGAAAAACCACGAGCAGCGAGACGCCCCATACGCCCGTAAGGCTTGCGATTCGAATAAGTGGCAAGAAAAGATATTGGGTAAAGCCTATGATTCCATATGAATAGGCCAAAAACCCCTGGGCTTTCAGGAATTCGTAACTAACCCAGATCAAGCTCTGGATCAAGAATCCCCAGCGGGGAAACAGGGTATCTGCCGCTTTGAGAAGGGGAAAAACTGCAAGAAGATACAACGAGTAGATCGGCGGGACGATGATCAGGGTGAGAGGATGAAAAGAGCCCAACCAATAGTTGTACAGAGCATAACTGGCGAAACCGTAGAAAACTCCGTAGAGTACGGTGCGCAGCCAACCGGCCCTGTGCACCACCATAAATACTGGAGCAAGGGCGATAAAGGCCAGCGGGAACCAACCCCACTGAGAGAGAAAGCTTGGAAAGGAGAGTGAGAAGAGCAGAGCCGAAATTATGAGAAGAAGAAGGTCCAGGCCGATGGACGACAGGGAAAGCTTCTGGTGCCCTTTTGTGGAAGCGGTAGTCGCGGCGGATCTCAACCTACTTCCTCAAGAACCAGACTCTTTTTTTCAGCTCCCTTCCTGGACGAAAGACCGCTACGCCGTGGTTTTCTACCTGAACTGCGTCACCTGTTTTCGGGTTTCTCGCCCGCCTACCCTTGCGGGTCTTTACCTCGAAGGTGCCGAATCCTCGTAGTTCGATTACCCGGTCCTCAAGCAGGCCGTGTTTGACCTCACCGAAAAATAGATCCAAGATTGTATGGATATTTTTCTTGCTTACTTTGACCTTCGGGTAGATCTGTTCGATGATCTCAGCTTTGGTGAGCTTTGCTGTACCCACCCCTGTTCCTCACAATGTCTTTTTTTACGACGATTTCCCGGCATCGGCGCGCGCAGCACGTGCTTTGTGCAGTCTGTTCTTCTTTCGAGCGGCCGTGTTCTTGTGCATCACTCCCTTGCTGACCGCCTGATCGAGCAGGCTGGCTACCGAATCGTACTGCTTCTTTGCATCATCTTGGGATTGGCTTTCTACCAGTTCCAAGTACTTCCGGGTGCTGCTGCGGACTCTGGATTTCACGGTTTTGTTCCGTGTTCGTCTTTTAATATTCTGTCTATGCCGCTTGGCGGCTGAACCTTTATTGGACAACGAATAGTCCCTCCTAAATTCAAATCCTACAAGAAACTAACAGAATTCGCTCCAAGTGTCAAGTCTGCCACGTGCTATTGGCAAAGCCGCTGTTCGACACCAATCCTCAAGCTGGGGCGATGAGCTACAGCGAGTCTCGTATTCGGGGAAACAGCGACAGGATCAAGAAAACGAGGTACAGACAGAGCAACAGCCAGGGGAACCAGTCTCCCAACAGCGTGTAGAGCGTTGTCCCCGTATCCTTGAGCTCTACGTCGACAACCAGCACCTCCTCCTCGTAATAGGGAAGAGCCGCCCGAAGCCGGCCGCCGCTGTCCACGTAGCCTGTAAGACCGGAAGCAGCGGCCCGTACCAGGGGAACACGGTTTTCCACTGCCCGGTAAAAAGCATTGATCCCGTGCTGTTTTCCCTCCACTTCGGTGAGCGACCAGTAGTCGTTGCTCAAGTTTACTATTGCTTCCGCCCCCGCCCGAACGAACAAACGAACGTCCCCGGGAAAGGCATCCTCGAAGCATATCGGGGTTGCGAATTGAAACAGGGGGTGTTGGAACACGCTCCTCTGCCGGCCCGGCTCCCAAAGGTACACGTCCCGTCTTTCGAGCCAACGATACAACCGGGGAAGCTCCTCCTTCCAGGGAAAATGCTCCGTGAAAGGAACGAGGCGAACCTTCCTGTAGGTCTTTACACGCCTGCCCTGAGGATCGAAGAGGATTGCGGCGTTGTAGTCCAGTCTCCGCTCTCCGCCCTTGCCGTCGGAGACAAGCTCGTAGTCATCGTTGCCCGTGACAAGCCACCTGCCCAGGCTCCTTTGGTAGTCTAGAAAATCTCTCACCAGCGCGGCGTAGCTGTGTTTTTCAGGATCCATTTTGCTCCAGCGGCGGATATTGGGTACGAAGGCGGTTTCGGACCAGACCACGAGATCGGGGTCTTGCGCCTCAGCCCGATCGGTCAGGGATACGAGAGTCGAGAAGGTCTTGCGATAGTCATGCTTCCTGGGATCGGCGTTCTGTTGAACCAAAGCGAGGCGAGGGTGCTTGGCCACGGATTTCCTGTCGTGCAGCGCCAGGCTGATCGTACCGAGCACGAGGCAGAACAAAAAAACTGTCGAGGCTATCAGCAGGGCGGAGAATCCCCGGTTGCGGGTATCGCGGGGCTGTACGGCGATGGAGCGCCGCTGCTGTACGGCGCTGCTCCTGGCGGTGGTCAAACCGCCGATCGCTGCGGCCAGGCCCGAGTTCATCAGCACAACAATGAAGCTCACGCCCCAAACCCCGGTAAACGAGGCAATCTGAACGAGGGAGGCAAACTGATACTGGGTCGTGCCCCAAAAACCCCACGGATAACCAATGAAGCCCGCGGAACGCAGGTAATCGAAGGCCACCCAGGCCATGGGCAGGATCAGGAATCCCAGGCGGGGCAAACGCTTGTACAACCAGAGTGTGGGCGCCAAGAACAGCGCATAGAGCAGGAGAAAAACAAGGGAAACGAGCTGCAGGGTCACCAGGCTATAGGTAGCGAGCCAATGATTCAAGAGCATTGTCTGGACTACCGCGAAGGTCAGCCCGTAGAACATCCCCCATCCCCATGAATTGCCTTGAAATACGAGAAGAAGTGGTACCAGGGCCACGAAAGCCAGATACCCGAAGCCATCCAGGTTCAGGAAAGAGGGAAAGGCAGCCACGGAGAGCAAGACGGAGAGCAGGCTGAATGCAAGCGCCCATCGGCTCAGTCCGGAAGGCAGGTCCCGGCTCGATCTTCTCCCGAGACGCAGGAGCAGATAAAACAATCCGTTTATAAAAAGAAGAGGGCAGAAGCGCACGCAGGCTGCCAGACGCTCCTGACGGGTATCCAGAGCAAGACGCACAGCTCCCCCGCTGGCAATAAAACGCTGGACGTAGTCCATATTGGCGTTCAATGCATACAGATAGGTAAAAATGAAAAACACGAGGCAGATGACGAACAACACTTCCGGTATTCTGTAAAATTCCCTCGGGACACTCCCGTCGACTTCCCCGCCCTGTGCCTGCAACCTGTTCGATCGACGGGCCCGGCCCGCCGCCGCCTCGAGCACGCAGCCGCAGACAAGATGAGCTGCAAGGATAAAGAGGTAGGGATAGTCTGAAATGGTAAGATCCGCCAGAGACTGAGAGAAGGGCCCCCAGATCAGCAGTGCTCCCGAAACCAGAGAAACCGCTACATAAAGAAAGCCCATGATCGCTCCCCCTCTATTCGATAAGAAAACGGAAGTAGCTTTTCTTTCCCTTGCGCACGAGAATTTCCTCCTTCTGTGCGTAAAGGCGGTCGAGCACCAACTCCGTCGATTCCACCTTGCTGCCGTCGAGGTAGGCGCCGCCCTGGTCGATCAACCGGCGGGCCTCGCCCTTGGAGGCGCACAAACCTGAGAGCACGAACACGTCCAGAATGCCGATCCCTCTCTCGAGATCCTGCCGCTTGAGCGTACCGGAAGGCATACCCTCTTTATCCGTGCTCTCCCGGCCTGAAAATACCGCCTTGGAGGCCGAACGAGCCTCCTCGGCTGCTTCGGCTCCGTGCACGATTCCCGTCAGCTCTGAGGCGAGCACTTCCTTGGCCTTGTTCGTCTCCCGGCCCCGCAAACGTCCCAGCTCTCTCACCTTTTCGACGGGTAAAAAGGTGAACAGGCAGAGGAGCTTCTCCACGTCGGCATCGGGGACATTCAGCCAGTACTGATAGAACTCGTAGGGCGAGACAAGATCGGGATCGAGAAACAGCGCTCCCTTTTCCGTTTTTCCCATCTTCTGACCGTCGGCCCTGGTCACCAGGGGAGTGGTCAAAGCGTAGGCATCTGCGCTCTCCACCCGGCGAATCAGATCCATTCCGGCCACTATATTTCCCCACTGATCGTCACCGCCCATCTGCAGCCGGCAACCCTGCCGCCGGTAGAGCACGAGGTAGTCGTAGGACTGCAGGATCTGATAGTTGAACTCGATGAAGGACAGCCCCGTTTCGAGCCGCATCTTGTAGGTCTCGAAGCTGAGCATGCGGTTCACCGAAAAATGTCTGCCGATATCCCGTAAAAACTCTATGTAGTTCAGGTCGGCCAGCCACTCGGCATTGTTGAGCAGCAGCCCTTTGCCCGGGGAGAAATCGAGAAAGCGGGAGATCTGCCGCCGAAAGCGCTCGGCATTGGCGTTGATCGTTTCGATAGGCAGGATTTTTCGCATCTCCGTTTTTCCAGATGGATCACCGATGCGTGAGGTGCCGTCGCCTATCAGCGCGATCGGCTCGTGCCCTGCCCGCTGCAGATGGGCCATGGCGAACAGCTGGACCATGTGTCCGACATGCAGGCTGCCTGCCGTGGGATCAAAGCCTATATAGAAGGTGACCTGCTCTCTGTCCAAGAGACGTGCCAGACCCTGCTCGTCCGAGCACTGGCTGACGAAGCCTCTCTCTTTAAGAGCGGCAAACGCCCCCTTCTTCATCCTTCCCTCCTGTATTCCCGCACGCCCTGCCCGATTCTTGCAGGCAGCTCGCCTATAGCCACACGCACCTGCTCCATCGAATCCCGATAACGCAGAGTCACCGTCCTGTCTTCCTTTGTCTGGTAGTCGATCGTTACACAGAAGGGGGTGCCGATCTCATCCTGGCGCCGATAGCGTCTGCCGATAGCCCCGCCCTGATCGTAGAAGGTTCTAAACTCCTGACGCAGCTCATGCTCGACCTCGCGAGCCAGCTCCGCCAGGCCGTCTTTTTTCACAAGAGGGAACACTCCGACGGTTATCGGAGCCAGCTCGGGATGCAGTCGCATCACCACCCTTTTCTCACCTTCCACTTCGTCCTCGTCATAGGCGTCGGCCAGAATTGTCAGCACGGTGCGTGTGAGCCCGGCCGAGGTCTCGATCACGTAGGGGATGTAGCGCTCGCCTCCGCGCAGGTCGTCGAGATAGGTCAGATCCTTCTTCGAGTACTCCATATGCCGGCGCAGGTCGTAGTCCGTTCGATTATGGATTCCCTCCAGCTCTTTCCAGCCGAAGGGAAACTCATACTCGATGTCGAAGGCCACCTTGGCGTAGTGGGCCAGCTCGTCGGGACCGTGTCTGTGGAAGCGAAGCTTGCTTTCCCGCACTCCCATCTTCTTGTAGAATTCGAACCGTTCGGCCTTCCACTGCTCGAAGTACCTGTCGTCCTCCGATGGATGAATGAAAAACTGCATTTCCATCTGCTCGAACTCGCAGGTCCGGAAGATGAAGTTCTTGGTCGTTATCTCGTTTCGAAAGGCCTTTCCCACCTGAGCTATGCCGAAGGGGACCTTCATGCGGCTGGTTTGCACCACGTTCTTGAAATTCACGTAAATGCCCTGGGCAGTTTCGGGCCGCAGAAAAACAAGAGAACCGTCGTTCTCCACGGGTCCGAGATGGGTTTTGAACATCAGGTTGAACTGCCTGGGATCTGTGAGCTCGCCCCCGCATTCCGGGCAGATATGGACGGCCATCTTTTCTTCAGGAATCTGGTCGACTCGGAAACGCTGCTTGCATTTCTTGCAGTCCACCAGGGGATCCGTGAAATTCTCCACGTGGCCCGATGCCTCCCACACCCTGGGATGCATCATGATAGCCGCGTCGAGTCCCACGATGTTTTCGTGCAGCTGGGTCATTTCCCGCCACCAGAATCCTTGGACCCGGTTCTTCAGCTCGACTCCGTAAGGACCGTAGTCCCATGCCGAAGCAAGGCCCCCGTATATCTCACTGGATTGATAGATGAACCCTCGTCTCTTGCAGAGGGACACCAGGGTATCCATTGACACCATTATGATTCTCCCAACATTAGTAGTGCATTCTGTATTCTTGATGCTGTTTTTTCGATTCCCAGCAAGCGGATCGATTCGAACAATGGCGGGGATACCCTGGAACCTGTCAGAGCAATCCGCACAGGCATAAGCAAATCACCGAGCTTCACGCCCAGCTTTTCAGCCAGCGCACGAAAGCGCTGCTCGTTTTCCTCGTCGCCGAGCGCCTCGAATCCCTCCAGCGAAGCGGTCACCTTTCTCAAAGCTTCGACTGTTGTATCCCGATCGAGGCGTTTGGGGATCAGGGCTTCGGCACTCGGAGGCTTCACTTCCTCGAAGAGAAACTCGACCAGTCCGCACACATCGGAGAGCACGGTCAGCCGCTCCCGAACCAGCGGAACCAGAGCACGGAGCATTTTCATATCGCTTTCCCCGGGCTCGGCGGCGATCCATCCCCGCTTCTGCAGATAGGGCAGCAGAAGCTCGGCCAGCCTCTCGGCGGGCAGCTTTCGGATGTACATCCCATTGAACCAGTCCAACTTCTTGTAGTCGAACACGGCAGGGGCTTTATTCAACTTTTCTAGGCTGAAGAGCTCCTGCAGCTCTTCGAGGCTGAAGAACTCCCGGGCATCATCGAAGCTCCAACCGAGCAGAGCGATGTAGTTGATCACCGCCTCAGGCAAATAGCCGCGTTCCTTGAACTCGACGACCCTGGTCGCCCCGTGGCGCTTGGAGAGCTTGTGGCCGTCGGGGCCCAAAACCATGGGAAGGTGGCAGTAGCGGGGCGGCTGCCAGGCGAGGGCGTCGTACAGCAGAACGTGCAGGGGGATCGAGGGCAACCACTCCTGGGCCCGCATGATGTGGGTGATCTCCATCAGGTGATCGTCCACTACATTGGCCAGGTGATAGGTTGGGAATCCGTCGGATTTCAGGATCACGGGGTCGGGATTGATCTCCGTGTTCCTGGTCTCAATCTTGCCGAGCAGCTCGTCATACACAACGGTCGTACCTTCCAGGGGTACCTTGAAGCGGATGACCGGAGTCAATCCCTTCTCCTCGAAGCTCTTTCTCTCTCCTTCGCTCAGAGAGCGGCAGCGGCGGTCGTAGCCGGAAGGAGCGCCCGACCGGCGCTGCTGCTCCTTGAGCCGTTGCAAGCGGTCGTGGCTGCAGTAGCAGGGATAGGCATGGCCCGCCTCAACGAGCTGCCGGGCGTATTTCCTGTACAGCTCGATCCTCTCCGACTGCATGTATGGTCCGCTGGGCCCGCCGATATCGGGGCCTTCATCCCAACGAAATTCCAGCCAATCGAAAGAATTGTAGATGTCCTGCAGCGCCTCCTCACGATATCTCTCCCTGTCTGTATCCTCGATGCGCAGCACGAATTTCCCCTTGTTCGTCCTGGCAAAGAGGTAGTTGAAAAGCGCCGTGCGCACACCTCCGATGTGCTGAAAGCCCGTGGGAGAGGGAGCATAGCGGACCCGTACCTTCATGATAGCTGCGATTATACGGATGAGCCTCTGCCGGGTCAAGGAGAACGAAAAAACTGCAGCTGCCGCAGCGCGGCTCTTGCCGGCCGAGAGTCGGTTGGAGTAATCTCTTCATACGTGAGTTTGTTCCTCATCGTACTGGCTGTCTATCTGCTCCTCGTGCTGGCCTTGGGAATCCAGGGCGCGCGCAAAGCACACGGGGCAGCCGATTTTTGGATCGCCGGCAGAAGAAGCTCGGGACTGGCAATGGGCGGCTCCCTGGCGGCTACGATCGTCGGCGGTTCCAGTACGCTCGGACTGGCCGGACTCGCCTTCAGGCAGGGACTGACGGGCAGCTGGTGGCTGCTGGTGGGAGCGGTAGGCCTGGCATTTTTATTTGTTTTTATAAAAAAGGTGCGGGCCCGGCGGGTCTACACCCTGCCCGAGCTCATCGGCCACTGGTACGGGCCGCTCATGCGCAAAGCCGCCGGCGTTCTTATCCTGGCAGCCTGGCTGGGGATCGTTGCCGCTCAGGCAAGCGCCGCCGGAAAAATTTTAAAAGTTTTTCTAGGCGGCGATCCCGCGCTTTGGACAGCCGCTTCGGCGGGCGTTTTCATCCTCTACACGGCCGCGGGCGGACAGATTTCTGTGATCCGGACAGATATCTTTCAAGCGCTGATCATTGTCTTCGGGATCGGCTGCTGCACCATCTTCGGCCTCAATCACAGCGGCGGGCTTCAAGGACTGCGCTCAGCCCTGGGCAGTGAGTTTTTCTCTTTTCCGCTTTCAAAAACCTTCTCCGTGTTTGATTTGTCGTTCCTGCTCCTTGTGGTCGGCTCCACTTATCTGGTAGGGCCTGATATGCTATCGCGGATTTTTTGTGCGCGCAGTGAGAAAGCGGCCGCAAGAGGACTCGTGATCGCTATGGCCGCGATCATTCCCCTGGCCATCGCTCTCGCCCTCTGTGGAATGATCGCCCGGGTGCTGGTCCCGGACGCTGCTCCGGAAGCCGCTCTTCCTGTTCTAGCGGCTCGAGCCCTCCCTCCCTGGCTGGCTGCGATGATGATCGTGGCCCTGCTTTCCGCTTTCCTCTCCTCGGCGGACACGACCCTGCTGACAATGTCCGCCATCGTGTCTGTAGACCTGCTGGGAATCGAAGCACCGAAACGTTTGGCGGGACCGAGACTGGCAGTCATTGCCTGCGGCTCGGCGGCCGCCGCCATAGCCCTTCTCTCCGGCGGCATCATCCCCTCTTTACTTCTAGGCTACTCCGTGTTCTCAGGCGGTCTGCTGGTGCCTGTTGTGGCCGCGCTGCTGGGAAAAAAGATGCGGGAACGAGCCGCTCTGGCCGCTGCCTGTCTCGGAGGAGGCGCCGCCCTGGTCGGGAAACTACTCGGCAGCAACCCTATTGTTGTCTCGAGCTTCGGCCTGGGACTGATCGTCTTTTTCGCCGACCACCTGTTGGCGCACCGCGATCAGATCACTTCAGATCACTAGAAAATAAGTTTGCAAAATCTCCTCATAAATGATATGATACATTACAGAATAAGTAGGTTTTGAAGAAAGCGACTGACTACAGCGGTATGAGGTAATTTGCATGCGACTGACAACAAAAGGAAGATACGGGGTGCGGGCCGTTGTCAACCTGGCCTCCCAATCCCAAGGAAAACCCATCTCGATCAGCAAAATCGCCCGGGATGAAGAGCTGTCTCCGGAGTTCCTCGAGCAGATATTTTTCAAATTGAAAAAGGCCGGGGTAATCCGTTCGATGCGGGGGCCCAAGGGAGGATTCGTGCTCAATCTGGAGCCCGCGGAGATCACCGTCAAGGCGATACTCGATGCTGTGGGTGAATCCGTACACCCCACTCCCTGCACCGATGATCAAGCCAAGGAATGCGTTCGCCTCTCCGAGTGCCCGCTTTCACCTATTTGGAATCAATTCGACGAGTTGATTCAGAATCATCTGGCAAATATCAGCTTGAAGGATATCTTGGAAAACGGCGGTTCGCCGAGCTAAAGGGTGAAACGCCTGCCCACCGAAAGTGCCTGAAAACGCTTGCCGAACGCTTTTCGGAAGGAGCACATGGCCTGCTCTCCCGTGCAGTGGCCGGCAATTACCTTCTCCGGCTTCTTTTTCTTGAGATAATCGATGCTGTCACGGATGCGCTGGGGACCGGCATCGCGCAGGTGCAGCCCGCCGACAACCGCCCGGACCGGCTCCTCGGGGAAGAGCAGGGATACTGCCTCGAGGGTATTGACAATGCCGCTGTGGCAGCAACCTTCGAAAACGAGGAGGCCCTTCTCAGTTTTCATTATCAGCGCCTGATCGTCTGGCACAGAATCGGGCAGGGTGAGCTCCGGATCCGTAAAAAAACGATCTCCCACGCTTTCGAAAGAGCAATGGCGGGGCACCTCGCCGCTCAACCAGATTCCCTCTGCCACTTCGACTGCTTCCCGGTTCACCGTGAGACTGAGGCCGCGCTTGCGCAGATTCTTTATTCCCCGCGGGTAGGGAAAGCCGATGGCTCTGCTCGGGGATGAGGCCTTTGGGCCGCCGTCTTCAGGCTTCGCCTCACGGTACGACTGTTGGAAAGCCTTGGGATGTCCGTAGATAGGCGGGACCTCCGAGTACAGATCTATAAGAAACTCCACACCACCGGTGTGATCATAGTGGTTGTGACTGAGAATGAGGGCATCGAGATCGTGGAGCCGGATGCCGAGCTGCTTGGCATTGCCCATGAAAAGTGCCGAGGCACCCGTATCAAAAAGAATTCGGTAACCCCCGGCATCTATATACAGTGAAAGGCCGTGCTCGGCACGCAGTTTCGGTTTGTAGACCGTGTTTTCTACCAGAACAACAACCTCGACAGTTTTCATAGTAGTTTCCCTCTTCCACTATGAGCCGATTCGCCCGTTTGTCAAGTTCACAGTTCCGTGGTGGATTGACTATCACGGGCCGCTCTGGTTCAATACTGATCGACAGTGACAAATTTCAATTTGGTTTTTGATACTGACGGCAGCTACACGGCGATTGCCCTTTCCAATCCCGAACCTTCTCGTTTGAGGGCGGGAATCACCCTCAAGCGAGCGGGCGATATGAGGCGAGCATCGTTCTCGGACCGCGACGTGAACCGGAACAGGATCACGCTCCTGGACAGCTTGAAGGGCGGCAGGCGGCGTGCCTACTCCTGCCGTCAGGTACACTCTCAGCGGGTTGTGGTGCTTCGTGAGGCCGAACCGGAGGAGATCGCCGGCAGGAAGGCGGACGGGCTGCTAACCAACCGCCCGGATGCCATCCTCACTGTAACTGTGGCCGATTGTCTGCCGATTTTTATTGCCGATCCCTCACGCGGGGTTTATGGTATCCTTCATTCCGGATGGAAGGGAACGGGGATCGTAGGACAGGCGGTGCGAATACTACAGCGCGAGTACGGCTGCGGGGCATCCGACGTAAAGGTTACCTTGGGCCCTGGCATCGGAAGCTGCTGCTATGAAGTCGAGGAAGCCCGCTATCACCGTTTCTTGAGATGTTTCGGCCCGAAGAGCGTTCGCCGGCGGGGAGACCGGTTTTTCCTCGATTTGATAGGAGCGAACCTCACATTGCTCGAACAGCTGGGCGTGGAATCTGTAATGGCCTGCAGGGACTGTACGTTCTGTACCTCGCAGCTCGCCTCATACAGAAGAGACGGATCCGGGTTCGTGCATATGCTCGCCTTTATTGGAGTTTTCGATAATGACTAGATTCAAACAACTGTGGAAGGGCCTGATTCAGCGTGCCGTGGAGGAAGAATCGGGACAAGGACTCGACCCCAACGAGGTGCTCGTAGAGATCCCCCCCAGAGAGGAGCTGGGAGATCTGGCGTTTCCCATGTTCCCCTATGCCGGGATTTTCAAGACGGCTCCCAAGAGTATCGCCGAGCGGGTGGCTGCCCGCCTGCGGACTCTCCCGAGCACGGAAGCGGGACGCTGTCGAGTCGAAGCTCTCGGCCCCTATTTGAACGTGCACCTCGACAGGCTGGCGGCTACCGGGGAGCTGATCCCCGAAGTCCTGCAGAGCGCAGATCTGTACGGCCGCTCAGACGAGCTGGCCGAAAAGCGGATCACCGTTGAGTTTTCCTGCCCCAATACAAACAAACCCCTGCACCTCGGGCATCTGCGCAATGACACCATCGGGATGAGCATCACCAGGATCCTGGCGGCCGTCGGAGCCGAGGTATTCAGAGTCAATTTGATCAATGACAGGGGCGTGCACATCTGTAAATCCATGCTGGCCTACCAGCGCTTCGCCGAGGGACAGACGCCGGAACAGGCAGGCAAAAAAAGCGATCACCTGGTCGGAGATTATTACGTTCGCTTCGCCGACTGGGCCAAGGAGTATCCGCAGGCCGAAGAGCTGGCCCGCAGGATGCTGCAGTCCTGGGAAGGCGGAGACCCGGAGGTTCGCGCGCTTTGGGAAACGATGAACCGCTGGGCCATCGAGGGAATCGAGCAGACCTATAAAAAAACGGCAGTGCGCTTCGACAAGATCTATCTGGAAAGCGAGACCTACCTTCTCGGCCGCAAGATCGTGGAGTTGGGCTTGGAGAAGCAGGTCTTCTACAGGGAGCAGGACGGCTCTGTGCAGATCGACCTCAGGGAGCAGGAGCTCGACAGGAAAGTGCTCCTGCGCAGCGACGGAACCTCTCTGTACCTTACCCAGGACCTGGGTACCGCTATCCAAAGATACGAGGATTGGCCTTTCGACAGGATGATCTACGTGGTCGGCAATGAGCAGCGCTACCACTTCAAGGTTCTGTTCAAAATCCTCGAGCTGCTCGGCTACCCGTGGGCCGGCGATCTTCACCACCTGGCCTACGGGATGGTAAACCTGCCCGAGGGCAAGATGAAGTCCCGGGAAGGGACTGTGGTGGACGCCGATGATCTGATGGCGGATCTCGAGCGTCTGGCAGCCGAGGAAATCCGGGAAAAGGGCAGGGAGAAAGAGATAGGCGATCTACAGGATACAGCCGAGAAGATCGCCCTGGGCGCGCTCAACTATTACCTGCTGCAGCCCTCCCCCCTGAAAGACATGATCTTCGATCCCAGGGAGTCGATATCCTTTTCCGGCAGCACCGGTCCCTACCTGCAATACACGGGAGCACGTATCTCCAGCATGCTGAGAAAGTACGAAGAACGGAAAGCCAGGTTCAAAGGCGGCACCTTCAAGCCGGAGCTGCTCGACCAGGCCGACGAGTGGCTGCTCGTCAAGCAGATAGCCTCGTATCCGGAAGCCGTAATGCAGGCTGCCAGAGAGCTCAACCCCTCGATTCTGACAGCCCACCTCTTCGAGTCTGCCCAAACCTTCAGCCGCTACTGGCACGACAATCCAGTGCTTCAGAACGAGGATGCCGATCTGGTTGTCAGCCGCATCACCCTGGTCCGGGTTCTGCGCCAGGTGCTGCACAACGGGATGCTTCTCATCGGTATTCCCTTTCTCGAAAGGATGTAGCGATGTTTTGCGGAAAAAACGTGTTCGTCACCACCAGCCGCCCGTCCGCCTCCAGATATCCGAGGCGATGATACAGAGTCCCGCGGCTGCGGGGTACCTCAAAGGCAAACTCCCCGCTGATTCTGTTCCATTCGACAGTTTCGAGAAGCCGCGTGCCGGAATACAGAACGGGCTGCGCGGCTTGCCCTGTAGATAGACGGCCTGCCACCAAAAATCCGGCTTCGCTCTCCTGGATATCAAGGGGAAGCACTCTATGAGCGGTGAACAGGACCACGAGCACCTCGCCGCCGTCGAAGCGGGCCGAGCCCACCCCGCAGTGGGTCCACTGGGATTTAAGCACTACGTCGCGATGTCCGGCGCTTTGCTCCCAGGCGGCGGTCACCGCGTACAGGTCGGGCCCACTGCCCAGGATCTCTCCAACCAGGGTGGTGGTTCCGCCCTGGGCACGGTAGCGCTGCAGCGCCGAGTGACCCTGCCCGTCGACGTGGGAAAGCACCCCGCGGCGGGCGAGCTCCGAAGCGTACTGCAGGGCTGTACGGTCTAGCAGGGAATCGGGAAGCAGCTGCCCGCCGCCCGCTTGAGAACGCAGGCCGTTCAGCCAGCTCAGGACGGCCCGGTTGGATTCCGCAGGCAGGGAGAGCGTTAGTAGCAGGAGGCTGAATGCCCAGGCTGCCCTTTTCATAACTCTTTGAATTGATTATACAAGAGTGAACCGGGGGAGTTCTACGACCTCCCGCCGAGGAGCACCATGGCTGAGATACAAAGCATAAGAAATATTGGAATTATAGCCCATATCGATGCGGGAAAGACGACCACGACAGAGCGGATCATCTACTATACGGGCAAGAGTCACCGCATCGGCGAGGTCGACGACGGTGAGGCCACCATGGACTGGATGGTGCAGGAACAGGAGCGGGGAATCACCATCACGGCGGCCGCGACCACCTGCTACTGGAAGGACAGGCAGATAAACATCATCGACACTCCCGGCCACGTCGATTTCACGGCCGAGGTCGAACGATCGATCCGGGTGCTCGACGGCGCGGTGGTGATCTTTTGCGCCGTAGGGGGCGTGGAGCCTCAATCCGAGACAGTCTGGCACCAGGCGGACCACTACGAGGTCCCCCGTATTGCCTACATCAACAAGATGGACAGAATCGGAGCCGATTTCTACGGGGTGGTGCGGGAGATGGAGGACAAGCTCGGTGCCGAGACCCTCCTGCTCGAGCTCCCTATCGGCAGGGAATCGGAATTCGAGGGGATCATAGACCTGATTTCCATGAAGGAGCTGCGCTGGGACCAGAACGACCTGGGCGCCACGATGCTTTCGGGGGAAATCGAGGGCTCGCGGCTCGCCGAAGCCGAGCAGCAGCGGGAGAAGATGCTCGACAGGCTGTCCTCGATCAGCGACGAACAGCTATCCGACACCCTGACCGAGAAGTTTCTCGAGGGCAAAGAAATTCCGGAATCCCTGATCCGCAGCGCGATTCGCAGCGGCACCCTGAACGGATCGTTCGTACCTGTTTTCTGCGGGGCTTCGCTGCGCAATGTCGGCGTGCAGCCCCTGCTCGACGGCATCGTGGATTTCCTGCCCGCACCGGACGAGGTCGCACCCCCGGAAGGAATCCATGCCAAAAGAGGGACTAAAATCGATGTCCCTTTACGCAGGGATGCAGCTCCCCTGGCCCTGGTCTACAAGATACAGACGGACAGGGAGGCTGGGAATCTCAGCTTCATCCGCATGTACTCGGGACATCTGCGTACGGGAACCGCTGTTTACAACATAGACAAGAAAAAGCGGGAACGCATCCATCGCCTGCTGCGCATGCATTCCAATCGCTCGGAACAGCTGCAGGAGATCTCTGCCGGGGATGTGGCCGTGGTGATCGGTTTCAAGCTGGCCCAGACCGGCGACTCGGTGGGCAATGAGCAGTTCCCCGTTCTGCTCGAGCCGATGCAGTTCCCCGAACCCGTTATCTCGGTGGCCGTGGAACCGAAAACCCTGTCGGAACGCAGCAAGCTCGAGGCTGCCCTGCATCAGCTGGAGACCGAAGATCCCACCTTCACCGTCAATGACGACGAGGAGACCGGACAGCTGATCATCTCCGGGATGGGGGAGCTGCACCTCGATGTGCTGGTCACGCGGGTAATCAAGGATTTCAAGGTGCAAGCCAAGGTGGGCAATCCCCAGGTCTCCTACAGAGAATCGATCGTCAAGCAGGCCAGGCACAGGGAGAAGTACAGCAAGCAGATCGCGGGCAAGGAAAACAACGCCGATATCACGTTGGAGGTGAGGCGGCTCGAACGGGGCGCCGGCAACCGCTTTCAAAGCGAGGTCGCGGCCGGAACGGTGCCCGATGAAATATTACGAGCCGTCAACAGGGGGGTCACGGCGGCTTTCTCCTCCGGCATCGTCTACGGTTATCCTGTAATCGACATCGGCGCTACCCTGATCGCTGCTTCCTACAACCCCAACACCTCTACGCCGCTGGCCTTCGAAGCGGCAGCCGCCCTCGGCTTCGATGAAGCCTGCAGGCGGGCCGAACCCGTGCTCCTGGAACCGATCATGAAAGTAGATATCCTGGCGCCCCAAGAGTATCTGGGAGAAGTGCTGGGCAATCTCAACGTCCGCAAGGCGGATATCCTGCGCATAGACAGCAAGACCAAAGTGGAGAGCATCCACGCTCACGTGCCTCTGGCAACGATGTTCGGTTATTCCACTTCGCTGCGCAGCGCCACGCAGGGCCGGGCCACCTTCACGATGGAGTTCAGCCACTTCGCTCCCAAGTTAGAGCCCTCCGGGTGATCGGAGGCCACCGCCGTTGACAAAAACCGCCCCTCTTCAGTATCATGGGGCATTCCCGCACAACATTGAATAAGGAGCGCGAGATATATGAGCGTTACAAGCGAAGAAATTCGAAATATAGCCATCACCGGACACGGAAGCACGGGCAAGACCACATTCTTCGAGAGGATACTCGCTCTCGGAGGCCAAATTCCCAAATTCGAAGCCGTGGAAAGCGGTAAAACGGTAAGCGATTTTTCAGAAGAAGAGACAAGCAGAAAAATATCGATTCACAGCGCCCTTGGACACCTGATGTGGCAGGGCAAAAAGATAAATTTATTCGATACACCCGGGTCCGGGGATTTCGTAGGCGAGGTCGTGGCGGCGCTGCGGGTCGCAGAGTCGGCTCTAATTCTGGTGGCGGCGGATGCCGGAGTTCAAATCGGCACCATCCAGACCTGGAGACGGCTGCAACAACGAAAAACCCCCACCCTCGTGTTTATCAACAAAATGGATAAGGAACACGCGGACTTCACAAAGACTGTGAACGAGCTAAAAAGCCATTTCCATGCCAACTTCGTACCCCTCAGCATCCCTATCGGTGCCGGAGCCGGATTCAAGGGCGTCGTGGATCTGATCGGGCAGAAGGCCTACCTGGCCCAGGAGGAGGGGGAAAAACCATCCCCATCGGAGATCCCGCAGGAAATGTCGGGCGAGGTGCAGGAGTATCGCCAGGCCCTGATCGAAGCGGCGGCCGAGGGAGACGATGCCCTGATGGAGAAATACTTCGAGTCCGAAACTTTGAGCGACGAGGAGATCCACCTGGGCTTAGAGAAAGCCCTGGGCGCAAGCAAAATCGTCCCCGTTTTCTGCGGGTCGGCCCTGTTGAACGCAGGTGTTTTTTCCTGCCTCAATGCCTTTGCAGCCATGTGCCCCGCCCCTGCGGGCCGGAAAGAGCCCCTGCAGCCTGTAGACGATGAAGAGGGCTTTCAGGAAATCAGCTCTCAAGGAGCCCCTTCCTGCTTTGTTTTCAAGACAAGTGTCGACCAGTTCTCCGGGAAGCTCTCCTATGTAAAGACCGTGACAGGAGTAATCAAAGGGGACTTGGAGTTGGTCAATGTTCGCGAGCGAAAAAAGGAAAAAATCTCAAAAGTTTATACGTGCCTGGGCAAAAAGCTGGAAGAGGTGGAAACAATACCTGCCGGAGACATAGGGGTTCTCACAAAGATTTCCAGTGCTGCCACCAATGACACGTTGGCCAGCTCCGATGAGAGCCAACTTTACCTTTCCCTTCAGCTTCCCCAACCCGTACACGCGGTGGCCATCAACGCTTCGGCGAAGAAAGATGAAGACAAGCTCAACCAGTTCCTTCAGCGGGCCGCCGAAGAAGACATGACCTTTCAGCTCAGATACAATGCGGAGACTAAGGAGACTGTGATTTCGGGAATGGGAGAGCTGCATCTTGATATTATCATGGGCAAGATAAGAAACCAGGCAAAGATCGAGATGCAGACCCGGGTTCCCAAGGTGGCCTATCGGGAAACGATCCGGGCTGCCTCGGGCTCCGAGTATCAGCACAAGAAGCAGACAGGCGGACACGGCCAGTACGCCAAGGTAGTTCTCGAAATCCAACCTCTTCCCCGGGGCGAAAACTTCAACTTCATCAATGGCATCGTCGGGGGTCGTATCTCCAAAGGATACATCCCTGGAGTGGAAAAGGGAGTGCTGGAAGGCATGGAATCCGGCATTTTGGCGGGCTACCCCGTCGTCGATGTGGAAGCCAAGGTGGTGGACGGGAAGATGCATTCTGTGGATTCCTCCGAGCTGGCCTTCAAGCTTGCCGCTCGGGGAGCCCTAAGGGCCGCTCTCGAGAAAGCGAACCCCGTACTTCTCGAACCGGTAATGAACCTTACAGTATTCGTGGATGATCAGTACCTCGGAGATGTGCTGTCAGACTTGAGCTCGAGGCGGGGGAAAGTTCTCGGCCAGGAGCCGGTGGGGGGCGGTATTCAGGAGGTCAAGGCTCAGGTGCCCCAGGCGGAGCTCCTGCGCTATTCGATCGATCTGCGTTCGATAACCTCAGGTACGGCCAGTTTCGAAATCGAGTTCAGCCACTACAACCCGATCAGCGGAAAAATTGCCGAGCAGGTAGTCGCCGCGGCCAAATCGGACCAGCAGGGCGGAGAGGCCTGAGAGTCGGCACACCGTTTTGTTAGAGGAACAGCGCTCCCGGTACGAGGAAGTGCAGAGCGCTGATCACCAACCCGGCGATTCCCATTGGCACTCTGTAGCTCATGACGGCTTTCTCCAGGCCGCCGACTCTGTCAGCCTGTTCAGTTCCCCTCTCTTTGATGATACCCAGAACCAGGCTGGCGCCCATGACCAGACCAGCCAGCGCCGGCAGAAAATCCCCGACCACGGGCACATCAGTGGGAGTGGAACGAATTAACAGCTTTAGAAACCCGACCACGAAAGCCGAAATGCCGATGGTCGTCTTTACATTGCTCTTTCCGAACAGGTTCTTGAACGGGAGAAACGCCGTGAACCTTTCGCCCATGTAATCCGCCGTGAGGGTGAGACCGGCCAGAATATTGACAAAAATCGACAGAAAGTAGAACTGCAGCATAAGAGCACTCCTCTGATTCAAAAATATTCCATTCCCGCGTCGGTGTCAAATATCACTCTTCGATTCCGCAGGACAGGCGTTTCACAGTATCGCCTATTCGTACATCCGCATAAAGGACCTCTGACTCTGATTTTGCCGGCACCGTGGTGCGAAGAATCACCTCGCCCTCTTCGGCTTCGGGTGCAGCCGTGGAGGCGAAGGTGAGCTGCTGCTCTTCGAACTTTCTCTGCAGGGAGAAGCGGACGTAGATCCTGGCATCCGGCCCGGCAGCCGTTTGCACCTTGCCGGCCTCTGGCTTTATCGACAGAGCAGCTACCACAACTTCCCCGGAGCGAAACCCCCTCAGTACAAAAGAGTACCCTGCAACCTCGGTCCTTGAGGCTTGGGAGTAGAGAAAACGGACAAGAAATATCCCGAGAATGGATAAGATGAGAAGATCCAAGAGGATGATCAGCAGGGTACGGTTTCTGCGGAACAATCCTCTGCCTCCCGCATCCCGGGGCCTGGGGGCGCTGGCAAGGGAGAGCCGCTCTTCCCTACTGTAATGGTGAAGCGGTGGCTGTTTGCCCGTTTCCCGATCGAGACTCCGATCTTCTTTTTTCATCTGTACATCTTGGAAATGAAAGGGATCATATCCTCTGCAAGGAAGGTCCCCGTCCGCCTGTAAAGCTTCTTTCCTATTTCGGAGTGTAATAAAACAGCCAGCCTGGCCGCCTGCTCGCTACCGAAACCGGAAGCGAGCAATCCGGCGATCATACCCGCCAGGACATCCCCGCTGCCTCCGGTGGCCAGGGCGGGATTCATGCCGTCAAGAACTCCGTAGCTTCCGTCTGGAGATACCACGTAGGTGCAGTGCCCCTTGAGCACGATCACGGCCTCCAGATCAGCGCTCTCCTTGACGACCAGCGGCAGAGGATCGTCGAGAAGCGTGCCCGTATCCGTTCCCAGCAGGCGGGCGAGCTCCCCCGGATGGGGCGTCAGAACCCAGCTGTTTTCCAGCCGCCACGTATCATCGCTCTTTAGGCGGGCCAGCAGGCTTATACCGTCGGCATCGAGAACTCCGGGGATTTTGCTTTTCAGGAGTAACTTCAAAGTTTCCTGCCGCTGCTCGTTCAAGCCCCAACCGGGACCCACAAGCAGTGCGCTGTACCTGCTCAGCTCCGGCTCTTCTCCGCCCCAGGGACGCACCATGACCGATTTGAAGCGGGCGATGCTGTCCGCGTACAGCTCCGAATCGACGTACACTGTCACCAATCCGGCACGGCTGCGGGCCGCGGCGGTGGAGCAAAGCCAGGCGGCACCCGTGGTTCCCTTAGAACCGGCAAAAACTGCCAGATGCCCCCTTCGCCCTTTGTGAGTGTCCGGCGCCAAAGGACGAATGAGCCGCTGTTTGAGCTGCGGTATGATCATCTGCCCGGGAATGTCTGCGCTGTTCGCCAGCTGCCCGGGAAACACCCCCGGGATCACGTGTATGCGCCCGCAGAACTTGCGCGCCCGCGGTAGATACAGACAGAGCTTGGGCAGCTGGACTGTGAGGGTATGGTCTCCCTGCACAGCGGGGTATCCTTCGCGATAGGCATCCCCTACTCCACTGGGGATATCCACTGCAATCTTCGTACAAGAACAACGGTTGGCGCGCTGCACCAGATCGGCCAGGGGCGATCGGATCCGCCCGGTCAGTCCCGTACCGAGAAGCCCGTCTATCAGCCAGTCAGCCGAATCGATCATCTTGTGCGCCTTGCTCTTCGCTTTGCCGTAGTCCACCACCTCGATGCCCAAGGCCCTGCAGATCTTGAGGTGCACGGCTGGCAGACTGTCGGGATTCGGTTCCCCGGCTCCAAGCACGATCCCCATAGACTGGATTCCCGCAAAGCGGCACTGCCTGGCAACAACCAGGGCGTCTCCGCCGTTGTTTCCCTTGCCCACGAGGAACAATAGGAAACCGCGGGGCCGCCGCCCTTTCCAGATGCGTTTCCTCAGACAGTGGTAGATCCCGAGAGCGGCATCCTCCATGAGAACGCTGTGCGGTATGAAGAATCGTTTCTGAGCCTGTCTGTCGATCTCCGCCATCGCTGCACAGTCAACTATCTTCACGCTCGCCCTCCCGGATTAGTCGATCGCTTCGCCACCACACGACCTTGGCTTCGTATTCGGCTCCAAGCAGAGCATAGATGATCCCGCCGGCGGACAAGCCGATTTCTTTGTAGAACAGCTCTGAATCCTCCATTACGATATAGCGGCGAGCCGCTTCCCTGCCCTGGCTGTTTAATATGAGCAGCTGGAATAGATTTGCATCCTCCCGGCGCAACAGGAAGAAGGCGCCTGCCGAGTCGACCCCTAAAAGCTCGAAAGATGGAGCCGCGACTTCCACCTCCTGGGTCCCGGCTTTCTCGATCCGGGTACCGTTCTGAGGAACTTCGATAAACTCGTCGTAACTTCCCGACTCCAAGCTTAAGCTGTAGATGCGTGTAACGTAGCTGTGGACAGCGGAGGCCGCCTTGGTCGAATCCTCGTCGGCGGAGACGCTGAAGTAGACAAGCAGATAAACGGCCCGATGATTACGATCCGGCACGATCCTGCCCAAGGAGCAGACGGCTTCGTTTTCATCTCCGTAGACGGGTAAATGATCCTGGTCGATCTCGACCTGATAAAGGAGAACCCCTCGCTGAGAATACCAGAAAACGTGCCAGCGACGGGGGGTGCGGCAAATGACTACCAGCTCATCGTTGTCGGTGATGTGGAGGCTGTCGATGTAGGGGAAGGGAGTACCGCCGATGCCTTCCTGCCCTATGAAGTCAAATAGAGAGCCGTGACGATCGAAGCGTAGAATCACCCGATCCAGAAGTACGTCGAGCTCCTTGTCTTTCACCTGACGCTCTTCCCTGACAACATCCTCTATGTACATCCTCTTTTCACTGTCAACCACAAGTTCTCCGATACGCCTTAGGGGATAAGGCACCGCTTTCCTCGTTGTGGCCAGATCTTCACTTTCTTCGAAACGAAAGGAAACAGGCGGAGGGTTTTCCTCCGGATTGTAGAGCAGGAAGATCAGATCGCCATACGAGGAAAGCTCCATGATTTTGGCGGAATTGCCGTTGGCTATATAAAACAGCCCGTCCCTCATATGGATCCGGTTCTTGGTATTGGCCACGGCTCCCCGGATCTGAAAAAGATCGATCTGGTTGTCCATCTTGCCAATCCCCAGCGCGAAAAGCTCCTCACGGGCTATCTCCTCTAACTCTTTCGCTGCACAGGAACCAAGCAGGAGTAATATAGTGATACAAACAATTATACAGCGCAACTTCATCATGTTGAGGAAAGGATTTATACAGACTATACACTCGCAGACAACCGGCTGTCAACGAGGACGCTCTAACTGCAGATCCACCTATCCTTGACCGGTTCTCTTGAAAACAGATACATTGTCTTTATGGCAGAGAACATACTCACGAAAATCCTCGGCTCGCAAAAAGAAAGAGACTTGAAAGCCCTCGCTCCCCTGGTTCGCAAGATCAATTCTCTCGAGCCCGAGATGCTGGCCCTGCGCAACGAAGAGTTCCGGGCCAAGACCGAGGATTTCAAAAAGCGCCACCGGGATGGTGAAAGCCTCGACTCCCTGCTGCCTGAAACCTTCGCCCTGGTAAGGGAAGCGGCTCGGCGTACTCTGGGAGAGAGAATTTTCGATGTGCAGCTGATGGGTGGAATCGTGCTCCATCAAGGCAAGATCATGGAGATGAAAACCGGCGAGGGAAAAACTCTCTCCAGTGTTACCGCCGCTTACCTCAACGCTCTTCCGGGCGCAGGCGTGCATGTGGTTACCGTAAACGACTACCTGGCAGAAAGAGATTCCAACTGGATGGGCCGGGTATACGAGCTTCTAGGCATCACGGTCGGAGTAGTTTTCGCCCAGATGGACAACGAAACCAGGAAAAAAGCCTACCTCCAGGACATCACCTACGGAACGAACAATGAG
>CAYMGP010000013.1:15249-59518 GCA_964390045.1 uncultured Spirochaetaceae bacterium | reverse complement strand
ATTCGCTGGTTTCCTTGCCTGAGAGTGGAATACGGCGTACACCGAGAACATCGCCGGCATCCATCTTCAAAGCAAGCTTCTGCACGGTCACCCCTGTTTCCCGCTCCCCGGCAAGAATTGCCGCAGAGATCGGGGAACAGCCCCTGAACTTGGGGAGAAGAGAGGCGTGGACATTGATGGCGCCCAGGGAAAAGAGATCGAGAAAATCCTTTTTGAAAATTTTTCCGAACGCCACAACAACAAGAAGATCCGCTTTTAGCTCCCTGACGGCCTCGAGGAAAACAGAGTCCAACGTCTCAGGCTGCAGCAGCGGTAAACCGAGCTCGAGGGCTTTGCCTTTGACGGCTGTGGCTTCAAGCCTCCCGCC
This sequence comes from uncultured Spirochaetaceae bacterium, assembly GCA_964390045.1. Taxonomy (GTDB): domain Bacteria; phylum Spirochaetota; class Spirochaetia; order SZUA-6; family DRHE01; genus CAYMGP01. The sequence goes on along the minus strand of CAYMGP010000013.1, from coordinate 59,151 downwards.
CCGGCCTGAAGGCCGGTCCGGATTGGTGAGCACTGCGACTACAGGATAATGTGCACAAACGGCTTCCAGAGAGGGCACCGCCAGCCGGGGACTGCCCGCAAAGAGAATGCGCATCAGCTGCTACTGTGTTTCTGATACTGCTTGACCAGTCGTTCCCGCTTCTTCGCCTCGAGCCGGTCTATGAACAGAACGCCGTTGAGGTGATCGGTCTCGTGCTGGATGACCCGGGCAAGAATATCATCTGCGTCTAGGGAGAAAGGTTTTCCCTTTTCATTCCAGGCCTGCACTCTCACCTGCATGGGACGAATGACGTCGGCATTGATCTCGGGAATACTGAGACAGCCTTCCTCGAACGTGCCCTGATCGAGGGAAGTTTCCAAGATCTCCGGGTTGATAAAAACGCGCGCAATATCCCGGGGAGTATGGGTGATAAACAATCGCACGAGCTTTCCCACCTGCACCGCAGCCAAGCCGATGCCTTTGTTCGTGTATATTGTCTCGAACATCTGCTCGATCAGGCTCTTGATCTCGCCATTGAAATCAGCAACGAGTATAGAGTGTTTTTTCAGGCGTTCATCGCCAAGGGTAACTATGTCCAACATCTGTTGAATCCTGGCTAAACATTACTAAAGGAAGGGGGGAAAGTCAACGAAAGAGGTTCTGGGGAACGGCGGAACTGGAGCCCGCGGCAGGATCGCTTCAGAGCAGGGAAACCGGATCCACATCGACCTCAACATACACCCCCGAAGGAACCTGGTATTGCTGCAGGCTCTTGCCAACGAGAGCATGCACGGTTCTGAAGCTGCGGGAGCGGAATATGAGCTGATGACGGTGGTTGCCTGCTATCACCGAAAGGGGGCACTCGGCCGGACCAAGAACCTCGCAATCTGCGGGGGCAGTGGTGGCGGGTGAAGTGCTGACAGATGCGGTGGTGGCAGGCGCGGTGGCGGGGGTAGTGGCGGGTGTACCAGAATCAGGTGCGCTCGCGCCCAAAAAATCGGACGGGAGAGTCTCGAGGAAGCTGTCGGCCGCATCTCTCGACTTTTTGGCGCTCCGGGAGCGGAAGACCAGGCGTATCAGGCGCGAGAAAGGGGGAAAGCCGAGCTGCTTGCGCACGGCGAGCTCTTTACTGTAGAAGGTTTCGAGGTCTCCCTTGGAAGCAAGTCGAATGGTCTCACTATCAGGGAGATAAGTCTGAACCACAACCTTGCCGTCCGGGTGAAAGCGCCCCGCCCTGCCCGACACCTGGACGATCAAATCGAAGGTTCGCTCGGCGGCCCGAAAGTCGGGCAGCTGCAGCCCCGTATCTGCCGAGATGATCCCCACCAGCTTTACCCCGGGAAAGTTCAATCCCTTGGCCACCATCTGGGTTCCCAGAAGGATATCGATACGGCCTGAGTGAAAATCGTCCAGTATCTCCTTGAGGCGGCGCTTGTTGCGTACCGAGTCGGTGTCGACCCGGCGCATGGTGAGTTCGGGGAATATGCGCTCGATTTCCTCCTCGATGCGCTCGGTACCGAATCCGGAATAACCAACCTCCACCGATCCGCACTCCGGGCAGACCTGCGGCGGCCGGGTACGATAGCCGCAGTAGTGGCAGACCATGCTGTTTTTCTGCTTGTGAAAGGTTAAGCTTACAGAACAGTTCTTGCACTTCATCTCGAAGCCGCAGCTTCTACAGTGAAAAAAATAGGAGAAGCCCCGCCGGTTGAGAAAGAGAATGGTTTGACGACCGGCCGCGTGGGTCCGCCTGATCTCGGTGATCAAAGGCCGGGATAGGGGCACGGATTCGCCTCTCAGGTCCTGTATTTCCACGGCAGGCATGCTGCCGCCGCTGAGCCGCTCGGGGAGATTGAGGCTCTCCAGCTTGCCGCTTTTCATGTAGTGAAACGCCTCGAGGGAGGGGGTTGCACTGCCCATGACGAGGGCCGCTTCTTCTGTATGACAGCGGTGCATCGCCACCTGTCTGGCGTGATAGCGCGGCGTGGTGCCGGATTTGTAAGAGCCTTCGTGCTCCTCGTCGATGACGATCAGGCCTAAGTTTTGAACGGGGGCGAACACGGCGCTGCGCGCTCCGATGACGGAACGGATTTCGCCGTCGAGCAGCTGCTTCCAGGCCTTCAGCCTCTGGGAGGGAGTGAGCCCCGAATGAAGCACGGCGACCTTTTCGTCGAGCACGGCCTGGAACACATCGACAACCTGATGGGTCAGGGAGATCTCCGGAACGAGGTAGATCAGTCCCCTGCCGGTCCGCAGCATTTCCCGGGCGACCTGGAGGAACACCTCAGTTTTGCCGGAGCCGGTGACCCCGTGCAGATAGAAAATACCCCGCCCCGCCGCGTTGATGCGGCCGATCGCAGCTTCCTGATGGCTGGAAAGCTCCACCTGCTTGGAGACGGCCAGCTCGCCGCCCATCTCCTCCGTCTCTACCTCGCGTCTTCCCCCTGGCAGCATCGTGGCCAGCGCTTCCCCGAGAGAGCAGAGATACATCTCTGAAATCCAGGAAGCCAGCGCGAGCAGCCGATCGTCGAATACAATCCGCTTGTCGATGGCTCTCTCGAAGGTCTTGATTTCCCTTACTCCTGCTGGTGCCTCGTCCGTGGTTCCGACCACATACCCTGTCAGCCTGCGCGAACCGAAGGGGGCCAGCACCCGGTATCCGGCGCCCAGCTCGACCCCCTCGGGCTGGCAGTAGGTGAACTTCTGGTTTACAGGAATGTTAAAGACGACTTCGACAAGATCAGCCATACAGTCTTTGTGTTCAGGTCGCAGCGGCCGGCTCGGAAGATGCCAGATCTTCGAGCAGCGCCTTGAGACGTTTCAGGTCCTCCCAGACCGGTTCCCGCAGGGTGTTGTTCCTCAGCACGGCGCTGGGATGGTAGGTGGCGATCAATGGAATGCCCCTGTATTCGATGCTCAATCCCCTGAGCCGGCCGATTCCCTCGGTGCGCTCACTGAGGATCTGGGTGGAAATACGGCCGAGGGTAAGAATCGCTTTGGGGTTGAGCAGGACAATCTGCCGCTCGAGATAGGGCAGACAGGCTGAGGATTCCTCGGGCAGAGGGTCCCGGTTTCCCGGCGGCCGGCATTTGACTATGTTGCCTATAAAACAATCTCTGTTTCTGTCCAGATCGATAGCGGCCAGCCAGCGGTCGAGATATTTGCCGGCTCGTCCGACGAAGGGTACACCTGTTCTGTCTTCATCGTAACCGGGACCCTCGCCGATGATCATCACCAGCGGGGAGATTGCGCCCGCTCCGGGCACGGCTTTGCGACGCTGCTTGTGCAGGGCGCAGCGGGTACAGGCCCTGACCTGGTCGGCGATATGTTCCATTTCCTGTTGCGCCGAGAAACCGTCCTGCCGCTGCACTTCACCATGGGCAGGATCGGATAGCGGGGGATGATCGTGATGGAAGCCGTCGCGCAGGTAATCCTCGGCCAAGTTCAGGAGATCGTAGAGCTCAGATCGAGAGGAGCTGTTCATCGTCGTAGACAACCCTTTCCAAGAACAGGCCCCTGGCCGGGGCGCTCATTCCCGCCAGCGAGCGGTCCCGGGACTCCAGTACCTCGGCGAGCCTGCCGGGGCTCAAACCCTTCTGCTCGTATTCCAAAACCGTTCCCAAAAGGCTGCGCACCATCCTCCAGACAAAGGAGCTGGCCGCCACTTTGAAGACGAGAAGCTGACCTTCCGGGAAGAAGCAGGCTGCATGGACCAGGCGTACCTTGGATTTGCTGACATCTCCGGCCGCGGCGAAGGTCGTGAAATCGTGTTCGCCGAGAAACACGGATGCAAGGCTGTTGAGCACCCGCGCGTCCGGCCGCCAGTTGATCTTCCAACAGTACCGTCTCAGATGGGGCGGTCCGACGGCATTCGTGTACAGATAGTATTTGTAGGAGCGCAGCAAGGCCGAGCTTTTTGCATTGAACGAAGAATCCGCCTCGCTGCTCTCCATGGCCCGAACATCGTGGGGCAGATAAGAGTTGAGGGCGATATGCCAGCGAGCACCGGGAATCGAGTCCAGGTCCGAAAAGAAGTTTGCGACCTGCCCGGTAGCATGGACGCCTGAGTCGGTTCGGCCGGCACCGCGAATCCGAACAGGATGGCCGTGCATCTTCTCCAGGGCTTCCTCGATGGCTCCCTGCACGGTGCGGGTGTTTTTTTGTACCTGCCAGCCGGCAAAATCGGTGCCGTCGTAGGCTACGGTGATGCGAATATTTCGATCCGGCAAAATCCCTAATCCTGTTCCTGGAGCTCTTTGATCTCTTTGTTCATCTCTTCGTACAATTCTCGGGCTTTATCCAGGATGGCCGACGGCTTGCTCTTGGATGCTTTCCCGGTGCCGAAGAGCTTGGATACGATCCGCTTGGCCTTCTCCAACGAGCGGACACGGGTTTCCTTGTCGCGGCGGGGCCCGTACTTGTACTCGAGAAGGCCGGTGATGTACAACAGCCCGTCGTAACCGTAATTCTTATCCAGATCCGGGCCGAAGTTCACCTTTCCCTCCAAGGGTTCCCGCCCGTTTTGAGCCAAATCAACGGACTGGTTGTAGAAAAAGCGGGCCTTGCGGTAGAACAGGCTGCACATGTAGTCGTAGTTCTCGCCGAATGCTTTGCGATGCAGGGTATCGAGCAGCCAGGCTGTTCGAATGGCGGACAGCGCCCTTTTGAAAGTCGGTGAAAAGTGCCTGTCCATGTGTTCATAACACATAATTGTCAAAAAATAGCTGGCCGCCCCCTCCTTCAGATTCCGATAGTCCGTGAAATCGAGGTCTTTGAACACCAGAGACGCACTCTGAATCCTGTTGTTGGTTTCCTCTCTCAGCAATTCTACGGTATCACCTGTTACCTCGTGGAAATCCTGCGGGTAGACGGCGTAGAAGCAGCTGGGGCAGACCAGCACCGCATAGATCAGCGGATGAAGCTCGCCGTACTTCTTGGAAGGTTCATACGTTCTGTGCAGCTCCTCGGTAAGCTCTCCGGCTATCAGCCTGCCGCCGCCGGACAGTAGATCCTCTTTGTAGAAACTGGTGTCACATACGGGACATACGATGGGTTTCTTGCTGAAAAAGGTGGTCCTTACCGTCTGAGAATCCGACATCAATCCCCCTCTATTACCACCACTGCCAGGGCGTTGTCCCTTTCATGACTCAATGAGACAAACACCTTCTTTCCCCCGTAATAAGCCAGAGCTTCGCGGGCTCGTCCGTATAGATGCAGGTTTGGTTTCCCCAGCCTATCATTGGTGACACAGATCTCCTTGAGTGAAAACCCATGCAGCCCGGTTCCGAGAGCTTTGCCGAATGCTTCCTTGGCTGCAAAACGAGCCGCCAAGCTTAAAATTCCAGCCTCTCCCTTGGGCAGAGTCAGTTTCAACTCCTTCTCGTGGAAAAAACGCTTATAGAGTCCGGGGACCTTCTCCCATCGTTTGAGCCGGTACACGTGTACTACATCGATGCCGATTCCTAAGATCATTCCTGTTGCTCCTCCATACCTACCAAGATGAATGTGAGTTCTACCTCTTGAGGCTCGAATGTCAGAACTACCAACTCCGGAGGAATATCCGGCTGGGTTTCCATTACCTCCGGACCCGGTTTCTCGATCTCCCCGCAGTCGATGACGAGCCGTGGCTGGTCTGCCCTGAGCGCCTCGATGGCCCGTTGATTTCCCTGAATCCTGATGCTTCCCTGCGGAAGGGGCTCCGCCGGGCGCAAATCGGGAGACAGATCTATGCTTATTATATCGATTCTTTCAAAGGTCTTGATGATGACCGCCTCTCTGACGATTCCTCGAAACACCGCGTTTCTCATGCGTGAGTAGTCGAGGAGTGTATTTTCCTCGACGATTTCCACAGCCTCGCTGAAATCCCCGGTTCTTTCCTCCAGATCGATCTCCCTGGTACGCACCGTTTCCAGTGTCTCCACGATGCTCCGAGGACCCGATACCTCCACCGTCTGCGGGCTGAGCGTATACTGTACCAGATCAAAACCCGACGGCGGGGCACCACTGAGAACCGGTTCGATAGGTACACTCTTTTCGATCTTCTGTTCCATAGTAATGGATATCTCCGCAGGCTCCACCCTGAGATCCAACGGCTCGATATTCAGCGAGGTTTCCTTGCGCCGCACACGGATAGGGATCCTATACTGACCTTCCGATTCGAAGCGGCCGAAATCGGCGAAGACTTCGATGTCCTCTTCGAGCACGGAAAAAATCGCCTCTTCCTTGCCTCTCAGCGTAACCCTGGCGCTCTTCGGATAGGGTCTGGAAATCGCCAAACCTGTCGGCGCATCCACCTGCAGGGGTACGCTGAAAAACCGCTCGTCCATGGTGTTGGCCCTGTAGAAGAGGAACAACAGTGCGGCTGCCACCAGGGAAAGGATCTTAGCGGGCCAGTCGGAGACGATGCTTTCGAGAAGCTGCCTACGTTTCAAACTCACCTTCCTCGATCGCCTCTTCCTGGTACTCTATAAGCTGTTTCAAGCGTCGGATTACCTCCTGTAGGGAAAGATCGTAGAGAAGATTGGCGTCATAAGCCAGAGATATCGATCCGTTTTCCTCGGATACCACGAGGATAACCGCATCCGTTTCCTCGGCAAGTCCGAGAGCCGCCCTGTGCCTCGTGCCGAAGGAACGCCGGATATCGGGCTGCTCGGAAATCGGCAGAAAACAGCCGGCCGCGATGATTTTGTCTTCGCTGATCACCACAGCACCGTCGTGCAGCGGCGTGGATTCCGCGAAAATCGTGAGCAGCAGACTGGAGCTCAGTTCCGCGTTGAGCCTCGTTCCGGTCTCTATGATTGTATTCAATCCTATATTCCTGGAGAAAACGATCAGGCTTCCACAGCGTTTGGCGGAAAGCATTTCCACCGCGTTGAGAACCGATTCGAGGTGATACTGTCGTACCCGGGGACGGAGACGCAGCCAGGTACTCGTTCCGATACGCGTGAAGATTCGCCGCAGCTCCGGCTGAAAGATGATGGCGATTCCTATGACCAGGCCGGGCACAAGCAGATTGAGGATCCACAGCAGCGTGTTGAGTCGCAGGAAAAAGGCCAGCAGGAATATCAAAGCCATGAGCAGGGCGCCCTTGACCAGCTGGACCGCCCGGGTTTGGACGAGGATCTGGTAGGACTTATAGATCAGATAAGACAACAGGAGAATATCGAGGACGGGAATTAGATAGTCTCTTATAAACCAGTTGTCGGCGAACCAATCCACTGCGAACCTCTCGCCTTCAGCAGCTTTTCTTGTGAACCGCGGCGATCATCCTGACGGTATCCACCGCTTCCGCTACATCGTGAACGCGGATAATGTCCGCACCATTTAAGACAGCCAGGGTGTTTGCCACTACGGTGCCTGTTAATCGCTGTTCCACAGGTCTGTCCAAAACCGTGCCGATGAAGGACTTGCGGGACAATCCGACCAGGACGGGAAAACCCAGCGAGCGCAGCGCGCCCAGATTGTTGATAATCGCCAGGTTGTCCCGGCAGCGCTTCCCGAAACCGATCCCTGGATCTACTATTATCTGTTCTTTGGCGATTCCGCAGGCGAGGGCGAAATCCACCGACCCTTTCAGCTCCTCAATAATTTCGGCGACGGTGTCATCGTAGTGGGGGTTGTCCTGCATTGTCTTGGGCTCGCCCCTCATGTGCATGAGAACAACGGGAACCCTGCGCCCGGCGACAAGCTCGGCCAGCGGCCGGTTGCCGCGCAGACCGGAGATATCGTTGACCATGTCGGCGCCCGCCTCGAGAGCCCCCTCTGCCACCTCCGCCTTCCGAGTGTCTACGGAGAGGAGGATATCGGAAAACTTACGGACCTCTTCGATGACCGGAACCACCCTCGTCATTTCCTCGTCGACGGCCACAGAATCCGAACCCGGTCGAGTCGACTCCCCTCCGACGTCGAGGATATCGGCTCCCGCCTCGATCATCGACCTTGCCTCAGACACTGCCTGCTGTAGATCCGCGACCCGGCTTCCCGGATAGAAGGAATCGGGCGTGCAATTCAGTACTCCCATCACATACGTCCTGCTGCGGAAATCCGGAAGCCTGTTTTTACGGGGTCGAATACGATTGGGCATGGGTTACGGCTTGGATTGTAGCAATTCCGAATCGCAGCTGCAAGATGCGTTTAATGATTATTCTTTCGGTTATATTTACAACAACTGCTTTAGGTGCTATTCTTGCCTCTAAGCAATAACACAAAAACAAGGAGGAGCCACATGGCCAAGCTTGGTGATCAGTTTCAGACTGCCGACTGGAAACAGGAGAAACACTCTCCCGTCATCGAGAGTCCCGATTCTGTAAAAGCCGGTGAGAAATTCGAGATAGGCGTATCCGTGGGCAAAGAGATCGCTCACCCCAACACCACCGAGCATCACATCCGCTGGATCCAGGTTTTCTTCAAACCCGAAGGGGAGAAATTCAGCTATCAGCTTGCCAGCTGTGAGTTCAACGCCCATGGGGAATCGGCCAAGGGCGCCAACGAAGGACCAGCCTTCACCGAGCCCGCCGTGGGGGCGACCCTGACGTTAAAGAGTTCCGGGACCCTGTTCGCCTTGAGCTTCTGCAACATCCACGGCCTGTGGGAAAGCAGTAAAGCTATTTCTGTGGGATAGCTCATTCTGAGTCTGCGCACCCTTCTGGTAACACTTCTTCTCTGTATATTACCGGTCTCCGAGCTGCGGGGGGGGCTGCCCTATGCCCTCGTAAACGGTATGCCCCTGGCCTTCGCCTATCCTATCTGCGTGGTAGCCAACGCACTGGTCGGTCCCCTCGTGTATCTGTTTCTGTCGAGTGTGCATAGGCTTTTGCGGCACTGGCCTGCGTATCAGCGCCTTTTCGGCGTAATCCTCGAGCGCTCCCGGCGCAAGGTGCACGCCAAGGTCGAAAAGTACGGCTACGCAGGCCTGGCACTGTTCGTGGCAATCCCCCTCCCCATCACCGGGGCCTATACGGGAACACTCGGCGCCTGGGTCCTCGGCATGGAACGGCGCAAAACCCTTTTGGCCGTGGCCGCAGGTGTGCTTGTAGCCGGGATCATCGTCACCACGGTCTACACCCTGGGAATCAAAGCCCTCTACTTCTTCCTCAAATAGCAGACCCGGGTGCGCCCCAGGATATCACAGATTCAACGATTCAGCCCCCATTTTCGACAGCTCACGCAGTCATTGTTTGAAAAGCGCTCGGTTCGGGGTACTGTCCAACCGGAGGATAACTATGAAAGCACATCGCCATTTTTCGTTTCTTTGGATCGCTTCGAGCACTTTGATTATCGCCGAAATCGTATTGTTTTTCCTGTTCAAGAATCCCGACCCGCTCGCCAGCCTGAAGATCGTGGGTTGCATCATCTGGTGGTCCGGCGCCTTGCTGGGCTGGCTGCCGATCATTACCTTTCGCCGCCGTGGCGGAGTAGAAAAAGGCAAGTCGTATGTACATACAACCAAACTCGTAGACAAAGGAATCTACGGTATTCTGCGACACCCCCAGTACCTTGCCTTCGTTTTCCTCTGCCTGGCCCTGGCGCTGATCAGCCAGCATTGGCTCGTTATACTGACGGCCGCGGCAGCCAGCGTCTTCTGCGTTTTCAACATCTTCGACGCCGATCGGCACAACCTGGAGAAATTCGGAGAAGCGTACAAGAGCTATATGGAAAAAGTTCCCCGCATCAATCTCCTGCTCGGGGCAGTCCGGGCGCTCCGCAGACATGCCGCCGGACCGAAAATCAGAAGAGGTGCCGGGATTTGACTTCAATCCCTGGTGGCTCTAAGATCGTAATGTGAGCTCGAAGCAAAAAGCCCTTCGTATTCTCAAAACCGGGGCCCTGTATTTCCTGCTTCCGGGCGCGGCCCTGTTCCTGGGCATCGGCTGGGCTACGGGCAGCTACAGGTTGAGCTCCCTGATCGCAGGCTTGGCCGGGGCCGCCGGCTTGTACCTGCTCTCGATCCCGGATCGCCGTCTTCTCGCCCCGCGGCTGAAGGGGCTCGAGCCCGAGTGGCTGCGCTTCGGCCTGGAAACAACGGCCTCCCTTTTGGAACATCTGCTCGGCGTGGCCGTGCCTGTGTTTATCTGCAGCCGTATCTTTGCTTTCCGGATCGAGCCTTCCCTCGCCTGGGCTGTCCTGGGGGGCATCCTGATAGGCTTTCCCATCATCCACGGCACTTCGGCCGCTGTACAGCACTTCCGCCAGCTCAAAGAGAAAGAACGTCTTCAGGAACGCCTGCTGAACCTGGCCACCCAAGCCGAGCTCAGGGCGCTCAAGGCACAGATAGACCCGCACTTTCTTTTCAATACCCTCAACACAATCGCTCAATTGATCCACAGCAATGCAGAAAAAGCGGAGGCTCTTATCGAGCGATTGGCCGCTATGTACCACTACGTTCTTTCCGGCGGCAAGAGGGGTTTGATCCCTCTCGAAGAGGAGCTTGCCTTCGTGCAGGACTATCTCGAGGTGGAGAAGGCTCGCTTCGGCGACAAGCTCCGCATCAGCACGACAATCGACGGTCCCGACCTCGCTGCCCGGGTGCCCGGGTTGATACTGCAGCCGCTGGTGGAAAACGCGGTGCGCCACGGGCGAACGGCGGACGGCCGAATCGATCTCGGTATCAACCTGCGCGACACCGCGACCGATACGGTCGTCGAAGTTTCGGATCGGGGACCGGGCTTGCCCCCCGGATTCCGCATCGAGGAGTGCAACGGAACAGGCCTTAGAAACATAAACGAGAGGCTCAAGCGCTGCTTTGGAGAACAATACTGTCTCGAGCACCGCAGCAACAGGCCCTCAGGCTGTATATTCGTGATGAGGATCCCCCGGGAGATTTCCTGTGAAAACAATTCGAGCGCTGATCGTTGACGACGAAGCCCCGGCACGGGAAAGGCTCAGACGCATGCTGGCCGACGTGCAGGTGGTGGAAGTCGTGGGCGAGGCGGAGACCGGCGAACAGGCTCTCGAGCTCTATGCGGAGCTGAAACCCGAGCTTGTATTTCTCGACGTGCAGATGCCCGGACTCAACGGCTTAGAGGTCGCTCAAACCTTGAAAGACACGTCGGCGATCATCTTCGTCACAGCCTACGACGAATACGCGCTGCAGGCCTTCGAGGTCAACGCCCTGGACTATCTTCTCAAGCCCTTCAGCAGGAAGCGTCTCGAAGAAGCGGTAAGCAGAGCCGCCGGCAGGTCGTGGTGCACCTGGGGGACAGCCGCTACCCGGTCCGCTACACCCTCTCCGAGCTGGAAAAGCTTCTCGATCCCAAGCTGTTCTTCCGGGCTCACCGTTCGGCCCTTGTGAATCTCAGTAGGATCGGTCAGCTCATCCCCTGGTTCAACTGGAGCTACAGGCTGAAACTGAAAAACGGTCAGGAAATCGATCTCAGCAGAAACCGCGTCAAAGCCCTGCGTCGGATCCTGAAGTGGTAGCCCGCCCAATACATTTCGGGTTGATGCAAGTATGTGTGACGCCTGCCTACATAACGCAGGTATTGACTCTTCGGGCAATATTTGGCAAATTGGTCAATAAGAAAAGAATGAAGGAATTAACGCAAAAGCAAAAGGCACGCTTCGTGGTCCGATCGAATATCTTGAAGGCCGTGGCTCATCCCAGCCGTTTGTTCATCGTTGAAAAACTGGCTGAAAAGCCCTTCTGCGTGAACGAGCTCACCGGGATGATCGGCTCCGATATTTCGACGGTTTCCAAGCACCTCTCGATCCTCAAGAACGCCGGAATCATTACCGACAGGAAACAGGGCACCACCGTGTTCTATTCTCTCGAGACGCCCTGCCTGCTCAAGTTTCTCGGCTGCCTCGAGACTGTGATCGAGCAAAACCTGAAGCGAACTCTGGCCACACTGCACTAAAAACAATTACTGGGAGTAAAACATGAAAATTCAGATTCTGGGAGGCGGCTGCCCGAAGTGTCAGAAGCTCGCCGAGAATGCCGAGGCCGCGATTGCCGAGCTCGGTATGGACGCTGAAATCGAGAAGATCACCGATTCTCTGGTCATCATGGACATGGGCGTGATGATCACTCCTGCACTGGCCGTAGACGGAGTCGTGAAGAGCAGCGGCGGGGTGATAGACAAGAACGAGGTCGCCCGCCTGATCTCTTCGCCCGCCTGAACTCTCAAAAAAATACAGCCCCAAACAGATGCTTTCATCCAAAGGTCTTTCTCAAAACTCCAAACTGGCTGTTTTGGCAGGCGTGTTCCTGATTGCCTTCTTCGTCCCCTTCTCCGCGCCTGTTGTTTCGGGAGCGATCCGGGAAGCGTTTCTTCTGCTGGCCGAGTACGCCCGGGAACATGTGCTGCTGTGCCTGGTGCCCGCATTCTTCATCGCCGGAGTGATTCTGGTCTTTCTCAACCAGCAGGCGGTAATCCGCTACCTCGGCCCTTCGGCAAACAAGGCCCTCGCCTATTCTGTGGCCTCGGTATCCGGGGCAATCCTGGCTGTCTGTTCCTGCACCGTCCTGCCGATCTTTAAAGGGATCTACAAGAAGGGCGCGGGAATCGGACCGGCTGTGTCTTTTCTCTATTCCGGGCCGGCCGTCAATATCCTGGCCATCGTCCTGACCGCCAAGGTGCTGGGGCTGCGTCTCGGCATTGCTCGAGCCGCGGGAGCTGTCGTGTTTGCCGTCGTGATCGGGCTGCTCATGCACCTGATCTATCGCAAGGAGGACGGCAAACGCACCGCTGACGAGCGGATGTTTGCCTTCTCCGGCGGAGAGAAACAGAGAACCCTGGTGCAGGAGGCCCTATTCCTCTTCTCCATGATCGGTATCCTGGTATTCCTCAACTGGGCGCCTTCGGGCGGTTCGCTGTTGTTGTGGGACGTCATATATCGCTACAAGTACTTTATTACCGCCGCCTTCGCCGCCCTTCTCGTTTTCAGCCTGCTGCGCTGGTTCGGCCGTGAGGATCTCGGGCAGTGGCTGACGGCAACCCGTGATTTCGCTGTCCAGATCCTGCCTCTGCTGTTCGGCGGCGTTCTGGTGGCGGGGCTGCTTCTGGGCCGCCCGGGGCACCGTGCCCTGATCCCCGAGCAGTGGATCGCTTCTCTTTTGGGCGGGAACAGCCTGCGGGCGAACCTCGTCGCCTCTGTTGCCGGGGCTCTGATGTACTTCGCCACGCTGACCGAGGTGCCGATCATGCAGGGCCTCCTGGGGGCGGGAATGGGCCAGGGACCCGGCTTGGCGCTGCTGCTGGCCGGCCCTTCTCTGTCCCTGCCGTCGATCCTGGTCATCGCAGGTGAGCTGGGCTGGAAGCGGGTGTCGACCTACATCCTGCTCGTGGTGCTGATGTCCACCGCGGCGGGCATCGTGTACGGATCGATCTCTTAGGCGCTGCCATGGAATCGCATATCGGAGAGCTGGCCGCTCTGGCCACCGCATTTTGCTGGACTGTAGCAGCCACCGCATTCGAAAAGGCGGGAAAACGGGTCGGCTCGATCAGCGTCAACATAATCCGACTGCTGCTCGGGATGGCCATGATCAGTGCATTCACACTGATCGTACGCGGATCCCCTCTGCCTCTCGACGCGCCGCGGCGGGCCTGGCTCTGGCTTTCTCTCTCGGGCTTGGCTGGATTCGTGGTCGGCGACCTGCTGCTGTTCAAGGCCTTTACCGTCATTGGGTCGCGGATATCCATGCTGATCTACTGCGGAGTCCCGCTGATGACGGCGCTCATCGGCCGGCTTTGGCTGCACGAAACGCTATCGATTGCTGACATGATAGGAATGGGGATCACGATACTCGGGATCTGTATTGTGGTCTTGATGCGACACCCAGAGAGAAAGAGACTCGCCTTCGCCCACCCCACAGCCGGTATTCTCTACGCTTTTGGAGGTTCCATCGGCCAGGCCACGGGACTCGTGTTGAGCAAATTCGGCTCCGGCACGTACAACGCCTTCGCCGCCAGCCAAATCCGGATTATCGCAGGCATCGTAGGATTCACGATTGTGATCACGGCAGCTGGACGCTGGAAAGCAGTCGGCAGCGCTATTAGGGACGGCAGAGGCATGAAGGCCATAGGAATCGGATCCATTTTCGGGCCTTTTCTCGGGGTATCCCTGTCCCTCTATTCGGTGCAGCGGGCCGCAACGGGCGTGGCCTCAACGATCATGGCTCTGGTCCCGGTGCTGCTCATTCCCGTGGCTATCTTCTATTTCAGGGAAAAAATCTTTCTCAAGGAGATTGCCGGTGCTTTCCTGGCTGTAGCCGGGGTAGCGGTGTTGTTCCTCACCTAGAAGCGGACAAGCGTTTCCCGCAGACAGGCTCTCGATTCCTTTTGCATTGCCGGCAGCGATCCACTACAATAGATACTGAGACCAAGAAAAAAGGAGTCAAAGATGGCTACATTTCTGATGTTCGGCAAATATTCTGCAGGTGCGATCAAGGATATCAGCGCCAAACGTACGGACCAGTCGACAGCCACAATCGAGAAGTACGGAGGGAAGTACAAATCAGGATACGCCCTCATGGGGGACAGGGATCTTGTCCTGATCGTGGAGTTCCCAAAAATCGAGCAGGTTGTGCAGTGCTCCCTGGCGCTGCAGAAGCTGACAGGGGTTTCCTTCAGCACATCCCCGGCCTTATCGATAGATCAATTCGACGAGTTGGCCGCCCAAGTCCGGTAGAACCGTTCAGTCTAGAGTTTTAGATCCGGATTTTCCGGTCCGAAATGCTTCAACATCACGATCGGGTCCGAATCGGAGGGGTTTGATATCACCACCCCTTGCCTGGCAGCAGCCTCGGTTACGAAAAACTCATCCCGCGTCAGCTGCCCGTAGCGGATCAGGGCGGGTGTTTCGATATCCCATACCCCCATCTTTCCATGGCCTTGAAGTAAAACCAGGCCGTAGGCGGCGCTGTCTTCGATTCGCACTTCTGCACCCGGCAGGACGGTGAGCTCCTTGGCACTGAAGGCGGGCGACTTGTAGCAGATCCAGTTCTCGGTGTAACCTTCCTTCTTCATCTCCGCCTCCGGTTTCACAGGCAGAGGCTCCATGAAGTGGTGCTCGGCGAAATCCGGATCCACGTTCTTCTCCCAGTCAACGACTTCGAGCAGATAATCGTAATCCCCCTGCCTGTCGGCGGGAGAGTTTCTCCACAGCAGCTCCTCGGGGATGATCGCGTCTCCCGTTAGGGACTGGTACATGGCGAAAACATCGGACGCCTTCTGAGGCTCGTAGGTGCAGAGGCTTCCCGGCGCGTGGAGCACTCCGGCGGGCACGTCCCAGCCGGTTCCCGGTTTGAGCCGGTAGGCCACGGAAATATCCGTGATGTGGTTGTCTCCTTTGGTGAAATCCATCAGGCACTTTTTCAGCTCTTCCCTCGTGGTTCCGGGCTTCAAGCCGAAGAAAGTGTAGGGAAAATCACCTCCATGGTTGTTCAGCTGTACGGGAAAGTAGTAGGCTTCCGGTTTACTAGCCTGGTCGACAAGACGGGCATGCTCGTCGCGCTGATGAATGTGGTGGGGAAGCGGACCCTTGTTGTCGAAAAACTTCGAAAACATCGGCCAGCCTCTGTATTGTTCCCAGAGACGCTCTCCAATGATCTCGCTTCCCAGCTCCTCGATGAAATCGCGAAACAGCAGTTTTTGCGTTGAGCCGTTGTCTTTGACGACCACGAAGCTCAAGCCCTCGTTGGGACTCGTTTTAGGCCCATTGTCGGCCGGCGTTGTCGACGAAAACCATCGTTCATCGATTCCACCTCGATCTCCCCCCAACGCGTAGTAATCGTCGGGGTGCAGCTTCAGCCGCCGGCCCGGTACGCAGAACGACCTCGGCACCCAGTTCGGTGCCAGGCGCAGTATTCCGCGGCCCTGCTCAACAGCCTGTGAAGCGAGCGACTTATCCGACATGCGCGGCTACTTCCTGTTATTAACAACCGCCTGGGCGGCTGCCAGACGGGCTATGGGCACCCGATACGGGGAACAGCTCACATAGTTCATACCTACCCGGTAGCAGAATTCGATCGAGCTGGGATCGCCGCCGTGCTCGCCGCAGATGCCGATCTTGAGGTCGCTGCGGGTCGAGCGCCCCTTCTGAACGCCCATCGCCACAAGCTGACCCACTCCGTCCTGATCGAGGGCCTGGAAGGGATCTTTCTCCAAAATGCCCTTCTCTACGTATTCGGGAAGAAACACTCCGGCATCGTCGCGGGAGTAGCCGAAGGTCATCTGCGTAAGGTCATTGGTACCGAAGCTGAAGAACTCAGCCACTTCGGCGACCCGGTCCGCCGTCAACGCGGCACGCGGTATTTCTATCATGGTGCCGATCTTATAATCCAAAGTCACCTTCTTCTTGGCCATCACCTCTTCGACGATCCTCTTGGCGCTTTCGTGCAGCATCCTCAGCTCCACATCCACGCCGACGAGGGGAATCATGATTTCAGGCAGCACCTTCACTCCCTGCTTGGACACATCGCAGGCAGCCTCGGCGATGGCCTGGACCTGCATGTCGTAGATCTCCGGATAGGTGACTCCCAGACGGCAGCCTCTATGTCCCAGCATGGGGTTCAGTTCGTGCAGGGAATCGATCTTGGCCTGCAGCTTCTTCACCGATATTCCGATCTGCTCGGCCAGAGCCTTGGTATCCTCTTTAGTCTTGGGCACGAACTCGTGCAGCGGCGGATCGAGCAGACGTACCGTCACGGGCAGCCCGTCCATGGCCTTGAAAATGCCTTTGAAATCTCGCTTCTGCAGAGGCAGAAGCCTCTTGAGAGCCTTCCTGCGGGCATTAAGGTCCTCGGCCACGATCATCTCCTGGAAGATCTCCAGGCGCCCTTCGTCGAAGAACATGTGCTCGGTCCGGGTCAGGCCGATTCCCTCGGCACCGAAGTCCCGGGCTACCTTGGCGTCTCGCGGCAGGTCGGCGTTTGTCCGCACCCGGAAGCCCTTCTCTTTGAGTCCCGAACGTACGGCAACCAGGCGGATATCGTCGGCCCAGGAGAGAAAAATGGCCAGCTCGCCGGCAACCTTGGTCTGCACCAGCTTCACTTCGCCCTCGAAGACCTCGCCGCTGGATCCGTCGATTGTCAGCCACTGACCTTCTTTGTATTTCCTGCCGTCGATGTCGGCGACTTTTCCGGAAATGGCCACAGCCTTGCAGCCGGCCACGCAGGGAGTTCCCATACCGCGGGCTACCACGGCGGCGTGCGAGGTCATTCCTCCCGTGGAGGTAAGGATTCCCTGGGCGACATGCATTCCGCCGATATCTTCGGGCGAGGTCTCTCTACGGACCAGCAGGACCTTTTTGCCCTGCTTGGCCCAGGCCTCCGCCTCGTCGGCTGTGAACACGATCTGGCCGCTGGCCGCTCCCGGAGAAGCGTTGAGTCCCTTGGCCAAAGCCTTGAGGCTCCTGCGGGATTTGGGATCGATCATGGGGTGAAGCAGTTGATCGAGCTGGTCGGGGGAGACCCGCATCACAGCCTGTTCCTTGGTGACAAGCTTTTCCTCCACCATCTCCACAGCCATGGTAACGGCGGCAAGACCTGTCCGTTTCCCGGTACGGGTCTGGAGCAGAAACAGCTTGCCCTGCTGGATCGTGAACTCCATGTCCTGCATATCCCTGTAGTGCTTTTCCAAACGGGAGCGCACGTCGTCGAGCTGCTTGTATATCTTGGGATTCTTCTTGGCCAGGCTCTTGAGGGTCTGGGGTGTTCTGATCCCGGCTACAACATCCTCGCCTTGGGCGTTCATCAGGTATTCGCCGTAGAATATGTTCGATCCCGTAGAGGGATCTCTGGTGAAGCAGACTCCGGTTCCGGAATCATCTCCGAAATTGCCGAAAACCATGGTCTGGACATTGACCGCAGTGCCCAGAAGACCTTTGATCTCGTTGATTTGGCGGTACTTAATGGCTCGGGTATTGTTCCAAGAGCCGAAAACCGCATCGATGGACGCCCAGAGCTGTTTTTGCGGCTCCTGAGGAAAGTCCTCTTTTGTATGCTTTTTATAGATCGCCTTGTAGCGCTTGACCACCTCTTTGAGGTCTTCAGCATCCAGGTCCAGGTCCTCCTCGACGCCTTTCTTCTTCTTTACAGCCTCGAGAGCCTCTTCAAAGGCGTGGTGCTCGACTCCGCGGACGACATCGCCGAACATCTGGATGAAACGTCTGTAGGCGTCCCAGGCAAAACGCTCGTTTCCCGACAGCTCGGCCAGACCTTCCACAGCCTTATCTGTCAGTCCCAGGTTGAGCACGGTATCCATCATGCCGGGCATGGAGATGGCCGCCCCGGAACGCACAGATACGAGCAGCGGATCCTTGGGATCGCCGAGCTTCTTTCCCATCAGGGCTTCGAGCTTCTTGAGGTTACCGGCGACCTCTCTGTCCAACCCGGCCGGGTATTTCCTTTCTTTCTTGTAGAAAAGGTCGCACACTTCGGCGGAGATCGTGAACCCCGGGGGTACGGGTATACCGAGGTTGGTCATTTCAGCGAGGTTGGCGCCCTTTCCGCCGAGCATCTCCTTCATGACGGCAGCGCCTTCGGCCTTGCCGCCTCCGAAAAAATAGACATATTTCCCCTTTTCATTTTTTGCCATGAATTACCACCTTCGTGATTTGAGCGTTATGGAAGTTAGTCTACAATCTACCTAAATTGATTGGCTCTGTCAATTCCAGATACCTCTGGCGGCAGGGCTCACACGCTCTGTGCAGATACGTGTCCTCTAAAAATGTGGGGTGTGACTAGGACAGGTACGATCGCAGGGAATGACTGCGCGAAGGATGCTGCAGCCGCTTCAGCGCCTTTTTCTCGATCTGGCGGATGCGCTCTTTGGTAAGCTTGTAGCGGTTTCCGATCTCCTTGAGAGACATGGGACGCTTGCCGTTGAGCCCAAAGCGGTACTGGATTATGTCTGCCTCTTTGTTGGTCAGCGTATCGAGCACGGCGTTGATATCCTCCTTGAGCGATCGGTCGATGACGGCATCCTCGGGGGCTCTCTGGCCCTTGTCCTCTACGAAATCGCTGAGAATCGAAGAATCTTTCTCATCGTAGATCGGCGTATCGAGGGAAACCATATCTCTGGAGATATTGAGCAGATCGGCTACATGATCCTCATCCATATCGAGAGCTTTGGCTATCTCCTGCATCTCGGGATCGCCGCGCGACTCGATCTGCAGCTCTTTGCGCACTTTCTCGATTTGAACGAGCTCGTTCGCCCTGTTGAGGGGCAGGCGGATCATGCGCGACTTCTCGCAGATGGCTTTCAGTATTGCCTGTCGAATCCACCAGACAGCGTAGGATATAAAGTGATACCCCTTGGAAACGTCAAAGCGCTCAATCGCGTTCATGAGGCCTATATTGCCCTCGCTGATCAGGTCTGCCAGGGGAAGCCCCTGGTTCTGGTATTTCTTTGCTACATTGACCACGAAACGCAGATTTGCCTGAATGAGCTTATTTTTCGAGTAGCTGTCACCATCAGCAGCCCTTTTGGCGTGATGCTGTTCCTCTTCCCGGGTCAACAATGGGACCTTATTGATCTCTTTTAAATAAATTGACAGAATATTTTCGTCATTGGTTCGAACATTTTTCTGATTCTCGACCATTTTCGTTGCTGCGGACATTTATTCCTCCTGACTTTCTATGGGTAGAGATGCAACATCCATGCCAAATTTTGAAAACTATACTCAGTAAGTAATTACAATATAAAGAAATAGAAACGTATATTTCCAACTATTTAAGTCAGGTAAAAGATGGGTCATTATGTCTCGATAATGAGCAAATCTCCGAAAGTTGTATCAAAATAGACCTATTGCCAGCTCATCTTCGCCCGGCGTGCGCCCGCAGCAGCAATGATAGGGCAATCCGCTGCCGCAGGGACAATCATCCTCCGCTTTCACCTTCCTGCCGGCCGCGAAGTTCACAGCAACCACCGGATCGGAAATCCTGCTGTGATAGAACAGCGGAAAGTCAATTTGAGTTTTCCTGAAAATCTCGCACTTCTCCTGCGCAGTGTGGTCCTCCAGTACTCCCGACGCCTTGAGCTTGCTCCAGGATTCCCAAATGATTTCCTTGAGCATCGCCTGTTCGCTGCGGCTGGTTAGGGTTCGCTTGTTGAATCCACGCAGGTAGCGAATGAGCTGAATCGAATAGAAGGCCTGCCAGTCATCCTGATCTTCACAGGATTGCTTGGCCATTCCGTACCCATTACAGTACCTATCGAGAAGGGTTCGGGTATGCTTTCTTTTTTTCATTTTTTGGGACGCCACCCAACTGCGTATGGCTGAGCTGCTGTAGCCGGCCTTGCGCAGAGCAATTCCGAGATAGTACAACAAACGCGTTAGATCGTTCGCCTTGCTCACAGGACAACGTTGAACAGCGCGGGAAAAGCACATGACAGCCGTGGAGGCATCATGCGCCGAAAGTGCCCGTACACCACGATGAAAATCACCAAGCCAGCGGTCCATAGCCTCCCTATCTTCTGATGTATATAAAACATACAAACTCCCCACCACTGTCGGCAACAGCACAACCGCAAAAAAGAGAGCAAGTTATTGTTGACGTTTCCTTGCCATATTCTGTATATTCAACTCAAAAGAAACACCCGTATTACAACAAATACAAAGCATACGAGTTATTCAAGATTAGGAGGAGAAGGCAATGAAAATCAAACCTCTCGGCGACCGTGTACTAGTGAAAATGGTTGAGGGGGAAGCGAAGACTGCCGGCGGTATCTACATTCCCCAGACGGCCCAAGAAAAGACCCAGGAAGGTGTAGTGCTGGCTGTGGGGGATGATGAAGCGATCAACGTAAAGGTAAAAGACCGCGTCCTCTACGACAAGTACGCCGGATCCACAATCAAAGTGGATGGGGAAGAGCAGTTGATCGTCAAGATTGCCGATATTCTGGCAATTATTCAGTAGCAACCGTCCCAATTGTCGTAAAAAGACTTTTGAGGAGGAGCGCATCGGACAACGATGCGCTCTTTCTTTTTACCTGCCCCCTCTATCTCACCGTTACTATGAAATCCTCAAAGGCTTGCAGCAGCCCTTGAACTGAGGAAATCACTGTCTTAGTTTTCGGCAGGGAGGAGAGGAAATATCTGCCGTAGCGTTTGCGAACGATGCGTGAGTCGAGAACGAGCACAGCGCCGTAGTCATCCTGCCGGCGCATCAGCCTGCCAAATCCCTGGCGCAGGCGGATGATGGCATCCGGAAGAGCCAGCTCCCAGAAGGCGTTCCTTCCCCTTGCCTCGATCGCCTCGGTTCGAGCCTCGAGCACCGGATCGGTAGGCACCCGAAAGGGAAGCCGGGTCAATATCACCAGCTCCAGAGCCTTTCCCGGGGCATCGACACCTTCCCAGAAAGAGTCGGTGGCAAACAACACACTGGCCGGATTGTCCCTGAACCTTTCCAGGAGCCTGTGTCGGTCATCCTCGCCCTGCCGCATCATTGCTATGCCGTCGTCGCTCAGCTCGCCATGGAGCGCCGTATAGGTACCATCGAGAAGGGAATAGGAGGTGAACAAAATCAGGGCATGTCCCTCGGAAACGAGCAGTATCTCCCGGATGAAGTCCGCGACGAAGCCGGGAAATGAATCCTCACCCGGCTCGGGCGCTTCTTTGGGAATGCCTAGAAAAACCCGCTTCTCGTAGTCGAAAGGAGAAGCAAAGGTCTGCTCGGCGCACTGCCGGCGATGATCCAGGTTCAATCCGAGCCTGTTTTTCCAGTAGTCGAAACGGCTGTCCACGGTCAATGTGGCCGAGGTGAAAACGACTGTCTCGTAGGGTTCGTAGACCGCCTCTTTCATCACCGGCGCCACATCCAGGGGAGTGATTACGTAGCGCACATAGCGCTCGCCCCGAGAGCTCTTACGCGTCTCCAGCCAGTAGATATCCTCCCGATTTTCCCTATAGCGGAGAAAGCCCTGACAGATGTCGGCAACCTTCATCAGGCGACGGAGCTGGAGCTTGCTTTCAAACACCAGGTCGCTTTCCTCTTCCTGCTCTTCGAGCCGCCCGAATATCTTCTCGAAGCCGTTGCTCAGCCTGGCGATGTGGGCCGCCAAATCACTCATCATCTCGAGAATTGTATCGACAGGCTGGGCATCGGAAACGCCGGGCGCCAGGCGGAATGTGCTCTGAGATCCGATCAGATTCAGGGAAGCCGCATCGAGGACATCCGCCTTTTCAAGCAGCGCTTCAATGCTGTCCCGGATCTCACGATTCGGTTTGCCGGCCGCGAGCAGCTTCTCCAGGGCGAAGAGCAAGCCTGCGCTCCTTCCCTTTTTCTGCCTGAATAGCCTGCCGGCAAACTTGGCGATTTGAAATCGGCTGAAGGAATTTGAAAAATACGAAGTGGCGCTCTTCTCCAGATTGTGGGCTTCGTCGAAGATGATGCGCTGGAAAGGCGGCAGCACTGCGGCCGAGTCAAAACCTAAACCGGACAGGCGCATGGACAGGTCGGAGAACAGCAGGTGATGATTGGCAACGAGAATGCGGGAGGCGGCTGCCTCGCGCCGGGCGGCCAGCACGAAACAGCGCTCCCTGTTTGGACAACGTAGACCATGACAGCCGTCCGCCTCGGAGCATACCCGGGACCAGAGCTCGTCACTGGGATAAAAGGGCAGCTCGCTTCTGCTGCCGCCGGTCGTGCTCATAGACCAACTGTGGATCGCCTTCAGCGCCTCCTCCTCTTCATTGAAGAGCAATATCTCTTCCATGGCTTCTGCGAGCCTGTTTAGACACAGATAGTTGCCCCTGCCCTTCACCAGGGTACAGCCCGGGTCCTCGCCCATCAGCCGGGCGACCAGAGGAATGTCCTTTTCTAGGAGCTGCTGCTGCAGGTTTATCGTGGCTGTGGAGATCACTATGCGTTCGTCGTTATGAAGCACCCACTGGAAGGCGGGAATCAAATAGGCCAGGGATTTGCCGACCCCGGTACCTGCTTCGGCGATACGCAGATCGCCGCGGTTGAAGCCCTGACAGACGAACTTGAGCATATCGACCTGACTCGAGCGTTGTTCGTAACCGGGGTACAGTTTGTCCAGGCTTCCTCCCGGCTCAAGGGCGGCGGCCAGCACGTCGCAATCTAGGGGCAGCAGCCGCCTGGGGCTGATCGGCTCGGCAACGGCATACAGCTGCTCCACAGAGTTGTCCACTATGTAGAAACCAACTCCCCGATCGCCGAGTCGGGAGGCAATCTGGAAATCCGCAGTGCTGGGCTCGAGCATCCCCGAGGGGTGATTGTGGATCACCACGTCCCCCCGTTCGAGGTAAGGTTTCAATGCAGGCACCGCCTGAGCGGTGCCCCTGGCTCCTACCGTAATGGAACAGACGAATCGATCCGAGTCCAGCCGGCCCACGACGAAAACTTCATTTCCAAAGGCGTCCTCGATCGCCGCGCGCAGCTGGCGTACAGCTTCGGGAGTGAATCGCTCATCCGTCCGCATAAAACCAATCCCGAACCAAGATCTATATGTGGGGAGGGCAAAGTCTAGACGCAATACCCCTGAGCAGCTCGGTGAGCACCGGCATGATCCGGTCCGCGGTTTCCACAACCTCTCCGTGGCTCAACGGAGTGTCGAGCACTCCGGCGGCCATATTGGTCACCGTAGAAATAGCGAGAACCTCCATGCCGAGATATCTGACGACAATAACCTCGGGGACGGTGGACATGCCGACCAGGTCGGCTCCCAAAGTTTCCGCCATCCTCACCTCGGCGGGTGTTTCGTACGTCGGACCGGCAAAGGCGGCGTACACACCTTCGTCAAGCTCGCCGAGCTGTTCGATTCCGCCGGCCACCTCCTGAGCGAGGCTGCGCAGCTTCCTGGAATAGCTTTCCGACATATCGGGAAAACGAGGCCCGAATCCCGACAGGTTGGGCCCCCGCAGGGGATTCGCACCGAGCAGGTTGATATGATCGCTGATCAGAATCAGATCGCCCGGAGAAAAACTACGCCTGATTGCTCCGGCAGCATTTGTAACGATCAATGTGCGGACACCGAGGCTGTGCAGAACGAAGACGGGCAGCACGATGTCCTCCATATCCAATCCCTCGTAGAAATGGAAACGCCCCGCCAAGACAGCCACACCGGCGCCAAGGCGCAGGAAGCCGGCGTGCCCCTCGACGGTCGGTACCGGAAAACCCTGTATCCGCCGATAGGGAATGTCGCGCCCCTGCACGGAGCGAACGAAATCGCCGAGGCCCGAGCCGAGAACCAGCCCTACAGTAGGAGCTTCACCCTTTTTCGGATTTACGGAGCGCGCGGCGGCGGCGACCCTGTCGGGGAATCCTTTCTGCATGATCTTACACTCCTTCTACGTGATTGCCCCGTAGAGTTCCGCCGGTCCCCTGTAAAAACCGACCTGCTGCACCCTGCTGAGCTTTCTGCCGAGACTCCAGTTGGTTTTAGGATCCACCCCTGCCCGGGAAGCCATTCGCACGAAGCCGTCCACGTTCTGCTTGGCCGCCCTCATGCCCGAGCAGAGCATGGACTGAAGCGAGGGATTGTACGCCCTGTCAGGAACGAAGCGGAACCTCTCGAACTCCTTCTCCTTTTTTTCCAACTTCTGTATAAGATCCTGTGGATCCATCGCGGGGAGCTTTTTGAGCGGTCGACCCAGCCTGGCGAGCGTCTGCAGTCCCTCTTCGAGGACCCGGCGTGCAATGTCGCGGCCTTCAGGATAGGAGAGAAAATAGTTCAGGGTGCAGTGGCACATAGCCACGGGCAGTTCGAGCAGCTTCCACACGGAGAGGGCATTGGCGAAAGGAGCAACATCCTCGACTTCCAGGACATCGAAGTCCCAGGCTTTGAGGAACAGCCTCAGCTCCCGTAGGAGCGCATTTTTCTCAAAGACAAACCAGGAGCGCGGCGAGCACAGCTCCACCTCGGTGGGCTCGAGGCTGAATACGTCGAGAAGCGTCAGTCCTTCCAGGACGGTGGAACCTTCCGGAGCAATGGCCGCACGCTGCTCATCATCACAGTCGAGCAGCAGCAATGTGGATTTCGAAGAGCCTAGAGATTTACGTGTATCCCGGGGCTGCCTGCTCCAATCCTTGAGACGGTGTCGGCTCAAAGCAACGATCCCCAGCTCGTCGGGGCGTACCGAGGTCGCCGAGCTGAGACGAACCCCCCCTGCCCGCCTCCATCCCTGAGGCGTTATGATACGGATTTCTTTTCCGCGAAGCCTGCGGATAGTTTCCGGGTCTCCGCTAAGGGTCACTTCTTGTTTTTCCGCGGCGAGCATACCGGCAAAAAGGGTCGCCAGCGCCCCGTCCCCGATGATCCTTACTTTCACGACGACCTCATTATTATGATGACAGCTGAAAATCTTGTTATTATAGCAAGATTTTCAACTGGAAGAATACATCGCAATCTTCCTTTCAGTTGTGAAGCGAAGATTGCGATATGGGGATTCGGAGGTAGAAGTTCAGGTTCTTCGGTTTGGGTAGCAGCTCGTGGCCGCAGACTATCCCATAGGCGACTCCTTGACAGCTGACAGCAGGCCGTGGTATGCAAGTGGATACGTCAAGGGTCAATAGAGGCGCGGTAATCATCAGTAGCTGGTCTTTGGAGGTAGGATCCGGTGCGGCCGGTGAAAGGGAGTTACCGCCGAAGGAGGCGGCGCAAACCTACGGCGCCGGCCTTCTGGTCGCCGGGGCTAAATCCCCGGGACTGTCACCTTTCCAACGGTGGAGCGCTATTGATCTCCTTCCGGTGGAAGCAGATCAACGACAACTCCGTTAGAGAACGACCTGAGAAGTGATACCAATTACGCAGCGGAGGTGCATGATGAAAAAAATCTCTGTAGCCGTTCTCGGCGCAACAGGGACTGTGGGGCAGAAGTTCATTCTGCTTCTTCAGGACCACCCCTATTTCGAAGTAAAAGAGTTGGTGGCCTCGGAACGCTCGGCCGGCAAGAGATACGCCGAAGCGTGCAACTGGAAGCAGTCTTCCGCCGTTCCGCAAGCCCTGGAAAATCTGGTAGTGAAGAGCACGGAAGAGCCCCTGGACAGTACCGTGTGCTTTTCCGGGATGGATTCATCGGTGGCCGGTCCGGTGGAAGAAGCCCTTGCCGGGCGGGGGCATTTCGTAATCAGCAACTCGAAGAACCACCGCATGGACCCTGATGTCCCCATCATCATTCCCGAGATCAATCACGATCATCTCGATATCGTGAAGATACAGAGCTACAAAGGGGGCATCGTCACCAATTCGAACTGTTCCACCATGTTTCTCGCCATGGCCCTGGCACCACTGTACAGCAACTTCGGGATCGAGGCCGTGCAGGTAAGCACCATGCAGGCAATTTCCGGCGCGGGCTATCCAGGAGTCGCTTCCCTTGATATTCTGGGAAACGTGATTCCCTATATCGGTGGCGAAGAGGAAAAACTGGAGACCGAGCCGCAGAAGATCCTCGGCAGCTTCGAGAACAGGCGCATCGTTTCCGCCTCGTTTCCGATCAGCGCCCAGTGCAACCGCGTACCCGTGTACGACGGACATACCGAAACCGTCTCGGTCAAGCTCGCCGGAAAAACAAAAATCAGCGAGGTTCGCCGCGCTATAAGTGAGTTCAAAGGCTTGCCCCAGGAAGCAGGTCTGCCCTCGGCGCCGGACAAACCTCTGCTGCTCAACGACGCCCCGGACCGCCCCCAGCCGGCCAGAGATGTCTGGCTCAACAGAGGCATGTCCACGGTAATAGGCAGGCTGCGTGAATGCCCGGTCTTCGACTTCAAGATGGTCATCCTGGGACACAACACGGTGCGGGGTGCCGCCGGCGCTGCCATACTCAACGCCGAAACTATGGTGTACAAGGAAATGATTAAGCCCTGATGGACATCGAGTTTCTCAAGCTGCAGGCTTGCGGGAATGACTACATCGTCGTAGACACATTCAAAAACACGATACTCAACACGAAAGCCCTTCCGGACGTGGCGGTGCAGATCACCAGCCGCCGCTTCGGTGTCGGAGCCGCCGGACTACTTCTCATCGCCCAGGGAGAAAAGGAGAAGCTCCGCATGCTGCTGTTCGACGCCTACGGGCAGGAGGTTTTAAGTGACGGCCTGGCTCTGCGCTGCTTGGCTCGTTACGCCTTCGATTCGGGTCTGGTCACCAGCGAGACTTTCAGCATCGAGAGCGGCGGACAGAGCATACAGGTAGAGGTGCTCGATTCTCTCAATGTCGTGATCGAAAGTCCGCCGCCGCGCTATTGGGAAGGCGACAAAGTTCTGGCCGAACACCCGAGCGAGTCGTTTCGCCGCCCCTTGAAATTGG
The DNA here is from genome assembly GCA_964390045.1 of uncultured Spirochaetaceae bacterium. Lineage (GTDB taxonomy): Bacteria > Spirochaetota > Spirochaetia > SZUA-6 > DRHE01 > CAYMGP01. The sequence goes on along the minus strand of CAYMGP010000013.1, from coordinate 31,939 downwards.
GCGGTGGCGAGATCAACTATACTCCCGTGTTCATTCAGTCCCCCCACGCGGTGATCTTCGCCAGAGACTACGGTCTGGACTATCCGGACCTGGTCGAGCAATTGGAGGAAACGGCCGGATTCCCAGAAGACACCATCATATCCATGGTTCGCGTGATAAGCAGAGAGGCGGTCAGCCTCCGCTCCTGGCAGGCGGGAATGGGCGAAATCCTTTCGTCGGAAAACGCCGCCTATGCCGCCGTCGTTGCTTCGGTGCTGAGCGGTTTCGCCGACAGGCAGGTCCGGGTCCATCTGGAAGGGGGCAACCTGTTCGTCGACTGGTCCAATCAGGACAACCGTTTCTATGCTTCGGGACCTGCCGATTATGTGTTCATGGGAAAATACTACTATGAGGAAACTGAAAGCATATGAAGAGTAAGGCATCGCGGAGATTGCAGAGTATCGGCTCTTATGCATTCGCAGATGTCGATAAGAAGGTGCAAGAGCTGCACGAAAAGGGTATCGACCCCATCGATTTTGGAGTCGGGGATCCGACAGCACCGACTCCCGAGATCATCCGCAAGGCCGCGGCGGCGGCCGTCGACAAGAGAAAATCCAGCGGCTACCCCAGTTATATTGGGGCACCGGAGCTGCGCCGGGCGATCGCGGCTTGGACTGAAAGGCGCTACGGGGTGCGGCTCGATCCGGAAACAGAGATATCCTCGACAATCGGCTCGAAAGAGGCTGTCTTCAATTTCCACGAGGGAGTCATCGACCCGGGGGATGTCGTGCTCTGTCCCTCCCCCGGATATCCCCCTTACACTCGTGGAGCGCTTTTTTCTGAAGGTGTGCCTTACCAGATCCCGATCAAACGGGAAAACGGCTTTCTCGTTGATTTTTCAGAGATTCCTCTCGAAGTGGCCTACAAGGCTAAACTGCTGTGGCTGAATTATCCCAACTCACCCTCCGGCGCCCTGGCCGATGAGAAGTTCTACGCTCAAGCCCTCGAGTTCTCACGGAAACATGACATCATCGTGGCTTCCGATGAGGCTTATTCGGAAATCTATTTCGGGCAGCCGCCGATCTCGATCCTCAACGTGAGCAGAGAGGGAGTGCTTGTATTCAACTCCCTGTCCAAACGCTCGGCCATGACCTGTTACCGAATCGGCTGGGTCATGGGGGACCCCGAGCTGGTGGCCATCTTCCGGAAAGTGAAGACCAACATCGATTCGGGGACCGCCACCTTTATTCAGGATGCCGCCATCGCAGCCCTGGGGGATGAACAGCACGTGGAGGCATTCAGACAGGAGTATCGGGAAAAACGGGATATCCTCTGCGAAGCCCTGCTCAAAGCGGGCCTCGAGGACTGTGCACCCGAATCGACCCTCTACGTCTGGCAGAAGGCGCCCGAGGGGATGAGCTCGCTCGAGTTCGCCGCGGCTCTGCTCGACGAAAAAGTAGCTATCGTGACCACCCCGGGGAGCTGGATTTCCCTGCCCACAACGGAGGGTGTCAATGTGGGTGACGGCTACGTGCGTTTCGCCCTGGTTCCCTCGATCGAGGATACCCGCAGAGCCGCCGAAAGAATCGGCTCCCTGCGCTTCTGAGACTCGGACAGAACGGATGGATAGATTCTTCGACAGATTGGGCGATCTCCTGCGCTCGCTCATGGACGCCGGTTCCAGAAGCCATACCACATATGACGACCGGGATCCCGATATGCAGGCCGCCATCGAAGAGCTCGACGAGTTTCTCAAGCACGGAGGATTTTCAGAACAGGATATGAGTGGCCGCCAGGAGTTCCGCGCTGCGGGCGGCGATCGAGCCTCCGGGTCGAGCCGACGCCTCGACGAGTCTCTCAGACAGGACTACGCCACCCTCGAGGTGGCTTTCGGAGCCCCTCTCCCGGAGGTGAGGAAAGCCTACAAGCGCCTGCTTCACAAGTATCATCCCGATCGCTTCACTCAAGAGGCGAAAAAACAGAAACTGGCTACCGAAGTTACCCAGAGGCTGAACGAGGCATTCAAGCGTATTGAGAGCTTCTATAAATAGCGGCGGGCTCGCCGTAGGCTATCAAAAGCGGTAAAGTGTGATATAATTACACGTAGATATGATACTACCTTCTGTATTTGCAGCTATTTTTGCTCTTGGTCTCAATCTTGTGCTGATTCCTTTGATTCTGCGCATAGCCCACAAGTTCAAATGGTACGATCCGCCTGACAAAAGGAAGATACATACAGGCCTTATCCCCAGGCTCGGCGGCCCAGGGATGTTCATCGCCTTCCTGCTTACCGGGCTCCTTACCCCGGTGGTGATGTCGGTGATCGGTAGAGGATCAGACGACCTTCGTTTCGGTCTGCGCTTCCTCCCCTTTTTCCTGGGCATTTTTGTCATCCACCTGGTTGGTCTGATAGACGATTTCCACAACCTCAAGGCCATGCTGAAGTTTTTTCTTCAGCTCTTCGCGGCCGTGCTCGTAGCCGGGGCCGGTTTCCTGATCCGCTCACTGACGATTCCCTATATAGGAACGATCCGCCTCGGCCTGCTCGCCTATCCCATCACGATACTGTGGATCGTGGGAATCAGCAACGCCGTCAACCTCATTGACGGTATGGATGGACTGGCTGGAGGAATCGGCGCCTTTGCCGCCCTGTCGATGGGCGTTATTGCTCTGCTGCAAGGCTCAGGCGTTACTGCGGTACTCTGCTTTTCACTGTTTGGCGCGATCCTCGGCTTTCTCGTATTCAATTTTCCACCCGCCAAGATTTTCATGGGAGACTCGGGCAGCCTCTTTCTCGGCTTCTGCCTGGCCGTATTTCCCCTGATCGGCGGGATCTCCAAGATTTCAGCGTTTGGGACGCTGCTGGTCCCGGTAACCCTGCTCACCATTCCCATCCTCGATATCTTGACGGCAATACTGCGGCGGTTGCGGAACAAGGTGCCGATCATTCATCCGGACAGAGAACACATCCACCACAAGCTTCTCGATCTGGGCTTGAATCAGAGACAGATCCTCGGCGTGCTCTACGGTTTCAGCCTCTACCTGAGCGTCGTAGCCGTTACCTCGGTAATTCTACCGAGAGAGATCAATGTGTACCTGATTCTCGTGGTCTGGGCAGGCAGTCTACTGGGGTACAGTTTCCTTAATTTTGTCGGCTACAGGCACAGAGTCCTGCATGAGAACCAGAACCGAGATGCGGAGTCCTCAACCAGAGACCTTCCGAAGAGCGGGTAACGGAGCCCCCTGATCCATCCCGATCCCCTCGACAAATTTCGTCAGCCGTTCGGCACTCTCCCGCAGCGATTGAAACGCCCTGACGACGTTGTCCGTGTTGTTCAGACTCTCGAGGCTGAGGTTCATGATCGAATCGATGGAGGCATTGACCCGGTCCACCTTGGCCGCCGCTGCTTCGGCTTTGCCTGCGACATCCCCGGTCGTCTCGGCAATATTTCCAATGCCGCGCCGGATTGAACCCATTGCCAGATTGGTTTCATTTCCCCGTACGGAGATACGCTTGACCACATCCCGAATCGACTGAACGAGCTCCGAAATCTCCTGGGTTGCCTTGGCGCTGCGATCGGCGAGCTTCTGGACCTCGAGGGCGACGACGCTGAATCCCCTGCCGAACTCCCCCGCCCTGGCAGCTTCGATTGAAGCGTTGAGGGCCAGTAGATCCGTCTGATCGGCAATATCGGCGATCAGGGTAGTAATCTCCTCGACACGGATCGAGTGCTCTTCCAGAGAGCGAACATCGTCACTTCCCTTGACAATGGAGGAAGTGGAGCTTTCTATGTCGGTGCCGCTGTCGGTGGCGGCCCGGTGATTGCTCCGGGCTTGATCACAGACAGTCTGGATAGCGGCCACGATTTCACTGAACCCGGAAGTGGCATCCTCCAGCAGATCCGCCTGCTTTGTTTCGGACTCATAGATCAGGTTGGCGACTGCCTCGGTCTCCATACAGGAATGAAGGATTTCAATGGCCTGGTCCTGAACCTGAACTATTACCGTCTTCAGAGCGTTGAGCTGAAGCAATTGGTTGAAAAGCCCGGCAAGCTCTTCGGAACCGCCGTCCGACAGTACCGGTTGGCTTTGAACCGCTCCGCGTCCAAGGGCCCGGCTGAAGGAAACGAGGATCCTGTAGTCCCTGGTTATTCCGGGAAGGGAGAAGAAAAAGTAGAACACGACGAGTCCTACCCCGATCGCGATGAAGCCCGAGAAAAAAACGATCAGGATTGTGCTCAGGCGGTGCCTGAAGGCTCGAGCCTCCTGAGCGTAGCTGTGCAGCTCCTCGAGGAAGAAAAAATCGCCTTCGATATATAGCTGCAGTGATTCTTTTTCTGCGCCTACGGTCTCCCCGATGTCTCGGAAACGCTCTGTCTGCTCTCGCAGGAAACGGGACCTGAGTTCGCTGTAGCGTTTTATTAAACTCTCGGGCAGGAAAAACCTCCCCGGCATTTCCTCCAGCCGCTCTAACGCTTCCATGAGCTCCCCATGTCTCAATCCAAGCTCTACGCTGCTCGTCTGGGATGCTGTATTGCTGGGCAGGGCGGCGGTCTCGAGCACCCGCCCGGCCTTGTTTTGAAGCTCGGCCAGTTTGGCGGATTCAGAGCCCCCCAGCTTGTCCACAGCAACGTGTACGACAAAACAAAAAACAGTTAGAATCATGAGGAGAATCAGTATGCCGTAACCCCAGGCGATCCTGGTTGAAATAGATCTGCTCATAAACCGTACTCCTGAATCTTTCTGTGCAGCGTCTTCCTTCCGATACCGAGCACTTCCGCGGCTTTTGTTTTGTTTCCGTTTTGCTGGGCTACCGTGGCCCGAATGACTTCCCTTTCAATGTCGGCCAGAGTCGAGCCCGTTGAAACCTTCACATACCCCTGATCTGTATCCGAGCGTATATGGGGAGGAAGATCGTCCACTGTGATGATGTTGGATTTGCTCATTACCACTGCGCTCTCGATGCAGTTCTTGAGCTCGCGCACGTTCCCGGGCCAGGAGTAGCCGTACAGCACTATCCTGGCCTTGGGCTCGATCGCTTCTATGTTCTTTCCGTTTTCCTGAGAGAACTCTTTGACAAAGGCGGCCAACAGCAGCGGTATATCTTCCTTGCGTTCCCTAAGAGGAGGAATATTCATGTTCACCACATTGAGCCTGTAGTAGAGGTCTTCCCGGAAATCGCCTTTGTCGATCGCTGCCTTCAAATTCCGATTTGTAGCTGCGATTACCCGTACGTCCACCTCCAACGTTTCTTCGCCGCCGACTCGTTCGAATGTCTTGTCCTCCAATACCCGCAGCAGCTTGATCTGAACATTCTGGCTGATCTCCCCGATTTCATCCAGGAAGATCGTTCCCAGATGGGCAAGCTCGAAACGGCCCCGTTTGCGGGCTACAGCCCCCGTGAAAGCTCCCCGTTCATGCCCGAACAGCTCACTTTCCAGAAGTGTTTCTGTCAAAGCGGCGCAGTGCACCTTTATCAGGGGCTTTTCCTTTCGGGGTGAGTTGTAGTGGATGGCATCGGCTATCAATTCTTTGCCCACGCCGCTCTCACCAGTGATCAGCACGGATGCCCGGCTCGGAGCCACCTGCTGCACCACCTCGAACAACTTCTTCATCGCTTCACTCTTGCCGATGATGCTGGAGAACTGGTGTCGCTTCTCCAGCTCCTCCTGCATCACCCGATGCTGCAGCATCAGCTCCCTGGCCGAAAGCGCGCGCTGGACGAGCAGGGAAAGGCGATCCATATTCACTGGTTTCGTGAGATAATCGTAGGCGCCGTCTTTCATCGCCTGCACGGCGTTCTCGATGGTGCCGTGTCCCGTAAGAATGATGACGGGTAGATTGGGGGATATCGTGGCGGCCCGGCGGAGCAGCTCCTCCCCGGAAATATTGGGCATCTTGAGGTCGGTTATTACCAGGTCGAGATCGCCCCGGCCGAGGATCGATATCGCCTCCTTGCCGTCGCAGGCCAGGAAGACCTTGTACCCGTCCAGCTCGAGTACCTTACCCAAGCCTTCCCGGATGTTTTTCTCATCATCAACAACCAGGATGTTGTACTTCATTGCCCCTCCTCGCTGTAGCCAATAAGCCTCTTCTCCTTCTGAGGTATGGGAAAGCTCAGGGTAATGCTCGTGCCCTCCCCAACCTTGGAGCTCACTTCGATATCCCCCATGTGCTCCTTTACGATCTTGTACACGAGGGTCAGCCCCAGACCGGAGCCAAAAACCTTGGTAGTGAAGTAAGGTTCAAAAACCTTGTCCATATTTTCATCGGGGATCCCTACTCCGGTATCCCTGACTATGAGGCCGAAGGAGCCTTCACTCTGCCTGGTTTGGACCTTGAGAACCCCTCCCTCCGGCATCGCCGATATCGCATTCTTTATGATATTGAGGACGGCCTGCTTCATGTAGCGATCGTCCATCAGGATCTGGGGACTCGGTTCGGCCAGTTTCACCTCTACCTCAACGGCGGCCTCTTTGAGCTCGAACTTCAAGAATTCGAGAAGCTCCCGAATCAGCCGATTTAGATCGCCGTAGCCAAGCTCGGCATTCATGGGACGAACGGTAAACAAGAAATCCATGACGATCCTGTTGAGCCTGTCCACCTCCTCCTTGATGATGAGCAGGTTCTCCCTCACCTTCTTTGTCTCGATGTGGCGTTTGCCGTTCATCTCCTTCTTCATGAGCTCGAGGTGTATCCCTATAGAACCGAGGGGGTTCTTGATTTCGTGGGCAACCCCGGCCGTCAGGGTCGTCAGGGCGGCCAGGCTCTCGGCGCGGCGCAGGCGCGCTTCTTTGGCACGCTTATCGGTGACATCTTCTATATGGATGACGTTGCCCGTTATCTTTCCCTGGCGCACCAGAGGCATGATGCTCAACGAGAGCGTTCGGCTGTAGCCGTCTCCAATGGTAAACTCCCTGTCCAGGACCTTGTCGAGGCCGCGGAGATTATCGCCGAAAAAAACGCTGATATCACTGTCCTCGATCATTTCCTCGAGGGGTTTCTCCACCAGGTCGTCGCTGGAAAAGGGAAGCATCCTCTCGGCCGATTTGTTGACAAGAAGAATCTTGTCTTCCCTGTCGGTTACTACCACTCCGTCGCTCATCGACTCCATGACCATCTCGAGCAGCTCGTTCTCCCCGGCGATGGCGGAAACAAGCTGGCGGATCTGGCTGCGATCCATCTTTTCGATTTTTTCAAGCGCCCTCTGCAGGAACCGTCTCATCGAATCATCCTCAGACTGTAATACAGACTCTCTATAGTCAGACCCGGCTGCTGGTTGTAGGCTTCGAAGGCCTCCCGATGCTTGCGGATCGAATGGTTCCATCTCTTCAGCAGAAACGGGCTCATAGCTCCTTCACGCAGCAGGACAAGCAGCTGGCGAAGGATCTCCTCGATGAAAGAAGACACGAATCCGCGAGCGTTCTTCGGCTTCTTCGGCTCCAGCAGCTCTCCGATCTCGCCCAGCAGTTCGTCCTCGGCCGCGTATTCCTGTCCTTCACTGTCGGCATCCAGGGCTGCTTTGATGAAGCGACGGGCCAGCGTCTTCAATTGATCCGGATTCACGTCTTTCCAGTACAGAAAGTACTCCCTCAGGCTTCCATAGTCCTCGCTCGATTCGTGAAAAATCCGCTTGAGCACCTCCTCCTCCTGCTCCCGTCTGCGTTCGAGAAACAGATAAGGCCGCAGCCTGGAGGCCACGGTGGGAATCAAAGCACTGCGGCGGGTGGTGAGCAGGATCAGAAAAGCGCCGGGTGGCGGCTCTTCGAGCAGTTTGAGCAGCGAATTGCTCGAAGTATCGTACATCTTGTCGGCATTTTCGATAATCATGATCTTTGCCGTCGAACCGCCGTCCGCACCTAGACCCGAACCGGCCAGAGCGGTCATATGAAACCAGGAAGCCGATCGCCGCAGCTGATTGATGGGCACATTTTCCGAGCTGAGCTGCTTGGATAGGTTTTGGCTGAGCTGCACGGCTCTGTCGAGCAGCTCATCGAGGCGCCGATCGCCAACCTGAGTCTTCTCGGCCGTCGACCGACTCAGCTCATCGAGCAGATCTTCGAGCTCGGCCAGCGCAGGTTCTACCTGCCTGATCTTGGTCTCCTCTCCTTCCCAAAGAATCGAGTCGAAGCGGCGGCTCAGCTTGCGCACCGCCCTGACAAACAGGTAGTTGGCGGAAGTGGTGCGGGCGCGGCGCAGCACATCGGAGGCGGCTGCGATTTCTATATCGAAGTAGCGGGAACCCAACAGCAGCGTATTGGGATGGATGAGCAACCGCTGCTTGCGGCAGGCAGGGCAGGAACAGTCCCACTTCCCGCTCTCAGCGCAGGTCAATACGCGGGCGACTTCCAGGGCCGTGGAAAGCTTGGCTGTGAACGGCGGTCCGTAAAACAAGACAGCGGAGGGAAAGGACTTCTGTAGAAGCTCCTGCCGCAGAGTCTGGACCGCTGCTTTCTGCCCGATTATATTCTCAAACATTTTCTATATTGACTTGAGGGCCGAAAATCCGCTCCGGGGAGGGAAGCACGGGAAACAGCATGCGGGCGAAAAAACTGTTGCCCAGGAGCTTTTGTGGATCGAAGAATGGTTGCCAATTCACGACGAACAACACCACCGCTACCACGACCAAACCCTCTGCGATCCCTAAAAAAAAACCCAGGGCCGAATCGAGGCGGTCGAGGCTCAGGCGTTCGATGATGTTGTGCAGCATTCTTTCTATCAGTTTTACCACCAGATAAAGTATCAGGAAAAGTACGAGAAAGGCGATCAACTGGTTCCACATGGAAGTCCCGAACTGTCGGGCCAGCAGCCCGGCTACCGGTTTGTAAAAGACAATCGCCCCACCGAATCCAAGAATCAGGGCTGCCATGGATCCCACCTCGGTGACGAAGCCCCTGAAGGCGCCGCGTATCGCTGCTATAACGATGAGAAGTCCAAAAACAATATCGATGACCTCAAAGCTCACGCCCCTCACCTCACCGTTGTACTTGCTCCGCGATCAAACGGGCGATCTCGTGGGCCGCATCCGGCCGTCCCAGGGCAGCGGCGCTCTGCGCCATTCGATCCAGCTTACCGGCATTGCCTATAAGATTCAACACGGATTCGGCCCACGCTGCGGCCGACAATCCCGCCTGTTCCATGACCTCGGCGGCTCCGGCGCGGGCAAAAAAGCGGGCATTCTCGATCTGATCTCCCCTGCTTGCGGATTGGGGCAAAGGGATGAGTACAGCAGGCTTTCCTAAAGCAGCCAGCTCCCAGAGGGTATTGGCTCCGGCACGGCAAACCACAAGATCCGCCGCTGCCAGAATGTCGGGCAGCTCTTCGTAGAAAAAGGCTTTCGGGAAGTAATTGTCACGGTGCGGCTGAGAAATCCCCTCGTAGTGCTCCGCTCCAAGCTGGTGAACCACATAGCAGGTAGAGACCAGCCGATCGAGGGCCTTCAAAACGAGACGGTTGATGAAGGCAGAACCCAGACTGCCGCCGAGCACGAGGAGCATTTTTCTGCCGCGGGTACAGCCAACGGTACCTCTTCCCTTCTCGGCATCGCCCCTCAAGATCCCCGCTCGAATGGGATTCCCCGTGTGCACGAGCTTGCTCCTGCAGCTCTCGTCGAAATAACCGCTCGTGAGGTCAAACGAGATGAAAATGCGAGCGGCGAAGCGGGCATTTATGCGCGTAGCCAGTCCCGGCCGCAGGTCCGACTCATGAGTGAATACGGGAATCCCGACCAGGCGCGCTGCAGCCGCGGGCGGCACGGAAACATATCCCCCCTTTGAAAAAACCAGGGAGGGGCGCTCCCGCAGCATTATGAAAAGCGAGGCTATGAATCCTACAAGAATCTTGAAAAAATCCAGAAAATTCTGGAGAGAGAAGTAGCGCCGCAGCTTGCCTGTGCGAATCCCGTAGTAGCGCAGGTCCCGACCGGCCAGAATCCGCCGCTCCAGCTCGGATCCGGAGCCGATCCAGACGATTCGGTGACCGCCGTGCTTCGCCAGCTCATCGAGAACCGCCAAGGCGGGGTAAACATGGCCCCCCGTTCCCCCTCCCGTAAATACTATGCATTCAACCATATAGCATAGAGTGCAAATATCTTGATATTCCGATATAGCTTGTAATAAAGTGATTCTACCATGATCAAACTGACCTGTTCAACGATCGTGCTTGTCCTCCTCGCCGTGAGCTTGATTCCCGCCGAGCCTGCGTCGATCGAGTCCCTCTCCGCCGAGAAACTCGAACAGCTGAACAACGAGGGAGAGCTGCGGCACAGTCTGTGGAAATCATCGCCTCCGGAGTTGATTCCCGAGGTGACGATGAAATCCACGATCGAGAAACGAATCGCGGAGCTGGACTTGAGCGTCGGCATGGAGGTTCTGTGCATATACCGGCGGGAGGGAATCGACTTCGAGACACCGGAAGCCAAGCTCAAAATCTACAACATCCTGCGCTCGATCTCTTCGATGCAGGGAATCGAGTACTACTCGGCCAGCCGCAAAAAGATGCGGACACTGTTTGCTCGCTCGTACGTGATCGACGATCTGCAAACATGCGGGCCTATAGCGGATCCTCTCGTTGACGAGATTCCGGCCTACAGCCTGTTGTACGTGCTGCAGGAAGACCTCACCTTCGGTGAAAACCTCTACCGCTCCGAATACTATTACACGGATGATTATTTCCTGCTGGAGAACACAAACCTTACCGTCATGCGCTATTTTATGCTTCCGATGGTGAAGCCGGGGCAAAGCGTTACCTTCATCCTCCTCGTTCCCGAGGCCGATCAAGTGGTATTCTACGGCGCGACCGGGGCACACACCATCAGCCTCTTCGGACTGGAAAGGAAAAAACAGGACTCATTCTACAATCGGTTGAAAGCTACCTACGGATGGTTTACAGACAGGATCGAGTTGTTCTTTTAGGGTTTGCCAACTTAGGGTCAGCCGACTACGACCTGATTTCTGCCTTTCTGCTTGGCGCGATACATGGCCGCATCAGCTCTGCTAATCCACCTGTCCGGCGATTCTCCGGGATTGAACTGGGCGACTCCGATGGAGACCATGACTCTGAATTTCTTGCCTTCCCAGTCGGACTCCGTTTCCTCCATGTCTCCGCGGAAGCGCTCCGAGATAGTTGCCGCAATATCCGCCGTTGTATTCGAAAAAACGACGAAGAACTCCTCTCCACCGTAGCGACCTGCATAGTCGTACTTCCGCAGACTCTTCGTCAGCTTGGCCCCGATCATCCGGATGATCATGTCCCCGCATTGGTGGCCGTAATTGTCGTTCACTCGCTTGAAATGATCGATGTCGATCATGATTCCTGTCAGCGGAAGGCCAAGCCTCAGAGTTCTCTCGATTTCTATCTCGATACGCTGGAACAGGGTGCGTCTGTTCAACAAACCGGAAAGCGTGTCCAGAGATGCAAGCTGCTCGAGCTGGTGGCAGCTCTTCTCCAGCTCCTCGTTGAGGCGGCGAACCTTCTGATACTCTTTGCGCAGCTGCACGTTCTCTGCAACCAGGGTGGTAATATTCTTTTCCTCGGCGCCTTCACCCTGCTCCTCCTCCTCGCCGAGGGCTCCGGAGAGCTTCGCTTGATCTTGCAGGCGGATGACGGCGGCTTTCATTCGGGCTTGCAGCTCTAAGGCAGTGATCGGTTTGCTGATAAAGTCATCCGCCCCCATCTCGAGCAGCTCATCCAGATCGTTTTTGTGATTGAATCCTGAAATCATCACGATCTGGATAGGCAACAGGCTGTACGTACTGCGTATCTGCTTGCAAACCTCGTAACCGTCCATGCCGGGCATGACTACATCCAGCACCACGATCTCTATTCTTTCTTTAGCGAGGGTTTCCAACGCCTTCTCACCGGAATCCGCTTCGAAAATACGGTAGCGATTTTCCTCTCGGAGGATCTCCGCCATAAGATCGAGATGTTCACGGTTGTCATCAACGACAAGAAGATTCGTTGTCACAAGGGCTCCCTGGGGTGTAACAATGCCTGCATCATAGTAAACGAAAACGATTCAACCGGTCAATCTCAACGGTATTTTCCCTGCCAAACCACAAGAGAAATTCTTATTGCTTGATGATCGACGGTGCTTGCCTCACTGCAACCGGTCATTGTAGCAGGCGCAGGATGAGTTGGGAGAAACCGATAACAGCCCCGAGAAGACCTCCGAAGAGATTGATCCATTTCAGGTGCTTGTGAATCACCATGAGCAGGAGTTTTTCGACCTGGGCGACATCGAGATTGTTTATTCTCTCCACGACCATCTGGCGCACATCGAAACTCTCGATGAAGGCGGGAAGCCGGGCATCGACGATCTGGATCAACTGCCCTGAAAGATAGACGCTGGCCCGCTTCTGAAGGGGCTGGCCGATATGGAGAAGCTCGGCGATAGAATCCTGCTGGTGCTCCTCGATGAACCTACGGGAAAAGGTGATTACCTCGGCGGCGATCGCCTGGGATGTTTCCTTTTTCGAAAGGTAGGTCAGGACCTGGTTGGAAACATACTCGATCGTCTCCCGTTCGGAAACGCGGATATAGCGGGTAAGGATCTCTCCGAGCCTGCGCTGTTTGATCCTCTCAACGACGCGGTCGAGGCCGGAGGCGATCCGTTCCCGCAGGCCTCGATCGCCCAGGCGAAGCAGAAGCTTGTTCGTCAGCTCCGTTACTGTATCCGGATTTATTTCTGAGAAAACCTCCACCGAGCTCTTGCTCCGCCATTTCTCGAAGGTTTTCAACAGAACGCCTTTGAGGCTTTCCAGGGTATGCTCGTCATAGGCGTATCCACGCAGGGACTCGAGGGCCTCATCCACGATTTCCGGCATTTTCTGTTCCAGAGCTCGATCGAACTGTCCGGCGGAGATCAGGAAACGCTGCAGCACATTCAGCTTTTCCAGGACGTCCCTGAGCAGCCGCTTACCCCGGCGGTTCAGCTCTTCTCTGGTGTCTTCCTGATTGAGCCACCTGAAAAGGGATTCGAACAGCGAAGGCAGCAAAGTGGCGATCAACTCGGCCAGCGTTGCGCCCAGTTCCTCTGGAATACTATCTCCAAGAGGCTTGTCGGTTTCCCGCCGCGCCTCGAGCCAGCGCTGCACGGCCTGGCTGATCTTCTTTTGAGCGTCCGGGTCCTCGATCAGTGGAAACACCCTCTCGACAACCAGTTGGCCCACCCTGGCGCTCCCGACGAGGTCGGCCAGGCTCTTGTCGCTCAAGGTTTGCACGACCCGGCCGATGATCGTTCGCACTCCGTGGATGAAACTGCGGGAGGAGAAAAAGCTGTAGAGAGCTTCCGAGAGAAATCCTTCCACGGACTCGAAAACCATTTCCTGATTGCCCTTTGTGAGCGAGGATAGGGGCTTTCTTATAATATCGCTGAGAAGGTAATCTATATTTTTTTCCAGCTTGGCCTGGAAGTTCTCCGAGGCCAGCTGCCGCCGCACCGCCTCTTCTGTCAGCAGCTCCCGCGACACCATCTGACCGATGCTTTCCGCCAGTTCAAAACGCTGCTTGGGAATGATGCCCGGGGTCAGCGGCAGGGGCAATCCAAAGATTCGTACTGCCCTCAGGGGTCGAAAGAGCATCCGGATGGCAATGGCATTCGTCACATACCCGATCAGCGCTCCGAGCACCGGTGGCAGTACCCAGGGCAGCAGAGCGCGAGCTCTCTCCAGATTCAGGAAGATACCAAGATCCATATACCGGGTTTTACTCGAGCTCCCTGGCGAAGCTCTCCGCCTTGGACTTGGAGTCCAAGACCTGCAGGAAAGCACCAAACACCCATCCTCGCAAGCCGCCGAAGTTTATCTGATACCAGTAGGAGGAGTCTCCGTCGATCGTCTCCTTGGCTTCTGTGCGGGAAAGGATTTCTAGAACGCTGCCCCGGCGAAGATGCGCGATGATCTTCGCTTTTTGCAGGGGTTCCTCGCGAAGACGAAGGAAGGGAGAGCGGATCACCCCCCAATTCGAACGCAGGGATAGAACCGATGTGGCGGGCAGATCGATGCGGTCCACGGGCTTCTCCTTTTTGCAGGAACTTAAGGCCAGAGGTGCTATAATGACTATCAGGAGCAGGAACGCTGCCCTCCTGAATGCTGAATGTTGCCATTTCATGGAGTGCCCTTGAATTCTATTGCTAATAACTTACATATTACCAACAAAATGAGCAAAAGGACTACAGTTTTGTTTCTCACCCTTCTGCTTTGTTGGGCCGCAGCGCCGCGTCCGGCCGGCGCGGTCGAAGGGCTGGCCTTCGGCCTGGGCCTGGGCGGAGCCCTGGCTCTGACAAACGGCGAGGGTGATTATCTTACGAACAAAGCGCAGGCAGCCGGTGATGTTTCGCTGCTTCTCGACATCCCTCTATTTCCTTCGTGGTTTCTCAGCTTGGGATTCGACCTGCACAACACCTCGGTATCAGGCCTTTCCGGTGGCTGGTATTACAGATCTCACTTGGGCGACGGGCTGCTCATATCTGCAGGCTACAAGTACGAACTGCCAGCAACGAAAAAGGGGATCGAGCGGGCAATCGGAGCATCGCTCGGGGGCTCCTTCAACTTCGACCGCTACAGGTTGACCGGACTTCTGTTTTTCTATCCCGGTTTGTTTCTCGAGCCCTTCTTCGAGTTGGGCTTCCCCAAGGCCCCGAGACACAGCTTGAGCCTGCTGGTCCCGTTCGAGTACTATTTTCGCAGGGATCTCGCCTTCTCCGGGTCCCTGGGAATCGCTGTGCTCTGGCGCTACTATCTGACGAGGAGAGAGAGGTGAAATACAGCCGACGGCTCCCGAAAATAGCAACCCGACTCGCTCTGCTCGCTGCGCTCGCTCCACTCGCCCTGCTCGCTTCGCTCACCGGCTGCAGCCTGGATCTGGACTACGACAAGTACGCCATCGTGTACGCCGTATCAGATTACCAGAATAAGGCAACGGACCTGCCCACGACAGAATTCGATGCCAATGAGTTCACCGACCTGCTTGCAGGCGAGCAGGGCTTTCAGGTGATCACCAAGATCACCAACGACGACTCTTTCGACCCGAACGATGCCACGGATGAACATTTAGAGCAGGATTTCGACACGGTGGCAGCGATGGTGAGCGAAGACGATCTTTTCGTCTTCTACTTCTCCGGGCACGGGGGCTTCACCTTCTCAGGGTCTCCGGAGACAACGGAAAACTCTTCGGGAAGTGACAGCGCCGATGAATGCATCGTGCTCGTCAACTTCGATTCGACGGATCTTGTCCGCTACACAGATGACCAATTGGCCGTCCAGCTGGCAAAGATCGGCTGCGTGAAAAAGGTGGTGATCATCGACGCCTGCTTCTCGGGAGGATTGATCGGCAACGAGTTGGAGGTGGACATGATCCCCCCGTCACTGACAGACGCTTCGGACACCGGAGTCCTCGAGGAACTGGGCTACGCGGTAAGCCTGTACGCCAACTTCGACGGCATCACCAGCGACATCACTCCGGAAAACGCCCTGGTCATCACCGCCTCTGGAGAGGCTGAGTCGTCCTACGAATGGCCGGAAAAAAACAACGGGGTCATGACCTATTTCCTGTTGGAATCGGCTGTCAATGGTGACAGGAACAGGGACGGGTACATCACGGTTCTCGAAGCGTACGACTATATTCGAGACTCGATCTACAGAGAAAATCCAATCGGTATTCCCTTCGCTCCCCACGTATCGGGAGGACCTGTAGACTACATTCTCTTCACAAAGTAGGGCTTGCTCGAAAGGGTTTTCGCCTTCACATTTCGCGAAGGCGCTTGATCTCGTCCCTCAGCACGGCGGCCCGCTCGAACTCGAGGTTCTTGGCCAGCTCGAGCATCTCGCCCTCTAGGCGTTTTATAAACGCCCGACGCTGCTGGGGCACGAGGATGTTGTACTGCCGCTGCATGAGATCCAGATCGAACTTCTCCAGGTCCCGCTTCTCCTCTTTCTTGCGGATCAGGATGTCCTGGATCGATTTGGTAATCGAGGTGGGGGTTATTCCGTGGCTCCTGTTGAACTCGTCCTGGATGCGGCGGCGGCGCTCGGTCTCCTCTATGGCCTCGCGCATGGCTTCGGAGACCCGATCGGCGTACATGATCACCTTGCCGTTGACATGCCGGGCGGCTCTCCCGATGGTCTGGATCAGAGAGGTGGCGGAGCGCAGAAAGCCGATCTTGTCGGCGTCGAGAATGACGATCAGGGAGACCTCGGGCAGATCCAGGCCCTCTCTGAGCAGGTTGATCCCCACCAGGACGTCGAATTCCCCTGTTCGCAGATCCTTGAGAATTTCTACTCGCTCGATGGTCTCGATCTCGGAGTGCAGGTAGCGCACATTGAGCCCCAGTTCCGACAGGTACTCGGCCAGATCCTCGGCCATTCGCTTGGTCAGGGTCGTGACCAGCGTGCGCTCGTCGGCGGCGATGCGCTGCTTGATCTCGGCGAAAATATCCTCGATCTGGCCTTCGGTCGGACGTACCTCGAGCTCAGGATCGAGCAGACCGGTGGGCCTGATGATCTGCTCGACCAGCTGATCGGATTTGTCCACCTCCTCCTGGCCCGGAGTTGCCGATACGAATATCACCTTGTCGAGCATCTTCTCGAATTCGGCGAGGTACAGCGGCCGGTTGTCGAGAGCCGAGGGCAGTCGAAAGCCGTAGCGGACGAGGGAGAGCTTGCGCGAGCGGTCTCCCTCGTACATGCCACGGAGCTGCGGAATGCTCTGGTGC
>CAYMGP010000013.1:0-15239 GCA_964390045.1 uncultured Spirochaetaceae bacterium | reverse complement strand
ACCTGGGGAAGGGCCACATGGGATTCATCGATGAAGGCGAGAAAGTTCTCAGGGAAAAAATCTAAAAGAACGGCGGGCCGCTCTCCCTCCTCGCGGCCGGAAAGGTGGCGGGAATAGTTTTCTATACCGGGACAGTATCCCATCTCCTCGAGCATCTCCAGATCGTACTCGGCTCTGGATTTCAAACGCTCGGCTTCGACGATCTTGCCGGCCTCGAGCAGCTCCTTGTGCCGAACTTCGAGCTCCCGACGAATCCTCTGCAGCGCGTCGGGCAGCTTCTCTTCGGGCGTTACAAAATGCTTGGCCGGATACACGATATAGAACTCCGCCTCGCCCAGGGTCTCTCCAGTCAAAGGATGGATCTTGCGGATCCGTTCGATTTCATCGCCGAAGAACTCGACCCGCAGCGCGTCGGTGGTATAAGAGGGGAAGATCTCCAACACGTCTCCCCTGACCCGGAAATGACCGCGCTCGAGCACCGCATCATTACGCTCGTACAGCAGCTTGACCAGCCGGCGGCGGATGTCCATCTGGCTGATCTCCTCACCCGTGTTCAGCTCCAGCCTCATGTCCCTGTAATCCCGGGGATTGCCGATTCCATAGATACAGGAAACCGTGGCCACCACGATCACGTCCCGGCGTTCCAGCAGCGCCGCGGTGGCAGAGAGACGCAATCTGTCTATCTCCTCGTTTATCGAGGCGTCCTTCTCGATGTAGAGGTCTTTCCCGGCTACATAGGCCTCGGGTTGATAGTAATCGTAGTAGGAGACGAAATATTCCACAGCATTCTCGGGGAAAAAATCCTTGAACTCCCTGTACAGCTGTGCCGCCAGGGTTTTGTTGTGGGACAAAACCAGAGTGGGCAGCTGAACCTGCTCGACGATCTTTGCCATCGTGTAGGTTTTTCCGGAGCCTGTAACTCCTTTAAGCGTCTGGTAGCTGTTTCCGTCGCGTAGACCTTTGGAAAGCGCGACAATCGCCCCTTCCTGGTCCCCCGCCGGAGAGAACGAGGATACTACTGTAAACTTTTTCATCTCCGGATCAATTAGAAACGCATGTTTTGCGGCCGCATGGAGAGCTTGACGAACAGGGTCTGCTCCCGCCGGCCCCGCAGCACCTTCAGCTCGACGGTCTCGCCGGGCTTGTTGTCCTCCAGCGCGCTGAACAGATCCATAAGGGTCGAAACGGGCAGGCCGTCGACCTCCACGATGATATCACCGCCCAAACGAATGATGGAACGTCCGTAGCGAACAGCCCGCTCGCCTCCCTTCAGCCCCGCCTTCTGCGCGTTGGAGCCCTGTTCGACCTCGGAAACCAGCACCCCCTGGGACACGGACAGATCGGCGTAGCGAACCAGTGCCGGGAAGAGCTGCACGGGAACGATGTCGATCCAGCCGCGCTGAACTTCTCCGTAGCGGAGCAGGTCGGGAACCACCCGCCGGGCCGTATCCACGGGAACGGCGAATCCGATGCCCACAGAGCCGCCCGAGGGCGAAAAAATCATCGTGTTGATTCCTATCATTTCCCCTTTTGAGTTCAGCAGCGGGCCGCCGGAATTGCCGGGATTGATCGAGGCATCTGTCTGGATCATCTCGCGAATCACCAACCCGGAATCGCTGCGTACCGGTCTGCCGAGCCCGGACACGATTCCAGTAGTCAAGGTCCGGTCCAAGGCAAAGGGATTGCCGATAGCCAGAACCTTCTGCCCCACTTGCAATCCCGAGGATCTGCCGAAAGCGATGGTCGTCAATCTTTCGCCCTGGGGATCGAATTTGATCACGGCGAGATCGTTTTCCGGATCCGTTCCGATGATCTCGCCTTCGAAATTTTCACCGTTTGCCAGCGTTACGCTCAACTCGTTGGCGTCCTTGATCACGTGATAGTTCGTCAGCACGTACCCTTCGGGATCGATGATCGACCCGGAACCCGTGCCTTCTTTGGGTATAGGCTCGAGAAACCAGTTGTATTCGAAGGTTACGGAGGTGATGTTTACCACGGCCTCGTTCAGCCGCTCGTAGATCTTTATGTTGTTGGCCTCGTCGCTCGACGTGCTGCCGCTGAACTGGACCGGCTGTCCTGAAATCTGCGGCTTTTTCGCCACGTTGTCCGAAAGCGCTTCCGCAACTTCCGATCCCGAGCTCTGCGGCCTGAGCCCCAACGCCGCTACATCGAGAATCCCGACCGCCCAGGCGACGCCCAGGACCAGAATGACGGCCGCTGCCGAATATAGAATCACCTGCCAGCGTGTATAGAGTTTCACCTGATCCTCCCAAGGATGAATATAATGTAATGCAGGCAGAAAATCCAACCTGGTCTAAATACCATCATCGCCCGATTCATACGCCGGTCAATCTATTTGTCGTCTAATCCATCCTGGAGATAGCTTGAAGGATCTTCTCTACCGATTGCATAGCGGGCATGCCAGCCTTCCGGCACAGGCATTTTCCTGTACAGGTACCTCCGTTGTGCTTCAAGAAACATTCTGGGTTCGCCCATATAGTCGGCGGCACACATAATATTTCTTCCCGTCTCGGAACGCAGCTCTTCGAGCAAGCGAATTCCATTGCTGTCCCGCAGCATGTGGTGATCGATGATCACCGTGCCGGCGTTATCCGCCAGCTTCTCTGCGCGGCGCCGGGCAGAGGCGTTCTGGCTGCCCGATACCTTCCCCGACAGGTACAGCGGAGGACCGCTGAGCAGCACGATATCCGCTTTCCAAGCGATTATTTGCTCAACCGCCTCATCGTTGAGCAGCTGAATATCGGAGGCGTGTACAAAAACTCCTTGACCTTCCACTCTGCTCATCATTACCGTGGGGCTTCTTTTTTCCGATCCATGCGGGACCGGTGCCGAGAAACAGACTCCTGCCCGCGATGTGCCTTCGGCCGCTGCCATCCTGTCCCCGAATATCGAGGCAAGGTGATCGGCCCTCTCGTGCTCGCGGGGAGAGAGGCGGGTCAACTTCGCCCATATTTTCTTGTTGTGCGCAAGCGGGGCGACTCTATCTACACTCAGCTGGTACGGATTCGCGTGGAAAAGGGGCACATGATCTCCGTGAAAATGGCTAATCACGATGTCTGTGGACTCAGCCCACGCCTGTACGATTCTCTCCCGCACCGCCTCGTCGATCGCGACTTGAACCGGATGGGGCAGGAGATTGTACCTCGAATATCCCAGGGCTACTCCCGGGTCAAAAAGAAACTTCTGATTCTCTGTTTCCACCACACAGCACAATCCCCGTACACCAAGCGATTCGGTACCCAGAATTTTAATTTTCATGGACTAGATCTTTGCCCGCTTTTCTATTGGCTATTATATAATCAGTTTTAACGGAAATACATCTTACGACAATGCCGAACAGCGGATTGCCGCCTTCGTTGTGCGAATACCCCTTTCAGCTGTAGCTCCAGTAGACATCGCCTTCGCAGTAGCGTCTGTACTGGATGGCTTCGAGAAGATGCTCTTTGCCGATACCCTCATGCTGCTCGAGGTCTGCTATGGTGCGGGCAACTCTGAGGATCGAATGGAAAGCCCTGGAGGAAAGGTTGAGCTTCCGCACAGCATCGCTCAGAAGGAATCGGCACGAGGAATCCAGCGAACAGAATCTGTCGATATACCCGGGAAGTATGTGGGCATTACGGGAAAAATAGAGCCCGCGATAGCGACGCCGCTGCTGCTCAACGGCGGCCGCTACCCTGCGGGATATCGCGGAACTGCATTCGCCTCCCCCTCCGCTCGACAATTGCCCGGCCGGCACCGGCTCCAAAGGAACGCGTATGTCCACTCGGTCCAAGAGAGCCCCTCCCAGTTTCTTCCAGTAGCGGGAAATCTCATTCGGGGTGCAGAAGCAGGTAGCTTGCTTCCTGCCCAGATTTCCGCAGGGACAGGGGTTTAAGGCCAGCACCAGCTGGAAACGGGCTGGAAACTGCATAGATGTGCCGGCCCGGGCAATCGTTATGGCGCCCTCCTCCATGGGCTCTCGCAGGGTTTGCAGCAGGGAGGCGCTGAACTCAGCCGCTTCGTCGAGGAAGAGGATCCCCTCGTGGGCCAGAGAAACCTCTCCGGGGCGCGGGATTTTTCCTCCGCCTATAATCCCCTCGCTCGACGCCGAGTGATGGGGCATGCGGAAGGGGGGCTCCCGGATCAGGCCGCGGCCCGGCTTGAGGATTCCGGCATTGGAATGAATACGGGTCACGAGCAGGGATTCCTCCCGCGTGAGCGGCGGCAGGATCGTGGGCAACCTGCGTGAGGCCATGGTTTTCCCGCTGCCCGGAGGCCCGAAAAGCAGCAGGTGGTGCCTGCCGGCGGCCGCTACCTCGAGTGCCCGCTTGAGCGCGCTCTGGCCCTTGATGTCGGAAAAATCCCCCCGCCCTGTTTCCCCGCGAGTTGTGGATGAACAGCTGTGCTTCAAGGGTACGGCGTTCGCAGCTTTGGGCACGGCTCCGCGGGCGAGCTCGCAAAGCAGGGAGACAGCCTGCCCGAGAGAGCATATTCCATAGACCGCCTCCATATGCAACGCTCTCGCCTCTTCCAGGTTTTCCCGGGGCACTAGAAATACCTGCACTCCGTTCTGCAGCCCCGCAGCCACGGCCGAGAGCACGCCGGGCACGGGCAGCACGAGACCGCGCAGGTTCAACTCCCCCACAACCATGATCTTGCGGCTTCGATTCCAAGATACCTGTCCCGAGGCGCTCAATACACCGAGAGCGATTGCCAGATCGTAGCTGGCTCCCTCTTTCTTAATTCCCGCCGGTGACAGGTTGACCAGGATCCTGTCGGAAGGGAAACGGAAGCCGCTGTTGCGAATGGCAACCCGAACCCGTTCCCGTGACTCTCTGACCGCTCCATCCGGAAGTCCCACAATATCGATACCGGGCAGCCCCCGGCGGATGTCCACCTCCACCTGGATCGGCACTCCCTCGATGCCGAGAGGCGCCTGGCTGGCCACTACGGCGAGCATACCTTCCCCCTCGCTAGACCTAACGGGGAAAGGTTGGCTTTTGCTTTATTTTTTGCCCTGGCTTATTTTCTGCCCTGCTTGATCGTTTGCCGAACGAGTCTGTCGCAAGCCTCGTTGTACTCGTCGCCCGCATGTCCCTGCAGCCAGTGCCAGGAAACGGCGAGGGGTTTGCTGAGAGAAACCAGCTCCTGCCAGAGGTCCTGATTCTTGACAGGTTTCTTGGCCTTGGTTTTCCAGCCGTTTCGAATCCAGGTGTGAGTCCACTGACTGATGCCGTTCTTTACGTATTGCGAATCCGTATAGACCTCGACCGAGGCGGATCGCCAGCCGGGTTTTATAGTAACCGCCCGCAGGGCTTCGATAACCGCCTGCAGCTCCATGCGGTTGTTCGTGGTTTCGCAGACAAAACTCGACGCCTGAGCGGGCCGAGCCCCGGTCTGTCGACCATCATCCAGAATGATGTAGGCCCACGCGCCTGGACCTGGATTGCCGGAACAGCCGCCGTCTGTGTAAATCCTGAGCGGGCTCATCAAGACTACCGCGGCTCCTCTCTGCTTTTCTGTCCCTCCGTCGGAAGCAGAACGGTTACCACGGCTCCCTGCCCCGGTTTGCTCTGTATTTCGATAGAGCCGTCGTTTCGCTCTATAAGCATTCTACTGAAGTACAACCCCAAACCATCGTGCTCCGCTTTTGTCGAGAAGAAGGGATCGAATACCTTTCTCACATCTCCCTCATCAATACCCATTCCCTGGTCTTCAATCTGCAGTCGGAGGTAGCCATTGTAGATATCACAGCGGATCGTTATCTCATCTTTGGGGCCGATCCCCGACTCGAGGGAGTTGTCCACGACATAGTGCAGCACCTGGATCAACTCGTGGGGATTGCAGAACACCTTTTCCTTGGTCTTCTTTTCGATCCGGACAACGGCTTCCGGGTGCCTCTTGCTCAGCTCCGCCTTTGTATTTTTCAAAAGGTTTTCCAGACCTACACTCACGGGAATGCTCGAACGCGATCCCACCAGCGTAGCCAGCTTGCGGACGAAATCGCGAATTCCCAGATCGCCCTCTTGAGCCACCTCAATCAAGCGTCTGACCTCTGCCTCGACTTTCCTTATCTCCGAAGAATTGGGTTCCTCGCCGTTTTCAAGAACTCGAAACAATCTCCGCAGCTTTCTCTCGAGCGAGGAAAGGCTTCCCGAGATGAAATTCACGGGATCGTTGAGCCTGTGGGCAATACCGGTGATGATACCTTTGAGCTCCCTCATCCTGTCCTTTTGAAAGGAGCGCATATTCCGACGATTCAACTCATCGATGAGCAGCTTCAGCTCCATGTTGCGCTTTTCCAGGCTCGTCGAGTACTGAAGAGAGCTTCTATAATGCGTGCGGTAAAAAAGCCTATCGATTAGGTTGCAGATGAGAGAGCGTATCGGGATGAGCAGCACGAACAGCAGCGTAGTGACGATAAAACTGGCGAGGTAGTCGGGCAGACCATAGTTGAGGATGAACAGGTTGCGGGCCGGCTCGAAGAGTACAGTAAAAAACGCGAAGATGATCAGGGCCAACACGATGTAGACCAAATAACGGCTGACGAAGAATTTGATGTTGAAGATCCTGTGTTTGAGCAGCCCGATGATGAAAAAAAGCGGAACGAAAGCCAAAAACAGGTTGGCGAAGTTGCCCATGCTGATTCGCAGCCCCTCCGCCCCCCCCAAAATCAGCGGCAGCTGATCTAGAAAAAAATACGGTGGAATGGCGATCAAAAAACCCGCCATGATCCACTCGAGCTGTCTCTTCTCCAGCGTGTGGGGCGTCCTTATATACGAGCGGACCAGCAATGCCAGGTAGACAACGAAGGCTACCCCATCGGAGATGTTGCTAAACTTTCCTAGAAAGCGGTAACGATCCAGCCAGAAATCAGAGCTGCTCGAGACCCACTGGGAGAAGTAGATCAAACGCAGCACGATGAAGGCGCAGTACAATAGCAAAATCGAGGAAATGATGGTCAAGCGAACACTGCGCCTTGCTTTGGGCGCCGGAAAATACAGGGCGAAAAAGACCATGAGCCAGGAGGTGAGCTTGCCGAAGTGAATCATCAGATTGGAGAAAAAGTTCTCGTAGTAAAAGGGTTTCACGGCCGTGAATACCAGATAGAAAAGAGCGGCCAGGGCGATCAGGTTCGAAGCCTTGTCCTCGGGAAGATAGACGATCAGGTAAAAAGACATGAAGGCCAGGGCTATAAAGAAGATCAACGCAAACAACCAATCGGGTCGAGTCAGGGTGAAGCTGGGAGTAATGGTGACCGTCATTTTCTGCTCCCCCTCCCGGACAACCTCAACAGGAAAAGGTCGGAAGTGCCGTATTCTGCCATCCGCTTCCACCACGTCCCGAATGCTTCGGATCGGAGTACCGTCGATGGCAACGATTCTATCAACCTTTGGCTTCAAACCCGAGGAAACAGCTGGGGAGAAGGGGGTTTTGGGCGAGAAGATGATCTCACCCTCCCTGTTGATGACCTCTGGATAGTTGACGACCAGGCCTGTGTTTGGTTTCAAAAGATAGCGTACGAAGTACACAGAGGAGACGGTCGACAAGATAACCGCTGCACAGAACAACAAGAGAAACCGCCGTTTAAAGTGAAAAAGATCTTTCAACGTCATCCTGTCCTGGCGCACGATCATTTCCCTTGGGCACGGTGAAGAGGAAGACGCATTCTTAAAATCTTACCACCCTCGAAGCTGCCGGCGTTGTGAAAAAAACTTCGCAGAGCCGGATGGCTGAAATGAAGGACCTCTTCGGTCACATAGAAGTATCCGGGCTTTGCGAATTGCTGACCTAGATGAAAGATGGAGTTCAGGCTTTCGGAAACAATATGCCCCGTGTTTTTTTCAGTATACGCGGTGTTGCCTATCTGCAGGACCATTCGAAAAGACAAAAAATGAGGGAAGTGTGAGCCTTCGATATCATACATGTGCTTGAAAAGCATCAACCGAAATCCGCAGGTGAGAGCCGGACAGGACCTGGCATTGAAGGGAAAGAGCACGATACCACCGAAGCTGAACCATATCCAAAGACGCCCCCCGAACGGCTTGACGAAACTATCGATGTAGCTGCGAAACGAAGACAGGGCGATGGAGAGATTTTTTACACCGTATTTTTTCTCCATCTGTTCTTTCCCGTCCAGCTCTATAAACATCATGGCGAAGGTGTACTCTTTGCCCTTTACCACCTCATCCCAGCTGTTTCCTGATAGGACATAGGTGGCTTTCAACTTCGCCCGGGTCTCCAGAGCGGCACTTTCAAGAAAGGCCGGATGGATTGCCTGGATAAAATCCCTTATGTTTTTCAATCTGGCGGCCTGTATTCCTGTCTCCAAAACCCCCCGATCCACATAATCCACGGCTCCATCGTGAAAAAGCCCGGCTACGTCCTTAATTTTTCGAGAATAGTCGATAACGCCGTAGATGAGGCCGTCCCGTCTCCTCAAGGTACGCAGATAGCCCGCAATTTTCTGCTCCTCGATCCCAGCCAGGTCGAGATAACAGAGGGTCGGTCCTGTGATTTTCTTGAGACATCCGGAGAAATCTTCGAGACGCGCATACCGAATATCATCAACCAAGTTCTTTCTCTTCCTGAGCTTGAGCTTTTCGGGAAGCTTCTTGTTTCGCGAAAACACGAGCACGTTCACTGAATCACTCCCACCTCAGCTTGTACTGGTACAGCAGGTTGTGCTGGGAAACCCGCAGGGCCTTAAAAAACCTGTCCAGTTTAGTGCCCAGATCGGAGTATACGCCCGGTGTAATTACCAGGCTGTCGGTTTCAGTGAACTGAGACTCGATGACCTGCAAACGCCTCAGGGTATCGCTTCGAACCTGTTTCAAGTTTTCATGAAAGGGACAAGGTCCCGTGTGCGCCGCCATGCGTACACGCAGGGGCTTGGAGAAGGGACAGTGAAAGAGGTTGTACATGAAAAGCTCGACCAGTATCTCCATGCCCGACAGGCAAGCCTGAACGTTCTTGTTTCCATAGTAGAATGCGGCAATTCCCCCGTCCCCTTCCCAGTTCCACAAGCGGCCCTCTCGCTTTTCCACAATTCCCGCGAAGAGCTGCCGCACCTGATTGTAGACCTGTACAACCATCTTCTTGGAATACTTGCGTACCAGCCCCGTATTTCCGACGATATCAATCCTCAAGAAACCGAGCTCGTAGTTCTGGCCTTCCAGCAGAACTCCCCAGCCCTTGGTCCTTCCCCGCCCACTCGCTTCCACGAAGGTACCCCGTTGCTCTTGGAACGAATATCCAAGGATTTCAAGCTCTTTGACTATTTGCGGCAGCAAACGGATCGAGACCGCCCTGCCCATTACTCCTGTACGATCCACCTCTATCAGAACTTCGGCAAACTTGCGCATCTGCCCGCCGCGGGCTAAATCATCGGCGATTTGGCGGGCCGCATCCACTTGAGGTATGGGAATGTTTACCGGAAATCCCGTGCGCCGGTACAAATCGTAACCGGAGATCACCCGGGCGGCGAGTCTTTCCATAAGATCGACGTCCATGGACTGGGAAAGGGCCTGGGTTATGTAGTTCTGCAGACGCGGGCTTATCTTCACGGCTCGAGCTCCGGAATATCCAGCTCCGCGGGCAGGCGGATCGGCTTCCCCTGAGAATCGATGCAGGCCCAGGTGACCTCGGCTTCGGCTGCCAGCCTGTCACCGGAATACACGCACTGACTGAAAACCACCCGCACTCGCTGCTTCTGTATAGGACGGGTGACTATACGCAGGTCTTCATCTGCCTCGATTTGAGATTTGTAGTCTATACAGATACGCACCACAACAAACCCGATCCCCCTACGGCGCAGCTCGTTGTAAGGGATTTTGCAGGCGCTGAGAAACTGCATACGGGCGTACTCGAGATAGTTTAAATAAACGGCGTTGTTGACATGTCCGTAACTGTCACACTCATAGGAACGCGCCGTCAGTCTGCTTTCATGCTCCATCCGCCTGGATTGTAGAATCTATGGTCTTACAGGTCAAGCTTTTACACGGCGACTTTCGTCTGTCGGTTGACACGATCGCGGACCGCTGATATATTTCTGGCGTTCTTGAGTTCGGTTAAGATGGCGGCGTAGCTCAGTTGGCAGAGCAAGCGGCTCATATCCGCTGGGTCAGGGGTTCAAATCCCTTCGCCGCTATTCTTTCTTTATCATGCCAGCAGTCGAAAATCTTGTTGTTGCAGCTTTTCGACTGTCAAGATGTTCGATTGGAAGAGGACATCGCCATCTTCCTTTTCAGTCGCGAAGCGAAGATTGCGATATGTAAAAATGGCCGTCCTGCCGATCAAAGACAAACAATACTACAAGTTCTGCTACTACGGTTTTTTAAAAAACCTGCGTTTCTTCGATCCCTTCATCCTGTTGTTCTTCAGGCAGATGGGATTCTCCTTCCTTCAGATCGGAACCTTGTTCGCTATCAGGGAAATCGCCACCAATATAATGGAGATACCCACGGGAATCATTGCCGATGCCTACGGCCGGCGCCGGGCAATGATCTTCTCTTTCTGCTCGTACATCCTGTCCTTTCTCGTCTTCTACTTCCTGCCACGGTACGCCTTTTACGCACTCGGTATGATCCTATTCGCCGTGGGCGAGGCCTTCCGCACCGGGACCCACAAGGCTATGATTCTGGAATACCTGAATCTGACAAACCAGGTGTACGCCAAGGTCGGCTACTACGGCCGTACCAGGGCCTGTGCCCAGCGGGGAGCCGCCCTGTCTTCCCTCATTGCTGCGGGATTGGTGCTGTACAGTGGAAGCTACCGAATCGTTTTTCTAGCTTCAATCGTTCCCTATATCGCGGGATTGGCTCTGATGATCTCCTACCCGGTCGCGCTCGACGGCCCGGCGCGGGAACAGAGCTCGGAAAAGGGGATCCGGAGGGTTGTCAGTCAGCTTACGTTCACCCTCAAGAACTTTGTAGATATATTCAGACATGGAGAGTTCCTGCGGATTCTTTTCAATTCCGCCTCTTTCGACGCGGTATTCAAGACAGTCAAGGATTACATCCAGCCGATCCTCAAGTCCCTGGCACTGGCTCTGCCCGTGCTGATCTCGCTCACGGCAGATCGTAGAACCGCGATTTTAACAGGTGTCATCTACTTTTTGCTCTACCTTGTATCCGCATTCGCGGCGACTCGATCGGGAACTGTCGAAGAGCGCATCCGCTCCCTCCCCAAAGCGGTGAACGTCACCTATCTAATAGGTTCTGCGCTGATTGTGGTCACCGGCGGGGTGCTGCTCGCCTCGGAAAGGCTGCCGGCGGTTGCCGTCTTCATCCTGATCTACGTATTGATGAACGTGCGACGCCCCCTGACGGTGGGCTATGTCAGCGAGCAGATCTCGACAGAGGTCATGGCTTCCGGTCTTTCGGGGGAATCCCAGGTGAAAACAATTCTCGTCGCCTTGTTCGCTCCCCTGGTGGGATTCTTGGCCGATTACCTCGGAATCGGGTTTGCCCTGGCTCTGATGGGCCTGCTGCTGTTGTTGCTGTATCCCGTTGTGCGAATACGTGTTGCCCGTTCGAGGGAAGGGCGTCAATAAACCAAACAGATTTGCAGATCGCAGACATTTGTATTGGTGGGCCCCGTCTTGAGCAGGTGTCCGCTGGACTCGAAGAAATGATAGCTGTCGTTGTCTTTCAGGTACTTCCCGATGTCGAGGCCTCCGCTCCGGGCCGTCTCGACGGTCTGAAGAGAGGCAAAGGCGCCGGCCGCATCTGTAGGTCCATCATTGCCGTCGGTAGCGGCCGACAGAAAGTAAATGTCTTCGACACCGGCGCCCGCCGCTTCGATCTCAGCGAGAAAGGAGAGGGCCAACTCCTGGTTCCTTCCTCCCCTTCCCTTTCCCCTGATGGTGACAGTGGTCTCTCCTCCGGCCAGCAGACAGACGGGTTTTTCAGCCAACAAGCCACGCTCCTTTACATCGAGAGCAAGCGCGGCGAAAACCTTGGCCACCTCGCGGGCTTCGCCGATGATCCGCGAACAGAGCAGCACGGGGCTGTATCCGAGGGCAGCTGCTTTTTCGGCGCAGGCGCCCAAGGCAGTATAGTTGGTACCGATCAGCACGTTGGTTACTTTTTCGAACACGGGATTCCCGGGCTTCGGGGTTTCTTCGATCTGCCCTGCAGCACCGCGTTTAAAAAGCTCCAGGACATTGGGAGGCAACCGGTCTGCGAGCGAGTACTTGGCGACGATCTGAAGTGCTTCGCCGTAGCTGGTCGCATCGGCAACGGTCAGCCCTGAAGCGATCGTATCGAGCCGGTCTCCTACCACGTCGGAGAGTATGAGGTTCAGGGTCCGGGCCGGATACAGCAACTCGGCAAGACGTCCTCCCTTGAGGCGGGAGATGTGCTTGCGGATGCAGTTGATCTCCTGTATCGCAGCGCCGCAGGCGAGCAGGCTTTGCGTTACCTCCTGCTTTTCCTTCAGGGACAGCTCGATCCCGGCTTCAGCGTCGCCGCGGCGGAAGGGAGCGGGAAGCAGGGCCGACCCGCCCCCTGAAATCAGGCTGACGACCAGGGTCTTCTCGTCCGCCCTGCGGGCCAGTTCTTCTATGGCCTCCGCGCCCAGAACTCCGTTTTCATCGGGAACGGGGTGACCGGCTTCCACGATTCGGATCGAGCGCAGGTCTTCGGTATGCCCGTATTTCACTACGATCAGTCCCTCGCTGATCCGTTCGCCGAGAACCTCTTCGATTCCTGCCGCCATGGCGGCGGTCGCTTTGCCGGCTCCCAGAACGTAGATTTTATCGAATTCGTCGAGATCGAGATCCAGGGCAGCGGTATTACTGCCCACCTTGAGCCGATTGTTTTCCACGCTCAGGCTCGCTCGGATAAGTCCTTTCGGGGCAACCCGCTGTATCCCGGCACGAAAGATCTCCTCGAGATCATGATAGGGATGGTTCTTCTCCCGCATAGCTCAACCCCCCTGTAACGGCTGGCACTCTGGATTTTTTCGGATCTTCCGATCATACTGTAGCAGATCCAATGAGCTCTGAGGAACCCCTCTATTCAATCCTCGAATTTATACTCAATAAAGCCAGCGCGGCGGAGCTGGAGGTCATCGCCGAAGCCTTGAAGCGGCGTCAGGGACCGGGAAAGGCGTTCGGTGGAATCAATCCCCGCAGTATGGCGGAGCGAATGGCAAAAAACGTGGAACAACAGCTCGGCGGAATGCTCGATGTGCACTCGATTTCCCGGCAGATCGTCACAGATATTGTCAAGCAAAGAGAGCCCAACATCAGCGACGAGGAGCTGGAGGTGTTGCTCGAACACTGGCTGCCGAGCGCAGCAGAAAAAAGTGAAACCGGGGGGCAGAAGGCCATCCCGCCCGACGTGTTGGTAACAATGGTCAGCCAGTATCTCGAATCGGAAAAGGGGACCCTCTCCCGGGACCAGGAAAAAGAGCTCCCATCCGACTGGCGGTCCCGGTACCGGGATTCCTTTCCCGACCATGTACGCGCGCTGATCCAAGCCCATCTGAACGGGGAGACGAATGAGGTGGATTTCTGGAAAAAATTGATCGCCTCCCTCAATCAGTAAGCTCTCCCGAACATGGAACAGTATTTTCGCCGTAACACAGTAGGTATTTCGGGCACTGAGTTTCTATGGGGCATAGGAATGCCCGTGGTGGTAGAGTCCACCTTTCTTCAGCTGTTTCTGCGCAACCTGGGAGCAAGCAGCTTTCTAATCGGACTGATTCCCACCCTGTTTTCAACAGCCATCGCACTGTTTTCGATCCTTTCGGGAACCCTGACGGGAGGCATCGAACGCAAGCGCCCGTTCGTCGTGGGCTTTCATGCCCTGGCTGCTCTGCCGCTGCTCTGCTTCGCAGTCATCATGGTCGTTTCCGGGCTCACACCTTCAACTCTTACTCTGTTTTTTATCTTCTATGCATTGTTTTCGATAGGCGTGGGATTCACCCTGCCCGTATGGCTAAACTATCTTGTCAAGATCTTCAGTGAAGAGCGTTCGATCAAGGCCCTGGCCGTGATGTTTTCCGTTCAGAGCTTCGCCAAGGTGCTGAGCAGTTTTTTTATCTTAAGTCTTGTGCAGAGGTACTCGTTTTCAGAAACCGGCTCCAGTATCATCTTCAGCGTGGTGGGAATCGCCTTCCTCACCGGCAGCTTCACCTTCCTCATCACCCGGGAAGATGACAAGGCGGTCAAGAAAACCCCACAGGATCACAAACGCCTCGAGCCGGCGAGTGTGCTTCACGGATTCGGAGCCGTTGTCCGCAACCGCAGCTTCATGATCTTTCTCGGCACCGAGCTCGAGTTCTTCGCTCTGATCGGGATCATCTCATTCTATGCAAATTTTGCGACGGAGCACTGCGGAATCGCTCCTGCCCTGGCCTCCGGCCTTTTCCTGGTTTTCTTCCATTTTGGAGGAATTACTGTAAACGTGGTTTTGGGCTGGCTTCATCTGTTCACGTTGAAAAACAAATACTGGATAACCAAGTGTCTGTCCCTGGCCGTTATTCCCCTTCTCTGCTTCTCCTGCCGACCCTGGACATTTCTGTTGGCCAGTTGTCTGTTCGGGGCTTCCCGAGCCACCCGCATGCTGGTGTTTCCACCCGCGGTGAAACGGCTCTCCAGGGTTGCCGATTCCACCCACTACTTCGCCCTCGCTCCCCTGTTGACCCTGCCTCTCAGTGCGGGAATACCCCTGGCAAACGGTGCCTGCCTGGATTGGCTCGCTCCTCTGGGAAGCTGGTCATACAGGATTGTTTTCCTGGCCATGGGCGTTCTGGGTGCCGTGAGCCTCGTGTTTCTCTCCCGGATCGATGGACGGTCCCTACAGCCGCCCAGACGGGGGACGGGAGAGCCTCAATTTGTTCCCGCCGAGGCGTCTGAAAAAACAAACATTTAACAAAGTGTATCTTGATTTTTTTGCTCTCTTTTTGAGATGATATATAATATGTAAAAAGATCGGAGCGGTTCCATGTTTGAAATAAAAAAAGTAACGGAAAACCAGGTCCTTCTCACCATATCGGGATCAATGACCGGGGACGCCGTCGGAAAATTCGAAGAAAAACTAGATTCCCTGCAGAAGAGCAATTATCAAACGATCACCCTCGACCTTACCAATGTTGTCGACGTGAGCTCCCTGTTCATCGGCCATATCCTGCACTGCCACAAACGTTTGGCTGCAGAGTACAGGACGATTCGCATCTGCGGGTATCAGGATTCGGTAGGCGAAATTCTGAAACTGCTCAACGTCGACAAG
>CAYMGP010000012.1:56499-60060 GCA_964390045.1 uncultured Spirochaetaceae bacterium | reverse complement strand
GTGGTTAACAGCCACCCGCTCTACCAGCTGAGCTACAGGGGAATGACGAAAGTAAAATTAGTAAAAACGTGGGCGTCTGTCAAGAGGGGCTGCGCTCCCTGGGTGACTCGGTGCGCGCTACGGCTGCCTCTACGTTAAGGTCTGCCTGCAGGACGTTGCCCTTGTCCCTCTGGATCTGGGCGCCGAAGTTCTCGAGCAGCTTGATCATCGCTGTATTGTCGTCGAGAAGATAGCCCCGCAGGGTGCCGATGCCCTTTCCCTGTGCGCAGCCCGCCAGCAGTCTGATCAGCAGGGTGCCGATGCCGCGTTTTTGGTATTCGTCGATCACGGTGATGGCGAACTCGGCGATCTCCGGCTGCTGCTCGTAGCGTACCATGCGGCCAATGGCGATTCCCGGTTTTTTCAACCTGCCGATATCGCGAACACCGATGGCCACGTGATTAACATTGTCCATATCGAGGAGCAACTGGAGCTGCCGCTCTGTGAGCTTACGAATCGGCGAGAGGAAGCGATAACGACGGGAAGCGATGGAGAGCTTTTCGAATCCTTTGAGCAGATCGTTCCTGTCCTCCGGCTTGAGAGGGCGGACGAGAATCCGCGTGCCGTCGGTAAGGCGGGTTTTCAATGGAAAGGAAATGGGAATCGCTGGCAGCGCATCAGTCATCTCTTTGTACCTCTCTATTGGACAACTGCCGGCTGAAAAGGTTGCAACGATTCGAGGCTCAAGCCTTTCTTCGGGACCTGCCTTTCGGAGGGAAGAGCAGAATCGTCACCCCCACGAGCAGAGCGAACGCGACATAGGTTACTGTAAACATCCAGACCGGGAAATCGTAGAATATGATCTTACGGACCAACCTCGCCACGAAGGGGATCTGCTCCTCCACGGTCTGTCCGGCGAGCAGCCGCAGCCTGTACTCCCACTCCGTCAGGGGGCAGAAGACGTTTACCAGAGCTTCGATCGCCACCACCACTACAGCGGCCAGGTGGGTGATGCGAAATGAAAGATTGCGGATCCAGCGCCATCCGAGCAGCCCACCGAGCAATATGACGATCTCCCCGCCTACGGTGAAGAGCACGTAGGCAAAGTGAAAGACAACAATGCCGTCGGCGAGGAGCCCGTAGGTAGCGCTCATGTCTGTCCGCTACAAATCCAATTTTTTCTCGATTCCTGTTAAAGCCGTCCCGGCGGCCATGGGGATGAATACGTCTGTGATACTGTCCGTGAAATTGCTCGGCCTCGGATTGATTTCGACGATGCTCGCTCCGTGAGAAGCGGCCTGGATGGGCAGGGAGGCGGCCGGGAAGACCTCTCCCGTCGAGCCGATAACGAGGAGCGCGTCGCTGTGTTCGACTTCGTGTTGGGATTCACTCCAGGCCACGGCGGGGATACCCTCTCCAAAGAAGATGAAGTCCGGTTTGAGCAGGCCGCCGCAGGAGCATCTCGGCGGAAGGGTATCGAGAAGCTCAGGGCTTGCCGGGATCGTCTTGCCGCATGATGTGCATATCAAGGAGCGCGAATTGCCGTGAAACTCGATGACTCGCTCTGAGCCGGCCCTCTGGTGAAGGTTATCGATGTTCTGGGTAATCACAGCCTTGAGCAGGCCCCTCTGCTCAAGCCTGGACAGGACGAGATGGGCGTCGTTCGGTTCGGCGCTGGCAAAGAAATCATAGAAGAGCTTTCTTATCACGGGCCAGCACTCCGACGGATTGCTGTAGAAGTAGGACAGTTCCAGATATTTGGGATCGTACTTGTTCCAGAGCCCTTCCGGACCGCGAAAGGGCGGAATGCCGCTTTCGGTAGATATTCCTGCACCCGTGAAGGCCACCAGATGGTCGGCTCCGGCTATGATTCGGACCGCTTCCTCGATTTTATTTTTCATCGTACCCAATCCAATCATCTAGGAACATGCTTCCCACTGTCAAGCCGTGAGCTTGCAGGAACCACAGGGGAGGGCAGGCGACGGAGCAGGTTCGCAGAGTGAGTACAGGAGAGGGAAAGTCGACACCAAAAGAGCGTTATCGCCTGTGGAGGAGCTGCCGAAAAGAATATTGAGATGGCGAGTGTGATAGCGAGCATAAAGTCCTTTCTCCTCTCACCTCTGGAGATCGGGCGGGTGTCATTCTTCTTCTCCCCCCTGGAAGCGTTGTGGAAATTCCTGCTTCCCATCGTAGTGCTGTTCGTTGTGGCCAGAGTTATCCGTTTTCTCGTCAAACGAGTGATCCTCAAAAAGATGAAGATTTCCCAGGAGAGCAAGGACCAGGTGCTCAAGTACACCCGGCTGGTCCTGCGCATCATCGTTTTTCTCGTCTTGATCTTTATCGCCTTGAGCTTCTTCGGAGCAGAGATATGGAGTGCATTGGGTCGGGTGTGGACCGTGTTGTCCACCCCATTCACGACGGCCGGTTCCTCGCGTATCTCGGTGATCACCGTCCTTCTGGCCATACCGATCGTTTACCTGGCTTCCTGGCTGAGTAAGGTCACCCGGCGTATCCTTGATACCACGGTCCTGAGGCAGCTCACCATCAGCGATGCTTCGCGCTTCACGATCTCCAGTCTTGTTCGCTACGGCGTGCTTGTTCTTGCCATCCTGATCGGCCTGTCTATCATCGGTATCAACCTTTCCTCCCTGGCCGTTGTCTTCGGTGCCCTGGGTATCGGGATCGGCTTCGGGCTGCAGAACGTGGTGGCAAACTACGTGGCCGGCCTGGTCATTTTCTTTGAGCGTCCGCTGAAAGAGGGGGATCGAATTCTAGTCAACGGTCTGGAAGGGGACGTGGTTCAGATCAAGCTTCGCTCCACGGTGATTAACACGCTGACAAACGAGACCATTATCGTGCCCAACAGCCAGCTGGTGGGCAACAGCGTTCACAATTACTCGTACAACGACAAGAGAATCGTAATCGTGAATCGCGTCCAGGTTTCCTACGGCACGGATCTCGATCGGGCCGGCGAGGTGCTGCTCGGTGTCGCCGGGAAAAATCCGTTCGCCTTGAAGAAACCCGTACCTGTGGTCCGGATCGTGGCCTTCCAGGATTCGGGCATCGAGCTGGCGCTGTGGACCTCGATTTCCAATGCAATTGAAAAACTCAGCGCCATCTCCTGGACGAATCTCGAGATCTGGCGGGCCTTCAAGAGCTCGGGCATCGTGATTCCCTTCCCTCAGGTGGATCTTCATGTCAAAGAAGAGGTTGCTCATCGGGCTCTGCCTGAAAAACGCCAATAATCCAAGTGAATAACACGGGCGAAAAAGGGAAAAAAGGGCGCAAAAGAAAAAAATGCCGCTCAGACGCGTTACGCCGAGCGGCAATTCAATTGCTATAGGCGAACTGAAAACCTACTTCATCAGACCGACTACGATCTCGTTGTCCTGCCTGAAAAGCCTCATCATGACCTCTTTGCCCGAGGCAGCGTTGAGAGCCGAGTAAAAATCGTAGGCGCTGTTGATGCGCTTGTCATCGACTTCCTGGATGATGTCGCCCTGTCGAAAGCCGGCGATGGCGGCGGGAGATCCCTCGTGCACCCCGATGACCAAAACACCCTGCAGCTTGTCCGGAATGCTC
>CAYMGP010000012.1:6462-56489 GCA_964390045.1 uncultured Spirochaetaceae bacterium | reverse complement strand
CCGGGCCAAAGGTTCTTGCTCTGCGCGGCGATCTCTTTATCTTCCTCGCGGATCGCCAGCTTGATGTCCACGGTTTCTGCTTTTCCGTTTCGCATCAATTCCACCTGGTAGCGATTCCCCGGCGGAAGGTTGCCGACGATCTGGGTCAGCTCGCCGGTGTTCTTGATATCATTGCCACCGATGGCGGTGATGTAGTCTCCCGGTCGGATGCCCGCCTTGTAGGCCGGAGAGCCCTTGTAGATGTTTAAAACGAAAGATCCGGTCGCATCCTTCAGATTGAAGTCCTCCCTGTATTCGGGGAACCTCTGGGGATCCACGTCCATGATCTGGACTCCCAGCCAGCCGTACTCCACCCGGCCCTTTGTCAGGATCTCATCCACTGTTTTCTTGGCCGTGTTGATGGGCACGGCGAAACCGAGGCCGACGCTGGAGCCTGTGCGGGAGGCGATCCAGGTATTGATGCCGATGACCTGCCCGCTGAGGTTGACCAGGGCCCCGCCGGAGTTGCCTGGGTTAATCGAAGCATCGGTCTGTATGTAGTCGGTCAGGCTGGCGACGCTGCTTCCAGCATCGGCCTGTCTTCCCAGAGCACTGATGATACCCATGGTTATTGAGGACTCGAAGCCGAAGGGGTTGCCCACGGCCAGGACGAGGTCGCCGACCTGCAGGCTTTCAGAGTCCCCCAGGTTTGCAACCGGGATTTTCTCCCGGGTTTCGAAGGTGACCACGGCCAGGTCCCTGCGCGGGTCGGTACCGACGAGCTTGCCTTTGAACTCTCTTCCATCGTAGAGGTTGATGCTGATCTCTTCGGCTTGCCCGGCAACGTGGTTGTTCGTCAGCACGTAGACCTTGTTGCCGTTTTTCTTGACGATTACACCGGAACCCAGACCGGGCTGCCGGAACTCTCTTTCCTCGGAATCACCCTGATCGGGAGAAGGCCCGAAGAAGAAGTCCCACGGAGATTGGGTCCTGGGAATCCTCTGGGTGATTACATCTATTGTGTTGATCTCTACCACGACGGGCAGAGACGCTTGCGCTACTTCCCTGAACGAATATTGTATCTGTTCGAGGCTCGGAGTGATCGGTTCGGCGGACACGGGTTGGCTGACCAGCGGCGTTTCGGTGGCAGTCTCTTTCTGTCCGGTGCTGTAGGCCTGGGAACAGGAAACGAGAAGCAGGATAACGATCATGAGTGCGAATACGCTTACCAGTGAGTGTCTTTTCATTATATCCTCCTCTATTAGCATCCAATTCATCGTTTAAACCGTGTATAAAATAGTAATTTGGCCCGGATTTGGCAAATCCTTTCTCTGTTGGGTGCCTGAGGGCGGATGCCTGCCAGTGAATGCCGGCGAGCGGATACCAGCGAGAAGGCGAAGCTTGGCCGCTACGATCCCCTAGATGACGGTGCCGTGGGGGATCACGGCGTTTTTCGGGATTACGATCACCCCGTCCCGGATGTAGTACTCGGGGTAATCCCCGTCATTGCGCTCGATATTATCGACGCCGATCCGGCATACATCGCCGATCCTGGCGTTCTTGTCGATAATCGCCCGGCGAATCAACGTTCCTTTACCGATTCCGATGTCCGGGATTCCCTCTTCCCTGTTTCGCCGCTTGTCCTCGTCGCTCTCGTACAGGTCGGCGCCCATACAGACCACTGCATCGAGCGTGGCCCCCGATTCGATCACCGTGCGGATGCCGATGATCGAGTTCATGATATTAGCATTGGTGATGATGCAGCCGTCGGCGGTAAGGCACTGGGTGATGACGCAGGAGTTGATCTTGGAAGCGGGAAGGTCCCGCCTGCGCGTGTAGATCGGCCGGTTCTCCTTGTAGAAGTCGAAGTCCGGGGTGATCGCAGTCAGGTTAATATTTGTTTCGTAAAAGGACTTGATCGTACCGATATCCTCCCAGAAGCCTGAGAAGATGTAGGACTGGACCTTGAAGGACTCGATGCTCCGAGGGATAACCTCTTTTCCGAAATCAGTGGCCTCATTGTGCAGGGCGGCTTTGAGGATGCCGTGGGTGAAGACGTAGATCCCCATGGAGGCCAGGTATTCCTTTTTTTCATCGCCGCCGGCGATCTTGCTGCGCAGGGTTTCAGGAATTTTGAGGGCCGAGACATCCTGATCGGCCTGGGGTTTCTCCACGAAACGTACTATGCATCCCTCCTCATCCACCTGCAGGATACCGAAATGTTTCAGCTTGTCTTCGCTGACTGGAGTGACGGCCACGGTGATGTCCGCCCCGCTTTCGACGTGACGGTTGAAGAAATCCTGCAGATCCATGCGGTACAGCTGATCGCCCGAGAGGATCATGTAGTAGTCAGGCTTTTGAGTTCGGAAGTGGATGAAGTTCTTGCGCACGGCGTCGGCGGTCCCCTGATACCAGCCGGAGTGCTCGTAGGTCTGCTCGGCGGCCAGGATCTCTATGAACCCTTGAGAGAAGGAATCGAAGATGTAGGTGTTGGCGATGTGGTTGTGCAGGGAGGCGGAGTTGAATTGGGTGAGGATGTAGATCTGCCTCAAGCCCGAGTTGATGCAGCTGGAGATCGGTATATCGACCAATCTGTACTTGCCGCCGAAGGGTACGGCCGGTTTGGCCCGCTCCTTGGTCAGGGGAAACAGACGCTCGCCTCGGCCTCCACCCAGAATGATGCACAGTACCTTGGACATAATCCCTCCGTAACCTACCTGGTAATCATAGGCAGAGGTTAAAAAAACAGTCAAGATTGTGTTATGATGATGTTTTCACTTGAGGAGGGGAAATGCTGGAAAAAATCATTCAGAACCTGCGCGCCGATCCCCGGTTCATGTCTTCCGTGGCTCACTGGGAGGTAATCGACGCCCGGGAGGGCCGTTACGAAAGCTTTCCGCCTGAGATCGACGAGAGGATTCTCGCAGCGGTCCGGGCCAAGGGAATCGAGCGCCTGTTCAGCCATCAGCTCCGGGCCTACGACGAGGTGCGGGCGGGCAACAACATCGTGGTGGTCACACCAACAGCTTCGGGCAAGACCCTGGCCTACAACCTGCCCGTTCTCCAGACACTGATCGAGCAGCCTCAAATCAAAGCGATGTACATGTTTCCTACAAAGGCTCTTTCCCAGGACCAGCAGTCCGAGCTCAACGAGATCCTTCTGGGCGGCGAGCTGCCCGTGCGCATCTTCACCTACGATGGAGACACGCCCCGTTCGATCCGTATATCTGTGAGGGAGCAGGGCAGGGTGGTCATCACCAACCCGGATATGCTTCATACAGGCATCCTTCCAAACCATCCCAAGTGGATAAAGTTTTTCCAATCCCTGCGCTTCGTGGTGATCGATGAGATCCACACCTACCGGGGGGTTTTCGGGTCCCACATGACGAACCTGATCCGCCGCCTCAAGCGGATCTGTGATTTCTACGGGACCAAGCCGCAGTTTGTCTGCTGCTCGGCCACCATCGGGAATCCCCGGGGGCTGGCCGAGAAGATCGTGGAGGAGCCGGTTACATTGATCGACGAGAACGGAGCCCCTGCGGGTCAGCGGCACTTCGTGTTCTACAATCCCCCGCTGGTCGATCCGGTGCAGGGTATCCGCCGGGGCGTGGTCAAGGAATCTCAGGCTCTGGCCACCAGGCTGCTCAAGGCCCGGATCAAGACGATCGTTTTCGCCCGCTCCCGCCTGCGAACGGAGCTCATTGCAGGCTATATTCGGGATTCTGTGAAGAATCTCTACACGGACAACAACCGCATCCAGGTCGCCTCCTACCGGGGCGGCTATCTTCCCAACGAGAGGCGTAGCATCGAGAAAGGTCTTCGCCAGGGAGAAATCCAGGGGGTCGTTTCGACGAACGCCCTCGAGCTGGGAATCGATATCGGCGGTCTCGATGCCTCGGTTCTGGCAGGTTTTCCGGGCACGATCGCCTCTACCTGGCAGCAGGCGGGCAGGGCCGGCAGGCGGGCAAGCGTCTCGCTTTCGATCCTGGTGGCCTCGGCCGCGCCAACGGATCAATACATCATCCGCCATCCCGAGTACTTTTTCGCCCGCTCCCCCGAATCCGGTTGGGTGGATCCGGACAACATCTACATACTGAGCGATCAGCTCAAGTGCGCCGTGTTCGAGCTGCCCTTCGAAGAGCAAGATAACCTGAGCGAAAGATACAGGGAGGTGCTGGATTACCTGGAGGAGCATGGGGTGATCCGCCGCACGGGAGGGAAGTGGTATTGGTCGGACAGGTCGTATCCGGCGGAGAAGGTATCCCTGCGCAGCTCCGCTCCCGGGAACATGGTTATCGTGGATACCACCCAGGGCAGCCAGAACGTGATCGGAGAGATGGACAAGCCCTCGGCCAAGCTGCTGCTCTACGACGAGGCGATGTACATCCACAGCGGCGAGCAGTACATCGTCAAGAAGCTCGATCTGGAAAACCAGCGCTGCTACGTGGAGCAGACAGATGTCAACTACTACACGGATTCGATCGTCAAGACGGACATCAAGTTGCTCCAACAGGACAGCCGGGAAGCTATGGCGGGCATGGAGGCGGTGATAGGCGACATCCTCGTGCGCACCCAGGCAACGAAATTCAAGAAGTTGAAATTCGGGACCCATGAGAACATCGGCTACGGGGAGATCGATCTACCCTCCGAAGAGATGCATACCCGCTCGGTGGTAATGCTGTTCTGTCCCGGGAGCGCCGCCGCTTCGGCCTTCGAGAGGCTGACGGAGCTCGAGCGGCCGATCATCATGCAGAGGCTGGGCACACTGGTCAAGAATATCGCTCCTGTGTTCCTGCTCTGTGACCCCCGCGATCTCGGGGTATCGGAGAGGCTCAAGGACACCCTGTTCGAGTGTCCCGCCCTGTACGTATACGACAACTATCCCGGAGGCACGGGTCTTTCCGAAGGATTTCTTACAAACACGGATGCTATTCTCAAAGGAGCCCTCGAGCTGGTAGCCGAGTGTCCCTGCTCGCAGGGATGTCCTTCCTGCATCGGCCCGGTCGGCTCGGATCCGGAAACCGCGGTTCCCGGGTTCAACGCCAAGGATTCGATCCGGGGATTCCTGCACTCCTGGCTGGCGGATATAGGCAGGGAGCAGGCGAAGAAAACATGACCGTGTTTTCCGATTCCGGCGGCTGGCGGCGGCTGGGGGAGTACACCCTGGGGCGGCGGCTGCGCTACGAAAATCCTGTTGCCAATATGGAAATCTCGGATTTTCTGCTTCCGGCCGGCTGCCTTGCTCAGGATCTCCTATTTTTCGACACGGAAACCACGGGCCTTTCCGGTGGTGCCGGGACCTCGATTTTCCTGATCGCAATGGCCTGGATCGAGGGCGACAACCTGCGGGTCGAACAGCTTTTCCTCGAAGATTTTCCGGGGGAGGGGGAGTTTCTCGAAGCGATCGGCCGGCGCCTGGGGCGGCACAGAGTCTTCGTCTCCTACAACGGCAGGGCATTCGACGCCCACATCCTTCGAACCCGCTTTCTGCTCAACCGTATGGAGCTGGCCCTCGAGCTGCAAACAGACCTCCTCTATTGGGCCCGCCGGCTCTGGCGGCGCGCTTTGCCCGACTGTTCCCTCGGTACGATCGAGAGGGAGATCCTCGGAATCCGCCGCCAGGCGGATGTTCCCGGTTTCGAGGTTCCCGGGATCTATCTTAACTACCTGCGCGATGGATTCGACGATCGACTCGAGCTCGTGCTCGAACATAACCTGCAGGATGTCCTGAGCCTCGGAAGGCTTTTCTCCACGATCGACGGGATTCTCAAGAGCCGGGAGGCGGCGGACGGCAGCACCGCAGCGGATGGCAGCACCGCCGCAGCCGCGAAAGCAGACCGCCGCGC
This sequence comes from uncultured Spirochaetaceae bacterium, assembly GCA_964390045.1. GTDB lineage: Bacteria > Spirochaetota > Spirochaetia > SZUA-6 > DRHE01 > CAYMGP01. The sequence goes on along the minus strand of CAYMGP010000012.1, from coordinate 50,664 downwards.
CCTGGGGAACTTCGTGCTGACACGCGACGAGAGCTGGGGCGTACGGCTGCTCGAGGAGTCTTTCCGCTCAGGCGACGAGGCTGCAGGTCGATCGCTCAGCCTGTTCCATAAAAGGAGGGGCGATTGGCAGCGCGCTGTCTCGCTGTGGCTGCAGTTGATTGACAGCGGCAAGAGCATGTTTGCAGGAATCGAGTTGGCCAAGTACTTCGAGCACAGGAAGCGGGACCCACACCAGGCGCTGTTCTGGGTTCAGACGATGTTCTCCTGGCATCTGCCTCTCGATCCTCAAACCCGCCGCCGGCTCAACCACCGGCGAGCCCGGCTGCTGCGAAAGATCGGGCGCGTGGAAAGCGGCCGCAAGTCGCGTCAGTCCCTGAAATAGCTGATCCTGTATCTGTCGGCGCTTCGAAAACCGAGCTTCCTGTAGAGGGACAGGGCGGGGAGGTTTGTCTCCTTGACGAACAGGCAGACCATCGGTTTTTCGGCGAAGATTCGCTTGAGCAGCTCTTCCATTACTCTGTAGGCAATACCTGTTTTGCGGACATCCTCCGCGGTAAACACCCCGCCGATCTGATCGGTCCTGAATCCGCGGGCATTGGTGCCCGCCTTGGCCACGACTTTTCCCTTCAGCTCGGCCATGAGGATCAGCTGCTGGCGTAGAGATCGTTTCAGGTTCTGCCGGCAGACCTGGGCGCTGTAACGCTTCTTCGATACAACAACCTCTTCCAGCTCGTAGTGGATCTGCAGGGGCAGCAGGTCTAGAAGGTCCTGGGGATAGGCTGTCCGGATCACCAGCCCCGGGAAGTGCGTCGCCGACTTCCGTCTCTGCTTCATGAAAGAGTCTCGGCTCTGGATCATGAGATGGTAATCGATGCTGACTCTGGGTCGGGCCGGCAGGATCTCCTCCATCCAGCTGACTTCAGCGCGGGGTCCCATCAGAGAGTACAGCCTGTAGGGCAGATCCTTCCAGCCGGGAAATGGGCCTGGGGGAACCGCTGCTTTGCCGTCTTGACCGGCTCCGTCCTCTGCAAGCGGGGCAACCTCGGCGCTGAATATCGGGAGTAGCAATCCGGTGGAGGTGAGCATCATGACGGCGCAGATGCCTGAGCTGCGCCTGCAGATCAGGATCGAGGCTTCCAGACGGGCCGGAAAAACAGCCCGCTCCTGCCTGCGTAGGCGGGAAGTGAAGGGTACGGCTCGCCACTCGCGGCGCCGCAGGAAATCGATAAGTTCCGGGAGATCCCGCTTGCTTGCCCGTTTCCACCTCATGGCTGCACAGTGAGGAAATCCACGGGGACGCGTCCCTCGGGAAGAAAATCTCCGGCCAGGACGGCAAAACCGGCTCGAAAGGATTCGCTTCCCGTTCCGTACACAGCCAAGGCACTCTGAACCCACGGGGTCTCGCGCAGATATACGGGGGAGAGCGTCGAAACGACTACGAGTTTGTCCTGATACGAGCGCAGGGCTTTCAGCACCTCGAGACTGTTGTAGTTGGCCAGGCAGAAAACGATGATATCGTAGCGCGAGGCGTAGGCCGGGATCCGGGCCAGGTCCTGTTCCCGGGCCCGGTAGAAAGGACTGTAAGGGAAGAAGAGGGTGTCGGCCTGGGGATAGCGCTGCTTGCCTTCGGCGAGAAACTCCTCGAACTGTCCGACGAGAAGCAATCCCGTCCCGTTTACAGGCGCCAGAGGGATCGCTCCGTCACGCAGCATGGTGACGCTGCGTAGAGCGCTTTGGGCGAAAAAGCGGCGGGCCACCTGGTTGGGAGAAAAATGATCGCCTGAGCCCTCGGAAGCAGGGGCGGGTAAGCTTCCTCTCTTGAAGCTTGCCAGTTTGAGACGCAGGATGCGGCGGACCGAATCCTCCAGCCGCCGGCGGAACGCAGGTTGCTCGGCCAGGTGGCGGCGCAGCTTCTGCCAGGTGATCTCCTGGACTCTCGGGGTGTGGGATACCAGAATCATGTCATTGCCTGCCTGCAGGGCTTCGAGGCTGGCCTGGGCCGTGTCCACCCCACCGCTGATTGCTCCGTTCATCTCCATATCGTCGGTGATCAACACTCCGTCGAAGCCGAGCTTGCTGCGCAGCACCTCTTCAACCAGGTAGGGTGAGCGCGAAGAGGGCTGCATGCTTCCCAATATCTCGGGGAAGGCGAGATGACCGCTCATGATCGAGGGAACGCCCTCGCGAATCAGGATCCTGTAGGGAAGGAGCTCTCTCTCCCACAGCTGCTCGTAGGAGATCCTTATCACTGGCAGGGCGCCGTGGGAATCCTTGTCCGCATTGCCGTGGCCGGGATAGTGCTTGGCCGTGCAGATGATCCCGCTCTTGCTCATTCCCCTGTAGTAGGCCAAAGCCAGCATTGCCGTTTCAACGGGGTCCGAGGAGAAGGCCCGCGGTCCGATGACGCTGGCCGAAGGGTTCGTGTAGATGTCGATCGTGGGGGCGAAATTCATGTTGATGCCGAGGCTCATCAGCTCCTGCCCGATATAGTAGCCGGTGAGCAGGGCATCCTGCGGAAGCCCCGAAGCGCCGAGGGCGATATTGCCCGGAGTGTGCGAGGTCTCTTCCTTTATATGGCGTACCCACCCCCCCTCCTGATCGGTGGATACGAACAGGGGAATGTTGAAACGGCCCCCGGCGGCCGCCTCCTGCATGCTCCGGATGCTCAGGGAGAGTCCCTCGAGGGTGTCCACATTGCGGGTGAAGATCTTTACCCCGCCCAGGTTGCGCTGCTCAATCCATTCCATGAGATCGTCGGAGGGACGCCTGCCTATGTATCCGAGCATAAAGACCTGTCCAAGAAGCTCTTCGTCGCTCATATGGATCAGGATGGTCTCGATAAGCTCCTCATGCGGTTGATCGTCCCAGAAAGAGGGCAGAGATCCAGCGGGCGGCGCTGTGAAAACAAGCAGGCAGGCTGCCAAGAGGAGCGGAAATGCTGCGGAGAACGCCCGTAAACGCCTCAGTACATCAGGTTCCACTGGTCCCTCGCATACTTCGTGTCGAGCAGCCGTCCGGCCAGCTCGTTTTCCTCCGGCTTCAGCTCGCCGGTTTGCAGACCGATCCCGTACCGGCCAAGGCCGACGGCGAACGCTTCTGCAAAGGCTTTACAGGCCTCGTCGAAACCAACGCCTCTACCCAGCTCTTCGCCCAGGGATCCCGGCTCTTCAGGGCTCTGTTCTTCAGTCCCCGGTTCGATAAACGCGGCGATACCCTTGTACGAGTCGTCGAAAGGAATGGCACCGTGCTGCAGCGAGCCTTCCCTGTTTACAAGCTGGGCGCTGCCGATGAGTTTGCGCTCGGCCGCTGTGGCGATCTCGTATTCGCCTGTTGAACGAAAGCAGTCAGGATGGTGAGGATCCCCGCAGCGGGTGCGGGCGAAATGTCCCCGGATGCCGAGACGCTCCAATCCGAGAAGCAGGAGCCCGGCGATGAAGCGGTAGATCTCCCGCTTGCCGAACGGCTCGAGATGCCGCCGTCCCAGTACCACCGCGTAGGTCAGCTCGTGATCGTGAAGCACCGCCTGTCCGCCCGTGGGCCTGCGCACCAACGTGGCCCCTTCACGCTCGAGAGCCTCGAAGTCGATTCTGTCCTTGATCCGCTGGAAACGGCCCAGGGAAACCGTGGGGGGAGAAAATCCGTAGAGCCTGATCGTAGGCGGGCTCGAGCCTTTACCTACAGAGGAGAGCAGGGCGTCGTCCACAGCCATATTTTTTCTTCCGTTTCCCGGTCGGTCGAGGATCAATCGGAAAGGATCGGCGGAGGTCACGTTCAACCGTAGGCTTCTCCCTTGAGCTCATCTATATACTGAGAGGCCGAGTGCGCGGCGATGGCTCCCTCGCCGGCGGCCACCACGAGCTGTCGGAAAGGAGTGGAGCGCACGTCCCCGGCGGCGAACAGACCCGCGACGTTGGTCTCCATGCGCTGGTTGGTGATAACATTTCCGCCCTCGTCCAGATCGACGCCGAGCTCGGCCACGACCTGGGTTTGGGGAATCGCACCGACGAAGACGAACACGGCTGCGACCTTCTCCACGTAGCTTTCCTTCTTCACGTTGTGCCAGAGCACCACCTCTTCGACCTTGGAATCGCCCTTGATCTCTTTGACCTCAGTATGCCAGTGAACCTCGATGTTTGGATTCTTGAGGGTTCGATTGGCCAGGGCCTTCTGAGCACGGAAGCGATCCCGGCGGTGGACCATGATCAACTGGTCAGTCAGCTTGGCGAGAAACATGGCCTCGTCGCAGGCCGCATCCCCGCCTCCGGCCACCAGCATGCGTTTGCCCGTGAAGAAGGGTCCGTCGCAGGTAGCGCAGTAGGAAACACCGCGCCCGGCGAACTGCTCTTCTCCCAGGACCTGGAGCTTCTTGTGTTTGGAGCCCGTAGCCAGGATTACGGCCGAGGCGCTGATAGGGCCGTTGTCCGTATCGAGCTTGAAAACATTATTTTTTTTTGTAATCGAATGAACGCTGGAAGTCCGGATCTCCGCGCCGAAGCGTGACGCCTGCTCTTCGAACTTCTGGCTCAACTCGATTCCCGGGATCGGGTCGGGGAATCCGGGGTAGTTCTCGAGATTATCGATGATCAGGCACTGTCCGCCGGCGGCCAGCTCCTCGAGAAGCAGCACCTCCAAGTTGGACCGAGCTCCGTACTGAGCCGCACTCAACCCTGCCACCCCCGCACCGATGATGATTAGATCTTTGTCAGCTTTCATGCCTTTCCCTCATGTTTGTTACGCCCGACAGCGGGCGCTTGCCGTCTCATGTACCGTTCCGATATCTTCTCTAATAGGACAAGATAATCGCTGTCAAGTATATTAAGATAACAACAAAATGGCAAAGATGAAATATACACGCTTCACCGCGCTCATTGCCCTCGTTCTGACGGCCCTGGTTTCCAGCTTCGCGGAGGCTGAAGAGGTTTCTCAGCAGGTCAGGACGGAGCCCCTCGAGATCGTCCAGAGTCTGACCTCGGAGGGGCAGTCTCTCGATCTGGAGACATTCATCGGGGCGGCTTTCATCTTTTCAGGAGCCGAAGAAGCACAGGTCGCCTCTGCCCGGGCAAAGCTGGCGGCGCTGCTCGACGAGGCGCGGCGGAAGCTTCCCGACGGCATGGATCCCCGCGAGCGGGCGGAACAGGCTCTCACCCTGATGCACGAGGAGCTCCTGGTGCGTTACGACGAGAGGCAGACCCGGCTGGATGTGCTGCTGGAGCGCGGCGCTTACAACTGCGTGTCTTCGGGCGTGCTCTACGCGATCCTGGTGAAGGCGCTCGGGCTGGAGGTTTGGGGGGTGCGCACCGTGGATCACGCCTTTTGTCGAGTGCAGGCGGGGCGGGAGGCCTTCGACGTGGAGACCACCTCGCCGTTCGGCTTTGATCCTGGAACGCGAAAGAGCTTCAAGGACAGCTTCGGCAAGGTCACAGGCTATTCCTATGTGCCGCCTTCGAACTACAGGGACCGGCGGGATATAGGCGAACGGGAGCTTCTCGGCCTGATCCTGTTCAACAGAACCGCTTTCTCGAGCGACAGGAAACAGTACGAGCAGGCGGTGCCTCCCGCCGTGGATGCCTTCGCCCTGCTCGAAGATGAAGAATCCTACGATAGGATGATAACCGCCTTCCACAATCTCGCCTCGTGGTACGGCATGGGTAGAGATTTTCAAGCGGCGCTTAATTTCCTCTCCCGGGTCGCAGCCCGCTATCAGGAACCGCGCCTCGACTCGCTGAGAGGGGATCTGCTGCACAACTGGGTGCTCAATCTTGTTCAGAAGGGGAAACTCGACCAGGCGGAGGCGCTCTTAGACGCCAGGTTGGCTGACGGGGAGCTTTCCGCCGAGGAGTGGAAGAGCCTGACTGTTTATCTGTATCAGCTGCGCGCTCAAAGACTGGCGCGTACTGATTTCTCCGAGGCGGTACGGATTATCGAACAAGGCCTGGAAAAAGTCGGCTCGGACCGGGGGCTGGACAAGAGCTACGAAGTCTACGTCCACAACACCGTGGTAACCCTGGTCCGAGCCGGGCGCTATCAGGATGCCCTGTCGATCCTCGAGCAAGCCCTGGAGCGGGCGCCGAAGAGCGCGGTGCTGCTCGAGGACAGGAAGATGATCGTCAAACAGACGGGCGGCGAGTAGTTGTTCCTCGGCCAATCGCCACATCTGCCTCAGCAGCCGCTACTAAATCAGCAGCTGCTCGGAAATCTGCAGCGACCGGGGCACTCGGGGCGAGAGCCACCGATCCCCGCTGTTCGATGAGGTCCCTGATCGACAACCCCATCACCAGGACGAATACCACAATGATGAGGAGAACTGCCGCTACGGCGATGAGCAGGACTTTGTTGCTGCTTCTCATGTTTTTCTCTCCTTTCCGGATTTAGCGTGCTTGGAGCCGCCGTGCCGTTTCCCTTGGTTCTGTTCATAGAGGGTTCTCAGATCCTCGCAGCTGAGATGAAGAAGGTCCATGGTTTCGAGTATCCGGGGGACCTCCCGGCCAATGAAGTTCTTCTTCTTCTGCTCCAGAGTGATGTCGTATGCATCCTCCGCCACGAAATACCCGATCCCGCGCTGATTGAAGATGATGCCAAGATCCTGGAGATAGGCGTAGGAGCGCATCACCGTGTTGGGATTCACCTCTATCGATTCGGAGAGCTCGCGGATCGAAGGGATACGCTCGCCCTGTTTCCAGGACCCTGACAGAATCCGTTCGCTGATGTGGTCGGCGATCTGAAGGTAGATGGCTCTGTTCTGGCGGAACTCCATGGTCAGACCTCTTTTTCCCGCAGGCGCAGGTAGCTGATGATCCAGCACACGGGGGCCACTGCGGAGAAGAACAGTGCCTTGGCGGCCACCCAGAATCGCTCGGCCAGGGGGCCTATCATCGTCTGCAACGCTCCGCTTCTGCCCAGCTCGTTCATGTAGGGCTCGAGATTAATATTTCCTCCATCGGCGTAGTCGCGGAAGATGATGTAGCCCGTCACGCCCACCAGCACACTGACAAAGATAGAGAAAAGGACCAGATAGAGCGCTGTTTTGACAAAGGCCAGCTTGCGGAAGTATATGGAGCCGACGAGGAACACGGCCTGGCAGATTAGATAGACGGCGATCGCCATCATAATCTCCCGCTGGAAGGGATTTAGGAAGGCGTGACCGTAGCCGAAGATCGCCCTGTTTATCCCCTCGGCGGCCGAAGACACAGCCGTGTAGAAGAACAGACTCCCGAAAGCGTAGCCGACGGATGTCACCAGCAGCTTGCTCAGGAATTTCTCCAGGCTGGACCCGGGCAGGGTCAGGTAGAATACGCTCTGCCCGTTGAGGTGAAGCTCTCTGAAGGTGAGGCTGGTTACGATCAGCCCTCCTATAAACAACAGCTGGATGTAGAGCATGGTGTGAATCGGGCCACCCTCGCCGGAAAAGGTGGACAGCACCGATACGAGCAGCACGAAACCGCCCACGGCGAGCATGGCGATGAGAACCGTCTTGTAGCCTGAGCTGAAGTCCCGGCGCAGGAGCAGCCCGAGGCGTCTGAGGTTCAATCCTTGCACTATCCTGGTTTGTAGTGTCTTCATTTCAGTCCTCCTCCTTGCCCATGGTTGCTCCGGCGGCGAACACACCCTGGATTCGCTCTCGATTGGCGATCACCGTGTTGAACAGGGTTTCCAGGTCGATCTGGGTCTCTTCGCCGCTCGAGTTTTCTCTGACCACCACGTATCCGCCCAGGGTCTTGTCGGAGTACAGCACGCCCCGGGCCGCGGGCTGAGCCGTTTCCAGGGCCACGTGCAGGCGGCGGGTGACTTCGTACACGGGCTGCTGGAAGATGATCGTCCCTTCGTCGAGGATGATTATGGGGTCGATCAAATTCTCCATATCCCGTACCTGATGGGTGGAGATAAGGATGATCCTGCCCTCATCCCCGGCCCGGGCCAGCAGCTTGCGGAACTGGCTTTTGGAAGGGATGTCCAGGCCGTTGGTGGGCTCGTCGAGCAGCAGCAGCCTGCACCTCGTGGCCAGGCCGAAGGCGAGCAGGAACTTCTTCTTCTGCCCGTACGAATACTCCGAAAGTTTCTTGCCGAGCTCCAACTCGAAATCCCGCTGGTACTCCTGGAAAGCAGCGGCGTCGAAACGCGGGTAGAAGGGAGCGTAGATCTGCTGGTACAGCTCGGCGCCGATCGGGGGCACGTAGAACTCCTCCGGCAGGAAGTAGATGTCCTCGAGAAGGCCTGCCGGCCGTTTCTGAGGAGGGTACCCCAGCACGCTGCAGATTCCATCCTGAGCGAACCGCAGCCCGCAGATGAGCTTGAGCAGGGTGGTCTTGCCCGCGCCGTTCTTGCCCAGCAAGCCGTAGATGTTTCCCCCGTGCAGGTTCAAATCCAGCTTGCTGAAGAGCAGCTCCCGGGTGTAGCCGAAGGACAGGTTCTTGATTTCTATACCTGTTTCTGTCACTGTAGTCCTCCTTACTAGTGTACTACTGAAGTATAACACTAAGAATGTAACACTCAAACGGCCGACTGTCAAGTGTTTTGTTGAAAAAATAGTTATTTATCGATATTAGTCCTCTAACAGATTTGCAGAGGTCTCGCGCTCGTGAAAGATTTTCTCGGGCGGTGAACAATGGCGCTTCACAGGGGGAGAAAAATATGGCATTACTACGAAAACGCCGGCGGCAGGGCTCGTGTCGGATTATGTTCCCGGCGGACTGAAGTGCTCGGTGCAAAACCGAAGGGAGGTATGCAGATGAAAGACGCTGAGATCGAGAGAGGAAGAAGAAGGCAGAAAAGCAGGCCCAACACAATCGGCAACTACATAGCGGCCGTGGTTTTCAATGTGATCTTTCTCGTGATTCTGAACAAGGTGCCGGATTGGAACATCAGCTTTCTCAAGAGCAGTTATTCGGACCTGCTTCCGGTGATCAACGTATCCCTTGGCGTGCAGCTGGCCGGCAACTTCCTGCTGATCTTTTTTCACCCCCTATACCTGCATCACCTCGGCCAGGCTGTTTTCAGCGGCCTCAGCGCACTGGTGATCTGGCGGATCTATCAGGTTTTTCCCTTCGACCTCGACCAGGTGCTTCGCTCGCTGAGCTGGTTCGATACCCTCCTCAAGGTCCTTATCATGGTGGTGTTCGTAGCCACGGTGATCGGGGGATCGATCAACTTCTACAAATTCCTGCGCAGCGTCCTGTTTCCGCGGCAAGAGGAGTAAGCTTTATTTCCGGAACAGTCGGGGCAGGAGGGAAGGGACCTCTTTCATGTGCCTGTCGTATCCGGGTTTGCGCTCGCGAAGACGCCTGTCCATCATGGGAACACTGACGCCGATGAACAGTGCGCTCATGGACACAGCGCCCACAACGGTCCACCAGTTGCGCAGGTCCGCCGCCAGGCTGAACAGGAACAAGCCCCACCAAAAGGATATCTCCCCCAAGTAGTTGGGATGGCGGCAGCGGGACCAGAGGCCGCTCGCCATGATGCGCCCCTGGTTGCCGGATCCCTGTACAAAGCGGTGGAGCTGACGGTCCGCCGCCGCTTCGATGATCACGGCGGCCAGGGTAACGATGAGGGCTGCGATATCGAGCAAGCCGAGCGGCGAGGAGTCTGTGCCTCCCAACCGCATCACAGGATACAGAGCCAGGCAGCCGAGAAAAACGATCAGGGTGGGGAACAGATGGATGCCTGTGAAGCTTACAGGCCAGTACAGGTTGGCGTAGCGCTGGCGAAACCGCATGTAGCGCCAGTCCTCGTGCTCGATTCCCCGCCAATGGCGTGTCCAGTTGAAGGTCAGGCGCACAGACCAGAACAGGATCAGAGCCAGCAGCACGAGCGCCCGTGGATGAAGGGTTTGCGGAATCCCCGCCGCCATCAGCCAGTAGCAGGCGATGAAGGGAGGGGCGACGCTCCAATAGGAGTCGTAGAGGCTGGAGTTGTTGAAGACAACGCTGAAGCAAAAAACAACCACCGTGGCAACCAGGTCCGCCAGGAAAGCGATCAGCAGGGGATGGCCGCCGCGCAGAAACCTGCACACGAAAAAAGCAGCCGCCAAAGCGGCAAAATAGACACCGAGGCATATGAAAAGCGCATTTCGTTTACTCATAATCTGATATCAATAAAAACAATTTTTGCCGCTTCGTGTCAAGGAATGGGTGACGGTGAAAACACTAAGCACCTTCTCGAAGCGTTCCGACAATATCAGAAGAGGAGAATGCCGTGCAGACGTCAACCCTGAAGCGAGCGCTCCGCGAGGAGGCGCAATCCCTGAAGCAGTTCGCAGACCAGCAAAAAAGCTTGCAGAGGGCGATCAGCAAGCGTCAATGGACAGAACTGAACAGAGAGGTCGAAGCCCTTCGTCTCCTGGCTGACAGGATCGAAGCCCTGGAGGAGGACCGGCTTCAGGCCTACCAATGCCTGAAAGAGAAAACGCGGGCCAAGGACCGTGAGGATTTCACAGAGGTGGTAGCCCGCCTGCCCGCCGAGGAGAGGGACGAGCTTCTTGGCTACTATAGACGTCTCAAGGCTGCGGTGATCCGGGTGAAGGCCAGCGCCGGACTGCTGACGTACTACATCCATTCCATGTCCGACGCGCTGCGCCAGATTCTAGAGGAGCTTTTTCCCCACCGCAAGGGAAAGCTCTACTCCCGGTCTGGCAAACCGAAGAAAGCCGTGGATGATTCCCTCATGCTTTACGGAAAAGCTTAGGAGGTAGATCCGTGCCATCTACATTTGCGGGGATTGAAATCGGGAAACGCAGCCTTATAGGCCACAACCTGGGGCTGAATACGATCGGGCACAACTTGAGCAACGCCTCTGTCGAGGGCTACAGCCGCCAGAGGGTGGAGATGAAGGCCACCGACCCGATCTATATGCCGGGACTCAACAGGGAACTGTACCCCGGACAGCTCGGCCAGGGGATGGAGGTCAGCCGCATCGAGCGCGTGCGCGATATGCTCCTCGAGGGAAGAATCATCAACGAAACGGCGGGCGAGGGATACTGGAATGCCAGGGACCGCTACATCCTGCTGCTCGAGCAGATCTACAACGAGCCGACCGAGGTATCGGTGCGCTCCCTGATGGATAAGTACTGGCAGTCCTGGCAGGAGCTCTCCCTCAATCCGACGGAAGTCGGCGCCCGGAAGGCTGTGCTTCAGCACGGCCGGGCTCTGGTCGACGCCATCCACAGCCGCTATTTCCGTTTGAAGGAAACGCGAGACATGATCGAGGGGGATGTCCTGGCCGTTGTGCAGGAGGTCAACGACCTCGGTCGGGAGATCGCCGCCCTGAACGAGCAGATCATCAAGATCGAGGCTCTCGGTGACAACCCGAACGACCTCTACGACCGCAGGGACCTTTTGACGGGCCGTCTTGCCGAGCTGATGGACATCTCGATAGGCACCCAGGATCCCGATGAGTACGTTATCTACACGGGAGGACGCCACCTTGTACAGGGAAGGCACTTCGAGGAACTCGTACCGGTACCCGATCCGGACAACGACAGCTACTCGCGAATCATCTGGGGTGCCACAGGAGACGATCTGGAGCTCAGGGGCGGGAAACTGCGCGGCCTGGTCGAGCTCCGAGATATCGATGCCAGGGGGGAGATCCAGAAGCTCGACTTGATGACCGTCACCTTCAGTGACCTCGTCAATGAGGTTCACAGCCGCGCCTATGGCTTGAATGGTAAAAGCGGCAACGATTTTTTCGTCGAGTATCCGTTCATCAACAACCTGGCAGGCAACTATGACAGGGACGGCGACGGGGAGTACGATTCCAGTTATATTTTTCGCATCAACGGCACGAATTCCCTCGATCCGCAGGAGCAGGTCGGCCTGCGCGGCACGCTGATTCTGCCGGGAGCGGCGGAAGAGGTGGCCGTGGAGTATTTCCCCACAGACACGGTGCAGGACATCGTCTGGCGAATCAACACTTCTGGGGCAGAGATCGCCGCCCGCCTAAACAGGGAGGGCCAGCTGACCCTGACAGGGGTTCCCGCCGCCGATCCCGCCAATCCGGACTTTGTGATCCGCCGCCTCGAGGATACCGGGCAACTGCTCGTCGGCTATTCGGGAATGCTCGAGACCGGCGGCCCCGAGGGCGCCTTCAACTGGGAGGTCCCCAATGCGGTGCTCGCCCTGGTGGCCGAGGCTCAATACGCCGTGGCTCCGCAGGCGCATCCGGCCGGCTGGATCGAGGTGAATCCCGCCCTGGCCAACGACCCGCTCTCGGTTGCCAGCGCCCTGCAGGGAGGCGGCGAGGCTTTCGGAGACGGCTCAGCCGCCTTGGCCATCGCCAATCTGCGTACAGCGCCGGTCATGCTGGGCGCCAGCGGCAGCTTCGACGAGTACTTCTCGACGGTGGTTACCGACATCGGTCTGCGCGGCGAGATCGCCGAGACTGCTTTGGAAACACAGAGCCTGGTGCTCAAAGAGTTGAAGGACATGCGGGAATCTCTATCCGGGGTGAATATCGACGAGGAGCTGGCCAACATGATCAAGTACCAGCACGGTTATTCGGCGGCGGCCCGTTTTGTCACTGAGGTGGACAAGATGATCGACACGATAATCAACAGAATGGGGGTGTGATAAGCGATGAAACGTATCAGCACCAACATGCCCAACGTTGACATGAGCTACTTCATGCGCCTGCGGGAATGGAAGATGAACGAGCTGCAGAACAAGATGGCCGACCAGACCCGCCTGAAAAACCTGCGCGACGATCCGATTGCGGCCGGACATGCCGCCCGCTATCAGTCTAAGATCGTACGCCTCGAGCGCTTTGTCGACAACATTGCGAAAATCCGCGGCGATCTGTCTCTGGCCGAGGGAAACATCCGCTCCGGTCTGGATATTTTGCAGCGGGTTCGCGAGCTTGCCGTTCAAAGCGCGAATGGTATCTATAGTGAGGATCAGATGGCCTATATGGCGGAAGAGGTGGATCAGCTCCTGCGGGAGATGTTGGAAATCGCCAATTCCGTAGACGGCAAGGGCAACTATCTGTTCGCCGGTTTTCGAAGCAAGATCGCACCTTTCCGCATACACACCTCGCGCGTGGAGGGCAGTAGAGACGCCGAAGTGATCGCCGCGGTCGACTACGTGGGTGATATCGGCAGAAACCAGGGGGAGATCGACGAGATGGCGAATCTCGATTTTCGCCTGCCGGGAAACTTCGTATTCTGGGCCGAGCGCCAGCAGTTGTACTCCTCTGTTGAATCTTTGAATTACAGGGTTCAATCCAACTCTACCGTTCGTATCGACGGGGTGGAGATTCAGTTCAAGGAGGGGGACAATATCTACGCGATCATCGACAAGATCAACGCCTCAGAGGCTCCTGTGAAGGCGAGGCTCGATCCTGTGGAAAACTCTCTCGCTCTGGAGGGAACCTTTGCCCACCAGATATGGCCCGAGGACCTGGAGGGAAGCGTGCTGCAGGATCTGGGCATCATCGCCAGGGGTGCCAGCTCTCCACCGCTCAACGTCGCCGATTCAGCGGCAGCCTTCGGCGGATCGATCTTCGATATGATCATGACTCTCAGAAACAGCATGTATCAGGGAAAAATCCATCAGATCGGCGGCGACGGGCTGAGGGGCATCGATGACTCTATAGAAGCTTTGACCGCTCACCTGGCTGAGATCGGTTCCAAGGACAGCCGTCTTCAGATAACGGGGCAGCGGCTGGAGACCGTACGTCCAGAATACATAGGTTTTCTCGCCAAGGAGGCGGATCTTGACATCACCGAAGCTGTGACGGACCTGAAGATGCTCGAATACGTGCATAAGGCGGCGCTGGGCACGGCGGGCCGTATCCTTCAGCCCACGCTTTTGGATTTTCTGCGTTAAGGCAAGAGTATGAGGATCGTAACAAAAGCTTACGGTGCGATCGACGTGGATGAAAGGCAGAAGATAGAGTTTCCCTTCGGCATCCTGGGCTTTGAAAAACTTCACGACTACGTGCTGCTCGATGCGCCGCAGCAGCCGTTCTACTGGCTTCAGTCCATGGATGTGCTAGAGGTCGCTTTTGTACTGATAGATCCACGGATCTTCCGTCCGGGCTACAAGCTGGAAGTACCTCCGGAAGAGCTGGAGGAGATAGGCATCGACGACGAGGACAAGATCCTGGATTTCGCCATCGTTACAATCCCGCCCAATCCCATGGAGATGACCGCCAATCTGCAGGGGCCCATCATTATCAACAAAGAAAGCCGGGTCGGCAGGCAGTCGATTTCGACAAATCCGCAATGGAAGGTGCGTCATCCGGTTCTCAAAGAGCTGGCAGGTGTAAGGTAGCAGCCATGCTGATTCTCTCCCGCAAGGTTGACGAGCGGATCATGATCGGCGATGAGATCGAGATATCCGTCGTCGACATCAGGGGCGATCAGGTAAAAATCGGAATCGCCGCTCCCCGAATCATCAAGGTATACAGAAAAGAAGTTTATCAAGCCATCCAGCAGGAAAATATAGAAGCCGTCAAAGCCGAGCCCACCGCTCTGCCCAAGTGGGAGCGTTTCGTGGATCGAGCTAAGCGCCGAAAAACTTGATCTCCGCCTCGCTTTTTCTCAAGTACAAGGGCAGGGGCTCCTCCGGTTGCTCTCCGCGCTCCTTCAATGCCTCGAAGCTCGCCAGCCCGCACTCCAGCAGACCTTGAGGATCGCTGCTGCAAAGCGAGGAATCGAGAACCAGCTGCTCGGGAGGCCGTTTCTCCAAGAGTTTCGTATACAGGTTTTCTGCAGCCGCGCCTGTGATCAGCAGGGAAGGATAGCTGTCCAGAACCTCGGCCAGATCGGGGAGGGCGAGCTCCAGGTACCGGCCGCAGCGCTTGCCCTCTTGAAAGATCGCCGCATAGTGGTTTTTGCGCAGTGAAGGATTCACGGCGATCACGGTTCCGCAATAATTGTGGTAGCGCCGGGCGAGGCCGTCCAAGGTGGAGGCGCCGACGAGTGCGCAGGATCCGCTCGTGTTTTGAATGCCGAAGACAAGGCCCTTGGCCGTGGCCAGCCCGATACGCACCCCCGTGAAAGAGCCGGGGCCTGTCGAGCAGACGACCAGGTCGAGCTGGGCGCATTCGAGATGACCGTCCGCCAGCAGCTGCCGGACAGCCGGCATCAAGCCCTCTGAATGTTTCAATCCGGCCCGGGAGAGCACGGTATGAGTCTCGGTTTCCGAACGGAGGCACAGCCCAAGGGTTTGTGTTGCCGTATCCAAGGCCAAAACATTCATAACCTGAGTCCGCGAATCATAATCTTTCTCCTCCCGTTTGGCTCGATCGATATGTCGATGGTCACAGCATCGCCGGGAAGCAGCCCGGAGGCCTTTTCCGCCCATTCGACCACGGAAATGCCGCCGGCATTCAGGATCTCCTCCAATCCCAGATCCAAGAGCTCGAGGGGATGGGCTATTCGATAGAGGTCGATGTGATAGAGCGTGATATCCTTCCCGGCGAGGCTGCCGCCGTATTCGGAGAGCAGGGTGAAGGATGGACTGGTGATCGGCTCAACGATCTGCAGGCTCTCGGCGATACCTTTTACCAGGACGGTTTTTCCCACGCCCAGCAGGCCGTGCAGCGCGACCACGCTTCCCGCATGAAGCCGGCTGCCCAGGTCTTTGCCGAGGTCGATCGTCTGCTTAGCCGAGGCTGTCGAACGTTGTGTCAAGAAATGGGACATGGCAATCTTTGAGATATGGTAGACAAAAAGCTAGGGGCGGGTCAACGCGGCGGGTCAAAGCACGCTGGCCAGCGCGCGGGGCGGCGAAAAATCGTAAACGTACAGGTAGATCTGGTTGAGATAGCGGCTGGAAAGCTTGGTAAACATGATATGCATGATCCTGCCGCGGTATCCGGACTTGCCTATGCTTTTTACCTTTCCGAACACCGTGATGCGTTGGCGCCGGGCCAGCTCGAATTCTATCTTGCATAGCTCTCCGGCTTTCAACGGATAGATCGTGGAAATCGAGCAGCCGCCTGCTGAGATATCGACAAGATTGCCCAGGAGCCGACGGGTAGCCTGGACGACGGCTCGGCGCTCTTTCCTTCTACCCGCCCCGGAATCGACGATCAAAACAGGATAGAAGAAGCAGGGTCTGTGTATCGGGGTGCGCCTGTACTTGCGCTGCTGTTCCCGCCGCAGTGTTTTTGCATGGTGAAGCAGGACACAGAGCACACCTTTTATCCTGTCGTAGCCCAGTACCTTCGATTCGAAGGCGTAGCCGGCATCGGACTCGCGCCAGAGGTTGATTTTCAGTCGTGTGCCGCGCGGCCAGCGAATCTGGTTGTTCGCTTCATCACTGACCGCGGCGCAGGCCACCAGGTCTTTCATGCTGGACACGACGCGGCTGGAGTACTGCTTGCCGAGCTCCGTGGTTATCGTCAGGGATTGGCCCGGGCGCAGCATGACGGTGGAGCGCACACCGGATCCCCTCCTGGCATTGCGTTCGATGATCTGTTTGATCTGAAAAAGGTAGGTCAGGCGGCGTTCCCGTTCCTCTTCTTTGATCTTTGTATCTTTGTGAAGGGCGTAAATTCCTTTTTTTATGATGTCGTCGAGAAGACCGGAGTTGGTAAATATAAGAAAAGGTTGGCGGACCCCGCAGACACGGATGAGGTACTCGAGGATATCGACGTGATGCTTCTGCAGCCCGAGGTTCTTCGCCATTCGTTGAAATACAAAGCGGCCGTACTTTCTTCTCTGCGCGGGGTCTAAGCTCCTGTTTCTGCGTCTCGACAGAACACCGCCGATTATAATGATGGTGATGAATCCGGCTGCTATCAGAGCAAAGGTCCAGATCGAGCGTGTGTCGGGAGCGTGCAAAAAATCGTACTTCGTCTGCAGAACGACGGCCGGCGCGATAAGGCGGGTAAGGATCACTGCTGTAAGTCCTGTAAAAAGGCCCGCAGCTGCTCGAGCCTGGGCGCGATTTCATACTCCATTAGATCCCCTATCAGAACCGAGTCGTTTGCCGAAAATGCGTCGAGCAGTTCGGTTAGGATCCCGTTGAGCTGCTCGTAAAAATTTTGAAGAGGCGTTCCTTCCACCTTTAGCTCTTTTCCTTTTTCGGGTACGAGCCTTGCCAGCAGGCGCACGAGGCTTTGTGACAGCTCTGAGAATCGAATTATGGCATCCATCGCCTGTCTGTCTTTGCTCGTCTGCAGCAAAATGGATACTTCGCTGATTTCATCGATGCAGCTTTTCAAGCTCTCCGAAAGGACCGCAAGCGCCGCCTCGGGGTCCTGTAGTTCCTGCAGGCGGAAAGCGACATCCCGTGAAAGGACATCGATCAGTTGGACAGCGGTGCGGCGTTTTTCCTCGGACCAACAGGAAACCTCTTCGGCGGTTGCGGCACCGAACAACTCGGCAAGAGCGCGGAGGGAAGGATTGCTGTTGGGAAAATGCTTGTTGACGCTCTCAACCATCGTCGGAAATCCCTGGATGAGCGCTGCGAGCTCCCCGCTGCCTTCGCCGTCCAGGCTGCTTGCCAGCAGGGAAAGGAACTCCAGAATCGTTTGCAGGTTGGCAAGGACCAGTTCATGGGTATGTTTTGCCGTAACGGTCAGAGTGCCGACCTCGGTGTGGGGAATAGCCGCCCATTGCTCCTGAGGCAGAGAGAGAAGCTCCCTGTCTCTGTGTTTCACTGAATAGAGAACCATGTCCGAACCGTTCAGCCAGGTTTCCAGATCCCTTACCACTTCACCGAGGGTCTCGTGATTTTCGATTGTGAAATCGAGGCTCTGATCGTTGATCCGTATATCCACGCTGTTTTTCCTCTATTCGCTGCGTCTATTTAGATTTTCGATCGCTTGGGAGGATTTCTCAAGAGCATTCAGTGCTCCTTCCATGACTCCAAACTTCCTCCTCAGCTCACTTTCATAGTCGACCAGATGCTCTTTGAACCGTTCTATCTCCCGTTCCTTGCGGGCGATCGAGTTGTCCAGAGCACCGAGGCGGTACGAAACGATTCCGCCGGTTTCAACGTAGGCCTTGAGGTAGTTGTCCACCAGGTAGGCGACCCCGGAGTCTACGGCCAGATCACTGTCCGTGTCGTAACCGAAAAGCTGTTTTACCCATTCTCCCATACGGTCGAGGGATTCCTCCAGCTTGGCCTCGTCGATTTGCAGGTAGCCGTGCAGCCGTGTTTTGTCTACAGACCCCGAGGTCTGGAACTGCCCCCCCGACGTGCTTATCCCGACCTGAGCGAGGAGGCTGAGCTGCCTTCCTCCTTCAGTGGGATGGGGATCCATCATGATGCGCTGCAGGCGGCTCTTGAGCTGCATCAGAGTGGTGTTGCCCTGAAACAGTCCCAGATCCTCCCGAGCCTGCTCCTTTTCGCTTTCTTCGAGGAACATAGCCGTTTCCACGATCTCCTCGTCCTGGCGGGTGAGAATATCGGTGTGCATGAGCAGCTGGTTGTAGTAGCCTATAAAATTGAAGAGCGCATCTTTTATAGACTCCAGATCCTTGGCCACGGATAGGGAAACCACTTTGTCACTGGCACCGTGCAGCGTGATGTTTACCCCGGGCAGCAGATCGTCGATCTCATTGCTGTCTCTGACTACCTCGATTCCATCCATGACGATCACGGCATCTGCTGCCGAGGAGAGAGGATTCACCGCCCGGTAATCCCCGCGCGCCGTCTTGTCGTAGATGCGAATATTGCGAAGCGAAACGATTCGGTGGGTATTGCGGTTCCTAAAAACGAGAGCCTCTATCTGTTCGGGAAGACTGTCGGCCTCGAATTGGAGGGGGAGGAAATCTTCGGAGTCCTGAACCGGGGGAAGGGGCTTCAGGCGGCCGCTTTCCTGAACAAAGAGGATGTTGAGATCGTCGATCCTTTTAGGAGGCTCCGGCGGCTCCCAGTAGGGAAGGGGCGTACGCGAAGGCTCGCTTTCGACTTGGATATCCTGAAACTCTATGCCGCCTACAGAGGGGATGTCGGGTCCGGGGGGCGGAGTGGGCTCTTCGTAGGCTTCCACGGGGAGTTTCTGTACGCGAAGCTCCATGGACAGCACCATGTTCGCCTTCATCGTGTGCGGCGGGCGCAGGGGGATCTTGACCTCGGCGCCCGGTTCCAGGATCAGGGTATCTTCGGAAACGCTGACCCCCTCGAGGCTCTTTTCCAATTGTTCGAGAGCGTACCTGTTGATTTCGATGCTACGGCTTGCCTCGAGCGAGCGTTCTATCATCCCCACCTGCTCGGCGAACTCGGCAGCCGTTTCGTAGAAGGTGAGCTGATTTTCACTGCCTGCAATTTTGCTCTCTATTAGAAGAACCCGGGTTGTTTTGCTGTCACGCACCACAGAAGCTTTGAGCAGATCGCCGGCGCGGCTGTTGATCAGATTGGCCAGCTCGTTGAGTGTACCGCCTCGGAAATTGAGCTTCACCTCCCTCTCGCCCACGCGGAAGCGATAGATGCCCGCGGGGGCTTGTGTGTCCTTCGGCACAGACTTGGAGAGAAAACGATCAGCCGAGGCTATCTGTTTGACTTGAATCGAGGCATCTTTCTCCACCGCCGTCCTGTCCGCCGTGGCTGTCAAAACTCTTTTGTCCGAGGAAGTGGCTATTTTGTTGTTGAAGGGATTTTGAAAACCGTAGAGCTCGCGGGCCGTATCCCGCACCGTCGACATTCTCTGGCTGAGACGCAGCCAGGCGCTCTTCTGATCTTTGTAGCTCTGCTTTTCCCGTTCCATGCGGGAGAGGGGAATGCTTTCCGCTTCGACGAGCTTGGCGATCGTCTCATCACTATCATACTTGCTGCTCACTCCCGGAATGCTGAAGCTCTGGGCTGTGATGAAAGCTGTTGTTAGGGAAAAAAAGAAAATCAGGAAGGTGAAAATCCTGGACATGCAGACGATGGCACGCGCCTTTCGATCGCCTGCCCAAGGAAACATACTTTTAGGGAGCGCTGTCGCCTCTACAAGGGTTTTTTAAAGCTTGGCACCCCTCCTCAGATCTCTTCGTCGAACAGGATCCCGATCGTTTCCTTGATTCGGGCGATCAGTTTTTGAATCTCCTCCGGCGGAATCTCCTTGATAACCTTATCGGTTGTTCCGTCAACCACCTTTACGACCACCCTGTCGATCTCTCTGTTCACATTGAACTTGAGTCGTCTGTTGAACAGCCGGAAGGTCTCCTGTAAAATTTCAACGTTTTTCTCAATGTCTCTCTCTTTGACAACGGGTTTGGGTTTACCTGCATGTCCGAGCCGACTCTCTGAGTTGGGGAATTTGGGCTTTTTGGAGACATTATAATCGGGGGAGACCCTCGGATTACCGATTCCTGGAATCTCGATTCCCATCTCCTTCCTCCATGAAAATAAGGATAGGGGAGTGCGCGACCTCCCCCACCGGTTTCGCTAAAAGAGGTGACGTCCAGAAACCTCTTTCCAAAGCTTGGGAACGGTGTAACCGCACTTTTATTGTAATAACTGCATTACCGATTGCGGTTTTAGGTTGGCCTGAGCCAACATTGCTGTTCCGGCCTGCACCAGGATCTGGTTTTTTACGAATTTCACAGTTTCGGCAGCCATATCTGTGTCTCGTATAAGCGATTCGGCAGCCTGCATGTTTTCTGCGGCCACCGCTACACCTTTGGCAGCCATTTCGAAGCGGTTCTGATAGGCACC
The DNA here is from genome assembly GCA_964390045.1 of uncultured Spirochaetaceae bacterium. GTDB lineage: Bacteria > Spirochaetota > Spirochaetia > SZUA-6 > DRHE01 > CAYMGP01. The sequence continues at coordinate 30,076 of CAYMGP010000012.1, read as the reverse complement.
CAGATCCGCCCTTTGCCTGGAAACCACGGTCAGGGCTGCATCAACCAGACCGATGGCCCTGTTGGCCTGATCCGGTGTGGAAATCGATATCGATTCCCCTGCTGCAGTGCCCTGCAGTCCCAGGGCCTGAGCCGTCATGGTTCCGATATACACGCGTTCTCTTTGGTCCATATTCGCCCCTACCTGAAAGTACATCGTTCGAACTTCTAAGCCTCCCCGAGTTGGATCGGCGAACGCCCCTGTCAGGGTGTTCATTCCGTTGAACTGAGCGTGGGAGGCAATCCTGTTGATCTCGTCCACCAACTGGGACACCTCAACTTGAATTTGCATCCTATCCTCGTCGGAATAGATGCCGTTCGCAGATTGTACAGCCAGTTCACGAAGGCGGTGAAGTATATCGTGCGTTTCTCCGAGGTACCCTTCCGTTGCCTGTATGAATGAGACGGCGTTTTCTATATTCCGCCCCGCCTGATTCAGGCCGCGGATTTGGGAGCGAAGCTTCTCGGATACAGCCAGGCCGGAGGCGTCGTCGCCAGCCCTGTTTATCCTCAGTCCGGAGGAAAGCTTTTCAATATTCTTGTTCAGCTCCCAATTCTGGAACTTGAGGACGCGGTTGGCGTACTCCGCGCTCATATTATGATTGATTATCATTTCACCCTCCTTGAGTTGACGAGAAAGGCCTCCATGGCCTTTCTATTGGATGCCGACAGGTACCACGGAGATGCTCGCGCGCTTCCCCGCTTCCGTTCCCATTTTTCTCCTGTCCGGCACGGCGTTGTAAGATCCCTCCCACCGGGCTCATCGCCCGGCAGAAGAAATCTGTACAACGCTATGCCTTGGCACCGTCAGGAGGGCGAAGGAATGTCAAAGATCGGAAAACGGATCTTTATTCACTTCACTCTACAAGTATAGCCCCTCAGCCCAACAGCTGCAACACGGTTTGGGGTTTCAAGTTGGCCTGAGCCAGCATAGCCATCGACGCCTGCAGCAGGATCGAGTTCTTTGTGAACTCCACCACCTCTGAGGCCATATCCGCATCCCGGATGCGGGATTCGGCGGCTTGCATGTTCTCCGCACCAACGGCGAGTCCCTTCATCGTGTGCTCGAGCCGGTTCTGGTAGGCGCCCAGATCGGCTCGCTGCCTGTTGACCACCTTCAACGCTTCGTCCAGCACCCCTATAGAACGGTTGGACGCATCAGGTGTCGAGACGGAAATGATGTCTCCGCTGGCCATCTGTTTGACACCGAGACCCTCCGCAGTCATGGTGCCGATGTACACCCTCTCCCGCTGGTCCATGTTGGCTCCGATGTGGAACCACATGGAGGCGGTTACGATGTTCTCGCCTCCCTGCCGTGCGAATCGTCCGGTTAGCATGTTCATGCCGTTGAACTGGGCGTGTGAGGCGATCCTGTCGATCTCGTCCACCAGGGCGGACACTTCGACCTGGATCTGCATGCGGTCTTCGTCGGAGTAGATACCGTTGGCCGCCTGAACGGCCAGCTCGCGCAGCCTCTGTATGATGTCCTGGCTCTCCTGCAGGTATCCTTCGGTCGTCTGAATGAAGGAGATACCGTCCATGGTGTTTTTTTCAGCCCTGAGCAGGCCGCTGATCTGGCTGCGCATTTTTTCAGACACAGCCAGTCCCGAAGCATCGTCCCCGGCCCGGGTTATGCGCAGACCCGAGGAGAGCTTCTCCATGTTTTTATCCAGGACCCAACTGTTGAGCTTTTCTTGTCGCGCTGCAAAGAGCGCGCTCATGTTGTGGTTAATGATCATTGTTTCCTCCCTGAAACAAATAGATTGATTCGAGCATCCATGCCCGAAGTTGTTGATGCTTTTGCATCACGGTAGATCAGTAATTTTTTTTCTTTCTCTCTAAACCTCCCTCTTAAAATGACGATAAACAGTTTAGAGGGATTAGAGGCCTATTCCCGGGAAAAAAAGGCCGGAAAACCCCTCGTTCTTTAAATCGTCACCCCACCCCTTAAAATTTATTTTTTTATCTGTGCAAATGAGTTGTTTTTTTTCTTTTTAGGAGAGTATTTCCAGATAGCGAAGAGCCAGAGGATCTTCGGGATGGTGCTCGACAACCCGTTTGAAGTAGGCGGCGGCTTCCTCGTGCTGTCCAGTTTTCATGGACAGGATGCCCAGATTGGAGAGAATCTTGACGTTTTCCGGCTCGATTTTCAACGCCTCGAGAAGGTGGCTCTTGCTGTTTTTGAAATCTCCCAATTCCATCAGGCAGATGGCGAGCTCGTTGAGGGTGTCTGAGTTTCCGGGATCCAGCTCGATAGCCTTTTCGAGGGAGCTTTTCCCGCCGGCGTAGAGACCTGCCTTTCGTTGAGCCCATCCAAGCAGGAACCAGATATTCCAGATGGTGGGATGCTTCTCTGAAAGATTCTGCATCTTCTCTATTGCTACGTTCTCTCGACCCATCTTGATAGCGTCGAAGGCTTCACTGCAGGCGCTCTCGATCCGATCCAGCTCGTCGAGCCCCCTGCTCAAGGCTTGGGTTTGCTCGGTGCGTTTCGGGTCACGATTTAGAGCAAGAAACTTATCGATATGCTTTTTCGCTTTATGGAGATTGCGGCGCTTGAGATAGAAATGACCGAAGTTGAGGTGCGAAGCAGCGGATTCAGGGTTTTCCGAGACAGCCCGTTTATACTCCTGGAACGCCAAATCCGAGTACGTTTCCGCCTCCTTAGGCTGCTTTGCTGCTTCTAACTGGCGAGCCTTTTCCTCGTAGGCCAAAGCCAGATTGTTTCGAGAGGCCGGACAATCCGGGAATACTCCGACCAGAGCCTTGAAGATTTCGATTGCCAGATCCAACTCCCCCTGCCTGCTTTTCAAAATTCCTACTTGAGTGAATTCCTCTTTGATCTGCGGGTTTACAGCCAGGATGAACTGCCTGTAGTAGGCGGCGTTCTCGTGCTCCGGCCTGCAGGCGAGAAGCTTGAGCATTGCAGAGATAATGGCTTCCCATCGGATATTTTCAGGGCTCCAATCCGGGTGATCCGCCGGTATCTCGATCGGAAGGCGTATGTCCGGATTGATTTTAAACTCCCCGATGGTACGGGATTGTAGAGTATCTATGGATATATAGCGTATGCCAGCCAGTGGGTCCGCTTCGAGCATACCCCTAATGTAGAAAGGGGAAACGGCAGGGTCAAGGGTGTTTTGCACCCTGAGCTCAGGGTTGGCTTTGACGATTCAGCCGCAGGTAGCCGTTGATGACCATCTTGTAGTCCATCGGAGTCTTTTCCTCTGTGAAGTGGATCCCGAAGGCACCTATATCGCTGCGGCCGACGACCTCTTCGAAGCGTACGATTGTTCCCGGCAGAAGGATCTTTGTTTTTACATTCCCGAATACGGGATTCAGCACAATGGTTTTCTTGATGTCGCCATCCGATGCACCGAAAAGCAGGATCTTCGCTCCGGAAAAGGAGAGATCGCGGATGATGCATTTTTTGGCAGCTTTGTCCACAATGATCGAAGCTTCCTTGCTTTCCAAGCTCAATGCCTTGATCGATGCAGGATTGATGTCGATCCGTTCCTCTTTTCTTCTCTTGTAGTTGACATTGGCTTCGAGAAGCTGCCCCAACAGGTCAATGAGGTCATCGGGCGGTTTTTTCGTATATTCGAGGTTTAGAAAGTATAGATCAGGTATGTCCGAATTGTAGAACTTGTAGTTGATCACTTTTGCGGCAACGAAGAAGAAAAGAGGTTCCGGCTTGTCCTGTCGTTCGAAGGCGAAACGCAGGGCTACAGTGTTGTTTGCCAGACGGATTTTCTGCAGTGCTTTCGCTTTTAGGTTGGCAACGATTTTTGCGTTCCCCATTGAGGCGGAATAGATAACACAGGGCAGCTGGTCGCCGTGACATTTGAGGTACACCTCCCGAGGAAGGAGCCGTAGCACCTGAATGACCTGCTTGTTGAAGCTTATATCCCTGTCTCTATACTCGCGGTAATATTGTTCAAGCTGTTGACTGGTAACCAATGCCATGAATCGAAGCCTCAGGATACGAGGGGAGTGTACTTTCCGTGAGCTACTATAGTACAATCCGTTGGCGCCTGTCAATGCGAGGGCGAGATCGGAGATCGCAACATGTATTCTGTATTCGCACTGGGCAATCCCCTGCTTGATTTCATAGCTCCCGTGGAGGAGGAGATCCTGGACAGCATCTCGAGCTGCAAAGGTACTATGAACCTCGTGGACAGAGAGGGTATGGAACAGGTTCTTTCAAAGATCAGCAGCTATATCAACAGTCCGGGAGGCAGCGCTGCCAATACGGTGAGGGGGATCGCCTGGTTGAACGGCGGGCAGGCCGTCGATCCACCGCTGTACTGCGGAGCGGTGGGATCCGATGCTCGGGGAGAAAGCTACAGGCGGATTCTCGAAGAAGCGAGAATTTCGATACGCCTTGCCGAAAAGACGCTACCGACAGGCTGCTCTGTCATCTTGGTGACTCCGGATCATGAGCGGACCATGTTTACCCATTTGGGGGCCTGCAGGCAGTACCGCCTCGAGGATTTGGATACGGCGGCTCTCGAAGATTCACGGATATTCTACACAACGGGATATATGTGGGACACGGAAAATCAGAAAGAGGCTGTAGTCGCGGCCATGAGTAAAAGCAAAAAAAGAGGTCTGAAAGTTTGCTTCGATCTGGCCGATCCTTTCGTAGTGCAGAGATATCACGCGGAGTTCCGTTCTTGGCTCCCCTCACGGATCGATGTTTTGTTCGGCAATCGGGACGAATTTCGAATCATGTTCGGCAGAACCCTCACCGACAGGCAGCTGGTCGACGCGGCGGCTGAGGTCTGTCCGACCGTGCTCATGAAGGTGGGTTGTGACGGCTGCTACGTGCACGATCGCGGCGGTGTTCAAGCTGTAGAGAGATTTTGCGTAGAACCGCTGGACACGACCGCAGCAGGAGACTGCTTTTCCGCAGCCTTCATCTACGGTCTGTCCCGAGGGTACTCCTCGCTTCAATCTGCGAAATTGGCCAATCGGCTGGCCGCTTCCATCGTCACTGTATTGGGTTGCGATTTTACAGATCTCGATAGGAACCGGATCTTGCGGGAAGGGTTATCCTGAACTCGTTCCTGCCGGCTTCAGATTCCACCTCAATAGATCCGTGATGCTCTTCAACAATTTTCTTGCAGATCGTTAAGCCGAGTCCCGTTCCCTGATCTTTGTTGTGCGAGAAAAATGGGTCGAATAATTTTTGCAGCACATCGGGAGGTATCTTCGGCCCGTTGTTGATGAATCGAATCTGAACGGTATCGCCGTGCAGCGTCGATTCGATTTGAATGCGCCGCTGTCCCTCGACGTTCTGCAGGTACTCGCGGGCGTTCTGAAACAGGTTTATAAAAACTTTCTTCATTTTTTTTCGATCTGCGGGAAAGCTATGCAGACCGTTGAGTGAGATTTTTGTAGCAATGTTTTCCTTCCTCAGGCTGATATGAAAAAGCTCGAGGATCTCGTCTATCAGGGAATGCAGATCTATGCTGCTGATATCGAGATACGTTTCTCCTTTTGAAAAGGAAAGAAGCTCTTCTATCATATCTATGAGACGCCTGACCTCCCGATTGATGATCCCGCCGAACTCCTCTCTTTCAGCCGGGCCGATGTCTGCCTGCAGCAGAGAGACGAAGCCCATAATGGTAGCAAGCGGTCCTTTGAGATCGTGCACGATCATTCCGGCCATCTGTCCAAGCATGAGGAGCCGCTGCTTTTTCATCTCCTCCTTTTGCACGTATCGACTGTACAGAACAGAGGCGGCCACGTGCGAGGCGGCTTTCGTGAAGGGCAGATCCTCCTGACTGAAAGGTTTGTCACGGGAAAACAGAAAGACGAGAAAGCCGAAAAACAGTCCGCTGAACACGAGAGGCAGAATCAGCAGACCCCCTCCTTCCGGAAGCGAGTGCACGTATGGATCCTTTGTGTCTAGGTTGCCGATGCGGTCGACCAACTCGGCGAGTTCCTGCTCTTTTTGACCGACCGGATCGCCGGAACGCAGCTGGATCGCTTGGCCGCTTTTTTCGTAGAAAAAACCTGCTTCGGCATCAAGCTCTCCCCGGAGCCTTTCGATTACCTTTGTTACGATGCCTTCGAGGTCTTGAAAGCCTTTCAACTCGATCTGCAGTTCGTTGATGAAAGCGAGCTCTTCCACTTTCCTGAGCAGCAGCTTGTTTTGCCTGTCCAGAGAATCTATCAGGGATTCGTTTTTGCGCTTGAGCTCGTAGATCTCGACGGCGTTACGTATCGTTGCCGCGACCTCTTCCAGATCCCAGGGCTTGCTCAGGTAGCGATACACGGAGCCACGGTTGATGGCATCAATCACAACGTCGATATCCGAATACCCGGTGACCAGAACCCGTACGGTGTCTGGATATTCTACGGCAACGGTTTCCAGAAGCTGGATTCCGTTCATTCCGGACATACGCTGGTCTACAAAAAGTACCTGGATCGTTTTTTGGGAAAGAATCGCAAGGGCTTCAGTGCCCGATTCGGCGGTTAAAACGTTGTATTGCTGCTCGAAAAAAGACCTAAACAGATAGAGGTTTTGTATCTCGTCGTCGACATAGAGTATGTTGTAGCAGCCGTCTGCAGGTTTTTCGCCGCTCATCGTTTTCTCTTAAAAAAGGAAGCCCCACTCATGCCGTCTGGAGAAGCATCCTCTCGAACCGCAAAAGCGTTCAAGTGGGTTTCCGCACCGGGAAATCATGTTGCCCGGCCTTCGGCCGAGAAGCACTCCGGCCCGATATTTGGAATCCCGGGAGGTTGGTTTGACCCAAGAAGATCAAAATCCCCTCGCGCGCACAGCAGGGCTAGTTTTCAAACAAACTTCTGTCTATCGTATCGATCAAACGCTCGGTAATCTCTTCTATCTCCGCGGTTTCTCTCGCTTTTTCTTCTGCTCTCTCTCTGTCTGTACCGTAGCCGTCCACTTCAGAGGCTTTGTGCCTCCGGCAGCGAAACAGCTCGTCCACGACATTTAATCCGGCCAACAGGCTGATCTTGATCGGATCGGCCGTTGCCTTTTTCGAGTACTTTGCTTTTATTTCCTGGATCTTGCTTTGCAGGTAGTCGACCACCTGCCTCAGATACTGAGAATCCCCGTCCGATTGGACCGTAAAAGAGGACCCGAGAATGTTTACCTCAAGGTTGCTCTTTCCCATATCTGCCAGGGTTCCGTTTCTTCACCCCTTGAATTAGAAAATATCGAGCTCTTTTGAGCCGTCACTACTTTTCGATTCAGCGCCCTTGGCTGGACCGGCATCTCTCGCCCCAAAGGGCAGATTTGGGTCTTCTTCTTCCTCCAGCTCGGGTGCCTCTTCCGTCGCCGAGCCGTGTTGCTCGGCGACGCTTTCCCCGCTGGTGTCGCTGATCTCGTCTTCCAGTTCGTTGAGGTTGTTCAGAGCTCGAAGAATACACTGCTCGATCTCTTTCTGGTCGCTTTTGAAATCTCCTACCAGCGATTCCAGTTCCTGCATCTTGTTTTGAGCGGATTCCAGAGTCTGCCTGAGACTCTGGTTCTCCGCCTTGAGATTTTTTATCAGCTCCACCGTTTTGATGACCCGAGCCTCAAGCTTCTGGATCTGCTCCAGACTGATCATTTCTGTTTTACCTTCTCGATCAGGGCTTCGAAAGCCTTTGGATCTTCTATAGCCAGGTTGGAGAGGGCTTTGCGGTTTATCTGGATCCCCGCTTCTGTCAATCCGTGCATGAAGCTGGAGTAGGTCAGTCCATGCTGTCTACATATAGCAGATATTCGGGTGATCCAAAGGGAGCGAAAGCTCCGTTTCCTGTTTTTCCGGTCTCTGTACGCGTAGGCTAGAGCTTTGGCAACTGCGTCTTTTGCAGTCCTATTGAGATTGCTCCTTCTGCCCCAATAGCCTTTTGCCTGCTTCAGCAGCTTCTGTCTTCGTTTTTTCCGTCTCGTTCCATCTATCGCTCGTGGCATCTCTTACTGCTCCTCGATCCGTTATCCGTAGGGAAGTAACTTCTTGGCACGGGAGACTTCAACACTGCTAAGCATCGCCGGTTGTCGAAGCCGCCTTTTCCGCTTGCTGTTCTTTTTCGTGAGGATGTGGCGAAGATTCTGCTTTTTGTACCGAACCTTGCCCGAGCCTGTGATATTATATCTTTTCGCAGCGCTCCTCTTGGTTTTCATTTTCGGCATCTATGTTTCCTCTTCCTCTTGTTTCTATTTTCTCGATTTTGGGCTGATGAACATCGACATCATTCGCCCCTCCATTTGGGGCCTTTTTTCTACCACAAAGGAATCTCCCAACATCTTCAGTACCCGGTCCAGCACATCGCGCCCCAGCTCGAGGTGTGCCAGCTCCCGTCCGCGGAAGCGAACGGAAACCTTTACCTTGCATCCCTCCTCGAGAAACTCCCGGATGTGCTTGGTTTTGAAGTTGAGATCGTGCTCCTCAATTTTGGGCTGCATTCGAATCTCTTTTAACTTGACCTGTTTCTGTTTTTTCTTTGCTTCCCGAAGTTTTTTCTCCTGCTCGAATTTGAACTTCCCGTAATCGACAAGCTTACATACAGGAGGCTTCGCGTTCGGTGAAACCTCTACCAGATCTAAACCGGAATTTTGAGCGATTTCCAAGGCCTCAGCGGTCGGCAGGATGCCCCTTTGCTGGCCCTGCTCGTCGATGAGACGTACCTCACGTACCCGGATCATTTCGTTGATCCGTTGATCTTTTAGTGCCAATAGACCTCCTCTGAGTATCGGGACTAACTATAACACCTCAGGATAAAAGAGTCAAACGTTGGTCTCGGTTTGTCCGCTTGTGGGCTGCCCTCCCGTGGAATCTGCGGCGCCCTCCCCGGCAGCGGCCATGATCTGGTTCCATTTCTCCTGAAGGTAGTGCTTGAACACGTATTCCTCATGATAGTCGTTTAAAATGGATTCCACGGCCGTGCTCATATCATTGAACAAACCTTCCAAACCGGCCAGCAGCCGCTCGTCCATATCCGCATCGGCCGGTTTTTTGAACTCCGGTTTGAACATTGATTCCTTGAGGTTGAGCAGAGAGCCTGCATCCGAAGAGCTGAGATCCGCTTCTCCTCCGTCCACGGGTTCCGCCATAACCTGGTCGATGTCGATAAGGATCTGTTCCGCCGAGTAGGCGGTGATCGCATCGGTCTTGCCCTTGACCTGGAGGTCTCCCATACGGGTGCAGCGGATATACTCTTTGATCTCGTCGTAGGTACTCTGCGTGCAGAGGACATCGCCTGGACTGGCGGTAGTTTCCATTCTCGAGGCTACGTTCACGGTGTCCCCAAAAACGTCTGCGTCCTTTTGGATCACCTGTCCCGTGTTCAGACCGATCCGCACACTGAAGCGCTCCTCCTCCATACGGAACTCGTTGTACTCCTTGATTTGGTTCTGAATCTCCAAGGCTGCGATGGCTGCATTGAGCGGGTGTTTGAACACCGCCAGCAGTCCGTCTCCCATCTTCTTTATAAGGGTACCTTTGAGACGTTCTATTATCGGCAGCGTGATCCCTTCAAAGGCCTGGATCAGCTTGAACAGCCCTCTCGTATCTGCGCGCGAGCTCGTTTCCGTATACCCGACGATATCAATAAAAAAAACGGTAAGCACTTGAACATTTTCGCGGCGCAGCTTGAAATCCAGCTTGGCATGCTGGAGAAACTCGTCAGCCTTTTCGCCTTGGCCGCGGGCCGTTGCCTTTGCAGCCCCGGCCGAACCTTTTTCTTCCTTAAGGACGTCCAGCAGGTTGTTGCGGATGTCCTCGGCAAGAGGCCCCTGACAGAGATCCGGTAGTGCCCGCCGCAGCTCGTCGTGGATTTTCTTGCTGTCCGAGTAGACGAGCTTCAAGATCTTGCTTATCAGCTCGTGGGACAGGTTCTGATCGAGATTGGCGAGGATCTCCACGGCTACGGTCTCGTCTTTTGCGCTTATGTAATCGTCGAGTATTTGAACTGAATAATCATCCCCGAGAGTGAGCAGAGCGAGCAGGGCTTCGACCTGAACCGCCTTTAAAGGATCCTCGAGCAGCAGGTACAGACGGTTGGTCAACACGTCTACCGGGATACTCTTTTCACGACCGGCAAGCTGCTTCAGCGTGCGGATGCCGAGACGACGCACGAAACCGTCGCTGCTGCCCGCCAGGTCGAGCAGAGGCTGAAACATAGCCGAATCCCCATACTTGGCAAGGATGGCTGCAATCTCTTCCTTTAGTTCCTCTTCGATTTCATTGACTTTCAGCGCACGGACCAGCGGCGGCAGAACGCCTTTGATTCCGCTGAGGTTCATTTTTCCGATGGACTGCACGATCAGCTTGCGGATGTCTTTGGGTATCTTCGGGTTGATGAGCAATTTGAGCAGAGGGTTGATGAATATCTTGGCCGGTACGAAGCGGGAGCCCCGGATATAACCCCGCAGCGAGTGCGGGTACCTGCTCGCCTCGGCAAAAATAATTTTTGCCTGTTCAATGGCCGTTCGATTGAGCAGTTGGCAGAGGGTAACGACACAGGTCTCTTCGAGAAAAGGGATGCGTTCCTCTCTGGAGAAATTCAAAATTTCCAGTATCTTCTTCCCGGAGTTGCGGATCTCCAGGGCACCTATGATTCTAATCAATCTGTTGAGTCTGCGAACCAGTGCCGGGGTATTCAGATTGGCCCTGGTCAAGGTTTGGTATACATTCAGGCGGGCCAAGCGATCATCGGCCAGGAAAAGGCGCTGGCAGGCTTCGAAGCGGTTTTTGTCGTCCTCCGGTGCCGGTATCATTCGTTCCCGGATCTGATTGATAATCGCAGCCGGGTTAACCGCCGCCTCGGTGCGGAAAAAGTTCTGAGTTTCCTGGAGCACTTCGGCTGTTCCGTACTGCTCCAGGATCTTTGTCAGTACAACGGCGAGGATCCCATCCCGTTCCTTGATACCTTTGAGCGAGACGTACTGTTTCTTCAGCTTTGCGAAGACGGCTTCCAGATTGGTTGCTGTCGTGAACAAAAACTCATTGACAAGGAGAGGAGATTCCTTCTTGACCTCCTCCATGATCTTGCCGAGGAACTCTCCTGTCAGCGCTTCGCTGTCGAGGTCGACGAATGGAAGACGAAGCAGAAGGCGGAACATCCGCTGAGGATTCTCGATTCGGCCCCTGTAATCCGACAGGGCGATCATGAAGGACGTGGTAGCTCTGGGATCTGCACTCTGCAGCGTATCTATAACGAAATTCGTCTGGGGATTGGGGAACTTCAGCTCGTAGGCGGTAAGATAGCAGCCCAGGGTATGTGGATCGAACTGACGGATCTTATCCTGGAAGAACTCTACAAAGGGTGTCACTTCCCGGCTCGAAGCCAGGAGCAGTTGATTGAACACAAGGCGCTGGACTTCGGGACCGGCCTTGATAAGGTGATTCTTTACGAGTTCCATTTCAGCGATCTCTACCAATGCAGGAAGAACGATCTCGTAGAATTGCTGCCCGCTGCCTGTGTCCAGCAGTAGGGATCGTATAAGCTCCTGAGTTACAGGGTGCATCGGCGAGATCTTCGTTATCGCCTGCAGGATCTCGCGCCTGATCTCTCGATCTTGAAATACTGTGAAGTATTTGGCCAGACTTTCGATCGAGGAGGGCGCATTGATTTGGGCGAGTGTGGAGATTGCTGCGAGCTTTTGCGCGGGTTTGCCCTGTTCTATTATGCGGTACAGATGAGGGATTGCCACCTCGTTGCCCAGCGAAGCGGAGGACCGGATTGCTGTCAGGCTGATATCCAGATCGGGATCGTAAAACTCCTTGATCAGCATATTGAATATCTGCTCATCGTAGAAATTTTTGAGCAAGGTGAGAATCGTAATTTTTGTTTCTTTAGTTAATATAAATCCAGCTTTTTTTACTATTTTTTTGCTATTGTTCATATACCTGTGATATGCTCAATATTTTGCCTAGTGTACTTGAAAAGGAGGGAACGTGTCAACGTTCGTCCGTATTCGTCCATATTCTCTCACATTTAGGATCGAGACATTGACAATTATAGACCTTTCTACATACAATTGCTGCTTGATATCCCTCATGGAGCTCTGAAAGGCCCGAGGGGATCATCAAAAGTTGATTGTCCTCAAGCAAAGTTCTCGCTGTTCTTCAAGCCCGTAGTACAAATCACTTTCTGGGCTCCGCAGGACACTCGATCAGGAGGCGGTGGTGTATAAACAGGTTGACCCGAGAGTAAGCTTCCCGAAAATGGAAGAGGCGATACTCGAATTCTGGCAAAAGCACGAAGTGTTTCAGAAGTCGATCAGCCAGCGGGAGGGCAGAGAGGAGTTTATTTTCTACGACGGCCCGCCCTTCGCCACCGGTCTTCCTCATTTCGGCCATTTTGTACCCGGCACAATCAAGGATGTGATACCGCGCTACAAGGCAATGCTGGGCAAACGAGTAGAGCGGCGTTTCGGCTGGGACTGCCACGGCTTGCCCGTGGAATACGAGATGGAGAAGGAGTTGGGCATTTCTGGAAAAAGGCAGATCGAAGAGTACGGGATCGCCCGCTTCAATGAGTCCTGTCGCTCGATCGTACTGCGTTACACGGCGGAATGGCGCACCGTGATCACCCGGCTGGGAAGATGGGTTGATTTCGACAATGACTACAAGACCATGGACGCGGACTACATGGAGTCGATCTGGTGGATCATCTCGGAGCTGTGGAAGCGTGAGCTTCTCTATGAAGGATTCTACATTCTTCCCTACTGCCCGCGCTGTTCTACCGCCCTGTCAAACTTCGAGCTCAACCTGGGTGGATATCAGGATGTTCAGGATCCCTCGATCACGGTGAAGTTCAAGCTTACAGAGGAGGAGGATGCCTATTTCCTCGCCTGGACCACCACGCCATGGACTCTGCCTTCGAATCTGGCGCTCGCTTTGGGACCGGAAATCGAGTACGTCAAGGTAGCAGACGGCAAGGAAAAATACATTCTGGCTGCCGAAAGGTTGAGCACCTACTACAAGAGCCCGGAGGAGTACGAGGTTCTGCAGCGGTACAGGGGCCGCGAGCTGGCGAATTTGCAGTACGAGCCGTTGTTTCCCTACTTCCGCACTCTGGCCGACAGTGGAGCTTTTCGTACCTACGTGGCCGATTACGTTTCCATCGAGGAGGGGACCGGGATCGTTCATACAGCCCCGGGATTCGGCGAGGATGACTACACCCTGCTCAAAGACACGGCTGTCCCAACTGTATGTCCCGTAGATCCGGAGGGAAGATTCACAGAGGAGGTCAGCGACTATCAAGGGGTGTTTGTAAAGGATGCGGACAAGCAGATCGTCAAAGACCTGAAAAGCCGGGGAGCGGTGGTACATCACAGCAGCTATCTGCATGCCTATCCACATTGCTGGCGCTGTTCTTCGCCGTTGATCTACAGGGCTATCTCTTCGTGGTTCGTCGATATCCAAAAGATAAAGACAAGCATGCTGAACGCAAACTCTCAAATTTTCTGGGTGCCGGAGCATATCCGGGGTGGCCGCTTCGGCAAGTGGCTCGAAGGTGCCAGGGATTGGGCGATTTCCAGAAATCGTTATTGGGGCAATCCTATCCCCGTCTGGAGGTGTGACGGCTGCGGCGAACAGGTGTGCATCGGCAGCCGGGCCGAGCTCGAGCAACTGTCGGGAGAAAAGGTAGAGGACCTGCACAAGCACTTCGTGGATGAAATCACCTTTCCCTGTAAAAAAGAATGCGGCGGTACCATGCGGCGGATTCCCGAAGTGTTGGACTGCTGGTTCGAGTCCGGAGCCATGCCCTATGCTCAGAGCCACTATCCCTTCGAGAACCGCGAACATTTTGAAGAGAACTTTCCCGCGGATTTCATCTCCGAGGGACTGGATCAGACTCGAGGCTGGTTCTACACCCTGGTTGTCCTGGCGGCAGCCCTGTTTAACAAGCCCGCTTTCATGCATTGCATAGTCAACGGATTGGTGCTGGCCGAAGCCGGTAAAAAGATGTCGAAATCGGCCCGCAACTACACGGATCCCATGCAGGTGATGAACGAGTTCGGTGCCGATGCGCTGCGCCTGTTCCTCATGCACTCGGCCTGTGTCAAAGCCGAAGACCTGCGCTACTCCGACGGCGGCGTCAAAGAGGTGCTGAAGAACGTCATCATTCCGCTTTGGAACGCGTACAGCTTCTTCGTAACCTATGCAAATATCGACAACATCGAGCCCCGCCACGCCCCTGAAAATCCCGAGAATCCGATAGACCGTTGGATCCTTTCGGAAACCCAGGCCCTGATTCAAGAGGTCGGCGAGCAGCTGGAGCTTTACGATCTGCAGAAGGCCATCGATCCGATCGTGGAGTTCATCGATCTGCTGAACAACTGGTACATACGCCGTTCGCGGAGAAGGTTCTGGAGGTCCAAATCGAAAAATGATGTAGACAAGCAGCAGGCCTACGAGACGCTACACTCCGTACTGATCACTCTGGTGCAGGTGTCCGCCCCGTTTATTCCCTTCATCACAGAGGAGATATACAGAAACCTTAAAACGGATTCGATGAGCGAATCGGTGCACCTGTCCGATTTCCCGAAATACAATCCTGATAAACGGGATACGGAACTCGAGCAGAAGATGAAGCTGACCCGGCAGGCGGTCTCTATGGGACGGGCGCTGAGGACGATGCACAACCTGAAGATCCGCCAACCCCTGAGAGCCCTGCATCTGGTTACCAAAGACAGGCAGGAGACGCGTATCCTGATCGAGATGGAGGATCTTATAAAGGATGAGCTGAACGTTCGCAGCATCGTGTTCCGGGAAAACGAAGAAGAGTTAGTCGAGTATTCGGCGAAACCGAACTACAAAATCCTCGGTAAACAGCTGGGAAAAGACATGAAAGCCGCCGCCGATCGTATAGAAGCACTGTCCATGCGTGAAATCCAATCCCTTCTGGAAGGAGCTACCCTTTCGATCGAGCTTGAGTCCACTCAGCCGACCGGGGTACGCCGAGCCGCGGACCGGCCATCCGGAGGTCGGGTATTCGACCTGACGGAAGAGGGAGTGATCATAGAACGCAGGGAAAAGGAAAATCTTAAGGTTCTAAACGAAGGTTCCCTGACCGTGGCTCTCGATCCCGAGCTTTCGGAGGAGCTGATTCAGGAGGGAATGGTTCGCGATCTGGTGCGCGGCATCCAGAACCTGCGCAAGGAGATGAACCTGGAAGTCACCGATCGTATCGAGCTGTATCTCCACGGGCCGCAGATCGTGAAGCTGGCCGTGCAGTCCAACGAGGAGCACCTGCTCGGTGAAACGCTTGCCGTATCCTGGGCTTGGCAGAAGCACGACGGCGCCGTGGAACTCGAGTGCGGGCAGGAGCGCTGTCTCACATATCTGAAAAAAAGGTGAGATGCAATGAAGCCGCTGCGCTTCACGATTCCTATCCTCCTTGCTTTACTGTTTCTCTCCTGCGCCACGCTTCCGCCGGCCAGGAGTCCCGACCAGTGGATGGGAGTCTTGCCTCCCGTCTGTCCGGATTCTGTTTATCTGTTCGTCGATGTTTCCACAGCCGGCGGCTTGCTGCAGCTGGTAGATCGATTTAGAGGCCTGGAAGCCGGCGAAGTCGATCAAGCACTGAGCAGGGTAAGATACATCTATGCCCAGCTTCGCTTTTCCGCAGCAGCTCCGATGTATTCGCTCATTGCATTGGGAGATCTCTCACCAACGGCCGTGGCAGTGAGACTGAACGTATCCGAGTCGTGGCAGCGGGTATCGTTGGATCCAGGCCCGGAGGCTCGCTGCTCTTGTTGGTCTGGGCGTACGTACTGGAGGGAGAGCAATTCCGGGCTTGAGATCGCCGCTCCGAGACGCGGCCTGGTATTCTTGACACAAGGAGTGAGGGAGTGCGCCCCGGGGAGCATTGCAGTGATGCTCGAGCGGCTGCACGATCCGGCGCCAGCCGTGCTTGCTCCGGAGGCCGCCCGGAGGATGGGGGCAGCTGATTTTTTTCTCTATTTCCCGGATCCGGGCGGGCTGGCCGCCGCGAGCGGTCCGAATCCCGGTGCCTCCGAATCTTCCACTCCGCAAAAACCAGGACTATCGTTCCGGCGTCTGCCCCTTCGCCATGCCTGGATTGCCGGGGTGGCAGCGGGGCAGAGCTACGAGCTGGAGATGAGCTTCGCCCTAACGGAGGTCAAGAATCCCCGCGCGATCGAGTCACTGCTCAGCCTGATTCTCGTCGCCTGGATGCGCAGCGCCCAGGTGGATGATCCAGTGGGGCACCTAAAATCCGTGAACATCACCGTTGGAAACGATTATGCAAGAATCGAGTCTCTGAAGCTCAAGCAGGAGGAGATCTTCCGGTTTTTCGAGGCCTTTGTCCCGGAGGGCCAATGAGCGCGCCTCTGGTCGTAGTCGACTACCGGGCTGGAAATCTTCGCAGCGTGGAAACAGCCCTGAAGTATCTTGGTGCCGCGTTCACAGTTTCAGGAGATCCAAAGACGGTGAGGGCGGCGGACAGATTGATCGTTCCCGGCGTCGGCGAGGCACGGGCGGCCATGGAGGAGCTGTCCGATTCCGGTTTGGAGGAGGCGGTCCTGGAACACTGGAGGAGGGGGAAACCGCTGCTCGGAATCTGTCTGGGATGTCAGATTATTTTCGAGAAGTCCGAGGAACGCACCACGGTCTGCCTGGCTATGCTTCCGGGCGAGGTCAGGCGTTTTAGACCCCGGGGGCGTTTGAAGGTTCCCCACATGGGCTGGAACCAGATTCTACGAAAGCGCCGCCACCCGGTGCTCGCCCGAATTGCAGACGGTGCTTACTTCTATTTCCTTCATTCCTACTACCCGCTGCCCCGCAGCCCGGAGGCGGTGGTCGCCGAATGCGAATACGGTCTTCGTTTTGCCGCCGTGGTTGCCCGGGACAATCTGGCTGCCTGCCAGTTTCATCCTGAAAAGTCGGGCCCGTCGGGTTTGAGGATGTTGGAGAACTTTTTGAGCTGGCGACCCTAAGGGAGTGCGAACATGCTGGCAAAAAGGATTATTGTCTGTCTCGATGTTCGTGAAGGGCGAACCACCAAAGGAGTTCGCTTCCAAGACAACAGGGAGGTGGGAGATCCTGTAGAAATGGCGCGGCTGTACTACGAGCAGGGAGTCGATGAGCTGGTATTCTACGACATCACGGCATCGGCCGAACGACGAAAGATTTTTATAGATGTGGTGCAGAGGGTGGCCGAGACCATCTTCGTTCCCTTCGCCGTGGGCGGGGGCATCGGCTCGACGGAGGATATGCGAGCGGTGCTCCTCGCCGGGGCGGAGAAGATCAGCGTCAACTCTCAGGCGGTGCGCGATCCGGGCATCATCGAGCAGGGAGCGGCCCGCTTCGGAAGCCAGTGCATCGTTCTGGGGATGGATGCCGCCAGGGATAGGGAAAAGCCCAGCGGCTATAGGATATTCATCGACGGTGGGCGGGTGGCGACAGATCTGGACGCCCTGGAGTGGGCGCAGCGGGCCGAGAAGCTCGGCGCCGGTGAGATCGTGGTCAACTCCATCGATGCCGATGGTACGCAAGACGGCTACGAATTGTCACTTACAAGGATGATCTGCGACAACGTCGGCGTGCCCGTGGTTGCTTCGGGAGGAGCCGGCAAGCCCGAGCACCTTTTCGAGGTGCTAACCGAAGCAAGAGCCGACGCAGCCCTGATCGCCTCGATGGTTCACTTTGGAACCTACTCACTGAAGGAAATCAAACGATTCCTCAGTCTACGGGGTGTGCCGATCCGGCTGGAATAGGCACAATCTGCCCCGGCTAAAGACCTTGCCGCGCGACGCTGTGAGGGGCACGAGCTCTTGATCCGGGGGCCGTTTCGGCCTTATTTTTATGACTATGAAAGCGATTCAAATAGAGAAAAACGGTGGACCCGAGGTGATGAGCCTCGTGGAAAAAGGTATCCCCCCGGCCGGCCCGGGCCAGGCGGTTGTCAAGATAGAGGCGATCGGGGTCAATTTCATAGATGTGTATCACAGGACCGGGCTGTATCCGGTGGATCTGCCCTTCGTGCTCGGTCTGGAGGCGGCGGGAAGCATCATCGAGGTGGGCCGCAACGGCGCAGGCCTGCAGGCTGGAGATCGGGTCGCCTGGGTTGCGGTATCGGGCAGCTACGCCGAGTATGCTGCCGTTGCCGTGGATAAGTTGATAAAGCTGCCCGAGGCTGTCGAATATCCTCAGGGGGCGGCGGCCATGCTTCAGGGAATGACGGCTCATTATCTGACCGCGGACACCTATCCACTGCATCCCGGTGATGTAGCTTTGATCCACGCGGCGGCGGGTGGGGTAGGGCAGCTGCTCGTACAGGTGGCCAAAAGGCGGGGAGCTCGCGTTTTGGCTACCGTTTCCACGGAAAAGAAGGCGGAGCTGGCTCGCAAAGCGGGGGCCGACGAGGTGATCCTGTACACGAAGCAGGATTTCGAGAAAGAGGTCGCCCGGCTGACACAGGGCGGAGGCGTGAACGTAGTCTACGATTCGGTGGGCCGGACGACGTTCATGAAAAGCTTGAACTGTCTATCTACTCGAGGCATGCTGGTCTCCTTCGGTCAATCCAGCGGTAAGATCGAGGGCTTTGATCCGGGGCTTTTGGGCTCCAAGGGTTCTCTCTATCTGACCCGGCCGTCTCTCTTCCATCATATTGCCGACAGAGAAAGCTTAGAGGCAAGGGCCTCGCAGGTTCTGGGTTGGATTGCCGAAGGAAAGCTTCGAGTGCTCATAGGAGAAACCTTTCCCCTCAGCGAAGCTGCGGAAGCGCACAGGCGTCTCGAAGCCCGCCAAACGGTGGGCAAGGTTCTGCTGCGGCCGTAAGACGGGTCAGTCAGGTGGTTGTCTGCCGAGTAGATTTGTAGTAAATTTTCGGCTGTCAAATCGCGAGAAAGGCTTATACTATCTCAGGAGTTTTACCATGCCGACGTACGAGTATGAATGCAGACACTGCAAATACAGATTCGAAGAGTTTCAAAGTATAAACGATGAACCGATAAAGACCTGCCCCAAATGCGGTAAAGCCGTGCGACGGCTCTTCGGAGGCGGCATGGGGATCATATTCAAAGGAAGCGGATTCTATACGACCGACTACAAACGCTCTTCTGCCGTTACCGGCGGCAACGGCTCCGCAAAAAAGAAACAGAGCAGCAGTGAGTCGAAAAGCGGTTGCCCCGAGAAAAAGAAATCTTCCGACGATTGAAGCTCTTCGCTCGAGCGCTGCGTCTTCAAACAGAGTATTTGTCGTCCCGGGTATCGTGGGCGGCTGCCGTTTGAGCGGCTGAATCGATAAGCTCTTCGAGGTGCAGCGCTTCGAAGGAATGTACCATTCTCCTGAAATCGGGACGAACAACGGGGTGCTGCGGCGCAAAAAGTGTGCAGCAGTCCTCGTAGGGCAGGATCGAGGTTTCATAGGTCCCGATCTCACGAGCCAGCCTGATGATATCCTCTTTATCCAGTCCGACCAGGGGCCTGAAAACAGGCAGGTTCGTGTTGCTGCCCGTGAAATGCATACTGGACACGGTTTGGCTTGCCACCTGACCGAGACTCTCACCGGTTATCAGACAGTCGTAATCCTCCCGGCGGGCGAGGATCTCTGCTATACGAATCATCGCGGCGCGGACCAGCAGAGTCGTCTCCCCTTTCTTGGCGTAGCGGTTGACAGCCAATTGGATATCTGTGAAAGGAACGACGAACAGCCGCAGCCCGGTGGCAAACAAAGATAGAGCTCGTGCCAGTTCCTGCACCTTTTGCACAGACTGTTCGGAGGTGTAGGGCGGGGTGTGGTAATACACGGCGTCTATGTGCAAGCCCCGTTTGGCCATCAGGTATCCGGCCACAGGAGAATCGATTCCCCCGGATAGCAGCAGCAGGCCGCTGCCGCTCGATCCCAAGGGCAGGCCTCCCGGTGACTTGATGTCGGGTCCGTACACGTAGACTTTTTTCCGTACCTCTACTTGGATCAACCAGTCCGGGTGCTTGAGATCTACAATCAGCTGCGGAAAGCGTCTTCGCAGTCTATCGCCGAGTGTGCAGGCGATATCGTAGGAGCTGTAGGCGAAGCTCTTGTCCGATCTGCGCGCTTCGATCTTGAAGCGTATGCCCCCTTGTTTGATCAGGCTCTGCGTCAGCAGAGCCGCAGCTTCCTCGATCTCCTCGATATCCTTGGCCGTCACATAACTTTTCGCAAAGCCTACGATTCCGAAGGTGCGCGCCAATGCCTGCTCGATTTTGCGGCGACATCTGTCTTCCGAGCAATCCGTCGCAGGACGCAGGTACAACCGCTGCCAGACTCGCTGCAGCTTGAAATCGAGATCGGGCAGCTTGCTTTTTATATCCCGGCAGACATGGAGCTCGAACTCCTTGCGATTGCCTCCCTTGAGGGAAAGCTCGCCGTATTTTAACAGGTAGAGGGATTCCACGATCAGCCTGCAGTTACTCTTATCTGCTCGGGGATCCTGCGCCCGATGGCCTCAGCCAAGCGGAGGAGCTCGCCCGGGTCGGTATCGGGCCCGATGGAAATACGCACGGAGGACATCGCTGTCTTGCGAGGTACATGCATGTTCTCGAGAACGCGAAAGCGATCCTTGTTCTTCGACGAGCAGGCCGAGCCTGTGGATATGATCATTCCCTCTTCTTCCAGGACCCTGACGGTTACTTCACCGGGGAGGGGGGGGAAGGAGAGATTGAGGATGAAAGGGGAAAAGGCGGGGTATCCCTCCCGTTCCCGGCCTTCGTTGGTCAGCTCCAGACCGGGAATCCTGCTCAGCTTCCCGATGAAGGCCCGCATTGCCCCCTGCGCTTTTTCCAGATTTTCTTCGAGGTGCCTTGCCGCTTTTTCCGCCGCCAAGGTGAAACCGTAGATTCCGGGGAGGTTTTCCGTTCCCGGTCTTTTACCGGATTCCTGGCCTCCGCCGGAATAGAGGAATTGCGGATTTGCCTGTCGGCGCAGGTAAAGTGCGCCCACGCCGCGGGGTCCGCGGATCTTATGGGCGCTCAGCGATGCGCTGTCCACTCCCAGCGTCTGCGGTTCGAAAGGTATCTTTCCGAATGCCTGTACCGCGTCTGTGTGCAGATGAATCCTGCCTCCACTGCGGCGCTCGTGCTCCCTGAGGGTGGCTGCCACCTCGCCGACGGATTGAATGGCGCCGGTCTCGTTGTTCACCAGCATGATCGCAACCAGAACCGTATTTTCATCGATGGCGGCAACAAGCCGCTCAGGATCCACCCGTCCGCTGCGTTTTGCAGGAACTCTGGCAACTTCGAAGCCGAAGCGTTCTAATGTGCCTGCAGGATGGTACAGCGAGGGATGCTCGATCCCGCTGATCACAATGCGCCGTCTGCTCTTTCTATGTAGCTGAGAAAACAGCACCATGTTGTTCGATTCCGTGCCTCCCGAGGTAAATACGATTTCTTCAGCGGAGCATCCGAGAACGGCTGCCAGCCTCTTTCTGCATTGGCCGAGCAGCCTGTCTGCCTGCCTGCCTGCCCTGTGCAGCGAAGAGGGATTTGCAAAAACTTGCCGGGAGATGTCGTTTATCTTTTTCTCGATCTCGGGATCGGGAGGAGCCGTGGCGGCCCAATCGAAATACAAGGTGCTCATGATGGCGATATGCCCAATATAGTGAAATTAGGGTGACCGATCAATATTGGTTCTTCGCGCTTGCAGTTTTGTTATAGATGAGTTATTCTATATAGGATTATGACTAAACTAGATGAAGTGGCAGCCAAGCTCAAGGCATGCGGTCATCCACTGCGTTTAAAGATACTTTGCGCTATTCAGACAGGTGAGGAAACCTGCGTTTCCGAGCTGTGGAAATGCCTTGAACAATCTCAGCCCGTGGTGTCCCAGCACCTCGCCGTGCTCAAACGCAGGGGGATCGTCAGCTCTCAGGTGAAGGGGAACAAGCGGGTATATACGATCAGCGACCCCTTTATACGCAGCCTGGTCCTCACCATGTTTGATTCCGTAGAAGAGCTGAAGAGAAAGATGATCGAGCTCCGGAAAGCTCACGAGCGCGTTTCCTGAAACCAGATTCCCTGCTCCGTGAATCCGGTAAATCCTTGCAGCCGGCCCGGCCTTCAGTGCGGGCAAGCGGTGGGTGTCGGGCCTCTATCGGGGACTCCGTCGGGGACTCCGTCCGGGTTTGAATCTTTGCCCGCATATGGTTACATTGTAGATCTGAAAGGAATCCACGGCGATGTTTTTTTTGTTCCCCTTCGGGATCTTGATACCGGCCCTGTTCATTTTTCTGATTCTTCGTTTTGGAATCCGCTTTTTCAATGAATTATTCAACAATCAAAACCGTCTGAATGCGCGGGATCGCTGGCAGCTGCGCGACGGATCCTGGTTCCAGTCTGGATTCGGGCCTGTCGAAGCGACCCGCTCCAGAAGCATAGAAGCCCGGATATTTCGGGCGGCTTATAAGCGAAAGGGGAGGCTTACCGTCTCCGATGTCGTGCTGGAAACCGACTTGAGCATCAAAGAAGCCGAGGAGGTCCTCAATCGCATGGTAGACAGCATGCACGTTTGCATGGAAGTAGGCGATACGGGGATGGTGGTCTACGAGTTTCCCGAAATCATAGCACGGTTCAAAGAAGAGTAAATGCACGAGTGGGCTCTAGCGGAGGCCGTTGTATCCACCGTAAAGCGGCTTCACGAAGAAAACGGAAAAAAGAAGGTCTTGGCCGTCAATGTGCTTATCGGGGAGCTCCAGCACATCGATATGGATGTGTTCGATACCGGCCTGGAAAGCTTCCTCCAGAACCTGCCCTTCGGTCCTGAGGTGTTTCACTGCCGGATCGAAAAAGCATCCTTCCGTTGTAACTCCTGCAAGACCGAATGGCTCCTGGAACAACACGCCGATCTCGGTGAAGAGGAAAGGGAAGCGATTCACTTCCTTCCCGAGGCAGCCCATGTGTACATGCGCTGCCCCGCCTGCGGAAGCCCCGATTTCGCTCTTGATAAGGGCAGGGGGGTGAGTATCCAGTCGGTCGACCTCGAGATGAACGATGATTGATCCCCGCCTCGATATCATCGGCCGGCGCCTGGAGCCTGTCCGCCGTATCGTGGCCGTGTCCAGTGCCAAGGGCGGGGTGGGAAAAAGTGTTTGCGCCGCTCTCTGTGCCCTGGCCTTGGGGGAGGCGGGCTACCGAACAGGATTGCTCGACCTGGATTTCCAGGGTGCCTCGGCTCATCTTCTTCTCGGCGTGGAGCCCCGCTTCCCCGAGGAGGATTCGGGGATCAGGCCGTTGCGGGTCAGAAACACAGTGGATTTCATGAGCTTCACCGCCTTCAGCGGCGAGCACCCCGTGCCTTTACGGGGAAGCGACAGTACCGAGGCCATGCTCGAGCTGCTGGCCATCACAATTTGGGATCCTTTGGATTTCCTGCTGATAGACATGCCTCCCGGCATTGGGGACGAGATCCTCGACGCTCTGCGCTTTCTCCAACGTCCAGAGTTTCTTGTCGTAGCCACCGCCTCCCGTATCGTGCTCCGGGTTGTCGAGCGTCTGCTGACGATTCTCAGCGAGTTGAAGGTGCCGATCGTCGGCGTAGTTGAAAATATGGCGAGATCCCGGCACGGCATCCAGGTGGCTGGCGAATCGCCGGATGGCCGGACCCCG
>CAYMGP010000012.1:0-6362 GCA_964390045.1 uncultured Spirochaetaceae bacterium | reverse complement strand
CCGGATGGCCGGACCCCGCCCTCTGTGCAGTCGCTGGCGGAGCGCTACGACACAGTTTTGCTCGGCTCGGTACCCTACGAGCCGGAGATCGACACAATTCTGGCCGATGACAATCCCTTGCGAAGCTCGATCGGCGGCAGCATTCGCGGCATAAGCGAGCAAATCAGCATGCGCGGGCGCTGATCTTCCCGTGCAATAAAAAGAGATTGTTTAAAATAGAATTTTTGATTTAAAATTGAAATAAATATATCGGAGGTAGACATGGGTGCTTATGTAAATGAAGTAATAGAGGCGGTAAGCAAGCGCTGTCCCTGGGAAAAAGAGTTCCTCCAGGCCGTGAAAGAGGTGCTTGGTTCGCTCGATATTGTGGTCGAACGGGATCCCAAATACAGGAAGGCGGCAATCCTCGAACGCCTGATCGAGCCCGAGCGGGTGATCCTGTTTCGAGTTCCCTGGCAGGACGACCGCGGTGAGTACAGAGTAAACAGGGGCTACCGCGTGCAGTTCAACAGTGCCATCGGCCCCTATAAGGGCGGGTTGCGTTTTCACCCATCTGTGAACCTCAGTATACTGAAGTTTCTCGGTTTCGAGCAGACGTTCAAAAACAGTTTGACGGGGCTTGCCATGGGCGGCGGCAAAGGCGGAAGTGATTTTGATCCCAAGGGAAAAAGCGATGAGGAAGTCATGCGATTCTGTCAGAGCTTCATGAACGAGTTGTTTCGCCACATCGGGGCCAACACGGACGTGCCGGCGGGGGATATCGGTGTAGGCGGAAGGGAGATCGGATACCTGTACGGGCAGTACAAGCGGCTGCTCAATCTGTTCGAGGGAGTATTCACAGGCAAAGGTCTCAACTGGGGAGGAAGCCTGGTACGACCGGAGGCCACCGGCTACGGCAATGTCTATTTCGCCCAAGAGATGTTGAAGACCAAAGACACGGACTTTACAGGCAAGAGGGTAGCGGTCTCCGGCTCTGGAAATGTAGCTCAGTACACCGTGCAAAAGCTCAATCAACTCGGGGCCAAGGTTGTGACCCTCTCCGATTCCAACGGTACCGTTGTGGACGAAGACGGAATCGACAAGGAGAAGTGGAGCTTTGTTATGGAGCTGAAAAACCTCCGCCGGGGAAGGATCAAAGACTACGCAGAAAAATACAAGGCCTCCAAATACTTCGAGGGCAAGCGGCCGTGGGGGCTGGCCAAGGCGGAGATCGCTCTTCCTTCCGCCACCCAGAACGAGATCGATATGGAAGACGCCAAAGCGCTGGTGGCCGGCGGCTGCGTGTGCGTGTCCGAGGGCGCCAACATGCCTACCACTCTTGAAGCTACAGAGTTTCTCATTTCCAAGGGTGTGCTTTTCGGACCTGCAAAAGCCGCTAATGCGGGCGGCGTTGCCTGCTCGGGACTGGAGATGGCTCAAAACAGCATGCGCATGAGCTGGTCCCGGGAGGAGGTCGACAGCAGGCTGCACTCCACAATGGTCAACATTCATCAGACCTGCCGTTCGGCGGCTGAGGAATATGAAACCGCGGGTAACTACGTCAACGGCGCCAATATCGCCGGCTTCAAGAAGGTGGCGGATTCAATGATCGATCAGGGGCTGGTGTAGCCGGCGCGCTCAGGCATCTTCAGGGCGATGCGTTTTTTGTTTAAGAGCTCCGGCTCCGGCCGGAGCTTTCCTATTGGCGCGCCCTACAATTTGCATTATCCTAGTAATCAATGAAAATGCTGTTCAAAGATCGGCTTTCAGAGCTGGTCAAGCAGTATAAAACGGATAACGACATCTACCATGAGCTGATGCAGTTTCGGGTTCGCGAGATCCTGATTGTCGCAACGATCTATGATGCCTTTATCCTCGAAGAAGAAGACAAGCTTACCGAGAAGATCTTTGGGGAATACCATCAACTCAACCTCTCCACGGCCCCGCGAATCACCAGCGTCTCCTTTGGTGAGGAGGCGATAGAGATCCTAAAGGTTCGCTCCTTCGATATGGTCATCCTCACGATGCGCATTGACGAAATCAGCCCTTTCGAGCTCAGCAGGCGCATCCGCGAGCTGAATCCCGCCATTCCCATCCTGCTGCTCCTGAACGACAACACCGAGATCGCCCTGCTGGCCGAGAAGAAAGATCGTCTATCCTATCTCGACAAGGTCTTCGTCTGGAACGGGGATTCGAAAATATTCCTGGCGATGATCAAATACATAGAGGACAAGATCAACGTGGTCAAGGACTCCAAGATCGGTCTGGTACGGGTTATTTTGCTGGTGGAAGATTCGATACGATACTTCTCGCGCTACCTGCCGCTGCTGTATACGGAGATCATGAAGCAGACCCAGAGGATCATCAGCGACGAGCACATCGTGGATATGAAGAAGCTCCTGCGCATGAGAGCCCGTCCCAAGGTGCTCATGGCGGAGAGCTTCGAGCAGGCTCAGGAGATAATCGAGGAGTACAAGGATTACCTGCTCTGCCTGATCTCGGATGTCAAGTTTCCAAGAGAGGGAAAACGGAATGACGATTCCGGGACCCTGCTCATCGAGTATGTACGGGAGCGGATCCCCGGGCTGCCCATCCTGCTGCAGTCATCCGATCCGCAGAATACCGAATTGGCGCAAAAGTTGAATACGAGCTTCATCAATAAGAATACCAAGAATCTTTCTAAGGAGCTGACGGATTTCATCTTTCGCTATCTTGGATTCGGAGACTTCGTGTTCCGCGATTCTGAAGGCCGGCCGATCGGCCGGGCCCGCAGCATGGAGGAGTTCAAAGACCTGCTGTTCACCGTGCCGGACGAATCGCTCGTGTACCACGCCGACCGTAACCACTTCTCGAGCTGGTTGATGGCCCGCGGCGAGATCCAGATCGCCAAAGAGCTTCAGCCTGTGAAGGTCAGCGACTTCAATTCCACGACGGGCCTGAGGAACCATTTATTGAAAGTCAATGAAGAGGTTCAGCGAAATCAAACGCGCGGGCGCGTCGTCTCCTTCGACGAATCCCTTCTCGATGACCAGCACCACGTGCTTCGTTTGGGGGAAGGAGCGTTGGGAGGCAAAGGCCGCGGCATGGCCTTCCTTCACCTCTTAATAGAAAACTGGCAGCTGAATACGATCATCGGTGATGTGAATATCCGTATCCCTCAGACCGCGGTGATCGGCACCGAGGAATACGACCTTTTCATAGAGCAGAACAGCCTGCTGGAAATGTTCGCCAAAGAGGTTCCGTATGCAGAGGTTAAACGCCGCTTCCTTGCTGCAGAGCTTTCACCGGGCCTGAGGAACAAGCTGAGGAGGTATCTGAAATATTCCAAGGGGCCTCTTTCGGTACGGTCCTCCGGGATGTTCGAGGATTCCCTCTCTCAACCGTTCGCCGGCATCTATGATACTTTTTTGCTGCCAAACACCCATTCGGAGTTCAGCGTTCGACTGCAGCAGCTGGAAGAGGCTGTGAAGCTTGTCTACGCCTCGATTCTCTCAGAGTCGGCCCGAGCATACTTCGACGCTATAAACTACAAGACAGACGAGGAGAAGATGGCTGTTTTGGTCCAGGAGGTGGTGGGAAGCAGGCAGGGGCGCTTTTTTTACCCGCACTTCTCCGGAGTCGCCCAGTCGTATAACTACTATCCTGTCGCTTACCTCAAGCCGGAGGACGGCATCGCCGTGATCGGTATCGGGCTGGGTAAATACGTGATCGACGGGGAAAAGGCTCACCGTTTCTGTCCTCATTATCCGAAGATCGACTTCGTCTCCCCGGAAGAACAGATTCATTTCACCCAGGAAGAGTACTACGCCATCGACATGCAGGATGATCAGGTTCACCTGATCGAGGGCGACGACGCTACCCTGGCACGACTTCCCATCGGAGAAGCCCGGGACAGCGAAACCCTGAAAACCTGCGTTTCCACCTGGGACTACGAAAACGACAGGCTGCAGTTGGGCGCTTTGCAGCGGGGACCGAGAATCGTCAATTTCGCATACATTCTGAAATATGGATACTTCCCCCTGGCAGAGGTGTTGGAAGCGGTGCTCGATATCGTGAAAGGAGCCATGGGCACGCCCGTTGAGATCGAGTTCGCCGTGGATCTGAACAAGGCGGCCAACGGCAAACCATCGTTTTACATTCTCCAGATCAAGCCGCTGCTAGGAGATCTCGAGGATTACCACCTAAATCTTGTCGAGATCAGTAGAGACGATTTGGTCCTTTATTCCGAAAGAGCCATGGGAAACGGTACGATCGACAACCTGCGGGATCTCATCTATGTAGATCCTCAGCGCTTTGACAAGTCGCGAACGAGGCAGATGACGGGCGAGCTGGAGAAGCTGAACAAACTGTTGAAACGGGAGAACCGAGGCTATATCTTGATCGGTCCGGGCCGCTGGGGAAGTCGCGATCCCTGGCTCGGCATTCCCGTCAATTGGAACCACATCTCGAATGTAAAGGTGATCGTCGAGGCCGAATTGGCCGACTTCAAAGTCGATCCCTCTTTGGGGTCCCACTTCTTTCACAACGTTACATCGATGAACATCGGCTATTTTGATATTCCCTTCAAATCCAGCGGCAACTTTCTAGACTGGGAGTGGCTGCGCAGGCAAAAAGCGGCGCACAGAAGCGAGCACTTTGTACACCTACGCTTTGCCGATCCCCTGATAGCCAAGATGGACGGCCGCAAGCGTATCTCCGTGATCTTCAAGCCGGGCAGTCGTCAGTCCGGCGGCTGAGCTCGAATAGAGAGGTCTGAACCGTGAATCTCCTGAACAGAATTTTTTTCAGCGTCTTCGGTCTTATCATTTTTTCAACCCTAGCCAGTACGGTAACAGGCGCGATCCTCATCTCCGACGCGGTCCGCTCCGAGGCGATCAGCAGGGTCGAATTGGGCCTGAAAGAGGCCCGTTCCGAGCTCGAGGACAGGCTCGATTCCTTGAGCATCTCGGCTCAGGCCTATTCTCAGGGATTGGAAAAAGAGCTCGGGCAAGACGAGTATCCAGATATCTCCGTGGTTTTTCCTCGCGGCCTGCCTCCTATGCTTCTCAGGCTCGGTCTCGGAGGTGCAGTCAGCCAGAGCGGGACGCTGCTCTTATCTACAGGTGATCTGGCCGAGCTGGGCTTTTCACCGACCGACGCTCAGTTAGAGGTGGACTGCGGCTCCGGAAAGCTGCTCTGTCTGTTCGCCACCCACCCGGGCACACTCGGGGTAGCCTTTGTGGCGACCGTGTTGAACGGCAACATAGACCTCGTGCGGGGAATCCAAGAGAATCTGTTCGGGAAGGATCTCTACGGAGATAAGCCTTTTGGCACCGTTACAATTTTCTGTGGGGATGTACGCATCGCCACTACGGTACTCGGTCCGGATGGAAAGATAGCAGTCGGTACCCGGGTTTCTCAAGAGGTAAGGGAGAAGGTCTTGGAGCGCGGGGAGCGCTGGCTCAAGCGGGCTTTTGTGGTCGACGAGTGGTACCTTTCCGCCTACGAGCCGATACGGGATCCCCGGAACCGAAACACAGGTATCCTGTACGTCGGCGTGCTCGAGCGCAAGTACGCCGATATCCGCAACCGGGCGATTACCTTCCTGTCCGCTTTGATCGTACCCACATTGGGGCTGGTGTTGCTGGCCACGTTTCTCATAGCCCGGGGAATCGTACGTCCGCTATCGAGTCTCGCCGAAGCATCCGGTCAGATTCAATTGGGCCGCTTCGACTCTGCCGGCGTACCCGTGAAAGGCGCTCAGGAGATCCGGGTGCTGGCCGAAGCCTTCCATCGCATGAAAGATGCTCTCAGGCAGCGGGAGGAACGGCTCAAACTGCAAAACGTGGAGCTCGAATCGGCAAACAAAGATTATCAGGAGCTGCTCAGTTTCGTGACCCACGAGCTGAACAACTCCATTGGATCCCTGCTGCTCAATGTTTCTCTGCTTGCCGATGACGGTGAGAGTCGCTTCGACGAGGAAGATAGTCAGATCGTGGAACAGATCGTTCGGGACGTGGAACGCTTCCGCGACATGGTAAAAAACTACCTGAACCTGTCGAGGTTGGAAAAGGGAACTCTGCGCTTCAGTCCTGAGAAGCTGAATGTGCGTGCCACGGTAATTGAACCGGTGCTGGAGAGGCTGATTCGCTGGATCGAGCATAAAAAGGTCGAAATCTACTGGCGCTGGCCGCAGCGGGTCGACACAACCTGATCATGGTCGGTCCACCTGGTAGCGGAAAGACGATGTTGGCAAAACGGATGCCGACCATCCTGCCGGCACTCGATGCTCCAGAGTCGATCGAGACTACGCGCATCTACAGCGCGCTAGGTCAATTGCCAGCCGGCCAGCCTCTGTTGGCAAGACGTCCCTTTCGCAGCCCCCATCACACCATCAGTGATGC
>CAYMGP010000011.1:42440-63714 GCA_964390045.1 uncultured Spirochaetaceae bacterium | reverse complement strand
GCGAACCTCTCGGCCGCGCCCGTGTCGGTGAGCTTATCAATATATTTGAAAATATTGTCGCCGTTCCCTCGGCAACGCTGATAGAGCTCTCCCAGGGAATAATCGATATCGGCTTGATGCTCTTCAATCGTGATCATCCCTGCCCCCCTTCGCCGGCTGCAGGCTCTTTTTAAGAAAATCCTCGAGGTGCTGCTCTGAAAAGCAGATCCTCCGGCCTGGCCGGTAGCAGCTGATCTCATGGCACTTGACGAGCGCATACAAAAACCTTCTTGAAATGCCGAGCTCCCGCGCTGCTTGAGAAACGTTCAGGAGTGTCTGCATTAAACCCCTCCCGTATGTTGCGGGCGGGACGGCGACATGGTAGGATTAACCAGGTGGCCGT
Organism: uncultured Spirochaetaceae bacterium; assembly: GCA_964390045.1. Classification (GTDB taxonomy): domain Bacteria; phylum Spirochaetota; class Spirochaetia; order SZUA-6; family DRHE01; genus CAYMGP01. The sequence continues at coordinate 63,332 of CAYMGP010000011.1, read as the reverse complement.
CCTGCGGCCGCTATGTGCTCAGAGCCCTGGTGATGCTTGCTGGCAGGCCAGGGCTCGCTATCTATTTCAGAATATCAGCCAATGCGGGCATTCCCCGTTTGATCGCTTCGATACTGCCCGGAGATCGCCTTTCAATTTCTGAGAAGGCCGCTACGGACCAATGCTCAAGACATGACCCCGGTTTGATCTTATCGACCTTCGACAACGCCTTCTGCACTCCTTCTTTGTCGTCAAGAGCCGATAAATCCTGCGACAGACGATATACTGCATCTGTCCAAGATTCTCCCCGGACATCTGCCTCGATCCATTTTCGAACTGGGACTATGAGAGAAAGAGCACGGCCCAATGTGTTAATGGCCGCCTGTAAATCGGCATTCTGTTTCTTTGATAGCGTTAATTCCTTCGCGACATCGTGCTGTGAGACAAGCGCTTTTTCGAGCATCTTCCGCTGCTGCTGGCATTCTATCAAAGCAGTGCCTATGTCCGGATTGCTAAGACCCCCTTCAGTAAAAAGCCGGACAACATCGCTTGTTGAAATCTGTTTTTCGTCGGCAATAGACTCAAGCTTTTTCCTCATAGAATCATCAAGTCGTAGCGTGAAACTCTTTTTTGCCATCGCGGCCTCCTGATGTCTTGCAATTATACTAATGAATTGTCTTGCGTTAGTCAAGAGGTGCAACGTGACTTTTTTATGAAAAGATACCGTCAATCAGCTCGACCTGGTCTTGCAAGTGCTCCGGTCCGATATGAGTATAGACGTCCTGGATCCTCGGATTGCTCCAGCCGAGAAGAGCCCGGATCTTCATGTCCGAGACCCCCTGGTCTCTTAAGATCGTGTTAAGTGAATGCCGGAAAGAATGAGCGGTCAGGTTCCGGGCCTTCGCGTCGATCTTTGCTTTCTCCATCGCCCCCCGGAACCGCATCTGCCACCAAAACGGACTCTTGCGCTTGCCATCCCAGTTATGAAATATCAGAGCATCGGGCAGCACGTGCAGGCTGCCGGCCCGCAGCTCCCTGAGCTTCCGCATCGTGAAGGAGGGAAGCGGTACGGTCCTCTTCCTGCCCCATTTCGGGGGACCGAGTTCGGTATCGCTTTTCCAGGCCTGCCGGACGTGCAGCAGCCGGCGGTCGACGTCCAGGTCCTTCCAGCGGAGGGCGAGGAGCTCGCTCCGTCTCAAACCCGTGGAAGCGGCCACGAGAAAGCAGACATAGGCCTGCAGGTCCTCCCATGGTCCGGGGGACTCGGAGAACAAGGCGAGGAGCTCCTCGCGGGTGAAGATCCCCCGCTCCTTGTGTTTCTCGCGGATCGCGCCGATTCCGAGGGTAGGATCCTTTTCCAGCTCCTGCCGGAATATGCCCGCTTTGATGCAAGTTTTCAGCACTCCGATGATCCGGTTGACCTGCCGATCGCTATAGAGCTGGAGGAGTCGCTGCCGGAAATCCAAGATATCGCCTCGGCTGAGATCCCGGAGGTTTCGGTCCGCGAGCCGATCGGTCAGAATGTAGGTCTCGATCAGGGCCCGCTGGCGCTTTGCGTGTTCCCGGCCGATCGGGTGTTTTTCTGCTCGAAGCCGGGCAATATGAGGGCACCGGTCCCAGACGTAGAACGGTTCCAGGTAGTCCCGGAGGATAACGGCCTGGGGGATCTGTTTCTGTCGGGCAGCCTCCTGCTTCTGCTCCTCGAGCTGGAGCAGGACGAAGTCGATCGCGTCCTGCTGCCGGCTGCGGCCGGTCGATTTCCAGGCTCTATCACCCAGATGGTAGTAGTAGATCGACTTTTTCCCACATTTCCGCTTCCACAATCCGTAGGGTTTCGACATTTCAATAACCTCGTAAAAATTCTGTCGACATGTCGACAAAATAGACCATATGGGAAAAATCGGCAAGTGCAGTCTATTTCTTTGTTTTATAGGTATTTATAGTATCGGTCCGGATAAAAAAAGGCCGGTATCAGTAGCTGTGATAGCTCCGGGAGCGGGTTCCTGCGATCTGCCGCCAATTGTAGCCGGCCACTCCCCTGAGCCCTTGAACGAAGCGCCATACCCCCGGATCAGTCTCTACTAATGCTTCCAGAGCGCTGTTCACAGCCTCAAGCGGCTCGGCGATCTGCTCGTGGACCCGCACCTCGAAACCGATCAGATTCACCGTGACAATCCGAGCTTCGGTTTGGGCACGGGTGCCCGCTCGGTACAGATCGCCAAGAAAAGCCTCGTGGCGTTCGGGAGGATTTGCAGCGGACTGCTCGAGACGTTCTTTGAGCCTGATCTTCGTTTCTTCGTCTAGTTTGGGAATCGGCGGCAGCTTCCGGGAATAGGAGTAAAAGCGGTAAGAGGCATACTCCTCCCAGCTCTGCCTTAGCTCTTCCGGCAGAAGACGGCCATGCGCCCAGAAGTACCAGTTGCCGTCGATTCGAAGCGCCCAATCTGCATTCCGGAAGGCCACTTCGGCTATCCGCTCCGGATAAGCCAGGGCCAGGGCTTTCATCTGCGCCTCGCCGGTCGACTGTGCATCGATCGATTGCGCACCGATTGATCGCGCACCGTCAGATTGTGCGCCTGTGATTTCACAGAATGCTCCTGCCAACACGAAGAGTAAACCTGGCAGAATCAACAGTGAAAGCCGCTTCATCGTATGTATCAATATACAAACTGCCGTGATAATCGAAAAGATAACCTCTGGAGCGAATGCAAGCCAAGCCCCCTCCTGCGCTGGGCGTGGGTTACATCGCCTCGTCGAACTCTTTCCTATAGCGAGCGACTCCCGAAACGCCTCGCAGAGCAGGCTCGTCGAAAACAAGAATCATAAAAGCCGGATCCGACACGCCGTCCCACTGACAGCGAATTCCATATCGCGATGCCGGTTGAAAGCCAAAACGGAGATAGTAGTCCGGATGGCCCACTACAATGACAAAGGGAGTCCCGGATTCCCGCAGACGCCGCAGTCCTTCTTGGACCAGAAGTGTTCCGATGCCCTGCCCCTGACGCTCGGGGAGTACAGCCATCGGCGCCAGCCCCATGCCTACAAGCGGTTCTTGCGGCCCGGTTATCGTGACGGGGCTGAACAGGATATGGCCTACCGCAAGCTCATTTTCGGTGGCAACCAGGGAGAGCAGACTATCGCAGGCATCCTGCAGCTTGTCCACGATATTCGCTTCGTCCGAGGTTTCGAAGGCTTCCTCGTTGATTCGGCGGACGGCCTCCCGATCTTGCTCTCGTTCCTCCCGTATTTCGATTTTCATTGAAAGCGCTCCTGAATCCGCCACAGGTACAATACCAGCACTACAGCCACGGCCACAGCCACCACCTGGGGCACAACAATCTCAAATGGGTAGGGACGTCCTTCCTGGATCACGTGCACAAAGATCTCCACGGATGCGTAGATGTAAAAGCCGGCCACGAACTGAGATGCAATATACCCGTAGCGCCTCAACTGCCACAATCCAATAGCCGCGATGATGCTTGCAGGAGCATTAACGAGGATGTCCGTCACTGGAAAGGCGTAGTCTACTCCTTTGGGGAACGAGAAGATGAATCCCTCTCCCCACAGAAACAGGGATCCGAAAAACGCAAAGAGGCCGAACAGGAAGAGCAGCACAGCGAGGATCCGTACTCCCACATGGGCGTTTCCCCGTATCTTATCCATCAGCAACCTCCTCGTATGTGTTGAAAAATGCTCCTGCCGAGGTTTCGAGAATTTGCGAACAGTTCATCGAAGTCTCCTTGACGGCATGCTTCGGTCCAGATTTTCGAGCAGTATACCTCGGGATTCTGAAAAGGTAGAGCCTTTTTCTGATATCTCCACGACAAAGCTGTAAAGACGGTGCCACCGGGGATGAAAGCATCGTCACCTACGACTGTTTTCAGCTTGACCGCCGGCAGGAAACAACCTTACTTTACCCTATGACCTTCGCAGAGATCATGCAGTTTCTCAAAGACCATGAAAATCCGAACGGTAAGAAGGTTCTGATGCGCCACGGTGCCCGGGAACCTTTCTACGGGGTGCGTATCGGCGATATGAAAGAAGTGGTAAAGAAGGTGAAGAAAAATCACGAGCTGGCGATGCAGCTCTACGCCACGGGAAACTCCGATGCCATGTACCTGGCCGGCCTGATCGCCGACGAGACCCGGATGAGCAAGCAGGACCTGCAGGAGTGGGTAGCGGCTGCCTATTGGTACATGCTCAGTGAATACGCCGTGGCCAATGTGGCCGCCGAAACCCTCTATTGGAACGAGCTGGCCAGGGAGTGGATGGGCTCCGATGAGGAGATGATCGCCTGCGCCGGCTGGGCTACCTACAGCGCTGCCATCTCGATCCGGCCGAACGAGGAGCTCGATTGCAGAGAGATCGAAGAGCTTCTGGGCGTAGTAGAACGAACGATTCACACAGCGGCGAACCGGATCCGCTACGACATGAACCATTTCGTGATCTGCGTAGGCAGTTACATTCCGGAGCTTTCAGAGAAAGCCCGAAGGGCAGCGGAATCGATCGGCAAAGTCTCTGTTGATATGAGCGGAACCGCCTGCAAAGTTCCATTCGCTCCCCAGTACATCGACAAACTTGTCGAGAGGGGAAATCTGGGGAAAAAGCGGAAAATTGCGAGATGCTGAATCCTGGCACCGACAGGGATATTTACGATTTGTACGGCAACCAAAATGCGATCGACATCAACTCTATCATGAAAACCGGCTGCCGGCTCTGCACATCGAAAAAAACGGAGAAGGGCAAAAGCTCGATAGAGATTCCCATCATATTTCCTGAATGGATCGGGCAGAGCCGCACGCCGATATACTGACGCAGCTCGCTTCGGTAGTCGGTGCTCAGCATATATCCAAGCGAGAGGCCGGTGTACAGATCGTCGGCCAGGCGAATATTGAGCCTGGGCAGAGCCGTGATCAGGTGGTTCGCTGAATAATAGGGAAACAGACAGGCTGAATATTTCAAACTGAATCCGAAGATCCGGTTCAGCTCGGCCAGTACTTCGCCATAGAGATAGCTCCCGCCATCGATTGCAGGGGCTGAGGTCACCCCTTCCTGGCCGAGCCGAAAGCCGATAACCGCGTCGAGTTTCTGGGGCTTACGTTCTGTCTCCGGCGCTCTCCTCGACTGCCTGCTCGAGCGAAGCAGGGCCGAGGCCAGCCGATCGATATCTTGAATCAATTCGTCTTTGCCTGCATAGGACTTCTGTTCGCTGTACAGAGTGTCGCCGCTTTTCACCTCTCGAAGCCATACGGTAACCTGATAGCCGCCCGCATTCATTCGAATCTCCCCCAGAACGGCAAGATCCACCTCTATAATTGACGCTCTATGCAGTTGATTCTTCTCGTACGAGCCGTGGCGGCGGACCCTGCCCGCTTCCCGCAGCAGCTGCTCCCGTTTATCGCGATCGACCACTCTCCGGAATCCTTGCGTGACTGGCAGTTTCAAAGACAACCGATCCACGACGGACTGCATTTCGCCGTTCGATATCCCGATAAAGCGGAAATCCATTACAGCGATGCTTCGGTAGGAATCCGCTGCCTGTAATGGCACCGCTCGGGGGACAAGTAGAATGAAAGCTGCAATACCGATCACCCGATAGTACCTCGAGATCCAGAACCCCATTATCTACCTCTGCTTTGCCTCGGAATTGAAACGCTCGCAATTATATGATAACCCAAAAAAATCGGCAAACTCACTATCGAAACGAAAATTGTACCTGCAAGATGCAAAAAATACCTTGAATTCACGGGTTCCGGTGGTGCCATTCCAACAGAGCATGCCTACCGTTTGATGACGGTAAACAGCTGAAGGATCTTTCCGTTGTCCTCGAACATCGGTAACCGACGGAGTTCTTTACGGAGAGGCCACCTTTCTGGCCTGGTCCAGAACGGAGTGTCCGGCCTGTATTCAGCAGATCGTTTTGATCTCAAATCGAAAGACCGGAGGGCTCTACGATGCCGTGTGCATCGACATGGGAATCCCGGGCGTGTTTCCCGGCAGAGAACTGCGCCGCTACTTCGAGATACGCTTTCCAGATCCGAGCACCAAGATTTGGGCTTTCCCCGCCCTGCAGTATAATTGTGAGGATGCCATCTCACTGGCCAGGCAGAACTTTCTATCTTACAAAAAGGAAGATCAGCCGGATCTCAGAGACCGCGAATCAATCGTCTATGCCTTGTCGCTCAACGAATCCAGATAATCCGCAAAAGCTGACAATTCCGTTTTCAGGTTTTCCCACGTGGTCATGAGCTGCGAAACAAGCCCTTCCAACTGGGATGCGTTCAGATTCGCAGCATAGATGTTCCGAACCCGGTGACGGAACCTTCGATACTCATCGAGGCGACGGCGGGTCTCGGAAGAGATGACAGCCGGACGCAGCGAAGGAACCTCCAGCTCAACCTGTCTGAGCAACTCGGCGTGCCATGCTTCTCCTCCAAGGGTGACGCCGTCGAGATCCACAGCGATCAACTCCATTACACGCTCGATCCCGTTATAGAACCCATGGAGATTGAGAGCCACGGAGTTCAGGAACGCGTCCTGATACTCCGACTCGGATTTCGCGCGCTCCCAATGCCGCATTCCCGCTCCGACGGCATGCTCCAGCTCCGGGATTTCGCTGCGAATCCTCTGCGCGAGAGCTCTTCGTTTGAAACTCATATCTGTATTCCGTCCCTCTGGATCGCCTGTATAAGTCCGGGCGGCGCCGTACTCAGGTCTACCAGGTCGATCTCGAAACCATCACCAATGCGTTCAAGATGGCAATCGGCCTGCCAATAATCCTCACGTTTCAAACCCTCGACCGCCAGATCCACGTCCGAGCGAATATGGAACCATGATTCTGTCGCGAGCGAACCAAAGAGAAGCACGCGGGTAACATCGAAGCGTTCCTTGAGGATTCGCGCAGCTTCCCGCGCGACCGTCAACGCTCGATCGCGTCGAGCCAGCATCTCTCGCCTCTCCGCTTCATCCTGCAGACGAGCGAACTCTCGGTAGGTTCGTTTTTCCTGTTTCGTAAGTTGAGCCGCCGTCTTACTCATTTTATATGTCCTTAACAGAAGTATAGAAAAAAGCCAAAAATCCCGCAACGGGAGTTAGCTTGATGCTTCGTTTGAAACTCATATCTGTATTCCGTCCCTCTGGATCGCCTGTATAAGTCCGGGCGGCGCCGTACTCAGGTCTACCCGATGGGGGTGCGGCTGTAGGACTATAGAAATTTATCGCCCAGGGGCAGCTTCAGGTGCAGCTGCCGCAGGATACCCAACACCCTGCCCTCGACATCGGCCAGGTCCTGCTGATTGGGACGGTCGGCCACTACTCCGAGCCTGCCCCGCCTGTTGTAGGCCTCGTCTGATTCCGGGAACGCTCCGGCTACCGCCATATCATCTACCACCCGGATGCCTTCGTGTTCGAAGAACTGTCCGATGTATTTGAGCATCGGCACAGCCTCGTTGTATCCGGTATGACCGCCGCCGTAGGTACAGAAAGGCACCGCCGCGATTCCCGGCTTCTCCGGGGCAGCTGCCAGAATCTGTACTCCCCGGCGCTTGTGCCGCTTCAGAAAGGCGATCACAGGTTTGGGCGGCAGATTCTCGTAGACAGGCGCACCCAGGAACACCAGGTTGTACTCCAGGTACTCTACCTCGAGGTCCTTGGTCATACGCAGCGGCGAGTCCTCGATCCCGGCGTTCTTCAGAGTATCGTGGATACGCTCGGCCACCATCTGTGTGTTTCCGTTCTTGGTCCAGTACAGGGTAAGTGCTTTTCTTTCAGGCATGCTGCCTCTCCCTTATTCCCGTTCGCCGAGCAGGATCTTGAGCTGCTTGATGTCGGAGACCAGTTTGGTACGCTCGAGGTTCTGGAATCGCCTGGGCAGCATCTCCCGGCTGGTACACTCCAACACGGCCACCAGGTTCTGCAGCTCGATCTCGTGTGGATAACTGGGAGGATTGAAATCCCGTATCGTATCCTCCAGATCGGCAGCGGTAATGATCACGTGGTTGTTCATCGCAGCGAGCAGCTTGGCGCGGATTAAAACAGATTCCAGGTCCGCTCCCGAAAAATCGAACTTGTATTTACGGAACAGCTCGCTGATGTTGACCTTCTGCACCTTCAACTTGAGCTTGCGGATCAGTGTCTGCAGCAAAGCCTGCTTCTCCTCTATAGTCTCCGGGTAGAAGAGGGCCAGATGTTCCTCCGCCCTACCCTGCCGCTTGAGGTCGATAGGCAGCAGGTCCGGCCGGCAGGTGATGAGAAACCAGATGATCTTGCCCCTGTACTCGGTGTTGCCCATAAAGGAGGCGATCTGGGCGAAGATCCTGTTGGATGTGCCGGAATCCCCCTCCTGGTTCCTGTCGCCGAGAAAGGCGTCGGCCTCATCGATCATCACCCCCACCGGAGCCATGGCTTTGAGTATATTCAGCACTTTCTCGAGATTCGCCTCTGTCACGCCCTGCCACTTGGAGCGGAAATTGCGGAATTTGACGATGGGTATACCGATTTCCCCGGCGAAGGCTGTCACCATGAAACTCTTGCCCGTGCCCACAGGGCCGGCGATCAAGTAGCCCATGGGCAGAACGTCGAGGCGGGCCATTTTGATCGCTTTAGCGGCGTTCTTGAAGCGCTTCTTCACATAGTCGTGGCCGGAAACCATGGACAGATCGAACTCGGCTTCTATAAACTCGAGCAGGCCGCTGGCTTCTGTTTCGATCATCTGCTTCTTCTTCTTGCGCAGATACTCAAGGGTGATTTCTTTGTCCTCCTGGTAGCTCTCCGCGGCCAGCTGGTAGATGTTGACAAGATTCAAACCGCTGCAGATTTGGGCCACCTTCTCCGGCGAAAGACGGCGCTCGAGCAGGAGCTTGTCCTGCCGATCGAGAAATGTAAGAAAACGCTGGCGCACGGTCTCGTCGGGCAGAGGAATGTTCACCTTGATCGTGCTGGGAGAACGCACCAGCTTGGTATTGAGATCGGCAAGATTCTCCGTCAGGAGAAGGACCGAGATGTCCCCCTCGGTGAAGATCGGATCGTTGGCCCAGCGGTTGAGGGTCACCAGGCAGTAGCGGTCCTCATCCGTATAGCGGGAAATATCCGTGTTGGGCAGAATCGTCTCGGAGTAATCGATAATCAAAACGATGCGTCGCTTGTTGGAGATGTTCCTATAGAAGTAGCTCTCCAGGGCGGGAAAGGCGTCCATCGGGTCGCGGGAAAGGGCGCTCTCCCTGCTCTCTCCATTGCTGCCGCTGAGCGAATTGAGGTAATCCCGGCGCATGTCATCGCTGCAGAAGGTGACACCGGAAGAGCGGTCGTAAAAAACGATGATGTCCCGGTTTCCGAAAAGCACCTCTCCTATGTAGTCCTGGATGCGGACAAAGTTGAACTCGTTGTCGTTCATCTTGTGGGGCAGGAAATCCCGTATGTTGCCGTGAACAATGTACAGGTTTGCTGTCTTGGAACAGTACTTGTAGGCTAGTTCCTGAGCCCAATTCGGAAGAATTTTTATAAAGGGAAGACTTTTTAGGATAAGCTGCTCAGCCATATCCCCTCCCAGTCAATGACATTAGAAAGTATATGGCATCCGCTGCCGGCCGTCAACTAGATCATTTTTTTATCGCGGGCTTCGACGAAGAGAAGATGATTCCAATAATTGTTGTTCAGGTATCGCCAACGCCTCGTGGAATCCTCGATCTTGCTGGCTCGATGCTGGAGCAGCTTCAGGGCTTTGTTCAAGACGGTGAGGCTGTCATCAAACTCGCCTTTCCGCACCTCGGGCAGGGTACAGGCATAGAAGTAGCTGTATAGGCTCTGGAAGGGATCCGATTCGGGAATTCGTCCGCCCCGGGTGATCGAGTGCAGTTGTTCGATTCCCCGTTCGCTGCTGCCCTCCAAACCCCATAGATAAGCCTGGAAGGATTGGGTCAAGCGCTGGATGAGAGCATTATCGCGCAGCAGCTCAAAACAACGTCCCTCGATGTCCCGGAAACCGTTCAACCAGCCGATCCGCTGCCCTGGGAAATCATTGCCGCGAAAGCTCTGGCCCAAAGAGATAGCCCGATCGCAGGCCTCGAGGGCTTTGGCGTACTCGCGCCTGAAAAAATGACATTCCGCGGTAAAGTACAGCTTTTCCCAACTATCCTCCTGCTCGCCGAGCACCCGCAGCGCCGTCTGCACGCTGCCCGAGTAGGCAAACGTTCGTCCCAACCATAGATACAACACCTTGCGGGCGGAAGGATTTCGGTACAGCCGTTCTATCGCCAGCCCATACTGCACTCCTAAGACAGCCTCGTCGTAGAAACCGAGCTCGAACGAAATTCTGGCTTTCAAGAACTGTAAAAAAAGCTCCCACTCCCGCCGTTCGAGAGTCCGGCTCAGGGCCAATCCCGCTTCTGTCTCCGTCTCAGCCCGGGAGAGATTTCCTTGGATGAAGAGGGTGACCCCGCGAAGCCCGTGGGTTACTATATCTGCCAGATCCTTCGTGGCTTGGTCGGCGGAATCGGACATGGAAAAATATTCGAGAGCTTCATCGAATTTGCCTTCGGCCAAAAGAATTGCGCCCAGACCGATCGTGGCTTCCCGTTCGCCCCCTGTACTACTGCTGTTCTGGTACTGAATTACAGCCTTTTTTACCCACTGCAGGGCCGTTCCGGTCTCGCCTCGAGCGAGCAGGTAGCGACTGACCTGGAGGAACAGGTGTCCCTTGGTCGGGTCAACCTCAAAATCATCTCCAGCCTCCATGGCTTTAAGATAGATCTCCTCGGCTTCCTTCAATCCACCCTGGAGCAAGGCCTGACGCAGCCGAACAGCCATCAACAGCCGCTGCAATTTTTTCTGCTCCTCCGCTTCGAGATCTGCGCCGAAGCGAAAGTGTTTGGAATCAAGAAAGTTCTTCACGCCCTTGAAATCCAGCTCATCCAGCTTCTGTTTGAGAAGCTGAGTAAGCACTTCGATGGCTTCGACGCTTCGTTTTGCCTTTTTCAGCATAAAGAACAGCAGCACCAGATGCGGATAGCTGCCCCGCCTCCAGCACTCGATCAGGTAGTCGATGAAAGCCCGCTCCAACTCCGGTTCTTCACGCGCAATGATCTTGCGAAGCTTTTTTCCGAAGGGCGGGTACAGTGCAACAGCGTAGTTGCCAAGGTGCACCAATCCCCGAGCCTCGAGGTCTCGCAGCAGGGTAAAGGCGTCTTCGCGGGACATGCCCTGATCCTCCAAGAAATCGATCAATCCCCAGATATCGAGAAGTCCCGATTGGATGTACACGATGAACAGCAGACGTTTCAGTTGGGCGGAGAGCCCGGTAACAATCGACCAGCTGACCGAGATGCAGCGGGCGGGCAGCAGTGCCTCCAGGGGCTTCGGCTCATGCCAGAGGTAACGATTTTTTTCTTTGACCAGATAGTCTTTTTCCTCCAAAAATTTCAGGCAATGATAATAAGACAGCAGCTTGCCTCTCGAATACGAACGAAGTTTCCTTACCGTATCTTTGGAAAGCTCGCAGCCCCGATACAACCGTCGGGCCAGGCGCATCATTTCACTGCTGCTCAGGGGATGCATCGTTATAACCTCAACGCCGCGATCCCTCAACCGCCCGGGAAGATCGGGGGAGGCGGAAGTGAAAACGGGAATGAATGTGGAGTTCTGGTAAAAATCTTTGAGCAAGTCAAAGAGCATTGTCAGACTCTGGGCATGATAGCTGTCAATATCTTCACAGAGCAGCACTGCAGGCAGAAAATTTTCCTCCATCATGCGGAAATAAGCGTTGAGGTAGAGCTGAAAGACAGCGTAGAAATCCTGATAGAGATAATCAGGGCAAGCAAAGTCTGAAAACTCGGAGGATCGCTCCTCTTCGAGTGCAGGCTCGCCGGCTCGTCGCAGCGAATTGGGCACCCCTTTAGGCCAGTGGAAGAAAACCCCTTCGGCCCTTCCGGCCGCCGGCTTCATAGACCAGAGAAGTCGTTTTAGATCGCCCCATACCTTCCTTTCCCAGGCTGTGAGATACTGCGGTACTACCCTGAGAAAAAAAGGATCGAGGCTGTTGAGAAAGGGGTGAAAAGCAGAACGGCGTTTGAACAGTGTATGCAGCCGGGGCGCCCGGGGAACGGCAAAATCTTGTAGTAGAAGGTCCTGGACCGCATCCAAAAGGATCTTGCGCTCTCCGAGAACCGGTCCATGAATGAAAACACCCCGCTTCTTTCTCCTGGCCTTGGCTTGAGTGTTGATTGTACGTACAACCTGTCGGGCGAGTGTGCTCTGCTTCCAAAGCTGCTGACTTCGTTTCCTTCCGGGCAGTCGAGATGGATCTTTCTCCGTTACTTTTAAAAAATTACGTGATTTCTCTGTACGAATGGAATCTGCAAAAAGCGACTGACAGTCCGGATCGATCCAAACCTCCTCCTCTTCTTCGAGCCCCAAGGAAGCGGTACGCAACCTTTTTGCCATAGCTTCCGCTGTTGTTTCAGCAGCTTTTGAGATGATGAGGTTGAAACCAAACAACTGTTCCCGCCTCGACTCCAAGATCTCGTGAACACGGAATACGAATTCGAGCACTCTACGGGGATCCAGCGCGTACTCCTGACCAAACGCATAGAGAAAGTTCCCTTCCTTACTGTATAGCTTCGTATACCCGTAAAGTTCTTCGATACCGGACAGCTCTCGATCCAGGTTGTCGGAAAGTTCTTGGTCAACCGCTTTCAATTGTTTATAATAGGCAACGGAAACGAGAAGATACAGCATTTAGGCTATTAAACACTACATCTTCCTGTTTTTCAAAGGGAAAAGTGAAACCCATGGGTAATTATTTTGACTTCCAGAGCAAGCGGAGCGACCAAGTGGCCCTCACCATCCACTCGGATGCGGATTTCCGGGAAATACTACAGACTCTCGATTCCGTGAAATTTCCAGATTTTGTAGGCAATACGGAAAATGTTAAATACGCTGTGCTCGAGCTGATCAGCAATTCCCTGCGAGCCCATCGGGAGAAAAAAGTAGACAAACAGATCAGCGCCGTCTTCCGAGCAGGTGACAGCAGGATCGAGGTGGAGGTGAAGGATTTCGGCGGTGGATTCGACCCGGCGCGCCTTCCCTTCAATCTCGAGGAGGATGTCCAGAACATCGATCAGGCATCACGCGAGTTTGAGTTGTATCAAAAGAAGCACAACTACCTGCGCTTCGGAATGGGATTGCTTGTTACAAAAAAAACATTTTCCAGCTTCGAGCTGATCTTTTTTGACGATGAAGAAAAACCTGTAGAATGGGGACAGGGTAAAGTGAATGGAACCCTGATTCGAGTATCAATCCAGGGGTAAAACATACGATGGAGAAACGTAAAAGCCAGCGAAACAAGACCTACGCCAAGGTACTGCTCGAAGGCAGTAATATCCGGGGATACCTCCGCGATCTCAGTGAAGAGGGTTGCCAGCTGGCCCTATTAAAAGCCTTGGAGATTCAAAAGGGAGACCGTCTGGACATAACCGTGCTTCCCGGCGAGGAAATCGGAATACCCGCCTTTTCCATGCCTATAGAAGTGATGTGGTCGCGAACCGACCCCGTATACTACCTCCTCGGCGCTCGAATCGGAGCGATAGAGGAAAAGGAAGGCGAGCTGCGCCTGCGGGAATTGTCAGCCTACTATCACCAGTGATCGAAAGCCACGATCCGCTTCAGGGGCTTCCGCGGAGTCGGCTCCGGTGTCTCCTCCGGATACCCGAACAGCAGTAGCAGCACGACGCGCATGGAATAGGGAACAGTGATCAGATCCTTGACCATCTGCTCGTCGAAGGTGCTGAGGCAGTGGCTGCCCAGACCCTCGGCAACGGCTTGAAGAACCATGAAGGCGGCGGCAAAGCCCAGATCGATGGGATAGGAGAGCTGGCCGTTGGGCATGATGTACTCTATGTTGGTGGTACATAAGGCTACGATCGCCGGTGCCTGCCGTACCGATTCATCCCCAAACGCGGCCTCGGCGACGCGAGCCCGCAGCGCCTCTTTTTGGATGACCACAAAACGCCATTCCTGACGATTTTTCGCAGAAGGAGCCAATCTACCCGCTTCCAGCACGCGCTCGAGTTTCTCTTTCTCCACAGGGATCGATTTGAAGTGCTTGATACTTCTGCGCTTGAGGATCGCTTCCAGCAATGCCATGATGACTGATTAATGATAAAATATTGCTGCCCGTATTGCAATCATTTTTTGCCCTGGATATTCTTGGAAGTTACTATGTGTCGCCGCCTTACAGTCGCCGTCGTTTTCCTGCTCCTCGGAGTTACAATAACGGGCTTCTGTCAGCCGTCCCTGCCCCCGGACAGCCGGAAAGTACTCACCGAGTACGCCGCCATCCGTTCTCTGTATCCCCGTCCCGAGGGCTCCGAAGGGGAACGGGAATTGATCCGCTTCATTGAGGAAAGGATCGAGCGTCTACGAATTCCCTATACGCGGCTGGATTATCAGGAATCGGACACAAATCATTCTTTCTCATCGTGCCTGGTCGTGGACATCAAGGGCGAGAAAGCCGACACACTGATCCTGGCCCTCCCCATAAACCATCCGGCGGAAGCTTCCGGGCAGCTCGATGGATCGATAAACGTGGCTCTGGGCTTGAGTATCGTCGAGCTTCTCAATCGGACAACTCCACCGATCTCTGTCAAGGTCCTGTTTTTAGGCGCTGAGTACGGGGAGGAAACGGAGTATCCCATGGGAAGCCGCCTGTTCCTGCGGGATTTCTATCCCGACCACAGAGTAATGACCCTCTACCTCAACTTGAAACGGATACCTTCGCGTCTTTACCTGCGAGCCGGGGGAAGGGGTATCGAGTCCCCCTACTGGTTGATCGACCGCAGCACAAAAGCGCTCGAAGCGACGGACATTTTTTTTCTCGTACGCGGCAATGAAAATCAAATCTTTAGAATCGGCCTCACTTCGGAACGTACGATTATCGAGCCTTTTCTTACCGCCGGTTACCCCGCAGTCAGCTTCGAAGGGAAATACGATCCGCTCGATCCTCTCGAAGAGGAAAACTGGGTTTTCTCATTTAATCTGTTCTTCAAAGAGTTCCTAGACTCCTTTTCAGAGGGCATCCCCGAGACATGGGATCGCCATTACCTTTTTTTCCAAGCGCGTGGTTTTTACTTCAGCATATCGGAACAGGCCTATCTCATCATTCTTATCATTGTATTGGCAGGAATCCTGGCCTACGGACTGATATTCACAAGAAGGTTGCGCAAATACCTGCGCATCCTTGCCCACAATATCTGGGCTCTGCCGCTGTTCTTTCTATTTATTTTCTCCCTCCTCTTCCTCTCCTCCTGGGTGCTCGAAGGTATCCTTCGAGTCCGCAACATGGTTGACCTCTGGAAGGAGCTTCCCCTGCTGTTTCTCTGCTTCAAGCTTGCCGTACCTCTGGCAATTCTCTTCGTACTGTTGAACCTTTTTCGGCGCTTCCCCATACCACGACGCGGCAGTTTTTACTCCGCCTCGGCTCTGCTTTTCCTTCTTCTCGATATCATGACGCTGGCGGTGATCAATATCTCCTTCACCTACTACTTCCTATGGGCCTTTTTCTTTGCTCTGTTGTTCTCCGCCACCTCCTACCGCCCCTTGAAAGTGCTTCTCTTCCTGGCCTCGCCCTACTGGATCGGCAAGACAATATTGGAACTGTTCACCTTACCTCGTCTGGAGTTTTGCAGGGTGCTTTTGCTCTCGAAAATCGGGGGAAATCTGCTGCTGACGGTGATTCTGATTCCCTTCGTGCTGATGTTTATCCGCCTCAAGTTCATCTTTCCTCCGGCCCGCATTATTAGAAACAAGATCCGCCAAACTGTAACCGCTTCGCTTTTCGCGGTCGTACTGGCCGGACTGCTGATTACCTTCCTCGTATACGACCCTTACGGCGAGCAGCAACGGCAGCCTGTACATGCTGCCTACCTCATCGACGAAACAGCGGAGAAAAGCTACCTACGTATCTCCAGCCCCTCCCCGCTGGAGAACCTTCGGCTATCCGACGGCAGCATGACTATGTCCATCGACACCCGATCGCGCTCGTATACGATCCCCATGGCGGATATTGCAGAATTGCTGGACGTAGAGGTCAGCAGCGTGGGATTTCTCGACAGGAAGAATGTAAACCTGCGGCTTGAGCCCTGGTCACAACCGTACAGGGTGCGCCTCGATGTATCAGCGGCCGACGAGTTTGTGCTCTTCGATGCCAACTTTCCCTACAGCAGGGAACCGGGGGGCAGGCAGTACACGATTTCTATCGGAGCCAATCCTCCTTTCCCCCTGGAGGTGCAGCTGACCGTTCCCAGGAACAGGACCTTCACCGTTGGAATCACGCTGGAGTACCTGCGCTCTCCCGAAGGGTATGAACTTCGCGGCGAGAATAAGTCCATCACCAGCAGGCTCACCTTTCACAAGGATTTGCAGCTCAAGACCTGAAGGTTATTCATGAAGGTGATCTTTCATGTAGATCTCGATGCGTTTTACGCATCGGTAGAGCAGATCGACGACCCGTCCCTGAAGGGCAAAGCCGTTATCGTAGGTGCCCGGCCGGGACATCGCGGCGTGGTTTCCTCCTGCTCTTATGAAGCGCGTCGCTTCGGAGTTCATTCTGCCATGCCGATCTCGCAGGCCCAGCGGAGATGTCCGCAGGGTGTGTTCCTTCCCGTTCGCATGGTTCGCTACCTGGAAGTGTCGCAAGCTGTGATGGGGATTCTCGAATCCTTTTCGCCTGAGTTTCAACAGATCTCCATCGATGAAGCTTTTATGGACATGTCCGGAACAAAGAGGCTTTACGGTCCTCCCCTAGCTGCAGGCGCTATGGTGAAGACAGAGATACGCGAGCGAACGGGCCTGACCTTATCGATCGGCATCGCCGCCAACAGGTATCTGGCCAAGCTGGCCTCTGAGTTCTCGAAACCAGACGGTCTTTTCCTCGTCGAAACGGGCCGGGAGATAGAGTTTCTCGATTCTCTGCCGCTGGCTCAGCTCTGGGGAGTGGGTGAAAAAACCAGGGAGCGGCTGTTGGAGTTAAACATCGACACGGTGCAGGCTCTCAGAGAAACACCAGAGGATATTCTGTGCTCGATGATGGGAGAGGCCAGCGGGCACTACCTCTACAAAGCCTGCCGGGGCGAGGATCCGGGAACATTCTCCACCAGCCCGAAAAGCCATTCGCTAAGCAGCGAAATGACCTTCGAGAAAGACATCAAGAACGCCGACACCATAAAACGCAATCTTCTCGAGCTCTCCGAACATGTGATGTTTAGGCTGTTGAATGAAAATCTCAGGACCAATACCGTAGTCATCAAACTTCGCACCTTGGACTTCACCACCACCAGCGCTCGAAAGACTGTGAAGCACTGGATCACCTCTTCGGACGAGATCTACAAGTTGGCCTTGGACCTGCTTGCCCAACGCTGGAACGGTTCAACACCATTGCGACTTGTAGGAGTGGGTGCGGCGAATGTGGTCGTACCCGGCGAAGCCCTTCAAGGCGAACTTTTTGAGGATGACTACGATAAAAAGAAAAAGGTGGAGGAAGCGGTAACTCGTCTGCGGCAGAAGATGAACGGCGTCAAACTGACCAAGGCGAGCCTGATCGACAAGCAGCCTCCCTGAGGATCCGGATTCCGAGCGAGCGGATTCCGAGCGAGCGGTATTTGCTCTCTCACTGCCGGGCGGCAAGCTCCTCCTTCGCCTCTTGGAGATCGTCTTCCTGACCGCCGCTGCGATTCGCAGTCGCCTCCAATTCGCGGATCGTCCACTTGATCAGCTCGAAAGCTTCCTCTTCATCGGATTGATCTTTGAGATTCACCACGGCTTCGTAGTAGAAGTTTTTTTTCATCGGATCCGAGATGGATTTGTACTTCTTCATCATTTTGCCCTGTTCCCGCTTGCGCCTGGAAGCGCTCCAGTCACGTTCCCAGAGATGCTTGGCCATCTCCGTGTAGTAGTCATAGATCAGCTCGTCCTCGATGCCCGCTTTTACCTGCTGTTCGTGCAGATCGATGGACTTGCGACCCAAAGATACTGCATATTCTTCGACCCCGAAGGACATAGGAAAACCGGGAACCTGCTCGTACAGCTGCCCGAGCACGTAGTAGGAATCGGCATGCTCCGGGTCAACTGTAACCGCTTGCTGCAGCAGGTCCCGCATCGGTTTGGCCTTGAATAGGGAATTCAAAATTCCTTTGATCTGGCCCCAGCGCCCGATATTCGCTGATTTCCAATAGTAGCCGAGATGATTATTCGGATCGCCGTCAATCGCCTTTTGAGCCGAAGCTTCTCCCTCTTCAAAGAAAGCAAGAATCTCCTCTTCGCTCGCGCCCCTGTCCTCGGCTTCGTCCCCGAGGTTCAATATCGCCCGAGCCAATCGCCAGTACAGCTCGGCTTGCTCGGCTCCCCCGGCGGCATTGCTCAAAGAGGCTTCCAAGAAATCTCTCGATCGCTCGTAATCTTCCGCGTCGTGCAGTTTGTCGGCCTGTTCCAGCACACCCTGGAAATCCGCCGTGGCCAGGGAAACCAACACGAGGAAAAACAAGAAAAATAAAACCTGTTTCTTCATCACATCCCTCTCCTTTACTCGTTTTTTCGAGGTGTGAGCCAATGCTACGGCACCCCCCGGCCGCTGTCAAGACAGAATAGATGCCTTGACTCCCGAGGTACCAACAGGTATCAATAACATACCGTGACAGTTACCGTTACCGGGGCATCAGGCCATATTGGGGCAATCCTGAGCCGTGCTCTGCTTGAGCGCGGGGAGGAGGTGCGCCTGCTCGTACACCTGGATACCAAGGCGATCGAGGGACTACCCGGCCGGAGGATTCGGGCCAACCTGAACGATCCCGATTCTCTGCACAGGGCGTTCCGCGATACAGAGGTCGTGTATAATTTGGCCGCCCGCATCGATCTCGACGGGCGGCATACGAAGCTCATGCAGCGGGTCAACATTGAAGGAACCAGGAATGTCATCGAGGCCTGCCGCAGCTGCGGGGTACGTAGACTCATTCACTTCAGCTCTATAGAAGCACTGTCCGATTTTAATCCCCTGGCACCAACAGCAGAGAGCAATCCCCTGGCAGCAGCCCGGGATACAACAAGGTACGGTTGGACGAAGGCGGAATCGGAACGGATCGTGCTTGAAGCCGTGGACAGAGGCCTCGATGCATTGATTATCTCGCCTACCGCCATTATCGGTCCCTGCGACTGCAAGCCCTCTCATCTGGGAAAGTCGCTCATCGACCTCTATCACCGCCGCATGCCCGCTCTGGTAGCCGGGGGCTTCGACTGGGTGGATGTGAGGGATGTGGTGGACGGCTCTCTGAAAGCCGGGCAGAAGGGAGGCAGAGGCCAACGCTACATCCTCAGTGGAAACTGGTTCTCTCTAGCCGACCTGGCGCAGCTGGTCGAGAGGATCGTGGGCAGCAGGGCGCCTCGCCTGACCTTGCCTCTCTGGCTGGCCAAAGGGGTCTCCCGTCTGGCCGGAGGATTTGCAGGAATCAGCTCGAGGTATCCCGCTTTTACCCCCGATGCGCTGCTGGCCGTCGGCAAGCATAGAAAGATATCCAACGAGAAAGCCAGGCTGGAACTCGGCTACAACCCCAGACCTCTCGAGGAAACGATCCGGGACACCTTCGATTGGTTCCGGGATAACGGTTACCTGGAAGAATGAAGTGTGAAGTTTTAGTTCTCTACGGCAAGAGGTTTTCCCTGGCGAGCAGTTTCTCGAACTCCGCAGCGGGCAGGGGAGGACTGAACAGATAACCCTGCATCTGGTCGCAGGCCATTGCTTTGAGGAGCTCGAACTGCTGCCTGCTGCTCACACCCTCGACGAGAACGCGCTTCTTTCTGCTCTTCACCGTACGGATGATATGAGTCAGATATTCCTGCTCCTCTTTGCTTTCCACCAGCGCATCTATAAATAGCTTGTCGATCTTCAGTGTCACGGCGGGAAGCCGCTTTAGATACCCTAGGGAAGAGTATCCGGTGCCGAAATCGTCTATAAAGGTCTCGACCCCGATATCAAGAAGGGCTTGCATTTTCTTTATAGTATCTTCCGGGTTGTCCATACATTTCGTTTCCGTGATTTCCAGCTTCAGGTACTCCGGATCGAAGTCGTCGGCCTGCTTGATCGCTTTCTCGATAGCCTGTATCAGTGTGGAATCGTTGAACTCCTTGGCGGACAGGTTGACGGAAACGTACAGCTTGTATTTCTTGCTCCAGCGAGCGATCTGGCGACAGGCTGAGAACAAAGCCCAGCGGCCGATGGGAATGATCAGACCCGTCTCTTCAGCCGCAGGAATAAAATCCAGCGGCGGGATCTGACCTCGCTCGGGATGATGCCAGCGGATTAGAGCTTCAGCACCGTGGATCTTACCCTGCATGTCCACGACAGGCTGGTAGTGCAGCTCGAACTGCTCCCTCTCGAATGCCTTGGCGATCTCGCTCTCCAGGCTCAGTCGGGATAATGCTCGTTCGTGAAGAGATTCGTCGAACAGAAGGAAGCTGACATGCCGCTGCTTGGCCTCGTTCAACGCGGAAGCAGCCTTTTGCACAATCACGGCCCTATCATGCCCGTCCTCCGGATACAGTGAAATACCGATATGGCAGTCGATGCCGATATCGGTACCCTTGAATCTGTAGGGAACGGATACATTGTTATGTATCTTTTGGGCGACCTTGCCGGCATCCGTGTTCTTCGAGATATTTGTCAGGATAACGCTCAACTCACTTCCTGCGAAACGGAACACGAAATCGCTCGTCCGCAGGCTCCGGCGTATTCTCAAGCCGCTGTTCTCCAATAGCAGGTCCCCGATCTCATGTCCGTAGGCCTGATTCACCTTTGCCAGATTTTCGAGACTGATGAAGAGCACGGCCCGCAGCTTCTCGTACTTCGAGCGCTTGGCTTTCTCGATCTCTTTGTCG
>CAYMGP010000011.1:0-42430 GCA_964390045.1 uncultured Spirochaetaceae bacterium | reverse complement strand
TTGGATTCGATCTCCCCGACCGAGGTAATGTCATGAGAAAATACGGCAACGTGGGTGATCTCTCCGTCTTGCTTGTACGGATAGTAGGAAACGTGCATGTACTTTTCGAAGGGGCCGAACTTAAAGGTGTCGATGTAGTGGATCTGTTCTCCGGCAAAGCACTTATCGAGATAACGCTTGAGCGAGTTGTCGAACTTCTCGTCGCCCCATATCTCGGCCACGCTCCTGTTGAGGATTTCCTCCCTGGACTTTCCCATCTCCTGACAGTAAGAATCGTTGACGATCTCGTAGACGTATTCTCGGTTGATCAGCGTGATGAAGTCTTTCGATACATTAACTATGTACTCATAGGCATTCATAAGCTTATCGATCTTAGTAATATTGTACGATCCTGTATGAAAACTGTCAAAGCACAAATTGATAAAAGGTAGGTTCGCCGAGCGGCGGGCAGACCTCGGGTCGGGAGCGATCCGGGAGCAAGCCCGCCTTGAAATAATATGACAAAAAAACTATGATATATTCATGAAACGAAGGGATTTCATAAAACTCATGGCCGCCACCTCTGTCGGATTCATGGCCCGCCGGGCCTTCGCTCTGGATCTGGATGAACCTGTCGAGGTCGGGGTGGTGAAATCCACAAGAATCGAGGCAGCGGTGAAACGGGCTGTGGAGCTGGTGGGGGGCATCGGGAGCTACGTAAAACCAGGAGACGTCGTGGCTGTAAAACCGAACATCGCTTTCAACGCACCGCCGGAGTACAAGGCCACCACCGATCCCGTACTGGTGCGTACCATTGTAGAGCTTTGCTTCCAGGCCGGAGCCGCCAAGGTGTACGTCTTCGATCGCACGGTGAGCAACCCACGGCTCAGCTATGTCACCTCGGGGATCGAGCGAGCCGCAGAGCAGGCCGGTGCCAAGGTGCTGTACGTGGACAAGGTGAGTTCCAAGCTGTACAAGAAAATCTCTGTCAGAGACGGCGTTTATTTGAAAGAGACGCTGGTCAACAAGCACATCCTCGAGTCTGATGTTTTCATAAACCTGCCCGTAGCAAAGCATCACTCCACCGCCGGTTTAACGATCGGAATGAAAAATCTGATGGGAATCACCGGCGACAATCGTTCCCGCTGGCATTGGGAGCTCCATCAGGCCATTTCCGATATCAACATGGCCGTGAAAAGCCACCTCACGGTGGTCGACGCCACAGCGATAATGACCCGCGGAGGTCCCACCGGCGGCAGCCTGAGCTATCTCAAGGACACGGATACCGTCATCGCCAGTCCCAACGTTGCCCGGGCCGATGCGGAGACCGCTCTGCTGTTCGGCAGGGCACCGGAGAGCCTGGGATACCTTCAGCTGGCTGAATCCAAGGGAATCGGAACGATCAGCGGCTACTCGCGCAGAGAGCTTTCACTCTAGTGAGTCCGAAAAGCCTGAAGCATCTCAAAAGCCTGCGAATCCTCTCCCAAGTTCTGTTTTTCTCTCTGTTTCTGTTCTTCTATATTCGTTCGCTCGATCCCTTCTCCGCTGTAGAGAATCCTTTCCTGCGCTACGATCCGCTTGTTTTTCTGACAAACCCTGATATCAGACTGCCCGTTGTCGCGGCGGTGACGGCTGTGCTTTTAGCGGCCGCTGTGGCGGGTCGAGTGTTCTGCGGTTGGGTATGCCCGCTGGGCGGTTTGATCGAAGCGCTGGATTTCCTGCTCAAGCCCCTGCGCAAACGAAATCCTCTGGCTCTCAAGCGCTTCTCCCAACGAATGTCTCTGGTGCGCTATCCCATCTCTCTGTTTTTTCTCGGTGTGGTGATCGTAACAGCGTTCACCTCTGCACCGGTGCTTCAATTCCTGCATCCTAATATCTGGATCCTCCGAATCGTATCACTGACCCCGATTGGTCTTGCCTTCCTCGGTCTCTGTGCAGTGTTTTCCCTGTTCGCCCGCAGACTCTGGTGCACCTACCTCTGTCCTCTCGGCGCTCTTTACGGTCTGCTGGCTCGCCTCCCCCTGCTTCGGCTGCGAATCACCTCCTGCACGAACTGCGCTCGCTGCGACCGCTGCCCCACGGACGCCGCGGACTACAGGAAACGAGAGATAGCCTCCCACCAATGCATCCTCTGCTTTGACTACGAAGCGGGATGCCCTGCCGAAGGATTTGTTTTCTCCCTACCTCGATCCGACAACCGGGCTCGAGCGAGGACGCTGGCAGCTTCCCGACGAAACTTTCTTGTTGCCGGCCTTCATTTGCTCATCGGTGCGACCCTTGGAGGAATGCTGAGCGCCCTGGTCCGCCGTCGGATTACCCCTCTGCTGCGACCGCCCGGAGTTGTTGATGAGACCCATTTCCTGGAGAGCTGCCTCCGCTGCCTGCAGTGTGTTCGTTCCTGTCCCAATCAGATAATCAAGCCGACCGATTCAGGGTACGGACTGGCCAGCCTTTCGACTCCTCACCTGGAATTCGGTCCCTACGGCTGCGACTACTTCTGCCAGGTCTGCCAGCAGGTCTGCCCCAACCGGGCGATTCCCCTGCAGAGCCTGCGCGACAAACAGAAAACCCCGATCGGAATAGCTCGAATCGATGAAAGCCTCTGTGTGGTCTACAAAGAGGGGCTTAACTGCCTGGTCTGCGAGGAAGTTTGCCCCGTTCCGCAAAAGGCGATTGGCATCGAGGTGAACGGACTGCGGGCTGAAAGCGGAGAAGTTCTGCGGCAACCAAAAATGATCCCCGAACGCTGCATCGGCTGCGGGATCTGCGAATCCATGTGCCCGGCCGAAAAATTGGCGATCAGGGTCTACGGCGAAAATATCCCTGTATAGTAGAAAGCCGCGGCAAGTCCGGCTCCTACAAGAAATCCTACGATCACCTCGCCGAGTGTGTGTCCCACCATATGGGCAGTCTCGATCCCTTCCGCCCGGGATTCCATCCGGGGCATCTTTTCCACTATCCTGGCAAGAATCCGGGAGTTGGCCTGCACGGCCCCGCGCACGCGCACGATGTCGTAAACCATGATTGTGGAAAATACGAAGGCGATCGTGAAAAACTCCGAGCCGAAGCCCTTGTCCAATCCGACGGAAAGCGTCAGGGCCGTGACAAAAGCTGTGTGAGCGCTCGGCATTCGGCCTGCTGAGAAGAAATAGCTGAAACTCAGCCGGCGGTCTTTTATGGAGTAGAAAACGACCTTGAACAGCTGACAGAGAAGCTGGATGATAACAGCTGAGAAAAGAGAGCTGCTGAAAGGCATAGCGAGATTATTATTGAACCCGTCGCCGGCTGGTAACCATGGAAATGTAGCTGGATTCAAACCCTTTCACGGCCTTCACCCAGCTGAGAAATTTCTCAGCTTCAGCTTTGCTTTCATAGGGTCCGATCCGTACCCTGTAATAGGTCTTGCCGCTGAGAACTCGGGTGGTGATCTTTGAGGCCAAACCCCGATCTTCGAGAGCCCCGGCTATCTCTTCCGCCCGGGAAGGGCTGGTATAGGATCCCGCCTGAATCCAGTATTCGGTTACCTTGATTTCCCGCGGCGCGGGCCGAGGCGTAGGTCGAACAACCTGCTTGGGAGTGCTGGACCTGGCCTTCTGCGGCCGGGGCGCCGGTTGGACGCTCTTCTGCGGCAGCGGGGATATCGCCTTTTCCGGCACAGTCGTGGGCAGCGGGGAAGCTATCCGCTGCGCTTTCTGCTCGGCCCGAAGCGCAGCGGCTCCTTCGGCCGCCGACTCCTCCTGTTCTTTTTCCCCCACGATGATTACCATCTCCTCCTGCCCTTCCTGGTCTTCGCTCAAGCCGGGCAGCTCGGATTTGCCGCGAACGTACTCGAAGGCGTCAAAACTCTCAATCGCGGGAGTTTGCCCGGCCTCCGCCTCGGCTTCGTGCCTGGATACGGGTCGCAGGAAGTAAAGGCCACCGGCCAGGACCACTACAAGGAATAAACTGATAGAAAAAATGACCCATAGTACGCGATTTTTCTCCATAACTAGCTCGCCTTGTGTCCTTTCACCCGTAAAATGTCACGCATCTGGGCATGGAGATGCTCCAAGCCGTGATCGTTGTCTACATAGTAAATATCGACGCCATTGCGTTTCAATTTAGGACAGATTCCCCGCTGGGTCCTCATTCTCCGTAAAGCCTCCAATCGGCAGATCCCGTCCCTACGACGGGCCCGCTTCAGCCGCAGGCACAGAGGTGCTCGAACACAGATTACGGCGGTGCAGGGCCGATCCAAACCCATTCGGAACAGAATTGCTGCATTTATGACCACAGGCCCGGAAATCTGCCGCAGTCTCGTCTGAACCTCCCGGACCATGGGTGGGTGAATGATCTTTTCCAGGGCCAGCAGATCGCGGCGGCGGCGGAATACTTTTCCCCCCAGAGCCCGCCTGTCGATCCTGCCCTCCTCATCGAACACGGAGCGGCCGAAAACAGATAGGATCTTCTGTTTGACCTCTGCATCATCGAGACAGCGATGTCCGACTTTGTCGACGTCGATCTCGCTGAATCCCTGCTCGGCGAGGTAGGAAACGAGAGCATTCTTTCCGGAACAATATTTTCCGACTATGCCGAGAACAAGTGGCGCGTTAATGAATATCTCCCCAGGTCGCCCCTACCTCGACACTGGCTCGTAGAGGTACGGAAAGCTCGACCGCCTGTTCCATAGTATCCTTGACAAGGACAGAAACATCCTGAAGTTCCGACTCGTATACCTCGAAGATCAGCTCGTCGTGAACCTGGAGCAGAAGCCGGGATTTCATTTTTTTCTCAGTCAAGAGGCTGTGGACGTCGATCATGGCTTGCTTTACAATGTCAGCGGCGCTTCCCTGGATCCGAGAGTTTACGGCCATTCTTTCGGCTGCCATTTTCTCTGTGCGGTTGCGGCTGTCTATCCCGGAAAGCCGACGCCTTCTGCCCATCATGGTCTCAACGTAGCCTTGCTTCTCCGCTTCCTCGATGGTCTTTCTTATGAAGCGATCAACCCCGGCGTAACGCTCGAAGTAACGCCGGATGAAAGCCGCCGCATCCTGACGGCTGATGCGCAGGTCCCGGGCCAGACGAAAGGCGCTCATTCCGTAGATCACGCCGAAGTTTATCGTCTTGCCGATGCGCCGCTGCTCCGCCGTGACCTCCTTTTCCTCGACCCCGAAGAGGATAGACGCCGTTTGCCTGTGTATGTCCTTGTGCTCACGAAAGGCCTGTTGCAGCATGGGGTCTGCCGACAGATCGGCCAGCACCACCAGCTCGATCTGGGAATAGTCGGCGCTGAGAAACAAGCAGCCCCGGTCCGGGATGAAGGCCCGTCGAATCTGTCGACCCGACTCCTCCCTTACAGGTATATTCTGCAGATTCGGATCTTTGCTGGCCAGGCGGCCCGTGGTCGCTCCTGTCTGGATATAGTGGGTGTGCAGCCGTCCGCTTTTCGAATTGACCATCTTCGGGAGGGCCTCGACGTAGGTGGATCTGAGCTTGGAGAGCAGACGGTGGCGCAGCACGAGCTCGGGGAGCTTCTCTCCGCTGCGGGAGAGCTCCATCAGAACATAGTTGTCCGTGGACTGACCGGTTTTGGTTTTCTTGATCGGAGGGAGACCAAGCTCATCGAACAGCACAGCCTGCAGCTCCTTTGTAGAGCGAATATTGAAGGGATGTCCGCAGAGAGTATAGATTTCTGTTTCCAGGCTTTCCAAATCGGCCTGCAGCTCAGACCCGTATTCTTTCAACTCCCCGGTGTTGAGACGGATTCCTGCCATTTCCATCTTGGAGAGGATCTGCACAAGGGGCATCTCCAACTCGTAAAAAATGGAAACAAGTCCTTTCTCCTTGAGTTGGGGCTCGAAAAGCTCGTACAGCTGGTAGGCGATATCGGCATCTTCCCCGGCGTAATCCGTCGCCGCTTCAATCTCCACATCGGCCAAGGTCTTTTCCATGGCCTTGCCCACCACATCTGCATAATGGATCGTCTTGTAGTTGAGCAGCTGGAGAGCCAGGTTGTCGAGGCTGTAGGAGGAACGGCTGCTGTCCAGCAGCCAGGCCGCCACCATGGTATCGAACAATCGGCAGCGTGGCGCCAGTCCCCGGAAGCTCATGATCTTGTAGTCGTATTTAATGTTCTGACCGATCAGCGTGAGGGCGGGATCGTCCAGTATTTCCCTCAGGGCGTCAAGCACCGTGTCAAGTGGAAGCACACCGACACCTTCGGCACGCACAGGTATATAACACGCCTTGCCCTTAGCGGTGGCCAAAGAAAAGCCTACCGGTTGGGCCTGGAGGGTATCGAGGCTGTCTGTTTCCGTATCAAAGGCAAACACACCGGCCAGACGGACCGCCTCGATCCAGCCGGAAAGCTGCCTCTCTGTTAACACTGTCTCGTAGATTCCGGGCTTCAACTGTTCGGTGCCGAGCTCCTTATCGATTTCCCCGCCCAACTGTTCGACAATACTCGCCATACCCTGACGGGCAAACAGCGGAATGGAAGCTTCCCTGTTCAGCTTCTGCAGCCTGAGGCTGTCTATATCTATTTCGAGAGGAACATCGGCCCGCAGCTCAACGAGCTCCCGGCTGAGGAAGGCGCTGTCTTTTCCGGCTTCTAATTTTTTCTTGACACCTGCCGGTTCGACATTCTCCAGTTCTCTGTACAGTGCATCCAGGTCCTGATGCTGAGCAAGCAGCTTGAGCGCTGTCTTGTCTCCGATCCCCAACACCCCGGGTACATTGTCGGATTGATCTCCCGCTAGGGCCAGGTAGTCGACCACCTGCTCCGGATAGATACTGCGGAGCTCATGCACCCCGTCCCGATCGAGCTCCTTGAAATCCTCGCCACCTTTGGGAGGGTGAAGCGCATACACTCCCTCGCCAACCAATTGCAGAATATCCTTGTCTCCTGACAGAATGTAGCACTGCCTGCCTTCCTGCCGGCAGCGGCCGGCCAGGGTGGCCATCAGGTCGTCTGCTTCGTATCCGTCCCGGCGCAGCGAGACGATTCCCAGGGCGGCAAGGATTTCCTCGATAAGGGGAACCTGGGCGTGCAGATCGCCCGGCGCTTTCTCCCGGTTCGCCTTGTAATCGGGATAGCGCTCATGCCTGAAGGTGGGGGTATGGGAATCCATCACCACCGCAATATAGCTGGGGTCCCGCAATTTGAGGAGCTGAAACAGGGCGCGAAAAAAGCCGAAAACCGCCGATGAGTTTTTCCCTTCCGGATTGAGCAGCGGACGCCTGATGAAAGCGAAGTAGGCGCGATAGATTAGGCTGTAACCGTCGATCAGATAGAGAGGCTCTTTCATGAGTGAATGCATTTGCGGGGACAAACCATTGGGGCTCCCCTTTACCCTGCCGGTCCCCTTATCCGGCTATATTGACTCCCCCGCTTTGAACGGATCCGCTGCCGCTTCCCGCCTTGTCGATAGCCTGGGACCAGGCGCCGCGCAGCTCGGTAAGCAGGGTTTTCACTTCCTCCAAAGGTGCCTTGTCTTTACTGATGTTGCCGTCCAGCAGGCGTCTGTTCATAAAAACGTAGACACCAAACAAGTTCTTTGCAATATCCCCGCCCCTCTCGAAGTCGAGGGATATCATCAACTCGGCGATGATATCCTGTACCCGGATCAGGGAGTTGCTTATTTTATCGTACCGTTTGTGTTTCTCGCTCATGTCTTCGAGGGCTTGATTCAGATACTTGATAGCCCCGTCGTACAGCATCAGGATCAGCCTTCCCGGGGTTGCGGTCTTGATCTGCGTTTCTCTGTAGCTCCTGAGAGGATCCATTGTTTTCAAAGCGCCTTCACCCTTTCTTATCCTATCATCGGACGAGCCGACGTTAATCCTTATTCTAGTTGTTTTACTTTTCACCGTTATTCAGCGTGTTCTATCAGAGTCGAAACCGGAACGATTTCATATCCCCTCTTAATCAAACCATCGACAAGAAGATCCAGTCTCTGGAAAAAATAGTCTTCCCTGCCGGTTTCCGGAACACCGACCAGTATGGGTACGATTGACCCCGGCTTCTTTTTGTCGATAATCCGTTCCACCAACCTGCTCGAGGACAGATAGATGTTCTCGGTTGTCAGGCTCATTTCGCGCGTCACCCAGTCCAGAGGATCCACGTCCCGTCCGACATAAGTATAATTCATCTCCCGAGAAACCTGCACGATATCGGAGTTGACAAAATAGTATGGGGCGTGCCAGAGCAGGGATAATTCCTTTCCCGTGGCCTGATGATACTCATCCTCGTTCTGAGCCAGTCCCCGCTTGATGAACTCCCTGTCAAGCTTGAAGCGGGAATCTGTCATATTGAAATGAATGGAAAACAGGCTGCCTACCTCATGACCGCTGCCCGCGATCTCCCGCACCGCGTCGGGATAGCTGCGGATGGCCTCGCCGTTTACAAAGAAGGTGCAGCGTAATCCGTAGCTTTCCAGGGTGGAAAGTACGATGGGCAGTCCCTCCACGGAATCCACCACGTTGAACGCCAGGGAGAGCTCCCGCCGGCGGATGCGCGAGCCGTGATCGAAGATCACAAAATCAAGAGCCTCATCCTCTTCGGGAAAGGGTTCCAGTCGGGGCGGTTGTCGATCCAGCAGCTGGCTGGTGCCGAGCCGTTCGGTATCCCTGATCATGACCATGTTCTTGAAAAGCCTGTCGGGGGTGTCTTCCAGGTACACTCTGTATGAGTCTGAGATGCCCTTCGGCGGGCGCAGCGCGATCGGCTCTGTCTCCCGCCAACCTGGCTGGCCGCCGGTGTCTTGCACTTTGAGATCCCATTGATATACCTTCCGGCCCACCCTGGCAAGGACCGCTGTTTCATCCGCAGAAAAACTGTACTCCTCCGGTTGGGAAATGCTGAGCAGACGTCTCTGACCGCTTTCCAGCTGAAGCACCTCGGTGGTTTGCTCTCCGGCGATGACAAGCTCCGCCTCGGAGACCCAGACCACCTGAAGCGGACGGCGGAATGGATGGGAAGAAACCTCTGCCCAAGTCGCGTAGTCGTACAACAGCAGGCGATCGGCCAGTACCGCCGCCACTGTACTCTGCTCCGGCGAGAGAACCAAATCTTGCACTCCCTCCAGCTCCAATCTCTGGAAAACTGAAGAGGCAAGCGTGCCGTCGACCTCCAGCCTGTATATCCGCGATGTCGGCGTCCCGTTTTCGCTCCCGGCGGTCAATATTGTGAGCATGCCCTCCGAGCTCCACAGCACCCGCGCTATTTCGGTGTTGCGCGGAAGATAGAGGTAGGGAAGAGATTGACTTTCCCCCGTGGAAGAAAAGTCCTCGACGGACAGGGAATAGAGGAAAAGGTTTCTCCCGCCTTTGTTGAGGAGGATATGGGTGCCCTGGGGAGAGATCCAGAAGCGATCAAAATTTACATCGAATTTGAACGGAATTTTACCCACCAGGCTGCCTATATCAAGATAGCCTTTATACAAAGCACGGGTCGCCAACTCTCTGCTGTCCAGCTCATATACCAGGGAATCGGAAAGATAGTACAGGGAGGCTTCCCTTCCCGCGCCCATATTCCCTATCCTGCCTTCGCCGATCTGTCTGTACGATTCATCGATAACCCACTCGTCTTCCAGCTGACGCACCGATATGTAGTAGATAACCGCATCTTTGCTGTAGACGAAGAAACTGGAATCGGGAGCCCATACTACGGGAGTGGATTCCAGATCGATCTCGATATCTTTTGTAACAAGTTGCTCGCTTTCGGCTTGCAGATCGACGAGGAACAGATCCCCATAAGCCGGCGAGCTCGGCTTCAGGTACAGCAGATATCGACCGTTGGGAGACAGTGCAAGCGGGTTGAGCTTGCCCTGCAGTATCGTGTCTTCCGCGACAAAAGAGTCGAAAACAGGATAGGGTTGGAAGTCTGAAAAGGTGGCGGCGCTGTGAAAAACACCGAAGCGGTTCTGCAGTTGCAGTACCTTCCGGCCGGACAGATACACGAGGCGCTCTGGAAAGTGGGTTAGCTGGGTAAGGGTGCCTGTCGCCAGATCCGCCTTGAACAGGGTATCGTAGGCGCCGCAGTCGGGACTGTCCGATCGGACTTTGAATAAAAGCAGATTGTTCGCGGTCAGGTCGAGCCCGGCGAAACGGACCTCGGCCCAGAGGGAGCATACAGCTGTGAGAAAAATGAGAAAAAATAACAGCGTTCGTTTCAAATCTCTTCCTCTTGCCCCTACGGTAGTATATTCGGCAAAGTGCCTGATTGGTTTCACTAAAATAAGGTCCACTCCCTCAGCTTAGCCGCAGCAGCTCGAGTAGCTGAAGCAATATCCTCGCCGTGAGCCCCCAAACGAAGTACTTGCCGTACTTGTAGTAATAAACGGGTCTGATGAGTCGTTGCCGCCACTCGCCCCCGAAGAGGTACTGTTTTGGAAAATCTTCCGACAGAAAATACTGCTCGACGATGCTGGCTTCCTCGAAACCGTCTCTCTGCAGACGGCTCAAAGGAAGAGTGAAGACCTCCTCGACCTCTTCATCCCGGGGCGCCAGCTGAACACCGGGGTCAAGGCTGCACACGAAGGGAACGATGAGCTCGTGGCGCCGGCGCTGCTGCTCGGGAAGGGTGCCGAGAAGCTCTATCCTGTCGGCCGTTACACCCAATTCCTCGTGCAGCTCCCGCAGTGCGGCTTCCCAGGGGCTCTCTCCCGGCTCGAGCCGGCCTCCCGGAAATCCAACCTCTCCAGGACTTCGCCGCAAGTGATCGGCGCGAAGCTCGAGCACGATTTCAAGATCATCTCCACGATCAAGAAGAAGCACCATGACCGCCGAGCGAATGAAGGAGGAGCCCAATCTGGACACTGCCTCCTCGAGATGTTTGCGCAGCTTTTCAAGAATCTCCTCGTTCGACACTCTGGCTATTGTGCTGTGAGAAACCGCTTCCGGTCAAGGCTTCGCGTCAGCGCTGCCTCCCCAACTCCCCGACGCACAGCTTGACCTGGTGAGTCCGGGGATGCTATTGTCTTGATTGTATATGAAGGTGCTCATCACAGGCGGAGCGGGATTCATCGGTTCCCACGTTGCGGATGTATATTTAAAGGCCGGGCACAGGGTGATCATCATCGATAACCTCAGCACGGGAACCACGAAAAATATACCGGAAAAGGCGAGCTTCTACCTCCTCGACATCGGCAGCGATGAGGTAGGAAAGGTATTCGAGCTGGAAAAACCTGATATCGTGTGCCACCATGCTGCTCAGATCAGTGTTACAGTTTCGACCAGGGATCCGCTTCAAGACGCCCGTGTCAACGCCCTGG
Source organism: uncultured Spirochaetaceae bacterium (assembly GCA_964390045.1). GTDB lineage: Bacteria > Spirochaetota > Spirochaetia > SZUA-6 > DRHE01 > CAYMGP01. The sequence goes on along the minus strand of CAYMGP010000011.1, from coordinate 31,199 downwards.
GCCTGCTCAACCTCCTCGAGGCGTCTGTACGCCACTCGATAAAGAAGTTCATATACGTTTCCACAGGTGGAGCGATCTACGGAGACACGGAGGTCATGCCTACTCCTGAAGACCACCCCCCCCAACCGATCGCTCCATACGGAATTCACAAATATTTAGGGGAGCAGTACCTGCGTTTCTACGCGATACAGCACGGACTTGAATATACAGTTCTGCGCTATGCCAATGTTTACGGACCGCGGCAAAACGCGCTTGGAGAAGCGGGGGTTGTTTCGATTTTTATAAACACGCTTCTCCACGGCGAGGTGCCCACCATATTTGCCTATCCGGAAGAACCGGACGGAATGCTGCGGGACTATGTCTTTGTAGAGGACGTAGCTGCGGCCAATCTGTCGGCGGCTGACAGGGGAAGCGGCGAGCTGATCAATATAGGCACAGGAAACACAACCACAACCGGAGCCCTCTACAGACAAATAAGCTCGTTTTTCCAAGACGCACCCGAACCAAAGAGGGATGGAGCCCGACCGGGAGATCTGCACCGCAGCTGTCTGGACATAGGTAAAGCAAAGAGAGTTTTAGATTGGAGACCCTCCGTCGACCTCAAGGAGGGTCTATCGAGAACTGTGAAATATTTCTCTTGAGTTGCTGCTAGGGGAAAGGAAGGAAACATGCCACGTGTATTAGAGGAGGAACTGGTCTGTATCACCTGCGGCCGCATTACGGAATTGCCTGAGTGCCATGGCAAAACCATGGAGTTCGACGGATCTGTCTTTTTCTGTCCGACTTGCCAGAGAGAAATCAAGACTCCCGTGTGCTGCGATCAACCCATGCAAGTCCGCAGAAAGGTGCGAAACCTTCGCAAGGATCTGTTTCGGCTCCCATGATCGGTGCAATTCCTGAACAGATCGGGATTCTGACCTGTCCCGGAGCGGCCTCCTTTGCCGCCAAGCTGATCGCCGATCTGGAAGAAGTATCCCAACGTAAGTTCCGCCGCAAGGTTAGCTTTCTGGCCAACAAGTACGGAATCAGCCAGGAGGAGATCGTTCGCCGCTTCAATCTTTCCATGGACCTGCGGCCCACTACGGTTGATCTGAATCTTTCCGTCGACCAGTTCCGGTCCTCAAATTTCCGCATCCCCGCTCAGTTCACCCGCTTCGCAAATGGAGAATACAAGACGGAGATTATGACCTCGATCCGGAATACGGACGTGTATATCGTTCAGGATGTTGAGAACCACTATCCGATCCCTCTGAACAAGGGGGACAAAAAGAAGTATATGCTGTCTGTAAACGATCACTTTTTCTGTCTGCTGGTCACGATCGACGCGGCTCTCCAGGCGGGAGCCAAGCGGGTGACCGCGATACTGCCCACCTATCCGTACGCCAGACAGCACAAGAAACAGGGTCGAGAGGGACTCACAGCGGCCAGGCTCGGTCAGTTCTTCGAATACGCCGGAGTGCAGCGGATCATCACCCTTGACCTTCATTCCAAGGAAATCGAGAACACCTTCAACAGGCTGCGCCTGGAAAACCTGCACGCTTCCTATCAGGTTCTGAGGGCTCTGTCGAAGCTGGTCGATCTGCAAAGCCCCGAGCTGGTGGTCATCTCTCCCGACACCGGCTCCATTACCCGCAATAAGTTTTACGCCAATACGTTGAACACATCACTGGGCATGCTGTACAAGGAACGGGACTACTCTCGAGCCTCGAGAAGCGCCAAGCAGAACAACATCACGAACGTGCGTCTGCTCGGCTCTGTGGATGGTCAAACCGTTTTCATGGCTGATGATATGCTCGGAACCGGAGGGACAATGCTGCGGGCCATGGCTATCCTCAAAGACATGGGAGCGAAGCGTATTATCTGCGCGGTCAGCCTGCCCTTGTTCAGCGGAAAATCTATAGAAACCTTCGATGACGCATATAAGAAAGGACTCTTCTACCGCTTCATCGGCACAAACGCCGTTTATCACGATGAGAAGCTTCTCGACCGAGAGTGGTACATCTCAACGGATATTACCTACCTCTTCGCCAGGGCTATATACAGGCTTCACGCGGGACGCAGCGTAAGCTCGCTGCTGGACAACAAGAAAATCATTCAATCCCTGTTCGAACAACACAACAGAGAGGATACTGCTACTTCCTGAGCTGCAGGATATCCTCGATATGAGCAAAAAGCTCCTTGAGATCCGGCTTCCTGAGCTCAGCCATATGCGCGATGCGGAAGGTCTTTTCCTTGAGCGCTCCGTAACCGTTGGAAAGTGCAAATCCGCGCTCGGCAAGGCGATTGTTTAGCTCCTTTACAGAGATTTCCCTGGTATTCTTGATGCAGGTCACCGTGTTGGAAGCGTACTCTTCGCGCGGAAACAGAGCGAAGTGCGTTTTAGCCCAGGCCCGGACGTAGTCGGCCACCTCGCGATGCCTGGTGAAGCGCGCCTCCAGTCCTTCTTCATGGAGGATCCGATCGAGTTGGAAATCCAGGGCAAACATATGAGGAAGTGACGGGGTCGAGGGGTACTGAAACTTGCGCTGCAAAACGTACTTGAGCAGGAGACTCATGTCGAAGTAGTAACCCCTACGTTCAACTTTTTCCGCACGCTGCTTGGCCTTCTCCGATACCGAGGCCAGGCTCAGCCCCGGCGGCAAACCGAGAGCTTTCTGGCTGGAGGTGATGCAGATGTCTATCCCGAGCCTGTCCACTTCGATCTTCGCTCCGGCCAGCGAGGAAACCGCGTCCACACACCACACTACATCGGGGTACCTGTGAAACACCTCGGAGAGCTCCTCAACATGATTCATCACACCGGTAGAGGTTTCATTATGGGTAATGGTGGCTACATCGTATTTCCCGGAACGAAGATAGCTCTCCACAACCTCCGGGGTGATACCACTGCCCCATTGCACTTCAAACTTGTCTGCCGGTACCCCGTTGCCCTTGGCGATCTCGAACCAGCGGTTCCCGAAGGCGCCGACGGAAAACACAATGGCGCGTTTTGCCGTCGTGCAGCGTATTGCCATCTCCAGGAGACCTGTGCCGGAGGAGGCCGATAGGATGATCGGGTTCTTCGTATACATCAGGATCTGCAGCTTTTCGCTTATGCGCTGCTGCAGCTCGCCGCATTCGCTTGTGCGGTGCCCGATCATGGGGGTGGCCATTTTTTGCAGCACCGCCTCGTCGACCTCAACGGGTCCCGGAATAAACAGCTTCTTATGGATCATACGGGATTCATAGCACAATTCTTCGACTTTGTGAATACGTTCAAATTTTCACGATTAAAGGGTAGTCGCGTCCCGTGAACAGCTTGAACTGCTCCGCTCCCTGGGCGAAGAGCATATCGAGCCCGGAAAGCCAACGGCAGCCCGCCTCTCGGGCTCTGCGGACAAAGGTGGTGATGCGCGGCTGGTAGACAAGATCGTAGAGGACCTCAGCACCTGAGAAACGATACTCGGGCAGGGGATCTCCCTCGACATCGCCCTCCATCCCAACACTGGTAGCCTGGACGATTAAATCCGAGTTTGCAGCAATGCGCGAGATCGCCCTCCGGTCCAGCCCCGCCCAGTCACAGCCGAAAAGCAGGGCCAGCTCCCGGGCTCGTCTCGGTGTCCTGTTTACAATCAATGGGCTGATTCCACTCATCTTCAAGGCATAGACAACGGAACGAGCCGCCCCGCCCGCTCCGATTACCGTAGCCCGGGTACCCGCCTGGAGAAGCTCCGGCGCCTGTTTCTCGATAGGGGCGAGAAAACCCTTCACATCTGTATTGGTGCCGAACCAGCCCCCGCCTCCCTTCTCGCTTCGCACCACGGTATTGCAGGCCCCGATACCTTCGAGATTGCCGTCCCTCTCCTCAAGCAGCGGCATCACGGCCTCCTTGTGGGGCATTGTTACCGAAATTCCGCGGATGTGCAGAAACGCGGCTAGTTTGAAAAAAACCTTCGGATCGTCTACGAGAAAGGGGATATAGACAAAGTTCAAACCAAGAGCCTCGTATCCCCGGTTGTGGAACTCCGGAGATCGCGAGTGGGCGATAGGCTCCCCTATTACCCCGCAGACTGCCGTCTGCCGGTTCTGCCGCCTGTATCCGTACAGCTCTACTAGCGTGCGGGGATCCAGATGTCCCGGCGCGGCCGGCTGCAGGTTGGGGCTCGAGCAGTAGGTGACCAGGGAGCCGAGCTTCTCTGCCAGGATGCGGCTGAAAAGACCGCGTTCTCCCATCCCTATCAATATCTTCTGCTGTCCCTCGAGCCGCTCGAAGGCTCGAGCCAGAGCAACCATATCTTGCGTGCTCTGCGGTGTAACGGCCAGCTTGGGAATCTCTTGCCCTCGCTGAGCCAGAGTCTTGCAGCGATCCACCAGATCCTCGGGCACGCCCTCAAAATCGTGAAAAGATCGGATGATCGTGGTTCCTGTCTGAGCGGCTCTGCGCATCAACTGCCGATCGATCAGATCCTCCTCCAGATCCACATAGCTGTACGATCCGGAAAGGGCTCGGTGGATCAGCCGCCTCCTGGCCGCCTCCCGTCCTGCCCAGAGGCCGCCGTCGCTTCGGCGCCGTATCGCCAGAATCGCCGGCACGGCAGCCAGGCGAGGGAAGCTCTCTATATTTTCGAGCTCGGAGCTCTGCAGAAAATCAGCCCGCAGCTCCACCACATCCACGTAGCGCCGGAAGGCCTGCAACTCCTCGAGATCCTGTTTCACTGTAGAGCCGGTCAAGGAGAGGCAGATCCTGCTTCTGCCGGCCTGCTTGTTTGTCCTGGCCTTCACGGTCCTCCTTACAGGTCCCCACGAAAGCAGTACACGTCGCTGAGAAGATCCCTCTCGAAGTAGAAGCGCACCCGGATCGGATAGCCTCTGTCTTCCAGGTGATAAATTAGAGAGTCTTCGAGCTCCTTGAGGGGGCGACCCATTACCTCCAGAACACGCTGCCTGGACTCACCCATGCGCAGAGAAAACACACTTCCCTCATAGCCGCTGTCCGTTCGCACCTGCCAGACCCGGTTCTCGAACCAAAACAGGTAGACATGATCGAGATAGTAAAACACGACGTCATCCTGCCACTCCTCCGAGCCCCGCAGAGTATAGATCTCGAAAGGTGCGCCAAAGGTTCTGTAGGCCTGTTCGAGGGTCATGCCCACGATCGAGGATGGATCCAAGCCGCTCTCACAGACGGCGGGCTGAAATGACATGATAAAGAGAAAGAAAATCGACAAAGGAATAAGTTTACGCATAACTCATAAATCTGGGTAATTATACGTGATCTCATTTTCTCTTTTCAATCCCCGGCAATTCCGCTATAGTGCCCTCGAAATGATTGCAACCATTGTCAACTGCGCAACCGTAATCGCAGGCTCCTTTATCGGCCTTCTCCTGCACGCCAAAATCAACGAGTCCTTCAAGAGAATCGTGTACGTCGGGGCAGGCATGATTTCCTTGATCCTCGGAATTAAAATGGGCTTGGTAACTTCACGGATCGTATTCATGGCCTTATCCCTGATCCTGGGCGGAATACTGGGGCAGTGGTGGAACATCGAGGGCGGGATTCTCCGCTTCGGGGAGTTTTTGAAAAAACGTTTCGCCAAGCGGGATTCGGGAAAGGACTTTGCCGGCGGCTTTCTCAACGCTTCCGTGCTGTTCTGCGTCGGGGCCATGACCCTGGTCGGGGCTTTCAAGGCCGGCGCCGAGGGCAACTACGAGCTGATCCTCACCAAGTCCGTCATGGACGGCTTCATGGCTATCATGCTGACGGCAGCCTTGGGCATCGGCGTGGCTTTCAGCGCTATAACGATCCTTGTCTATCAGGGAGGCATTACCCTGTTGGCCGGAACGCTTCAACCGCTGGTAAACGAGCTGCTGCTCAACGAGCTGACGGCAATCGGCGGTGTGCTGGTGATCATGATCGGACTAAACCTGCTCGGCCTTACAAAACTGAAAACGGCCAACTACATCCCAGCCCTGCTCATTATAGTCGCTCTTGTCGCCCTCGAGCCCCTGCTTCCCTTCACTCTGGGCTGATCCTTGGTCAGGCCCAACGGAGGAAACCGGGAATAAAGGGATGCAGAAGAGCAGGATGCTCGGGGAGCACCCTCACCGTGTAGCCCTGACGGCCTGTTGTGCTGCATTCGATCTCCCCCCGGTACTCGACCATTGTGCTGTCGGTCGCTACGGCTGACATCTTCCGGCATCTTGCCTTCTCGATCTCACCGCGGGAAGACAGGGGGCCGTAGTAGAGCTCTACCTTCACCTCTTCTGGAGAAAGCCCCCCCAAATCGACTCGCGCTTCGGCCTGCAGGCGCTCGCCAACCGAGAATATACTCTGCCCGGGAACGGAGAGGCTTTCCACCCGAACGCGGGCCCAGGATTCCTTCAGCCGCTTGAGGTAAGCGGCCAGCTCCCTGGCGGGTCTGAATTCCTCGGCGCCGAGCTCTCTGGCCCGCTGCAAAGCGGGAAGGTAGAATTCCCCGGAATATTCGAGAAGCATCCGGTGGGAGTTCATGTTCCGTCCGACATGAGCAATCGAGGCCTTCATGCGTTTGATCCACTCTCTGGGCAGGCCGTCCCGACCGCGGCTGTAAAACAAGGGGATGATCTCCCGCTCGAGCAAATCGTACAGGGCCTTGCTCTCGATCTCGTCCTGAAGACCCGGGTCCGTGTACTGCTCGCCCCGTCCTATGGCCCAGCCGCACTCCGGTGTGTACACCTCGTCCCACCAGCCGTCAAGAATCGATACATTCAGCACGCCGTTCATCGCCGCCTTCATACCGCTGGTGCCGCTGGCTTCCATGGGACGGCGGGGAGTGTTCAACCACACATCGCTGCCTGAGATCAGATAGCGGGCGATGGTCATATCGTAATCTTCGAGAAACACGATTTGGCTTCTGATCTGCGGATCTTGTGAAAAATGTACAAGCTCTCGAATCAGCTCTTTGCCCTTCGGGTCATGGGGATGAGCCTTGCCGGAGAAGATCAACTGAATGGGCCTCTCGCTGTCCGTGAGCAGCCCTATCAGACGCTCCGGGTCCTGAAGCAGCAGATTCGCCCTTTTGTAGGTAGCAAAACGCCTGGCGAAACTGATCGTCAATGCGTAGGGAGAGAGAGCGTCTTCAGCGGTTTGAATCTCGCTCTCCGGCAAGCCGCGGCGCTGAAGCTGCAGACGGAGACGGCTGCGCACAAAAGCCACGAGCCGTTCCCGGCGGCGCTCGTGAGTGCGGAACAGCTCTTCATCCGAGATGCGATCCATGTGCTCCCAGATTTCGAAACGGGTGGGGTCGTCGCGAAACTGAGGTCCCAAATACCTGTCGAGCAGATCGATCATGTTGTGTGAGATCCAGGTTCTCGGATGCACTCCGTTGGTAATGCTCGAGATCGGCACTTCCTCTTCGGGCACTCCCGGCCACAGCCCCTTCCACATCTTGCGGCTCGTCCTGCCGTGGAGCTTGCTGACTCCATTGGCATGGGCCGCCAACCTGAGAGCCAGCACCGTCATGCAGAAGCTCTCCTCCTCGTCCTCGGGATTTTCCCGTCCCAGGGCGAGGAACTCCTTCCACGGCAATCCCAGCTCTTCGCTGAAACCCTTGAAGTACTTGGCCATCAGGGCGGCGGCGAAACGCTCGTTGCCGGCGGGCACCGGCGTGTGGGTAGTGAAGATGTTGGTGGGCCAGATCGCCTGCCGGGCCTCCTCAAAGCTCATGCCGCCTTGATTCATCAAAGCGCGGATACGTTCTAGGCTGAGGAATGCCGAGTGGCCTTCATTCATATGGGTCACGAGGCAGCGATAACCGAGAGCCTCGAGAGCGCGAATCCCTCCGATCCCGAGAAGGATCTCCTGGCGAATCCTCAGATCCTCGTTTCCTCCATACAGCGCCGCCGTGATTTCCCGCTGCTCGGGCGGATTGCCCTCTATATTCGCATCGAGCAGGAACAGTGAGGTCGTGCCGACCCGCACCTCCCAAACTTGAGCGGAAACCTGGTTCTTGCCCAGGTGCACGGATATTTCCAGGGGCTCGCCATTCTCTCCCAAACAGCGGCGCACCGGCATGGTGTACCAGTCGTTTTCCGAATAGTACTCCTGCTGAAATCCGTCGGGATTCAGGTACTGCTGGAAATAACCCTGTCTGTACAGCAGCCCCACGCCGACCAGGGGCAGCCCCAGGTCGGAAGCTGTTTTCAGGTGGTCCCCGGAGAGCACTCCGAGCCCTCCCGAATAGATAGGCAGGCTGACGTCGAGTCCATATTCCATGGAAAAATAGGAAACGACCTCCTGCCCTTTGTCCTTGTACCAGCGTTCAGCGGCCAGGTAGCTCTTGAATTTGTTGTAGACGGCGTCCATAGCGGCAAGAAATGAGCTGTCACTGGCCATTTCTTCGAGCCTGGCCTGCGAGACCCTGCCCAGAGTCCTGGCCGGGTTCTGGTGGGAGTCCAGCCAGACCTCGTGGTCCAGGCGCATGAACAGTTGGACCGCGTCGAAGTTCCAGCTCAGCCAGAGATTGTTGGCGATCTCTTCGAGAGGCTTGAGCCTCTCGGGAATATTCGGTTTGACGCTGAATTGAACCGTTTGCATGGTCTGCTCCTCAAAGCCCCGATCGGGGCGCGGTACACCATTCTACTGAGAGGGGACCCCGGTGGGCAATAGTAGAGGCAGCTCGATGTGGGAGGGGTAGCGCGGCGATCGATACAACCTGTGGGTTGCTCTTTGGAAATCCCCAGCCGTGGCCTCGGGAATGGAGAGGCAGCTCTGGGGATTTCTGTCGACCAGGGGAAACCAGCTGCTCTGGATCTGAACCATGATTCTGTGCCCGCGTAGGAACGTATGATGCTTGTCCAGCAGGCTGAAGCGGATCTGTGTTACCTCACCCGGCACGAGGGGCTGCGGGTCGCTGAAGCTTCTGCGGAACTTGCCGCGAAAAACATCGGCGGCAACGAGCATCTGATAGCCCCGCATGGTCGGTTCCGAGTTCTCGGGATACACGTCGATGAGCTTGACCACCCAATCGGCATCGCTGCCTGTTGTAGACACGTACAGATCCGCGACGATCGGACCGGCCACCCTCACATCCTGCTCGAGCACTTCGCTTCTGTAGACCAGCACGTCGGATCTCGAGGCGGCGAAACGCTGGTCTTCGATCATCCACAGATGACCCTGGAGGGTTCGCAGCTCCGATGTGTAGGGAACAGGGTCGTCGGGATCGCTGACAAAGCAGTCGAAAGGCTGGCTTTCCGCCTCGGGCGCTTCGAAGCGAAGCTGCCCCTGCCTATGAAAATACAAGCGCCGGTTTTTCGCCTCTGGGGGCGGCCAACGATCGTAGGAGCGCCAGCAGTTGCGCCCCGTTTCGAAAACGAGTGCTTCGGGAAGATCCAGGGTCCCCTTGCCCTTCAGGTGATAGGTGAAAAAGGGCAGCTCCACCTTCTCCCGGAAGAAAACGGCCGTCTGCGAGCCGAAACGGACGCTGCCGAGCTTATCCCCTGCACGATAGACCCAGCCGCCGTGGCTCCATGGCCCGATGACCAGAACGTTCGAATTACTCGGATTTTTTCGCTCTATGGTTGCATAGATACTAAGAGGCCCGTAGTAATCCTCGGCATCGAACCAACCCACTACATTGAGCACGGGATGACGGATTTCCCCGATGTCCTGCAGCACGTTCTTGCTCTGCCAGTACTCGTCGTAGGTCCAGTGCTCGATCAGCTCGTTCCACATGGGAATCGCACCGTGGAAACACTTTTTGTTTACATTTGCGATCGGGCCGAGGTCGAGAAAGAAACGGTAACCGTCATTCGTGCCGTAGGGATACGGTCCCGGTTCCTTCTCCGTGGGCTCCTCCCGGACCTGGGCGCACTGCCAGGTCCAGTCGAAGGCGTACATCAAACGGAACGCTCCGTTGTGGTAGTAGTCGTCGCCGATGTATTGATCGGCGGCGCTGGCCTGGGGGGAGGAAGCCTTCAAGGCGGGGTGGGGCTCGATCATACCCATTACGGTGAGCCAGCCGGAATAGGAGATACCCCACTGCCCTACCCTGCCGTTGTGGCCTGCGAGGTTTTTTAAGAGCCACTCGATGGTGTCGTAGGTGTCGCTGGCCTCATCCGTGTCCTGATTTCCCTGCTTTTCAACGATGTAGCGGCGGTGATGCTCGAACCGACCCTCGGAGCGGAACTTGCCCCGGATATCCTGATAGACAAAGATGAATCCTTCTTTGGTGAATACATCGGAGGGACCCAGGTAGGACTTGTACTTGTCCACGCCGTAGGTACTCAATCCGTAGGGGGTACGTTTGAGCAGGATCGGATAGCTCCGGGAGGTATCGCGGGGAGTGTACACCTCGGTGAACAGCCGCACCCCGTCGCGCATCGGAATCATGTATTCCGCCTTGCTGTAATGTCGCTTGACGAAATCGTCGCCCTGGGCTGATAGAGAACCTGCCGTCAGCAGGAGCAGCAGGACTGCAGTGCAGAGGAACACTGTCCGAGGCAGGGCCGGTTTATCATGTACAACCAGCACGATCGACACCTCCCCTGTTCATTTTTACCAGCGAGAGTCCCTTTTGACTACCCTGGGTGATAAACAGAAAGTTCTATTTGTTTTCAACAGGCCGGCGGATATGATAAGGTGTGCGGGAGGATAAGAACACCATGTATTTTCGCCATGTTCCGGAAATCTGGCAGAGATTTCCCCAATTGGTGCCCGGTGTACTGCTGATCGGTGAAATTCACACTCCCGTACAGTGTGAGGAACGGATCAACACCTGGCTCGATCAGGCGAGACGACGCCTGGAGACGCAGTCGGAGGGGCAGATGCCGGAGGTGGCCGCCTGGCGGAGGGTCTATTCTCAGATGGGCCTCAAGCCCACCAAGTACAGATCGGCGGCGGAAGCCCTGCTGAGGCGCTTCAAGCGCGAAGATGATCTTCCCAGGCTGCATCCCCTTGTGGATCTCTGCAACGCCGCCTCGCTGGCCTTCGCCCTGCCCGTAGCCGCTTTCGATCTGAAAAGAGTGGAGGAGTACATAGAGGTGCGGCCGGCCGCCGGTTCGGAGCAGTATCTTTCCTTCCAGGGCGAGATCGAGAATCCCGAGCCGGGTGAAGTGATCTTCGCCGATGCGTCCGACCACGCTCATGCGCGCAGGTGGACATTCCGGCAGAGCCGGCGCTCCGTTGTCCAGGAAGACACCGTAACGGTTCTGATCGTTTGCGAGGGAGTTCACGAGCAAGCGGAAAACGATGTGCCTGCCCTGGTCGACGCCCTGGCCGGCGCGATCGCTGCGCTGTGGACAAAACCGCTCGCCACAGAGATACTGACGGCGAACAAACCAAGGCTGGATTTCAGCCTCTAGGTGTTTTACCGGCTTCGCAGCACTTTTTTTCAAGGAGAAACGAATGGAACAGCTAGAGCACCCGTTGGATTTCACGCACAAATTCAATCTCTACAAGCTCTCCGGCTTGCTGATCGCAGACGACGATCTGGCCTCGATCGCCAGGGTATACGGAATCTCGTTGGCAGAGATCGAAGCTATCGAAGCAAAGATACAGAAAGAGATTGCGCAGCTGGCCGCCGCCCTGCCGCCTGCCCGGCCCGAGCCCCTCGATCCGCCCGTTACCATCCTGGCGGTGGGCGATTCCATTACCAGCGACAGAGCGAGCTACGTGAAAATCCTCAATCACTACTGGCGCGATGACCCGAGCCGACGCCTCCTCGACTCCGCTATTTCCGGGGACACCACGGCGAGCTTGATAAAACGCTTCTACTCTTCGGTTCTCAATCAGGATTTCCAGTGGGCGATCCTCTTTATAGGCACAAACGACTGCCTGCAGCTCGATGACACGGCCCGCATACCGAACCTGAGCAGCGACGAGTATCGCCGCAACCTGAAGTACCTGACAGCTGCCCTGCTCGAGAGGGGAGCGAACCTGGTGCAGGTCACGATACCACCGGTGGACAACGTCCGCCTACAGAGCGCCTTCGAGGACAGTAACTCGATGTACACAAAAGAGCAGATCGGCGAGATCAACGCCTTCATCCGCGAACACGCCCAGGCTCAAGGCTATGCGGTAGCCGATCTGGCCCGCGCTGTCGAGGCGCAGGACCGGGACGTGCTGGAGCCGGACGGACTTCACCTCAACGGACAGGGACACCTGATCCTGAGCCGTCTGCTTCTCGAGATCCTTCCCTGAGCACGCAAATCAGTTCGAGAGGGAGGAAGTTGCAAGACCACAGCAAGCACGAAAAACAGATATCGGAATACGGGGAAAGCTGGGGGATCGCCATGGTCCTGCTGGATAAGCCTCTCGATCGCGAGGGCATCAGGGAGCAGTTCCGCGCCTTCACCCGGCGCTTCGGATTTTTCGGAGTTTTTTCCTCGGCGACCATGCACGGCGGGATTGATTTCAACGATTGGCTGCAGGAGAGGCTCGAGGTGCTGATCGCCGGAGGCTGGATCGAAAAAAAAGAAAATCTGTACGACCTGACCGATAAAGGCCGCGCCCAGGCAGCCAAAGCACTCGAGGAAATCAGAAAAGCCCGCAGTCGGGTGCAAAAGCTGGCTACCCCGGAGAACGCATCGAAACTGTCGCTCATCGTGCACCTGCTGCTCGCCGCGCTCAAGCTGCCGGCAGGTATTCTCTCAGGAAGCGTAGCGCTTCTCAACGACGCTATCGACACCCTGCTCGATGGGGTCTCGAGCCTCATGGTCTACTGGGGGCTGCGTGCCGGCAGGGAACGCCTGGTGAGCAGGCTGCTCGTGCTGTTCATGATGGCCACGGGCGCCTTCGCTCTTTTCCAGGCGATCATGAGGCTCGTGCGCCGGGAAGCGGTGGGAGCGGACTGGTTTGCCTTTGCCGCCACGCTGATCTCCGCCGCTGTCTGTGCTGTACTCTGGTTCATACAGCGCTTCATCGGCCTGCGCCGCAACAGTATGGCTTTGATCACTCAGTCTGTAGACTCCCGCAATCATGTGATCGTAGCGGCCAGTGTCACCGCCGGACTGATCGCCGCCCTGCTTCGCTTTCCCTGGCTGGACTACCTCATAGGGCTTGTGGTAGCTCTGCTCATCCTCAAAAGCGCCGTGGAGCTGGCCGTCGAGCTGATCCGCTCCAAGGATGAGGATACCCTCGATCTGGCCAGGTATCGATTCGGGATCTACGAGCGTTTCCGAAGGAGGCAGCTCTGTTCGTACATGCTCTACCTGGTTCGCAACGGCGAGGTCGAAAACAAAAATGAACTTATCCATACAGTCGAGAGAGGCTTTGATTTCCAGGACAATGTTCTTCTGAAGAGCATGGGAGCCGAGCACATAGAAGGCGGCGGGGAGCTGATTGAAAGCTGCTACCAACGACTCGTTCAAAAAGATCATCTGCGTGAAGGAGGACGCCTCGAGATAACCGAGGCGGGAGACAAACACCTGTCCTCCAATCGCTTCTTCCTCAGCCCCGGCGAGCGCGCTTCGGGATTCAGGCTGAACCTCGGCAGGACCGCGCGGATCACCTTCTCCTTGATTGTTCGCTGGACTACTTTTCTCGGCCTGTACTGGCTGGGCACCGCCTATCTGTTGCCGCGGCTGCCCGATCTCTCCCTCTGGAAAGCTTTCGATTACTGGCTGCTCTCCGTGGGCGCGCTGCACCTGTCTCTGTTTCAGGTCCTCCACGTGGCGGCCGGCTTCTGCCTGGTTAGTTATGCTGCGGTGCGCAAGTCCCTGATCTATCAACGACACCTTGTCTTTCGAGAGCGGCGGGGAAGAAAACCTTCCAAGCTGCGGACGGATGGATTCTTTGCCAGGGTTCGCCACCCCATGACCGGTACGACTCTTTTATACAATCTCGGCTTGTTCTTCGCCTTTTGTTCCGGCTGGGCTTTCGTCCCTTTCCTCCTTATTGGAACTGGAGAGATCATTGCCAGCCTTCGCGAGGAGAAAAACGATCTGCTGGAGCGCTTCGGAAGGGAGTATCGGGATTACAGAAAGCAGGTCCCCAGCTTGTACCTCACTCCCTTCATGAAGATCTGTTTTTACCTTGCCGCCGTTGCTTTCATCGCAGGGTTGATTCTGTAACCGAAACACCCCGACGCTACCGCCTGCGAGCGATCAAGCGAGAGCATTGACATCGCCTCACTTCATTGGCTATCGTCTACGAAACCGAGCCGAAGGAGTGAACCATGAAACGGTCCCCCGCTCTTTTTCTGGCCCGCGCTGCAGCGATCATCGCCTATGCAGCCATCATCCTTACACCGACGGTTGTCTCCTACATACTCTCACCGTTTGCGCTGCAGCGCACCTTGATTCTTCAGGCTGGCCTGGTCGTTTCCCTGCTCGCCTATCCGATGTTCGCTCTACAGCCGTTGCTCTCTGCCCGCATGAAGTGGCTGGACGTCCTGTTCGGATTGGACAGGATCTACCGTTTCCACAAGGCCATGGCGATCACCTCGGGCGTGCTCATCCTCGTCCATCCGCTGCTGCTGGCTGTTGATTATATGGATATAAGCCTGCTGACCAGCTTCACCTGGCCCTGGTACGTGCTGCTGGGGAAACTGGTGCTGTTTGCGGTTCTTGTTCTCGTCCTGGCCGCCCTTCTTCACCGGGTCATTCACCGCACCTATGAGCGCTGGCGCTGGCTGCACAACCTGCTGGCCATCCTGCTGCTGGCAGCCGGCACGATCCACGCCTTTCTTTCAGGCAGGGATCTCGCCTCCAGGCCGATGCAGATCATCTTCGCTCTGCTCCTGGCAGCCTCCGCGCTCTCCTACATCGTTCACAAGCTCATCGGGCCGGCCCACAGGAAAAACCACAGCCACGAAGTCCTCAGCGTACAGGCCGAAAATCCCAGAGTTTGGACATTGAAGTTTGCCCCCGGCTCCACCGCCAAGCCGCTCCGTCATCTACCCGGCCAATTTCAGTTCATCACCCTGCGGCGCGGCCGGGATCTGCCCGTCGAGGAGCATCCCTTCACAATCTCTTCAGCCGGCACAGGGGATACCCATGCATCAACGATCAAGGAATCGGGAGACTACACCGCCGGTATCGGCAAAATCCGTCCGGGCGATCGGGCTGCGGTACAGGGACCTTTCGGACGTTTCTCCTACCTGCTGTTTCCCGACGAGAAAGACCTGGTGTTCATCGCCGGAGGTATCGGCATCACGCCCTTTGTCAGCATGCTCCGGCATATGCAAAGCTCAGGCAGCGAGCTTTCCGTACTTCTGCTCTATGCGAACCGCACCGTGGATGATATCACCTTTCGAGAGGAACTGGAGACCATGTCCGGGGAGAAAAATCCCCGCCTCAAGGTCATCCACGTGTTGGAATCCCCTCCTCCCGACTGGCGGCAGGAGAGAGGCAGAATCGACAGGGAGATGATCGCTCGTTACCTGGAAGGCCCGGCCTCCGGCAAAGCATTCTACTTTTGCGGTCCCCCCGCAATGATGCGGCAGATGATCGTAGCCGCCCGCAGCCTTGGCGCCCGGCGGCGGCATCTGCACTGGGAACGCTTCGCTCTCTGAGGATTCAGGCTGCTATCCCCCTGTTCTCCTTCTCGCCATTTCTTCTCGCCAGCGTTTGAGGTCTTCCAGGTCGAGATCTTTGCCGAAGCTGCTCGAACAGCCCTGGATGACCGGCTGCTCCGCGTACTGGGCCGCCCTGCAGGCTTCTGCGAGCTGCTCGGCAATTTCCTGAGGGATCAAGACCACACCGTGCTTATCCGCATGCAGGAGATCACCGGGACGCACTGTAAGTCCGCCTACTGTAACCGGACAAGCGAACTCTTCGATGTGCACGTAGGCGTGGGAGACCAAGACACAGCCTGCAAAATAATAGAAACCCAACGCTTGAACCTCGTCGAGATCTCTCACCCCTCCGCTGGTAATGACACCCTCGCAGCCCAGAGCCTTATGCGTCGTGCTCTGTACCTCTCCCCAGAACGAGCCCAGCGGGTTTCGATCCAGGTCCTCGATCACGGCTACCGTCGGCTCGGGCGTGTTTTTGACATGGGCATAGTACTCGATGAGCAGCCGCTTCTGCTGCTCGTTCGGGGGTTGAGCCGCGGAAATTTTTGCCGTACAGGCGTAGCCCAGCAACGGTTTGTCGCAGGGTAGAATCTGCCCGATCTCAGGCCCCATGAATCCTTCGCTGCGGGGACGCAGGTCAAAGCGCTCGATGGCATTGGCTATAGTGGGTGAATCGAAACTCCTCAGCTCTTCCAGCTGCTTCCTGTTTAAATACTTCATATCAGCACAAGAGCCTCCCCTGTTATGTATGCTTCAAGACGCACAGTATTTCTTGCCGATAGCGGTCATCCCCGAAGCAAGTAGGTTGATATCGAGCAGGTTCATGATCAGGGACAGGCCGTGGGGGATCCATTTCTCAAGTAGAGCGTCTCCGGCGTGCATCCCGAAGATTTTTTCGTTCACGGCCGCCGCTCTGGCTACCTTCCCCACTGCTTCATTCACTTCTGGGCCGGTAAGCTCGCCCGGACAACCGAGGGATATGGAAAGATCGTTGGGACCGATCAACAGAACATCAATACCGGGAACCGCCGCGATTTCCTCGATGGCCTCTATCGCCCCCGCCGTCTCGATCTGCGCTATTGCCAAGGTATCATCGTTTGCCTCAGCCATGAATTGCTCCACCTTCGCGCCGACGCCGGCAAAATCGGTATGTCCGCCCGAGCCTCCCAGCCCTCTCTTTCCCAACGGAGCATACTTCGCCCAGGCGGCGAGATCTTGAGCCTGCTCGACGGTCTCGACCATTGGGACCATGACTCCGTTTACCCCGCAGTCCAGAGCCCGCGACACGTATCCTCTCGCCAGTTCTGGAACCCGCACGAAGCACCCGAGCCCGCTACCCCGGGCTACTTTGCAGAAATCTGCAATCGTTTCAAAGGAATAGGAGCCATGCTCCATATCCAGCATGACAAAATCCAGTCCCGCCTGCCCGGCCACGCTCATCACCCCTGGATTGCGCACAAGACGCAGCATTGTGCCGACGATTTTCTTCCCGTCCCTGACTCTTTTTACGGGCATAGTTCCGCGGTAGCGCATATTAACTGTTTTCCTGTTGTTGGAAAAGCAACTCTTGTACGCTCAGAGCCGCCTTGGCCCCCTCGCCGATCGCCACGAGCACCTGTTCCCTGTGCACATCGGTAACATCACCGGCTGCGAAGATCCCTCTGCGAGATGTCCGGTTGCGGCTGTCCACTACGATGTAACCCTGGGAATCCCTCTCCACCAGATCTTTCACCATGGCGCTGTTGGCTGTCGTTTCATTCTCGATAAAGAATCCGGCCGCCTGGATGACTTTCTCCCGGCCGTCCGGATCGACGGTGATCATCTCGCGGGCGAAGCCGTCTCCCCGAAACTCTTTGATTGAATGACCGTCCAGCACCGTGACGTTGCTTCGTTCGAGCAGGGCGGCGGCCACAGGATCGGAGTCTGCAAGATTCAAAGGCCCTCCCTGTTCCGGGATCAGGAATACCCGCTCGGCCGAATATGCCAGCTGCAGGGCGGCCCCGAGGGCGCGGGCTCCGTCTCCGATCACCACGGCCCGGCGATCGAGAAACAGGTGGGCATAGCTGGCAGCGGAGGTTCCGATCCCCTTAAGCAGATACTGCTTTGCTCCCGGAAGCGGGGTAGCCGGGAAGAGGCAGCCGCTGGCAACAAGAACGGCGCGGGTCTCCAGCCGCTCTCCGGCTTGCGTAGATACGAGGAAACAGGTCTGCTTCTCTGAGTCGCTTCTCTCTTCGACGCCAACGACCCGATCGATCCTGTGGGCCAGATCGAGGTATCCGAGCTCGTTCTTGAAGCTGTCCACCAGTTCGCGGCCGCGGATCACGCTGTCATCCTCCATATCTGGGAACTGCACGCGACTCAGTGTTTTTCCGCCCAGGTTTTCAGTAACCAGCAGCACATTCAACCGCTGGCGCATAGCGTATATCGAGGCTGTCAACCCTGCCGGGCCGCCCCCAATCACGACCAGATCAAACATCGGCTTCCTCCTGATTGTCTTCCGGGGCTTCGGCGATGAATCCCTGCTTCATCATCAGCTCGGTAAGCCCTCGCGAGCGACGGATCATCGTTTCCGCGTGGGCGTAGAGATCCTTATAATCGATTTTCTTCTGGGCAATTCCTTCTTTTTGAGCCTGCATCCCGACATCGGCTGCTATCTTCGGAAAAACCTGCCACTCATCCATTCTGGGAAGAATCCGCTCCGCGCTCAAGTTCCGGCCCGCGGCGGCGGCCAGGGCATCGGCCGCGGCGAAACACATAGTGTCTGTAATCGTCTTAGCCCGGACATCCAGAACTCCGCGAAAGATACCCGGGAAGCAGAGCGAATTGTTGACCTGGTTGGGAAAATCGCTTCGCCCCGTAGCAACCACCTCGGCGCCGGCAGCCGTGGCTTCCCAGGGCCAAATCTCGGGGACGGGATTGGCACAGGCAAAAACCACGGCGCGGGGCGCCATGCGCTCGATCCATTCGGGGCGAATCGTTCCCGGCCCGGGTCGGGACAGGGCGATTACCACATCGGCGCCCTCCAATGCCGCCGGGATTTTTCCTTTCAGGCCCGCTTTGTTTGTCTGTTCGCACATCCGCCATTTTTCTACGTTCTCGTAGCGGCGCCGCTCGAGATCCTCGCGGTGCCGGCCGAGGATGCCCTTGGAATCGACTACCCGGCAGCGTGCGGGATCAGCGCCCCTGGCGAAGATCAGCCGGGAACAGGAAATGTTGGCCGCCCCGCTGCCGACAAAGGTGATGCATACATCCTCGATGCGTTTGCCCACGACCTCGAGAGCGTTGACCAGTCCGGCCAGGGTTACTGTAGCGGTGCCCTGCTGATCGTCGTGCCATACCGGGATCTCTGCCTGCTTGCGGAGAGTTTCGAGAATGCGAAAACACTTTGGTTGAGCCAGGTCCTCGAGATTGATACCCCCGAAGCTGGGCTGCAGCAGCAAAACCGTGCGGATGATCTCATCCGCATCGTGAGTGTCGAGAGTAATAGGGACGCAGTCCACCCCTCCGAGGTACTTGAACAGCAGAGCCTTGCCCTCCATCACGGGAAGGCCCGCTTTCGGCCCGATGTCCCCCAGGCCCAGCACCCGGGAACCGTCGCTGATCACCGCGATCGTGTTCCATTTGCTCGTATACTCGTAGACCAGCTCCGGATCCTGCTCGATTTTGCGGCAGGGAGCGGCAACTCCGGGACTGTACCAGTAGGAAAAATCATCGAAATCGCGCACGGGACAACGAAGGACCGTTTCCATCTTCCCGCGGAAGAATCTGTGCAGCTTCAACGACTCTATCTGCGGCTTGTTGGCCTTCTTCAGCTCCTCGCTGCGATCGGCCCCTGACGTTTCATTGCTCACAATATCAGCTCCAAATAATTTTTCACCCCGGGCTGTAGAAGCTTTCCAGCAGCTCCACACCCTCCCGGACTGCGGCGGCGGAGCGATCCAGGGCGGTGATCTCTTCTTCTTCCAGCTCGATCTCCACGACCTTCTCTGCGCCGCCTCGACCTATAACCGTGGGAACGCCGAGAAAGATGTCACGGTACCCGTACTCCCCTCTCAGGAAAACCGAGGCGGCCAGCAGCCGCTTCTCGTCCTTGATCACGGCTTCGACCATCTTGGCCGTCGAGGCTCCCGGTGCGTAGTAGGCGCTGCCCGTCTTCAGGTAACTGACGATCTCGCCGCCTCCCTTGCGGGTACGCTCGACAAGCTTCTCGATGGCCTCGTCTTCGAGAAGCTCGGTTACAGGTATTCCGCCCACCGATGTGTAGCGCTTCAGAGGAACCATGCTGTCCCCGTGTCCACCCAGCACCATGGCCATGACATCCCCCGGCCAGACATCGAGGGCCTCGGCGATGAAGTAGCAGAAACGGGTTCCGTCCAGCACTCCGGCCTGACCCAGCACCTTCTTCAAAGCGAAGCCTGTTTCCCTGAGCACCACCATGCAGATCACATCGAGAGGATTGGTTACCACGATGACCACAGCCTCGGGAGCGTAGGTAGCGATGGCCTGACTGGCCTTTTTGGCAATATTCACGTTGGTCTTGAGCAGATCCATCCTGTCCATTCCCGGTTTTCTGGCCACACCGGCTGTCAGCACGACCACATCCGCTCCGGCGATCGCCCAGTAGTCCGTGGTACCTGTGATGCTCACGTGATAATCCCTCAGTGGGGCGGTATGCTGAAAGTCGAGAGACTTGCTCTCCGGCAGCCCCTCTACCACATCCACCATGACCACATCGGCCATGTTCTTCTCGGCGATGTAGTAGACCGCCGTAGCCCCCACATTCCCGCTGCCAATTACAGCGACTCTGCTCATCTGCCACCTCCCATGATGTTTTTTAGCTCTTGAGCAGAGCTTTCCAGCAGCTTCTGCTGCTCTGCTGTGATCCGCGGGGTCAGCACCCGCTGGATCCCTTCACGCCCGATCACTGCGGGCAGGCTCATGGCAACGCCGCTGATCCCGTATTCTCCCTGAAACATCAGGGATACCGACATCACCCGTTTGAGGTCCATATGGACCGTATCGACGAGGTCCGCCACGGCCGCCGAAGGAGCGTAGAAGGCGTTGGCTCTCTGGGCCATGCTGACGATCAATCCTCCGGCGTGACGGGTTTCCTCGATAATGTCCTTCAGCTGCTCGGCAGAGAGCAGCGCTTCGAGGGGCAGCCCGGAGACGCTGCAGTAGCGGGGCAGCACGATCATCGCATCCGCGTGCCGGCCGATCACCATGACGCTGATGTTCTCCGCAGACAACCCAAGCTTTCGGGAGGCGAAGTAACGCAGACGTGTAACATCGAGGCATCCGCCCACACCCATGACCTGGCTGCGGTCCATTCCGGAAAGATGCACGAACTCGGCGGTGATCATATCCACAGGCTCGGTGGCTATTATCACTTTTGCGCGAGGCGCCCGTTTTGCGATTTCAGGTGCCAGCTGCTCGGCGATCTTTTTGTTTTCACCGAAAAGCTCTTCCCGCTTCATGCCCGGCTTGCGTACGTGTCCGGCGGCCAGGATCACCATCTCCGCATCCGCGACCACGTCGAGGGAATCGGCTGCCCGGATGCGGCTGCGATACCTGCGCACCGGAGCCGCCTCCATCATATCCAGGCCTTTTCCCGCGGCCAAACCTTCACGAATGTCGTACAGCGCCACGTCGGTGATCCCTTTTTCCGCAATAAAGAAGGCAGTGTTCGCACCCACGTTTCCGCTGCCGATTACACTGACATAGTGCATGCTCTCCTCCTCAAAGGGATTATGCACAAGATCTCCGCTGCTCGCAACCATAGGGACTGACCACCGACCAACGAACTCATCGAAGCGGCACTTTAATGATCGCCGGCCCCCTCCATTGACAGGCCCGTATTTCTGCACAGATAATGAGATCAGAGTAGCAGAGCTGAACCTATGCAAAATAAAAAAGCCAAGCCAAAACACAAACTTCCCTACCTGAACGCCGAACTGTCCCCGGCCCAAAGAGCGGAGGATCTTATCTCAAGAATGACCCTGCAGGAAAAGATCTCCCAAATGATGTACGCCTCGCCTGCCATCCCGAGATTGGGGATACCGGAACACAACTGGTGGAACGAGTGTCTTCACGGAGTGGGCAGGGCCGGTATCGCGACGGTGTTTCCCCAAGCCATCGCTATGGCTGCCACTTTCAATTCCGATCTGGTCTTCAGGATTGCGGTAGTAATCTCGGATGAGGCCAGGGCAAAGCACCACGAGTTCAGCCGGCTTGGTGACCGGGGAATATCCAAAGGGCTGACCTTCTGGTCTCCAAATGTGAACATTTTCCGCGATCCTCGCTGGGGAAGGGGCCAGGAAACCTATGGGGAGGATCCCCATATGGCGGGGGAAATGGGCGTGGCTTTTGTCCGCGGACTACAGGGAGACCATCCTAAGTATCTCAAGGTGGTTGCCACACCCAAGCACTATGCCGTGCACAGCGGTCCCGAAGCCCTGCGACATCATTTCGATGCGGTGGTGAGTAAAAAGGATCTGCGCGAAACGTATCTACCCGCCTTCAAGAGATGCGTCCAGGAAGGCAAAGCCGCATCGATCATGGGCGCCTACAATCGAACCAATGGTGAGCCCTGCTGTGCCAGTCAGACACTGCTGCAAGAGATCCTGCGGGAGGAGTGGGGATTCGAAGGCTACATTGTCTCGGACTGCGGGGCTATCTTCGATATCCACAGGCACCACACGGTAACCGGCACAGCGGAGCAGTCGGCGGCTTTGGCCGTCAATAATGGCTGTGACCTGAACTGCGGAAAAACTTATGAAAGCTTGAATAAAGCAGTGGAGCAAAACCTGATAGAGGAGGCAGCAATCGATCAAGCGGTGCGACGGCTCTTCGAGGCAAGATTTCGCCTGGGAATGTTCGATCCGCCCGAGTGTGTTCCTTACGCCCAAATTGACTATTCGACAAACGACGCCCCGGAGCATCGAGCTCTGGCTTTGACTGCCGCCCAGCAGTCAATCGTGCTGTTGAAAAACACGAATGGTTTGTTGCCGTTGGCCAAGGATACGTCCATTGTCGCCGTGATCGGCCCCAACGGGGACGACCGAGGGGTATTGCTCGGCAACTACAACGGATTTCCGTCCAGATACGTCACCATCCTCGATGGAATGCGCTCGAGGGTGTCCCCGCGGACAAAGGTGCTGTACGCCAAGGGTTGTGACTGGATTTATAAGCCGAGAAACCATTGGGGATACGGCGGCAGGGATGATTTTAGCGAAGCTCTGGCTGCGGCTCAGCGAGCCGACGTGGTGATCATGTGCCTGGGCTTAAACGCTCAGATAGAAGGAGAAGAAGGATCAGCCGCTATTTCGGAATGGAAGGGGGACCGCCTCAATATCGATCTTCCCGCCGTGCAACAGGAGCTGCTTGAAAAGGTATACGCAGTGGGCAAGCCGGTGGTGTTGGTTCTTCTGAGCGGCAGCCCCTTGGCAGTCAACTGGGCTCAGGAGCATGTTCCGGCGATCCTGGCCGCCTGGTATCCGGGCGAAGAAGGGGGAGGAGCGATCGCTGACGTTCTCTTTGGCTACTACAATCCCGCGGGAAGGCTTCCCGTTACCTTCGTCAAATCCCTCGATCAACTTCCACCCTTCACGGATTACTCGATGAAAGGCCGTACCTATCGTTATATGGAAGAGGAACCCTTGTATCCCTTCGCTTATGGACTGAGCTATACATCCTTCCGCTATAGCAACCTGGCACTGTCCGCCGAGCTCATCGAAGCGGGAGAATCGATCGTCGTGACAGGCGAAGTGCAAAACACAGGCTCGCTGCCCGGCGATGAAGTCGTGCAATTGTATCTAAGCCATTTGCAGACCAGCGTTCCCCTTCCCCGCTGGGAGCTGAAGGCGTTTACCCGTATCGGCCTCGCACCAGGGGAGAAGCATGAGGTGTCATTCACCCTTGCGCCGAGGCAGATGGCCGTAATAAATAATCGGGGAAGATGTATCCTAGAACCGGGGAGTTGTCGGGTATACCTGGGCGGCTGCCAGCCCGATCCGCGGAGCCGAAAGCTCACTGGGAAAATGCCTGTTTCCGCCTGTTTCCGGATCAGGGGCGAAACTACAGAGCTGGCGTATTGAGCACTGATAACCAGGTACCATCGGCAGAAAGAAAGACTGAGGCCCGGAAAGGAGATTCAGCATGAAGATCATAAAAAAAGGGAGACACAGACTCTTCGAAGAAGACAGAGAAACGGCCATATATGTGGCGGAGATGCTTCGGACCCTGGAGAAAAGAGGCGTCGACGCGGTTCGGGAGTACAGCAAGAAATTCGACGATTGGGACCCCTCTGATTTCGAGCTTTCCGAGGGCCAGATAGCGGAAGCTGTCTCCAGATGCGACGAGCAGTTGATAAAAGACACGGACTTCTGCCAGGGAAACGTACGAAAATTCGCCGAGGAACAGCTGGCAACGCTGCAAGCTCTGGAAGTGGAAATCCGTCCTGGAGTTGTACTGGGACATAAACACATACCGGTACACTCTGTGGGCAGTTACATTCCCGGCGGCCGGTACCCGATGTTCGGCTCCGCTCAAATGAGCATTATTCCGGCAAAGGTTGCGGGAGTAAAGACCGTAGTGGCCTGTACACCGCCCGTAAAAGGACAGGGTTACTATCCGGCAACGATCAACGCCGTAAAAAAAGCGGGAGCGGACCGTATTTTCGTGCTGGGAGGAGTGCAGGCCTTCGCCTTGATGGCGTTTGGCATGGGATTGGTTTCACCTGTGGACATTCTTTGCGGCGCGGGCAATAAGTTCGTCGCCGAAGCCAAACGCCAGCTGTTTGGTAAATGCGGAATCGATCTTTTAGCGGGCCCTACGGAAATCGCAATAATCGCGGATGATGAGGCGGATCCGTTTCTGGTTGCCTGCGACCTTTTGGGGCAGGCTGAGCACGACCCCAACAGCGGTCAACTACTCGTATGTCTCAGTGACGGCTTCGCACGCAAGTGCCAGACTGAGCTAAAGAAACAGTTGGAAGATCTGCCAACAAAGGATATAGCTTCAGTATCCTGGACAAACAACGGCCGGATGGTCGTTGCCGACAATCCGGCGGAAGCTGTGGAAATCAGCGATGAGTATGCCCCGGAACATCTCGAGCTCCACGTCACAGATACGGATTTCTACTTCAACAGGTTGCAGAATTACGGCTCCCTGTTTATCGGTGAACAGACCACCGTGGCCTACGGAGACAAAGCAATCGGAACCAACCACATCCTGCCGACCAGCCGGGCGGCCCGGTATACAGGTGGTGTCTGGGTGGGTAAGTTCCTCAAGACCGTGACCTTCCAAAGAATGAATGCGAAAGCCAGCGTGGAGGTTGGAGAAGTCTGTGCCCGGCAGTGTCACGTAGAACGTATGTTGGCGCACGAGATCACGGCTCGGGTGCGAATCGAGCGATACTCACCACTTCAAAGCTGAGAACGACTACCAGGCGGTCCAGCCGCCGTCAACCGACAGGTTGACGCAGTTTACCATACCCGCTTCCTCACTGGCCAAATAAACAACAGCGTAGGCCACATCTTCTCGAGTGGCCAATTTCCCAGAAGGGATTTTTGCCAACACGAATTTCAAAAACTCGGGATCTTGCAGCCTCTCGTGGGTGAGGTTTGTATCGATAAAGGTAGGGGCAACAGAGTTCACCGTAATACCGTGTTTTGCCCATTCCACTCCCAGGGAGCGAACCAGATTTATCAGAGCGCCTTTGCTGGCACAGTACACAGGCTGTCCCGGGATTCCAATCAATCCCGATTGGCTGGAGATGAATATAATCCGCCCGAATTTGCGGCTTATCATCCCTTTGGCTGCAGCTTGGGCACAGAAAAAACCGCCGCGAACGTTCGTATCAAAGTGATCGTCCCAGTTCTCCTGTTCGACTTCAATCCCCGGCGAGGGATGATTGATCCCGGCGTTGTTCACCAGGATATCGATGCGCTGCCATGCTTCTTCCACCGCTTGCACACCCTTTCGGACCTGGTCCAGATCCCGTACATCCATTGCGAAAGAAAACACTTCCTCGCAATGCAGCCTGCACATCTCTTCCGTTTCGGCCAAGCTTACTCCCGGCTTGTCTGAAATCGCCACCCGGGCTCCGGCCTCGGCCAGAGTAACGGCAGTGCATTGACCGATCCCGGTGGAGGATCCGGTGATCAAAGCGACACGACCATCGAGGCTAAACATTCCCGTTTTCCTTTCTTCAGTGGCATCGGTCCCAACGGCTTTTTTGCATTTATCATAACCGCACAGTAGATTCAATAAAGCTTATACAAAATTTGACAAACCATATATGTCATTCTAAAATAAATTTATTGAAAAAATAAAGGAGAAGAATGATGAAACAAAAAGTGTACTACCTGAGTATGTGCTTCTTGCTCTGTGCGGCTTTGTTTGTCCTTGCTGTAGGACAAACAGAGGAAGAGCCGCAAGCGGAACAGGTCAACCTTGTTCTCTGGGACGGCCAAACCCTCACCAAGATGGGGGACAAAGTGGATACCGCCATACAAGAGTTCATGAAGGACAATCCAAACGTGAACGTGGAAGTGTCCCACTTTCAAGTAGACGCCTACAAGACAAAGTTGAAAGTGGCCATGGGAGGGGGCACTCCCCCGGATATTTTCCAAAACTGGGCCGGTGGGGTTCTAAAAGAGTACGTAGACTCCGGTATGGTGCATCCGATCGACGAAATCAAAAGCAGTCTGTTGGAAACCTACATTCCCGGCGCCTTCGATCCGGCTACTTTTGACGGACGCACCTATGGCTCGCCTTTTTTGGGATTGACAGGTGTTTTCTTCTGGTATCGCAAGGATGTACTGGGAAAATACGGCCTGGCGATCCCGAAAACCCAAAAGGAGTTTGTCAGGGTTTGTGACACTCTGAAAAACAGCGGCCTGGCACCGATTTCTTTGGCCAACAAACCCAAGTGGCCCGGTTCTTTCTACTACATGTACCTGGCGGATCGCATCGGTGGTGCGGATCTGTTCCTGGATGCTTTGTACAGAAAGCACGGCCGGACCTTCGAAGATCCTGCCTACATTCGAGCGGGAGAAGTCCTCCAGCAGCTTGTACGCAGCGGTTATTTCATTAAAGGATTCAACGGTCTGGATTACGGCGCCGGTCAGTCGAAAATACCCATCTATACGGGAAAGGCAGGAATGATCCTAATGGGAACCTGGTTCATCGGCGGAGCCAAGAAAGACGCTCCCGAAATAGCGGATCAACTGGATTTCTTCTCCTTCCCCGCTGTGGAAGGCGGCAAAGGAGATCCAAGCAATCTGATCGGGAGCCCCGGTCAGAACTACTTCTCGGTGGCCTCGACCTGTAAAGACAAAGCAGTGGCTCTAACGTTCCTGAGAGATTACGTTATGGATGAATCCTGGATCCAGTTCCTGGCCTCTGAAGTGGGCTATGTTCCGCCTGTGAAAGGCTCGGCAAAATATCTTTCCGATCCTCTATTGCAGAAAATTGCAGAAAAATTCGGGGAAGCGGGACATGTACAGCTGTACTACGATCAGTTCCTCTCCCCGGCTTTGGGAGAGAAGCATAAAGACCTCGTTCAAGCGTTGTTCGGCCTGGCAAAGACTCCGGAGCAGGTAGCCCGGGAACACGAGGAGGCAGTTCTTAAGGAAATGTAAAACAGCAGCTATTAGCTTGCCACATATGGGGCTGTCCGATAAGTTGGGCAGTCCCTTTTTTTGCTTTTCCATGGACTGCAAAGTTGATATTCTGATGCGGGAGCTGTTCGACGGAGCTTTTCCTATGAAAAAAAGATTTGATTTTTTTTATGCTTTTCTGTTCGTTCTTCCGGCACTTGCCGTCTATCTATTTTACTTCATAATTCCTATCCCGACGTCGGCGTATTATAGCTTCTTCGATTGGAATGGAATCTCTGCGGAAATGCGTTATCTGGGTTTTAATAATTGGACAGGGTTGTTCGATGATCCGGTGTTCTGGAAAAGTCTTTTAAACAATATTATTCTGGTTGTCGCCTCTATACTGATCCAACTACCCATTGCGCTGCTGTTGGCAGTACTGGTTTCCTCGAAACTCAAAGGAAACAAGCTGTTTAAACTTCTCTATTTCATTCCGATGATGCTCTCTGCTGTGGCCATCGGAATGACCTGGAACTTTATTTACGAGCCTAACTACGGGCTGCTGAACTCCCTTCTCTCCGGCCTTGGTTTGGAGAGCTTGACCCGGGGATGGCTGGGCGAGCCCCGCCTTGCCCTTGGAGCCGTGATCGTGGCCATTTGTTGGCAATACATTCCCTTTTATATGGTTATATTCGCCGCCGCCTTGTCGGGAATACCTCCAGATTTCATGGAAGCTGCTTACATTGACGGTGCCTCTAAAATACAGGCGTTTTTCTCCATAACGATACCGCTGTTGTCCAACACGATAAAAACGGCAGCTATTTTGTCACTCACCGGTTCTTTAAAATACTTCGCTCTCATCTTCGTTATGACGGAAGGGGGACCGAACCATGCCAGTGAGCTGATGGCGACCTACATGTACAAGCAGGCTTTCACATCCTTTCGCATGGGCTATGGAAGCACGGTGGCTGTATCTATATTCTTCATCTCGTTTGTGCTGACGATTCTCGTCCTCAGAATCGGACGGAAAAAGGCACTTTCGTATGCGTAAAACACATCCCAGAGATCCCGTTTTTTTCTCGAGGTTTATCATATATACACTGGCACTCCTCTGGCTGCTGTTTGCCCTTTATCCTTTCCTTTTTTTGATACTCAACTCTTTCAAACGCCTGATGGAGTTCTATTCGGGGAATGTCTGGATGCTTCCAAAGGATTTCTCCCTGGTTAACTATCTCGCAGTTTGGAGTAACAATTTTCCGCGTTTCCTGTTCAATTCAACATTCGTGGTAAGCATCTCCCTAGCCCTACTGCTTTTCGCCGGCAGCTCCGCCGCATTCGGACTGTCGAGACTGAAATTCAAATTCCGCACTTTATTTTACTACCTCTTCGTCGGCGGGATGACGATCCCGGTTCATATCACTCTCATTCCCATCTATATCATCACGAGACGCTTAGGAATGTACGACTCTCTATGGGCTTTGATTGGACCTTACATCGCCTTCAACATGCCTATCACCGTATTCATTTTGGTCTCGTTCATGGGAGGAATACCGCGAAGCCTGGAAGAGGCCGCCTATATGGACGGCTCTACCAGGTGGCAAAACTATTGGCACATAGTGCTGCCGATCTCCAGACCGGCGTTGACCGCGGTTGGAATCTACAATTCGGTAATCCTTTGGAACGATTTTATTTTCCCTCTCGTGTTGATAAGTGCCGAGTCAAAAAGACCGCTAACCCTGGCTCTATGGAATTTTCAGGGCGAGTTTGGATCGAACGTCCCGACCCTGATGGCCGCCCTCATTCTTTCGATGATTCCCCTCCTCGTTTTTTACGCCGTCACTCGAGAGAGACTGATCGAAGGGCTCGTCGCCGGAGCAATCAAGGGGTGAAAGCGTATCTACCTCGTCGGATCGACCATGGACTGTTTTAAAAACTGGGCGCGATTAAAAAAGCGTTTCGAAGCGTTGTGGAAAAGAGAAATCATTGACCGCTGTTGTATCGCCGTCTTTGCCCCCCGGGATTCCCACTATTACGAGCAAGAGCCATTTCCCGATGATCCTGAATCGCAGGAGAAGTATTGGTTCGACGGAGAGTTCGTTCTAAGGCGGAACCTGAATCGATTCAATCATACCTATTTCGGGGGTGACGCGTTTCCTCAGATTTTTTTGAATCTTGGGGCCTCCGGCCACGCAGGTTTTTTCAAAAACGTGCACTACCATCTGGATAACAGAACCGTCTGGTTTGATCCGATAATCAGCGATTGGAGGATGGACGAGTTGCAGTTCGAGCCGGGAGAATCCTTGTACAGTAAAACACTCAACCTGGCCCGTTACCTCGTCCAGGAGAGCCGCGAAAGGTACTTTGTATCAATGCCGGATATCAGCGGGAATATGGACGCCCTTGCCCATCTGCGCGGTAGCGAGAATCTGCTGGTGGATCTGATCCTGGCCAGGGAGGATGTTAAGGAAGCTCTGGAAATAATTCAGAAGGTTTGGTTGAAGACGAATCATGAAGTTAAAAAGATCGTGAAAAAAAACAACCGTGGAGGTTGCACGATAGGCTGGCTGCACACGTGGGCTCCCGGATTTCACTGTCAGCTACAATGTGATTTATCCGTAATGATTTCCCCGGAACATTTTTTTGAGTTTGTTATGCCTGAATTGGAGAACCAGTCAAAATTGCTCGATTATCCTCTCTACCATCTTGACGGCGTCGATCAAATAAAGCACCTGGACAAGATCCTATCTTTGGAACATCTACAAATGATCCAATGGACCTGCGTGGCCGGACAGCCCCCTCCCTTGGCATACATCCCGGAATTGCAGAAAATCCAGGCTGCGGGAAAAGGATTGCTTATAAAAATCGAGCCCAAATGGCTTGAGGGTCTGATGGCGGAGCTCTCCTCGAAAGGATTGTATCTCGTTGTCGAAGCATCCTCAGAGGAGGATGCATCCCGGATTCTCAAAATTGCAGAAAAGCTGACCCATGACTAGGAGTTTGATCAAGACATTAAACCATGGTCAGGCCTTCTCCGCTCATTTTCAAGCGAAATAGGCAACCATTGATGCGAGTTTGCGATTTGCAAGGGGTGCTCGACCCGTACTAAACTATGGTACAAAACAGTATAAATGGGGGGTGACATGAAGACGAAAGTGTTGGCTATCAACGGGAGTGCCAGGATGGGGAAAGGCCACACCGAGGTGCTGCTGAGTTCTTTCCTCGAGGGAATGCAGGACGGCGGAGCCGAGTGCGAGCGGATCTGCAGTCAGCGGCTCGAGATAAAGCCCTGCACGGCCGAGCTTTACTGTTGGTTCAAAAAGCCCGGCCAGTGTCACATAAAGGACGATATGCAATCTCTCTACCCGAAGCTGCGAGACGCGGACATCCTGGTTCTGGCCATTCCTATGTACATACCTTTGCCGGGGAAGATGCAGATTTTCGTCAACAGGCTCTGCCCCCTGACCGAACCGATCCTCGAGATTCGTGCGGGCAGGACCCGCGCCAGGTTTCATGAAGACGTGAAAATAGGAAAAATCGTTCTGCTGGCCACCGGCGGCTGGTGGGAAAAAGGAAATACCGACACATTGGTCCGTATCGTCCGGGAACTGACAGAAGATGTGAACGTCGAGTTCGCAGGGGCCCTGCTGCGGCCCCATGCCTTTATGATGAAACATCAAGGGGAAGTTACCGAGCAAGGCAGAGAAGTACTGGAAGCGGCCGGAAAAGCGGGCCGGCAGCTGATCGAGCAGGGCAAGATGTCTCAAGAGTTCCTCGAAGCGGTGAGCCGTCCTCTCATATCGTTTGAGGAGTTGGTGCGAAAACAGAACAAATTGTACCTGGCTGTGAAAAAGAGACAGTAAATTTCTGGATCTTGCGCCGCGGGCTCAGCGGGCGGCAATCGGTACGTACTTCCGGGGCCCGGAGCCGCTGTACAGACTCTTGGGTCTGTAGAGGCGGTTGTCCTGGCGCTGCTCCAGGATATGGGCCAGCCAGCCGGCCACCCGGGCTACGGCGAAGATCGGCGTGAACAGTATCTTCGGTATACCGAGCAGGTCGTACACCGCTCCGGAGAAGAAATCCACGTTCGGATAGATCGGTTTGCCCTTCTCCTCCATACGAGCCC
>CAYMGP010000010.1:0-69300 GCA_964390045.1 uncultured Spirochaetaceae bacterium | reverse complement strand
CAGCAGCTAAGGCATTGACCGTCAGCAGGCCCAGGCTTGGCGGGCAATCGATCATCAGAAAATCCCTTCGCTGCAGCCAGCGGCAGAGGGCGACCAGCGCCGCCTTGGATGCATCGGACTGGAGACTGAACATCGACTCGCCGAAAAAAATCCCGCCTAAAGAAAGCCCGTACAGACCGCCGCACAACCTGCCCTGCCGGTACACGGAAACACAGTGCGTGATGTGCTTTTCGCGGTGCAGCAGAGTGTAGGCTTCGAAGAAGCTCCTGTCGATCCAGCTGCCCTCCTGATTCCCCCGAGGCACGGTGGCGCAGAGAAACACGACCTTCTCGAAATCCTCGTCGAAGCGAACTTCAAAGCGCCTCTGCCGCAAAACCCTCCCCAGCCGCTTGGAAACATGCAGTGAGGCTGGAAAGAGGACGGGTCGCGGATCGGGGGAGAACCACATCAGAGGCGGTCCGTTGAACCAGGGGAAAAGCCCTTTGCTGTACGCCTCGACAACGACACGTTCGGAAAGATTACCGCCGACGGCGACCAATCCCGTCTCATCCGGCTTCAGATCGTCCGGGAACACAGGATCGCCGGTAGGATCGACGATATACGGCCAGGCGGAACGCGTGTTGGAGCTCATACGGACTCCAGAAACATCCGCAGCTCGGGCTCGATATCCTTTCTCGAAATCCCGACGGCGCTCTGCTCGAAAAAAGCCATATCGGCGGCCTGCGCAGAGGGCGAGGCTTGGCTGCGAGGGATTGCCGAGGCAAGAGGAAGCTCGCGGAGGCCGAGATCCAGGCTTGGCTGGGATTTTCCCGGCACAGGCGACGACGCCCGCGGGGCTGATTTTCCCTGCAGGAAAGCAACGAGGGACCTCAGCAGGCCCGGTTTTCCGGCGCAGGCTATCAGCTGGCGACGAAAGCCCGCTCCCCGCCGATACAGCAGGACGAGCAGCAGATCGAGGCGCTGCCCGGCGAGGAATTTTACGATCGTTTCCCCCAAATGCTCCTCCCTCTCCCGCAGACCGTCCAACAGGAAGGGAATGCTGCTCAGCCCGTAACGGACTTTGCCCGCCTGTCCCTGCTTGAAGTCTCTGTAAAGCAGCTCTGAGAATCCCAGACCGGGCAGCGCTTGCTGCACGGCGACTGTTTCGGAGTAGAGCCTGGCCGGCTGCGTACCTGAAATCTCGGTCAGGGAAGCGGCCAGCGCTCCGTCCCTGGCCGTAACCCTTCCGGCCCGCGGATCGAGATTGGCCGTATCGAGCAGCAGCGCTGCCAGCAGCAATGTTGCCAGCTCCCGATCCAGTATTTCCGGCTTGCGCCTCAGTATCTGTTCGCCGACCAGGGTACAGGCGGATCCCACCTGTTCCACGGTGAAGCGTTCCAGGCGTTCGCCCGGGATCTCCGCTTTATGATGATCGATCACCTCGACCACACATTCGCGCAGGCACGGTTCCAGCTCCCGGCCCTGGGTGTCCACGAGGACGAGCCGCGGGCGACCGGTCCGGGCGACCTCAACCAGGTCGAGGTCATCGGCAAACAGCAGGTCGCCGGCATCCACTCCGCATCTTTGCAGAAGAAAAAGGATTTCGGGCCGCAGCCCCAGGTCGCTGCGGGGAATCGGCACCAGTGCGATGACGAGGCTCTTCGATGCCGTCTCGGCACCAAGGAGACAGGCGTAGGCCAGGGATCCGAACAGGGAATCCGGATCCGCCGCCGGACCTCCCATTACAACGGTAAGCGGATCCTCAGAATCCGGGCGTGTGATTTTCTCCTTCGTCCTTTTCAAAAAATCGTTCAGATTCGTCAAAGCAGCCGCTCCAGAACCGCTTCTGCCTGTAGAGGAAGGAGGAGCGTCTTGTGCCTCGATGTAGCGCCCGAGTCGATCTCGACCTGGGATTTCGGGACGGCCAGCACCTTGGCAAGATACTTGACCAGCTGTTTGTTGGCCTCTCCCTTCAGAGCAGGAGCCTGGATGCGTACGACCAGCTCGCCGTTGCGCAGGCCCGCGATCGCGTTTTTTCCCGCTTTAGGAATCACCTTGACGTGGAGCTTCAGGCCCGCTTTCGATCGGGTAAAGGGAAGCTGTTCGGCAGCCATCGCTAAACGATAGGGGCAAACAACGTTCTTTGGCAAGTGCCGCCGGGCCGCAGCCCACCCGGCGCAAATGCCTTAGAAAATGCCTTGCCTGTAAATCCCGCTCGTATCATATTAAAACAAGAATAAAGAGGAGGAGGACACTATGCCTGCCGTAGAGATCAAAAAAAACATCTACTGGATCGGTGTCAATGACAGGACCACAGACCTGTTTGAAGGCATCTGGCCGATTTCAGAGGAGGGGGTTTCCTACAACTCCTACCTCATCGTTGATAAGAAAAAAGTGCTTGTCGACCTCTCCAAAGCTCTGAAAACCGATGAATTTATTTCCCAGGTTCAGGACCGTGTTCCTATCGAAGATCTCGACTATATCGTGATGAACCATTTGGAGCCGGATCACTCGGGGGTTATCAAGACGATTCGAAAGATCAATCCCAAGGCCACGATTCTTGGAACGCCCAAGATGAAGGAGATGCTGGCCAATTTTTACGGGGTAACGGAGAACTTCCAGGTCGTAGAGGACGGCGAAGAGCTCGATCTCGGCAGCCGTAAGCTGCGTTTCTTCCACACCCCCTTCGTTCACTGGCCGGAAACCATGATGACCTACGACGAGCAAGAGAAAATCCTGTTTTCCTGCGACGGCTTCGGCGGCTACGGAGCCTTGCAGGGAACGATCTTCGACGACGAATGTAAGAACCTGCCCTTCTACGAGAAGGAGTCCCTGCGCTACTACGTCAACATCGTGGCCAAGTTCAGCAAGCCAACGCTCAATGCCATAGGCAAGCTGGGAGGTATCGAGGTCAGTATTATAGCCCCTTCCCACGGTTTGATCTGGCGAAAGAATCCTGGGCGAATCATCGAGCTGTACAAGAAATGGGCCGAATACGCGTCGGGCGCCAGCGAACCGGGAATCACCCTGATCTACGGCTCGATGTACGGCAACACGGAGCGGGTTATGGATGTGGTGGCTCAGGGAATCAACAAGACGGGAGTGCCGCTGCAGATCTTCGACACGGCGCGCACCCATGTGAGTTATATCCTGCCCTCCCTTTGGGCCAACCGGGGCGTGATGATCGGTGCGCCTACCTACGAGGGCGCTCTGTTTCCGCCTGTGCTCGATGTTCTCAATCACGCGGCGATCAAGCGTATTATCAATAAAAAAGCGGCCATGTTCGGAAGCTTCGGCTGGAGCGGCGGGGCGCTGCGCAACATCAAACAGGTGATCGAACCAATGAAGTGGGAGCTGACAGATTCCCTCGAGTTCAACGGCAGTCCGACAAAAGAGGACATTGAGAAAGCCGAGGCGTTTGGCGAGAGGTTCGCAGAACAGATAAAAAACAGGGAGTAGCCGCTTGCTTCTCGCTCTCTCGTTGTCGGGGGAGTTGGATTGCAGAGAAGTTCCTGCTATAGTACGTTAAAAATAGCCAACATAGTAATCTCGTACTTCGTATTTGAGGGGGGGGGTGTGACAATCGAAATTCTTTTCAGCCTGGTCGGCGGTCTCGGACTGTTCTTTCTCGGCATGAGAACCATGTCCGATGCCCTGCGCAAGGTTGCCGGGGACAGCTTCAGGAGGACCCTCGATATAATCACCAGGAGACCGATTTTCGGGTTGCTTATAGGCACCTTTGTCACGGTCCTAGTACAGAGTTCCAGCGCGACCACTGTCATGACTGTCGGGTTCGTCAACGCGGGGCTGCTCACGTTGAGGCAGGCAATATCCATAGTTTTGGGAGCAAATATCGGCACTACCCTTACTGCCTGGCTGGTATCCTTCCTGGCGGTGTTCAAGATTACCCGTTACGCTCTACCGGCAATCGGGATCGGTTTTTTCTTGACTTTGCTGGGAAAGACCCAAAAAACCCGCAGATGGGGGCAGCTTGTGCTCGGCTTCGGGTTACTTTTTGTCGGGCTGGGCTTCATAAAAGATGCCTTTGCTCCGCTTCAGGAACGAGAGCTTCTCAGAGATTTCCTGGTCCGTTTCGGTTCGTATCCCGGGCTCGGAATCCTGCTCGGTATGCTGGTGACCATTGTCCTGCAAAGCTCCTCGGCCACGATTGCTCTTTTACAGATTCTGGCCTTTTCCGGCCTGATAGATTTCCAGACAGCCATTCCGATAATACTTGGGGAGAACATCGGCACTACCATCACCGCCGAGTTGGCCGCCCTCGGCACAAACCTCAATGCTCGCCGAACAGCGCGCTCCCACGCCCTGCTCAATATCTTCGGTGTTTGCTATATGGCGGTTCCAGCCTATCTTGGATGGTACGGAAAGATGATCGACGCCTTCATTCCCGGTCCCGTAACCCAGCAGAACATCATGTTCCACATCGCCCTTGCCCATTCGGTATTCAACGTGGTCAACTCCTGCTTTATATTCCTGCCAATGGTCAACCTGTTGGAGAAAGCAGCCGTGAAGCTGACCCGCAAGAGGAAGGATACTCCGGAGCTGACGCCCATGTATCTGGAAAAGCACCTGCTGGAATCTCCCACCCTGGCCATCCAACAGGCGGTCAAGGAGCTGATCCGCATGACCAAGATCGCCAAACAGGCCCTTACCAGCGCGATCTCCTGCTACTTTAAACACGATCCGATTTTGGAGGAGCGGGTGGCCAAACATGAGGATGCGGTGGATCTGCTGCAAAAGGAGATAACCCAATATCTGGTGGAGATTTCAGCACGAAATCTGGATGAAAACGAGGCGGAAATGATTCCTGTGCTGGTCCATTCCGTCAATGACATGGAACGGGTCAGCGATCATGCAGAGAACATCGTCGAGCTGGCCGTGCGCAGGCAGGAACAAAAGCTCGAAATGACAGAAAAAGCGCTAGCAGAGCTACGCCAAATCGCCGCTCACACAATGACAATGCTCGATGATATCATCAGATCCCTTCTCTCCGATGACGACGCTGCGGCCCGTCGAGTCCTGCAGGCAGAGAAGGAGCTGAATGCTCTACAGATCCGTCTCAAGGAAAACCACGTGATGCGTTTACAAAATCAGGAGTGTGCCATTCTCGCCGGATTGATTTTTGTAAGCTTCGTGGACAACCTCGAAAAAATCGGCGATCACATCACCAATATTGCCGAGGCCTCACTTCGCCACCTGCGCTGGAATCAGCAGATCGAACAAGCAAAAGAGAAGTCTGCTGCGAGCCCGCTCTAGTTGCCTACCTCCAGATCGCCTTCCCAGTTGCCGACTCCGCCGAAATCGAGCACGTTTGTGAAACCGAGATCTGCCAAGGTGTTGTCCGCGACTGAAGATCGTCTGCCCGAACGGCAGTACACGATGATGCGCGCGTCTCTGTCATCGGTGGGCAGGTTTTCGGCGATCACGTCGTAGGGGATGTTGATAGCCGAAGGAATGGCACCGCTGCGATACTCCGCCTCGGTGCGCACGTCGATCAAATATGTGTTCGGATCCTGCTCGGCGATGATTGCCGCCAACCTCTCCGAGGCCAGCGGCTGCCTTTCGGTGACAGCGACCGCCGTCCCGCTTGCCTGGGGGTTCGCTTCTCTGGCTCCCCTGGCAAAAACCAAGCCGGCCGATAACGTCAATATTACAAAAAGAATAATGATTGTTCTCATACTGAGAAAATAATCATTACTCCGCCTTGCGGTCAATCCTGTTTTGGCGGGATCGCTGCAAAGAGGAGCTGTTCTTCAGAAGGGGAAGAGGCCCGCCTCAGGAAGAGGATCTCTCCTGTCGGGTACTCTGTCACCAGGGAGGAGGGACCCTCCCAGCAAAGATCGAGCAATGTGCCCGTCAGACACACCGTCAGGCCGTAGGGAACCTCCCCCTCGACGATGCGCGCCGGCAAAGCCCTGAGAAAGCGCTCTCGTTCCTGTTCGCTGAAATCCGTGCCGTTGGCCTTGATATCGATCCACAGCTCGCTCTCAGACAGTGACTGCTGCCATTCGCTGAAAAACGTGTCTCTGCAGATCGTTACGCCCACCTTGAAGCCCTTCAGATCGAAAGGCTCGGCCTCCTCAACAGTGCCTGCCGAAATCCCTAAAAGCTGCTCTTCGAAGGGGGTCAGGTAGACCTTGTCCTGGGTATAGGCCGGCGCACCGCGGCTGTCGAAAACAACCGCCCTGTTGACTAGGCTGGTTCTTCCGTTTTTCTCTTCCCAGGCGAAATAACTGCCGGCCAGGATGGCCACCCCGTATCGCCGGGCCAGTTCTGCGAAAATCAGATCCATCGAGCGCTCGACCAATCCGGAATTGAGGAGAAAAAGATCCCGAAAATCCTCGATCAGGTTATCCTGCCGGCGGATGACAGCGATTCCCTCTTCGGCGCTTTCCACTTGCTCGATCACCCGGTGGTAAGGAATCAGGGCCAGGAAAACAGATGTGTACTCGGGAAACACGATGAGGTCCGGCTGAAAGGCCAGGCAGCGAACAACCAAGGATTCTACATGAGCACGGTACGAGGCCAGGGACTGCAAATCAGATTCCGAAATCGAAAACTGAACCGCCGCCACCCGCAGAGCCCTCGGGACGGATTTTGATTCGGGTGCCATGAGCCCCAAATCCGCCGATCCGGCCGCTGTCGATTGGGCTGTTCCCTGCCAACAGGCAAGGGCGAAAAAGACGGACAGAGCGGCAAACCAAGGGATCTTCATAGGCTTTGAACGCGATCAAGCAGATCGCAATCTTCGATCACAAATTGAAAAGGAAGATTGCGATGGCTTACCAGCATATCGTAATATTCGGTCACAACTGAGTAAGGAATATTACGATGGCTTACCAGCATATCGCAATTCTGCGGCGCTGGCAACGCTGGCAACGCCAGCAACGCCAGCAACGATCGCTTTCGACTGCGGCCTACCCTGATCGTCTTGTCTTTCTCCCTGATACAAGGTAGATTCATCGGCATGGAAGCGATGAAACGAACCGCCAATTGCGGGCAGCTAAATAAAAGCAATATAGGTCAAAAAGTAATCTTGAACGGCTGGGTGCACAGGCACCGCAATTTCGGAAGCATCGTGTTCGTCGACCTGAGGGACCGCTACGGATTGACTCAGGTTGTTGTCGATGCGGATGCGGCGGGGCAGATCAAAGGCCTGGCCGCCGAGCTGAAGTTCGAGTATTGCATCGCCGTTGAGGGAGTGGTGCGCCCCCGGCCCGATGACATGGTGAATCCGAAAATGCCCACCGGTGAGATCGAGGTAGAGGTGCAGCGGATGGCGATTCTCTCGCGCTGCGAGACCCTGCCCTTCATGATCGACGAGCGCAGCGACGCCAGGGAGGAGCTGCGCTTCAAGTACCGTTTCCTCGACCTGCGCTCCTTCTCCATGCAGCGTAAGATCGAGCTGCGCAACCGGGCCACCTATGCCGCCCGGCAATACCTGATCGATCAGGGCTTCTACGAGATCGAAACCCCGACCCTGATCCGCTCGACTCCAGAGGGAGCGCGCGATTTTCTCGTACCCTCCAGGCTGCACAAGAACAAGTTCTACGCCCTGCCCCAGTCGCCCCAGATCTACAAACAGCTTCTCATGGTTTCGGGATTCGACAAATACTTTCAGATAGCCCACTGTTTCCGGGACGAGGACGCCCGCGGGGACCGTCAGATCGAACACACCCAGATCGACATCGAGATGAGCTTTGTCGGCAAAGACGACGTGTTTGCCGTGGTGGAAGGCATGATGTACAGCATCTTCGAGCAAACCCTGGGGTTTAAGATTACCCTGCCCTTCACCCGCTTCGCCTACGACGAAGCCATGAACCGCTTCGGTACCGATAAACCGGACCTGCGCTTCGAGCTTGAGCTGCAGGATTTTGCTCCTCTAGCCGAAAAGGGCGAGTTCCAGGTCTTCCGTAAAGTGCTGGAAGAGGGAGGAGCGGTGAAAGCCCTCGTGGCACCGGGCTGCTCCGCATACTCCCGCAAGCAGATCGGCGAGTTGGAGGAGATGGCCAAGGTGTACGGCGCCAAGGGCCTGGCTTGGATGAAGGTCGGCAACGAGAGCCTAGAGGGCGGCGTCTCCAGGTTTTTCGAATCCCTGCAGCAGCAGGTCATCGAGTCCGTGGGAGCGAAGCCGGGCGACCTGATTCTTCTCGTGGGGGCGCCGTGGAAAAAGGCCTGCCTCTCCCTGGGAGCCGTGCGCACGCAGC
The DNA here is from genome assembly GCA_964390045.1 of uncultured Spirochaetaceae bacterium. Taxonomy (GTDB): domain Bacteria; phylum Spirochaetota; class Spirochaetia; order SZUA-6; family DRHE01; genus CAYMGP01. Next base: position 61,096 of record CAYMGP010000010.1, on the reverse strand, counting down.
TGGGCAGAGAGCTCGGCCTTGCCGGGCAGGGCCAGTTTCGACTGTGCTGGATCGTGGACTTTCCCCTGTTCGAATGGAATGAAGAGGAAAACAAGTGGGACCCCTCTCACCATATGTTCACCATGCCGCAGGAAAACTACATCGCGGATCTTGAAAAAGACCCGGGAGCGGTCAAGGGAGACCTCTACGATCTGGTCTGCAACGGCACCGAGCTGGCCTCAGGCTCGATCAGGGTGCACGACCCCGAGCTGCAGCAGCGAATATTCTCGATCGTGGGCCTTCCCGAGGAGGAGGCAAAGCGGCGTTTCGGTTTTCTGCTCGAAGCTTTCAAGTACGGGCCTCCGCCCCACGGCGGCATCGCGCCGGGGCTCGACCGCCTGGTCATGCTTCTTGCCGGCGAGCAGTCGATCCGCGAGGTCATTGCCTTTCCCAAAAACACCCTGGGGCAGAGCCTCATGGACGACTGTCCCGCAGAGGTCGACCCGCAGCAGCTCGAGGAGCTTCACATCCGTATAATCCCCGAGAATGAGTGATCCGCGGCTCGAGGAGGACAGTCCCCCTACCGGCGAGCCGGCGAGCCGGAGGGAGCTCGGCCACCGCCTGCTCGTCTGGTTCTTCAAGAACAAACGGAACCTTCCCTGGCGTGAGGAGCACGATCCCTACAGGATTTGGATCAGCGAGGTCATGCTGCAGCAGACCCGCAGCCAAACGGCGGTCCTCTACTACAGGCGCTGGCTCGAGATCTTCCCCGACATCGAAACTCTGGCTCGATCCAGCGAACAGGAGGTGCTGAAAGTCTGGGAAGGCCTCGGCTACTACGGCAGAGCGCGAAATCTGCTGCAGGCGGCCGGGATGATCGTTGAGCAGCGGGGGGGACGTTTTCCGGACACACTGAGCGAGATCCGCCGGCTTCCCGGAGTGGGAGAATACACGGCCGCCGCGGTCCTGAGCATCGCTTTTGCCGAGCCGCACGCGGTGGCCGACGGTAATGTGGTGAGGGTGGTATCCCGCCTGACGACCGAAGCGGCGACGGGCAGTACCGCCCTGCGAAACAGGGCAAAAGCATTTGTCGAAAGCACCTTCAGCGGCTTTCACCCGGGCTGGATCAATCAGGCCTGGATGGAGCTCGGCGCCCTGGTATGTCTGCCGGTGCCCAGGTGTTCCGCCTGTCCGCTGGCCTACACCTGCACAGCCCTAAGGGAGAACAGAGTCGAGGAGTTTCCCGTGAAGGCGCCGCTGCGCTCGCTGCGCTCGCTGCCCCTGAGCGAGGAGAGTCTGCTCGTGCTCGTCCCGCTGTCCATGCGTTCCCGACTCGAAAAACATTCGATCTCACCCCGCGAGATCAACGGCAACGGCGCCCCGCAGCGTCTCGGGAAGCTGCTGCTCGCACTCGATTGCCCCGTGCTCCTCCTTCGGCGAGTCAGCGGCGGGCTTCTCGGCGGCCTGTGGGAGCTGCCCAACTTTCCCGAGCGAGGTGAAGAGTTGACAGAGCGACTGACGGGATTGTCCATACAGATCCTCCTGGACACCGGCAGGGAGGTCCGCCACCGCTACTCGCATTTCGAGATTCGCTTTCACTGTCATCTGGGGATGCTCCGGGACAAAAAACCTCTGCAGTTCGGGGTTTCACAACCCTGGGTCGAGAGCCGCTGGGTAGCTCTTCCCGAGCTGGCAGGCTACCCCAGGCCCAAGGTTCATATCGAGGCTATGAAATTGTTTGGAATGAGCGCCTCGTAGGATTATTCGGCCGCGGGTTCCACGTCGAGCAGCTCTACGAGGACCGGCGGGTCGAGGCGGAACGGAGAGCCCTTGCCCTCGTAAAAGCCGTGGGAGCCGATCAGGTGGATGTGCATATCTGTAAAGGTCAGCTCCCGGCCGAGTTTCAGGTTGCGCACCGTTATGTTTGTCTTCGGGAAGATACCTGGATCGCCGAAGGGGCAGGGAAGCTTTCCCCGGACACTGTCCACCCGTACCTCGTAGTGGGGCTCGACCGAGATGAGCTCACCGAGACCACGCATACCCGCATCACGCAGCTCGATCATTCTCTCGGCGATTCTCCGGTGGGTCAGGTCGAGGCGCTTGACGGCTTCGTCGTCCTCGATGAGGATGTCGATCAGCTTGCGCCGGTCGGTACCGAGATATCCGTCGCGGGTAAGGATACCCGGCTGCATCTTCTCCTGTATCCTGTCCATCTGGACGGTCTGTTTCATTCAACACCTCCACTGATGCGCTTCAGGCGAACTTGTCGTAATAGATCAGCTCTTCCTGTATGCCGTTTTTCGTCAGCACCCCGACACTGGCATCGATCATCCCCGGGCTGCCGCAGAGGTAGGCCTCGATGTTCTCCCCGCTCCTCAGGTGGCGGTCCAGCACCTCGGTGATCAATCCTGTTTCTCCCTTCCAGTTGTCCTCCTCTGTTGGGGCGGAGAGAGCGGGTACGAAGGTGAAGTTCGGCAGCTGCTTCTCCAGCTCCCGCATCTCCTCCACGAGAAAAAGATCTTTGGTGGTCCGGGCGCCGAAGAAGTAGGTAGCCTTTCTGTCGATTCCGTTCTCGGCCATGGTGAGAAGAATGGACTTGATCGGAGCCATTCCCGAGCCGCCCGCTATAAAAACGATATCTCGCTGCGTATCCCGGAGAAAGAACTCGCCGTACGGCCCGTTGATCGTGACCTCGTTTCCCTCCTTGAGGTACTGATGCACATAGGTTGTACAGATGCCGTTGGGCACGAGGCGGATCTCCAGCTCGACGGTATCCTTTACCGACGGTGCGGAGGAGCAGGAGTAGGCCCTGTAGATGCTTTCCGAGGTGAGCTCGTACTCCGGTGTCTGGAACTGAATGTACTGGCCGGCCCTGAAATTGATCTCCTGCGGGCCAATCAGCTTGAGGGTCACCTCCTTGATGTCGTAGGTCAGATCCCGTAGACGCTCCACACGGGTTCTGTACTCCTTGACGTTGAAAAGCTCCTCCGGTATCCGGATGGCCAGATCCTTTTTGACCTTGATCTGACAGGAGAGGCGGATGTTTTCCTTCTTCTCCTCCTCGGTGATCCAGGGCAGCTCGGTGGCCACGTAGTCGCCGATGTCCGAGACCACCTTGACCTTGCAGAATCCGCAGGATCCCCTGCCGCCGCAGGCCGATGGTATAAACAGTTTCTCCGCCATCAGGGTGCCCAGCAGAGGCTTGCCTCCCTCCACTGTCATCTTCTTCTCGTCGTTGATGGTGATCGTGACCTCGCCGTAGTTGCCGACCGTCAGATCGGCGATCACCATGAGCACGGCCAGAAAGGTCGCCAATCCGCACATCGCTGCAACAGTAATCAGAAACGTCGTTAGCATTGGTTCCTCTCTGCCTCCGTTTCTAGGTGATCGTAATCATTCCGGCGAAGCCCATGAAGGCCAGAGCCATGATTCCGGCGATAATCAGGGTGATCCCGGCCCCCGTGAGCCCGAAGGGGACCTTGGAGCGTACGTTGAGCTTGGTCCGGATCCCGGCCATGGCAATGATGGCCAGGGCCCAGCCGATGCCGCTTCCCGCCCCGTAGGCCAGCCCGGACATGAAGGTGTACTCGCGGATCACCATGAAAAGGCTGGCGCCCAGAATGGCGCAGTTGACAGTAATCAGGGGCAGAAAGATCCCTAAAGCGGCGTACAGGGCATCGGAAACCCGTTCGATGATCATCTCCACCAGCTGCACGAAGGCGGCGATCACGATGATGAAGGCGATGTAGCGCAGATACACGATGTCCAGGGGCACGAGCACGTAGTAGTAGACGAGCCAGTTGATCACGCTGGTACAGGTCATCACGAAGACGACGGCCATGCCCAGTCCGGCAGAGGTTTTCAGCTCCCGGGAAACGGCGAGAAACGAGCACATACCGAGATAGTTGGTCAGCAGGATGTTGTTTGTGAAGATCGCAGCAAAGAATACGCCGAAAGCGAACAATCCTTCCCTCATGCTTTGCCTCCCTTGGCTTGGGCGGCGCCTGCCGCGGCCTGCGCAGCACCTCCGGAAGCCGTGCCGCCGGCCTCTGCCTGCTTCTCTTTCATGAAGCTGCCCTTCACCACCCAGATGAACAAGGCCAGCATGAAGAAGGCACCCGGAGCCATGATCATGATATTCCAGTTCGTCCACCACTCCCCGAGCACGCGGAATCCCCAAATCGAGCCGGTGCCGAGAAGCTCTCTAAGGAAGGCTATGATCAGCAGCACGTAGCTGTATCCCAATCCCGAGGTCAGACCGTCGACCAGGGAAAGCCCGGGAGGATTGGAAAGGGCAAATGCCTCGGCCCTGCCCATGATAATACAGTTGGTGATGATCAAGCCCACGTAGGGACCGAGCTGTCTCGAGATGTCTGGGATGTAGGCCTTGAATATCACGTCCACGATGATCACGTAGGCGGCGATGATCAGGGTTTCCACCATCATGCGGATGCGTGCCGGTATATATTTTCGCAGCATCGACACGGTCAGGTTGGACAGGCCGGTCACGAAGATCAAACCGGCGCACATGACCACCGTGTTCTTCAGAACGTTGGTCACGGCCAGGGTCGAACAAATTCCAAGTATCTGTACGAATACGGGATTGTTTACTCCCAGATTTTCTCTGCCCACCTGCCTGAACTTGTACGCCTTCATCGCCTCTCCTACTCCCCCGCCTGGATGGCCGCTTCGGCTTTGGATAGTCGTTCGTTGAGTATCCCACGCACCGCGTTCGTCGTGTTGGTGGCGCCGGTGATAGCCTGGAACTCCCGGTCGTCGGCCGGTTCACCCTCGGGAACCACCTCCAGGGGCCAGCGCTTGCCCCGGAACTGCTCTTTGAACCAGCTCTCTGTGATCCGTCCTCCCAGGCCCGGCGTCTCGTTCTGTTTTATGAACTCGATGCCGGTCAGGGTTTTCAGGTCCTTCTCCACACCCACCACCGATTCGATCTCGCCCCACAGTCCTGCACCGAGGACCGGAACCACATAGCTAAGCAGCTCTCCGTTCTGAGCGTCGAGGATCTCGTAGTACAGGACCTGCCCCTGCTCGTCTTTGACCTCCCGAACCCTGTCTAGATAGAGGTTGTCGGCCTCCACCCCGGACTGGGGCACCTGCAGGCCGGCCGTGTAGAGCACTGCCCTCTTGATCACGAGGGTTTCATTCAGTCGAATCCTCTCCTTGGTCAGCACGTATATCAGGGAAAGCACGGCTATGAAAACCAGGGTAACGACGAACATGAAAAAGATTGTAAACAGGCTGCGCCTGAGCTTATTCGCCCTTTTGTTGTCACTCATGCAGCTTTCCTCTTCTTCTGATTCTGTTTCATCAGGTAATCAAGGAGGGGAGCGAACATGTTGGCAAGCAGCGTGGCAAACATCACCGCGGCGGGCCAGGCGCTGAAGGTGCGGATCACCACCACCATGATGCCGAAGAAGATTCCGTAGATCCAGCGGCCAGGATCTGTGGTCTGGGAGGCGGAAACAGGCTCTGTAATTACGAAAAACAGCCCGAAAATGAAGCTTCCCGCCAACATGGCATAGAGAGGGTTGCCCGCCGGTGACAATCCGGTCAACCAGAAAACGGTTTGAGTAACGGAGAATCCCACCAAACCACCGACAACGATGCGCCAGGCAGCCGCTTTTTTCCAGACTATGAAAAGCCCGCCGGCAATGATGAGAATCGCACTGGTCGCCCCCAGGCTGCCGGCCACGTTGCCGAGCAGCAGCTGCAGCCAGGAAGTTTGGATGCCCTTGGCCAGCTGTACCAAGGGAGTGGCCTGACCGATGACATCGGCAGTCGTTACGCTGTAGCGGGCGAAGCCGCCCGGGAATCCTGTGAAGGGATTTGCCCAGCCTGCTGTCATCACGCCCCCGAAGCTGATATAGAGGAATGCCCGTCCTACCATGGCCGGATTGAACACATTCTTGCCGAAGCCGCCGAAGGCCATCTTTCCGAAAAGTACGCCGACCAAGGCTCCCAGGGCGGCCATCCAGTAGGGAATCGTGGGCGGCAGGGAGAGGGCGAGGATGAAACTTGTCACGAACACGGCCGAGGTTACAGACTCGCTGCGGCGCAGCAGGAAGAAAAACTCGGTCAGGAAAGCGACCACTGTGACAATGGCCAGGATCACCAGGGACCTCCAGCCGAAGAAGTATATGGATGCGAAGACGGCGGGTATCAGTCCGAATAAAACACGCTTCATCGGCAGCTGCCACTGGATCAGCTTTCTCTTTTTAGCCTCCGCCATTCGTGAAAACCTCCACAATAATAATGGGCTTTATTATTATTGATTTTCTCAACCTTGGCAAGCAAAACAGGATTTGCTATACAGGGAGGGGCCTCCGGCGAGGACCTCGGGAGAGTGAGGGGATGTTTTCAGGATTTCGATTGCGATTGAAAAAAACACCAGGGGGGCGGCTTATCTTCACGATACCATTGGGGTACAAGCTGCTGCTTCTGATCATCGGGCTGCTGATACTCATCGCCCTGATCGTCACCGCTTCCGAGCAGGAGGGCTCGATCCTGGTACGACAGAATACGATCCCGCTGATTATCTGTTTTCTCTCCTTTCTTGGAGCCGCCTACCACGAGCGTTGGATATTCGACAGAGAGCAAAACCAAATCATTCACCAAAACGGCATCTTCGTCCTGCACAGCAACAAGGTGTACCGGATTTCAGAGCTGGAGAAAATCGAGGTTTCGAGCCCTGGCTACGGCAGTTCGACTGAGGGGCGGCCGATATCAACGGCAAGGCTGCTCCGGCGCAGAATTACGCTCTCCTTACGCATGACAAGTGGTAAAAGGTACAGATTGGAAATATACAGAAACATTCAGAGACAGCATGTGGAGAACGAGGCGTTCACCCTTTCAGAGTATTGCGGCGTCCCTGCAGATATCGAGAAAAAACCCATGTAGTAGCGGATCTGTTTTGCTGCCAACCCGCCCTACCAGAAGAGGAAGCTGCGAAACTTGATGCTGTCCAGGCGATTGGATTCCGAATCCCAACGGAGCACTTGAATCTGCCTCTGAAATCGTTCGTGTGTCCCTCCTACCATATAGATCTCTCCATCCAGACTGACTGTTCCGATGTCGGAAAACCCTCTCTCCAGTTGAGCGTATTGTTGTATTAGAGGATCCATTTTTGGACTTATCGCAAGAACCTGGCTGAGTTTTTCTCCCTCCCAACCACCGATCAGCAAAATCTGATTCTCGACAACTACGGCACTGCTGCGGGCACGCCCCGACGGCAACTTTCCAATACTCACCACCGATCCATGGCTTGGTTTTATTTCCACGACCTCGTCGAGGTAGTTGCCGCGTTCATCCGAACCACCAAACACATAGATCTTGCCTGAAAGAGACTCGGCGGTGATAAGTTCCCTCGGCGAAGGCAGCCGGCCTGCCAGCTCTGTATTCCCGGTGAGGGGATCTATCCGGATTATCTCATCGAGCTGCTCGCCGCCGTCCCAACCACCAAAGTAGTAAATCTGGCCGTTCTCTACTGCGGCTGCGCCGAAGCAGCGACTGCTCGGCAATTCAGCAAGCCTGTTGATTCTACCGCTCTTAGAATCAAACACCAGGATATCGTTGAAACATCTGCGTCCGTCAAAGCCGCCGAGAATATAAATACGATCATCCATTGCGACAGCCGCTGTTGCGAATCGAGGAGAGGGAAGGGATCCGATTTTGTGAATCCTCAGATCTTGAAGATCCAACCTGTAGATCTCTTCGTAGGTCTGACCTTGACGATCCCTACCGCCGAAGATGTAGATCTCCCCCCTCGCCGCCTCCACAGTCACCCACTCTCTGGCCGTCCAGGGCTGAAAAAGGACATATCGGGAAGCCCATACTGTGAGCAATATCACAGCGGCCAGGAGGGTAATATACACAGTGATCGTGCGCCGGCCCCGCCGTCGATCGGCATTGTTATCCATCTTTGACATTCTCAGGTTCCTTTCAACAAATCTCCGAGTTACAAATCGAAAATCTTCCCGTTGCAGTTCAGCCGATAATTTCTCCGGAGTGAGATCGTGCAACGCGATGTAAACCGCCGTTGAGATCAACACTACACTGACTACGGTCCATATCGACAGTATGAAATAGTAGGACAAGCCGCTAAGGGAACCGAGGATAGCAGCATCATTCCTCGAATAGCTGATAAAAAAACCGGTGAGGTCGTAGAACACATCAACAATGCAGAGCAAACCTATAAAATCTGTAACATACGCAGAAAACCAGAATTCTTTGAAGAAGAGCGTGATGAGGAAAAGCCCTGCAACAATCCCATACGCCCATCCAAAAGGCGTCCTCACAAAGACAAGAGTATTGGCCAGTATCAGTGTTCCTATACCGAGGAAAAGTGAGCGTTTCACAGGATAATGATGACTGGAAGCGATGAGCAGCGAGCCGAGGAATACGGTTCCGATATAGCCGGCAGAATAGACGACACCGGATATTCCTCCGTACAGAGAAGTCAAACCTGTTCGATGAGAAATAACTTCGACGGCGTGTACCCCGCCGCCGGTTAAAACCGCCGCCAGAGCGTGAAAGATCTCGTGAAGGAGTACCACCAGGACCCGAAATGGCTTTACCAGAACTGTATTCCAAAACAGCAGTAGAAAGACTGCTATTAAGCCGTTTCGAACGAGCCACTGCTTACGCGCCGTCAGCACGTCCCTGTCACCTCCCTAGGTTACGGGTCGTTAAGACAGAATCTTCTCGAGTTTTACCAATGTCAAGCCATCACTGGTCACTCTACTGTCAAACTGTTTGTAACCACATTTCCTGTACAGTGCTAAAGCAGGGAGGTTCTTCTCCGCAGTAGAAACGACAATGCGCTTGGGGTACGGCTGAGCAACCTCAATATAGGCCAACAATTTCGTCGCGTATTTCTTGCCCATATGTTGGGTATGTACGACCAGCCTACAGATTTCCAGTACCTGATTGGATTGAATAGTCGAGATCATGCCGACAAGCTGATTTCCCAGATAAAGTCCGGTAAATCGCTCGTTGCTCTGCCGAATGGTCTGCTTCGTATCAAACAGAGGTGGGATGTTCGCGTAACCTATGGTCTCAGCTTCGTTCGCGTAGGCTAGCTTTTGCAGAGTGAGAATCTGCGAAACGGCTCCCTCGTCGTTCAAATCTATCTTTTTAAACTCCGGGGCTGGTCGCGGCATGATTCACCGAGACGACTCTATAGATAGAACAGTACCCAAACTAACTTTCGTACGAAGTACCTGAAATCTATATCTCCCGCCAGCGATGGCAGGCAACGATGTGATCGGTTCCCGCCTGCTCCAATGTAGGCTCCTTCTCCCGGCAGATATCTTTAGCGTACTCACAGCGTGGATGAAAACGGCATGCCGCCGGTGGATCGACCGGGTTGGGTACATCCCCCGTCAGGATGATTCTTTCTATTCCCGTGTCAGGGTCTGGGACCGGAATGGCTGAAAGCAACGCCTTTGTATACGGATGGAGAGGTTTCTCGAACAATTCCTTGGTATCGCTCAGCTCGACAAGCTTTCCGAGATACATGACCGCTATGCGATTGGCCATGTATTTAACAACAAGTAAATGGTGGGTCACAAAAAGATAGGTTAGCTGAAATTCACTTTGGAGGTTCTTCAACAGATTGAGGATCTGTGCTTGGACCGAAACGTCCAAGGCTGAGGTGGGCTCGTCCATGAGGACGAAGTCGGGATTGGTTGCCAAGGCGCGGGCGATCGCCAACCGCTGTCTCTGTCCGCCGGAAAACTCGTGAGGATAACGCTTCAAGTGACCTTCCCCCATACCCACAACTTTGAGTAGCTCTAAAACCTTGGCTTCCACATCCCTCGACCTGACTAGTTTCTGAGCTACCAGCGGTTCGGCCACAATATCCTTAACCAGCATGCGGGGATTAAGGGAGTTGGAAGGGTCCTGGAAGACGATGTTCACCTTTTGCCTCAAGCGGCTGATGTCCCTTCGGCGCATATGAATGATATCCATATCGGGCAGTTGCGACAATGCTCTGTGCCGCTCGGGCGCATTTTCAGAGTGCAACATCTGTTCCACCTCGCGAATTTTGTCAGGAGACTGATCGTAGTAGATTCGTCCCGAGGTGGCTTCATGAAGCTTGAGAACCGTTTTCCCCAGAGTGGTCTTGCCGCAGCCGGACTCACCGACCAATCCCATACACTCCCCTTTGCGGATCTGGAGGTCCACACCATCGACAGCCTTCACATTGGCTACGGTACGTCTGAACACCCCGCCCTTTAACGGGTAGTACTTCACCAGCTCGCGTATATCCAGCAAAACATCGTTCATTTCTTACCGTCCGTGTAGAGATAGCAGGCCACCCAGTGGCCGGGAGAGTACTCGATCAGCGGTGGTTTCTTCCCCACGCAGATATCCATTTTCGAAGGGCAGCGGGGGTGGAAACGGCAGCCGCTGGGCGGCTGAACCAACTGAGGTACCGTACCGGGAATCGTGCTCAGCTGATCCGCCTGCTTGACCTTCGGTACGGAGTGCAAGAGCCCTTGTGTGTAGGGATGAAGAGGTTTGTGAAAGATTTCTCGCACCTCTGCTGTTTCCGCTATGTCCCCGGCGTACATCACTGAAGCCCGGTCGCAGATTTCCGCGACCAATCCCAGATCATGGGTAATGAACAACACCGAGGAGATGGTTGTCTGCTTGAGCTGTTTGATCAGGTCGACGATTTGAGCCTGGATCGTTACGTCGAGGTTCGAGGTCGGCTCGTCGGCTATGAGCAGCACCGGGTGACAGGCCAGAGCGATGGCGATGACGATACGCTGTTGCATACCTCCGGACAGCTCGTGGGGATAGCTGTCTACCACCCGATCTGGATTGGGCACCCCGAGACTTCGAAGCAGCTCTACAACGTGCCGGCGCACCGTCTTGTTCTGCCGGCGCTGATAGTAGCTGATAAAGGGAAATCGTTTCAGGAATTCCACCAGGAAACTTCTCTCCCGTAGCCGATCCCGGCGGCGGTTGAGCAGTACCTTTCTGTGCAATGCCTCTCTATCAGTTTGGTTTTCGATTTCGTAAAGCTCGTGGTCAATACGGTCGATCTCAGCCTCGAAGGACCGTAGAACTTCGAACTCCCGGCGGAACAAAGCTCGCTGCATTGCTTTCCAGCCGCGAATTAGGAAGAAGACCCGCTTTGACAGCTCCTTGTCCAGATCTTGAATCGTCTCCTCGAGCATTTGTGCGCGCCGGTGAAGATTGAAGCTCTCTCCCACCTGGAAACCGATGGACAGCACGGGATTCAGGGAAGTGGAAGCTTCCTGGAAGATCATCGAAATGGAGTCTCCTCGAAGCGAGGTCATATAGGTCTCGCTGCGCCTTAGGATGTCGATGCCTCTACTACGATCTTCGGCCCGAAAGAAGATCACCACCTTTCCGTCGACGATCTTGCCAGGCGTTTGGACGATGCGCATCATCGAGCGCACGGTCACGCTCTTGCCGCAGCCGGACTCTCCCACCAATCCATAAGTTTCCCCTTCATTTACTACGACGCTGACGCCGTTGAGGGCTTTGACTACTCCTTCGAAGGTGAAGAAATCCGTGTAGAGGTCTTGGGTTTCGATGAGCTTTTCCACCCCTACCTCCTTCGCATGCGCGGATCGAACACATCGCGCACCGCGTCTCCCAGCAGATTCCAGCCGAGCACGAACAGGGCAATCGTGAATCCGGGGATAAAGACCAGATACCAGTATGCCAGGCGGTTCTCCGGAGGTCCGACAATGAAGTTGCGGCAGGTGGCGACCATGGCCCCCCAATCCGCGTAACCGGAATCCGAACCCAGGCCAAGGAAGCTCAGGGCGGCGGCAATGAGTACCGTGACACCGACGTTCATGGAAGCAACGATAATGGCAGAGAAGATCGAGTTAGGCAGCACGTGTTTGAACAGGATCCTCAGGTGCGATGCACCGCTGGCTCGGGCGGCCAGGATATAGTCCATATTACGAACCACGAGAATTTCAGAACGAACCACCCGGGTGTAGGTGGGCCAGTTCAGGATGATGAGCACCACGACCACCGAGCTCAGACCCCGACCTATTGCCACAACCAGGGCCATGGCCATGACCAGGATGGGGATCGCGTAGAAGATATCGGCGATGCGCATTACGATCTCATCCAAGATCCCCCCGAAATAGCCGGCAATGGAGCCGAGGATGAGACCCACCAACAGGTTTGCCGCCACTACTGCAATGCCGATACGGAAGGCGTTGCGGGTGCCCCAAATCACTCCGTACAGGATGTCGTACTGGGAGGGCAAGGTACCCAACGGGTTCTCCGCCGACGGGGGAGAGGGTTGGATCTTCCAGCCTGTGTGCGGCATGAGAAAGGGATCGTGCGGCCTTGGCGGCGGCGCCAGGATCGGTGCGAAGACGGCAAGAAAAACGAAGAACAGGATGATGACCAGCCCGATAATCGTCAGGGGATTTTTGAACAAGCGCTTCATAGAGAAGACGAACTCGTTCCATCCCGGATGGCGGGACGGTTGTTTCGTTTGTATATCTTTGCTCAGAACTTCCGTGCTCACGGTGAAGGTTCCTTTCTATCAGCCCAGACGGATGCGCGGATCGATGGCCGCGTAGATCAGGTCAACGATCAGGTTCACGCCCACGAATATCAGACCCAGGAAGAGGACGTTGAACATGATTGCGGGGACATCGAGCTGCAGTGCGGCCCGGGCCATCCACCAGCCTATGCCTTTGCGCACAAAGATCGTTTCGGTGATTACCATACCGGCCATCAAGCCGGCAAACAGCACTCCTGAAATGGTTATTACGGGGAGTAAGGCGTTGCGGCGCACGTGGACCTTGTGCACCACCCGGCTCGAGGCGCCCTTGGCCAGGGCGGTACGCACGTAATCCTGTCCCAATGCCTCGAGCATGCTGGAGCGCATCAGGCGCATGATTAACGCGCTGTCCAGGATAATCAGATTGATCGTCGGTAGAGCGATGTGGTAGAGCGCGTCGAGGAAGATATCCCAGCGCCAGTTGAGGATGGCATCGATGGTCAAAAGACCGGTGACCCGATTCCATTCCGGGCTGAATACCACCTCTCCCGCGTCAACAGACAGGGTACCGGGCGGAAAGATCCCCAGATACCCGTAGAAAAACATCAGCAACAGCAGTCCCAGCCAGAAGGTGGGCAGGCTGTAGCCCACGATGGCCAGGATACGGATGGCGTGGTCCGTGGGTTTGTCCTTCTTGACAGCCCCTTTAGTGCCGAGCCAAATTCCCACCAGGATAATCAGGGGCGTGGAGTACAACACCAGCTCCAGGGTGATCGGGAAAAATCTTTTGAATCCTTCGATTACAGGCGCCTCTGCGGTGGCTGAGAATCCCAGATCGCCGCGAAAAATTCTACCGAGCCAGCGCAGATACTGGATCGGGGCGGGATCTTCCAGTCCGTACAGCTCGATCATAGCTTCAATTTGGTCGGGGGGTATCTTTTCACTGGTGACATAGGCGGCCACCCGCATTCCGGGCGGGATGAGCATCAACACCGAGAACACGAGCAGGCTGACTCCGAAGAGAACCAGAATCATAAACAACAGACGCCGGATGATATAGTTAAGAAGGCTCAACGCTTTACTCCCTTGTATTTGTAAATAACGGAGGGCGTTTCAAAATATTTAGCACAGCGGATTATTATGGGCAAAACACAGTCTGTCGTCAAGAGAATAAGCCCCGGCCGGAGCCGGGGCTTATGGATTACTCGAGGTGTACAGTCGGTTTAGTATCCTTTGCTGTACTGCTTGAACATATCGGGATTGTTCTCCATGGGATGGAATGTGTATCCCTTGACCCAGTCCCTGTAGAACTTGGTGTCGATGGGCTGATACATCATTATACCAATAATGTCTTCCAGCCAGATATCCTGCAGTCGGTAATAGATCTCTTTGCGTTTGGCCGGATCTGTCTCGACGACACCCTTCTCGACCAACCTGTCCACCTCCGGGTTGCTGTACCCAGTGCGGGAGGAGAACAGTCCCGTGGAGTGCTGGTACGGCTGCACAAAGTTGTGGGGATCCGGATAGTCTGCGCCCCAGCCGATGTAGTAGACCGGCATGGTTCGTTGACGCTGCATATCCAGATAGGTAGCCCACTCTACTCCGCGCACGTTGATCTTGAACTTTGGATTCAGGGACATTACGTTTTCAGCTATCATCTTCAGAGTCTGCTCGCGCACCTCGTTGCCGGTGTTGAACAGCATGTCGAACTCGAATCCAATATCCCATACCTTGCCTCCCCGGGCTTTCTTCATGTGCTCTTCTGCTTTCCCTAGATCAAAGGGGTAGGCCTTGAGGTCCGGATTGAAGTAGGGAAGGCCTGCACAGATCGGTGTGGCTGCGGGAATGCCGTTACCCTGGATGACCTCTCTATTAAAGGTATCGAAGTCGAAGGAGTAGGTAAAAGCCCAGCGCACGTCCTTATCGGAGAAGAAATCCGGCGGGATGCCCTTGCCGTCGAGCTTGCCGGAGCCGATTGCCGGGTTGTCCGTGGAGGTAATCTTCATGTTGAAGTTGATGCCCCGGTTTCCCAATTCGTTAAGGTCCTCGTATACTATGAGCCCGGATTCCTTCTTCATCTCCTCGAAGTACATGGGATCCACGCGCCCGAAGTCCAGATCTCCCTGGAGCAGCATGAGCTTGCGGGTCGACCACTCTTCGACGACCTTGTAGATGGCTTTTGTCATCGCCGGCTTGGGCCCCCAGTAGTCCTCGAAGCGCTCGAAAACCACCTCGTTTCCCTTGTCCCAGCGGGCCAGTTTGTAAGGTCCGGTGCCGCTGGCGATCTCGTACAGGGGCTCTTTGCCCTCTTCCGGGCCGTTCACTCGAGCGATGTCCGAGGCAGTGCCCTTCCAGTCTCCATTGGCAATTGCGAAGTCTTTGTCAATAACAGAGTTGGCGCCGTAGGCGAGGATGGCAAGGAACGGAGCAAAGGGTGCCTTCAGGTTGAAGACAACCGAGTCTCCCTTGACCTGGATCGCTTCGTTGAGCATATCCATCGTAAGGACGATATTTCCATCGCCGTCTCGAGAACCGTAGGTGCCAAACAGCGGCTCGAATACCATCCACATGGGACCGGCGTCCGCATCGACTACCAGGTGTCGTTTGAAGGAGTAGGCCACACCTTCAGCAGTCAGGGTGTTCCCGCTGTGGAATTTGACGCCCTGGCGAATGGGGAAGGTGTAGGTCTTGCCGCCGTTGGTGATCAAACCGTTGGTTGCACTGGGTATCTTGGTGGCCAGAACGGGTACCAGCTTCTCAGTGGAGCTGCCCTCGTAGTAGATCAGGGTCTCATAGATGTTGTAGATGCAGCCTCCTGAGGCGTCGTCGTACGCCTTGGCAGGGTCGAGGGAATCGACCGTACCGTACTGAGCGTACACGAAGGTATCCGGATTCTTGATGACCTTCTCCTCTACCACCTTCTTGGGTGCCTCCTCCGCGGCCGGAGCCTCCGCCTCGCCTTTACCACCGGCGAAGGCAGTCATGGCGACCGCAAACACAATAAGCAGAAGAAGAATCTTTTTCATAAGTCCTCCTTTGAAAAAGATGTTTTGGGTATAATACTGCAGCAACGCTGCAAAGCGCCTTCCATCATCCCCGGTTTGCTCCTTTTAGTCAAGAAAAACTTTGGCTCGAGAATTGACGCGCCCACCCCTGGAGTATAGGCTGTTTCAGGCCACCTGTCCGGTGGAAACCGGTGGAAACAGACGGATGCCGAAAAAACAACCTCTACCGATCTCAGATATACCCGTTCCTCTATGCAAAGGGCTGAAAACCCTTTTCACGGATATCGACGATACGATCACCACTGAAGGCCTTCTGACAGCCGAGTCCTTCGCCGCGCTCTGGCGGCTTCACGACGCGGGAATCGAAGTGGTGGTGGTCACGGGTAGACCCGCCGGCTGGTGCGACCACATCGCTAGAATGTGGCCCGTGGCCGCGGTGATCGGCGAGAACGGCGCCTTCTATTACAGCTACGACAGAACGGCCCGCACTCGCGAGATGAAGCGGGTGTTTCTGATCTCCGAACAGGAGCGCCGGGCGGGGCAAGAAAAGCTCGAGCGGGTGCGCCAACGCGTGTTGAAGGAAGTACCGGGCTGCAAGATCGCCGCGGACCAAAGCTTTCGAACCACCGACCTGGCCGTGGACTTCTGCGAGGATGTGGTTCCCCCTTTGAGCTCCGGAGAAATCGACACGATCTGCCGCATCGCCGAGAGCGAAGGTGCGATCTATAAGATCTCCAGCATCCACGTGAACATCTGGTACGGAAGCTTCGACAAGGTGAGCGGAGTGAGGCGTTTTCTCGCCGATCGGGGTGTGGATCTAACCAGTCCCGACATCCAGGACCGGGTGATGTTCTGCGGAGATTCCCCGAACGACGAGCCGATGTTTGCCGCCCTTCGCCATTCGATCGCCGTGGCCAATATCCGCAACTTCATCGACAGGCTGCAGACCTATCCGGCCTACATCACGGAGGCGGAATCGGCGGCCGGATTCGTCGAGGCCGTACAAACAATCTTATGGAAAAAACAAGGTTCATCAAAGAATTGACGCCTGGATAAAACCGCGCGTTACCATAAGTTTGTATTTTTATTTGCTATAATATATAATTTTTCATAGTATTAGTTTGTAGCACGTACGTCATTGCCGGGCATCATCTTTCTACTAAGGAGGTCTACCGAAATGAAGAGAAGGAGAGTGCCTGTTCTATTGTGGCCGTGCCTGACTTTTCTATCACTAGTGCTTTTGTATTGTACCTCTACCGAACAAGCGCCAGCCGCAATACCGACAGAAACCGATTCCGGGAAAGCCCCGGCTTTGGTCGAGGAACGCGATCTCGTCTACGCGCTCGTGGACGGCAAGGAATTGCGGTTGGATCTGATCTACCCGGAAAGTACCGACAAGCAGCTTCCCCTGGTCGTCTTCATCTTTGGTAGCGAACACTCTTTCCACATGGCCGCTAAAATCAACCTCTATTACGCCGCTCTAGAGGCGGCCAAGAGGGGCTATGTGGCGGCGAACATTACCTACCGCACGACAATCGAAAAGGTCGAAGGGAAGAGCAAGTATGAATTCCCTGCCCAGATCCACGATGCCAAGTGCGCTATCCGCTGGCTGAAAGCGAATGCGGGGCGGTACGGGATCGATGTGAACCGTGTGGGGGTGGTCGGAACCAGTTCCGGGGGCTGTCTTGCGCTGATGCTCGGACTGGCAGACTCAAACGACGGGCTGGAAGGTGAGTGCGGAGACCAGAACATCTCCAGCCGCGTACAAGCGGTAGTAAACGTGGCCGGTGAAACCGACGCGGTCATGCAGTACGCTGTCTCCTACATCTACTACAAACCGTGGCTCGGTGGCAGCCCCGAGAGCGTGCCCGAACGATACGAAGCTGCTAGTCCAGTTACGTATGTGAGCGCCGACGATCCGCCGGTTCTAACCCTCGTCGGTGGGGAAGACGATCGATATCTTCAAGCAGAGCTGTTGGACTCCCGTTTGAAGGATGTTGGAGTGCCCCACACCCTGATTGTGGTGCCGGGCGTCAGTCACTACCTGGAGAAGATCATCGACTTCACCGTGGATGGCCCAATGTGGGAATTTCTAGACCGTCACCTTCGCGCTGGAGGTTAAGCGCGCAAGTCGAGCCAGCTCCGGAAGCCGCGTCACGGTGCATTCCAGCGGGACGGATCAAGCTCCAATACCTGGGAAACCTGGCTAAAACCGAGCTCACCGAAAAAGCCGTCTAACTGCAATCCAGTGCCGCTGAGCTCGCTGCGGACTTTGTGATATCCCCTGTCTCTCGCCTCAGCTATGAGGCGCTTCAACAACATGGCGCCCAGCCCCATCCCCCGGTAGTAACTGACCACGGCGAATTGCACAATTTCCAGCAGGCGGTCGCCTCCGAGAGGATCGATCGCTTCGATCGCCCAGATGAAGCCGGCGAAATCCTTATCGGGAGTTTCGGCAACCAGCAGGCGGCTGTCCTTGTCCAGCGGGCCGGAAGCGTTTGCTCGCCTGCTTTTAAAATGCTCTGCGACAGCCGCCGGATCGGCATCCGGATATCTGGCGGCAAAGGCATCCCGATCGAGCCGCTCGATCGATTCGAGATGATCGGCTGTGCCTGCGACGATCGAAAAATCGCTCCCCAGCAGATCCTCCAGCCCGTCCGTTTCCTCGATCTCCTCTTCGAGGCGCTCCAATCCGGCCAGCTCGCGGTGCTCGTTGTACCAGTGCCAGACGATCTTGCGCAGCTCCCTGTCCTTGAAGCTGAACCAGAGGCGCTCTATCTCTCGATTGGTTTTCAGGATGTCTTTGAATTTGCGGAATACTCCTCTGCCGGAGGACAGGGCATCTTTGAGCTTCGACCGGAAAAGAGGATTCCTCAAGCGGGTGGTGAACTTTTCCATCAGGTGAAAACCGTGGATGGGCTGCCATTCTGGAATGGGCAAATACTGTGTATCTGAATCCTCCTCCGTATCCTCTGCCCTGACCAGCTCCCCGCTTCTACTGTCGATGAGATACTGCTGCTGCTGATCTTCCATGGCGAAGAGGATCTGCTCGATCAGCTCGCCGTCCAATATGAAATCCATGCTTTCTACCCTTTGTTCAGCAGATCATCAACGGCCCGCTTGACCTGGCCCAGGGAAACCAGGCTGACTTTCTCGCTCTGCCGCTGCTTTATTTCCACCTTTCCTTCCTGCAGATGTTTCCCCGCCACGACTATGCGCAGCGGTATTCCGAGAAGGTCGGCATCCATGAACTTCACACCGGGAGATTCCCCCCTGTCGTCGAACAGCACCTGGTCGCCCAGCTCCTGGTGCAGCTCCTCCACCGCCTCCTTCACGCTGAGCGCTTTGCCGACGCTCATCAGGTAAGCCCGAAAGGGAGCCAGCGCCGGCGGCCAGACGATACCCCGCTCGTCATGATTGGATCGAACAACGGCATCCATCAATCTGCCCAGCCCAACTCCGTAGCAGCCCATGTATGGATGGATGAAGTTGCCCCGTTCATCCTGGCAGGTGAGGTTCATCGCCCGGGTGTAGTAATCCCCAAGCTTGAATATATGTCCCACCTCGAGAGCCTGAATCTCGCGCAAGGTACCGCCGCACTGCAGACAGATCTTCTCATTGCGGGTGAGGGAGATATCCGTGACATCTTCTACCTCGAAATCCCTGCCGAAGTTCCCGTTAAGATAATGAGTATCGCTTTCATTGGCACCGAACACCAGGTTGGCCGAACGGGCTACCGCGTCGTCCACAACGACCTTGATATCTGCGTTGATCCCTATGGGAGAAAGATATCCGGAGACCAGCCCGGCCGCTTCGAGCTCCTCATCTCCGGCCTGGCGGTACACGGGATACTTGAGGTATCCGGACAGCTTCTCCAATCCCAGCTCGTAGTCGCCCCGGACCACGGCCATAACCAGCCCCTTGGGCGTGGTGTAGACCAGGCTCTTAGCCAGCCGTTCCTTGGGAAGCTCGAGGAACCGGGAAAGCTCGTCCATTGTGGTGCATCCCGGGGTTCTGGTTTTTTCCAGAGTCTTGGCCTCCTCCCGGATATACTGTTTGCCCCCGACCGCGACCTCCTTGCTGGCGCAGTACTGACATCGATCGCATAGGATGATCGCATGATCGGCCGAATCGGTGGGCATGAGAAACTCGTAGGATTTCTCACCTCCGATATACCCCACCCCCGCCTCGCCGGGGAACGTCTCTATGCCACAGCGATCGAAAACCCGCTTGTAGGCTTGAAAGGTCTTGGGAAAGAAATTGTTCAGATCCTGGTAGGAACGGTGAAAGGAGTAGGCGTCGTGCATGAAGACCTCCTTCGTTCGTACCAGGCCGTCCTTTGTCCTCTCCTCATCCCTGAACTTCATGCGAAACTGATAGAGAAACAGGGGCATCTCCTTATACGAGCTGAGCGCACTGCGAACAAGCTCGACAAAGGCTTCTTCATGCGTCGGAGAAAGCACGAGCTCCCGGCCGTGGCGATCGCTGAACGGTATCAGCTCGCTGATCCAATCGAGCCGACCGCTCTTACGCCAAATTTCGGCGGGCGTGACAACGGGAACGTATACCTCCTGTCCCCCGAGGTGGTCCATCTCCTCGGCTATAATGCGCTGGATGTTCTGTACTACCCGCATCCCCAACGGCAGATAGCTAAACAGCCCTTGAGCCAGCTGGCGAATGAATCCGCCCCGATGCAGAAGGGCGTAGCTCTGCGAACGGATCGATTGAGGAGTGTCGCGCAGTGTCTTCCCAAGCACTCGAGTGTAGTACATCGCTTATCCGAGGTATTGTAGAATCCAGTTCCGCTGCGGTCAAGGGCGGGGGCTGTATTGATTCTCGCTGACATTCGGCATAGTCTTTTTAAAACGGGGGTGACGAAAGATGGCAGAGTTTGGTTCCTTCTGTAGGGTCGTGGCTATGCTGTCGGTGGTCTTTTCTATCCTTCTGCTAACAGGTTGTCTGACCGGACCTCCGGAGCAGCAGATCGTCCAGGGTATCGACAGGGTGATAGAGGCAACGACAGCGGGAATCCTGGCGGATCTCGTCGAGGTTCAGAACAGAACCCTGGCCGTATACTATTTCACGGTCGGTACCGAGGTCAGCGGAATCAGCGACTACCTGATCAACGGCCTTACTACTTCTCTAGCCACTCAGGGCAAGGGCCGGATCCAGGTCGTTAGCAGGCAAGTGCTGGACCGCATCCTTTCCGAAGCTTCTTTTCAGATGTCCGATTTGGCCGACAAGGAGACCCAGATCCGGATAGGTCAGCAGCTCGGAGCCGACCTGATCCTGACGGGCTTCATCGATCCCGTGGCCGACTACTATAAGCTCAACACCCAGGTAGTAGAGGTTTCAACAGGTGTGGTCGTTACCGGCCTGATCCTCGATTTCAAACTGGAGAAGGACTTCGCCGAGAAGATCGGCAAGCCGGACGACGGGTCCGAAGTCATTACCATCGAACGGGAAGTGATCGAGGTCAGCGGAACTGCAACAGTTACCACGCTTTTCGAGACCTTCGACAGCGGTGCACCCGAGATCCAACTCTCGCACAGCGAAGGCTACTGGGGCGACAGAGTACTCGACGCTTTCGGGTCCATCGAGCTCCAGGAACAGGGATCGATCGACGACTCGGCCTGTGCCAGGTTTGCCTTCGAGGGGAGCTTTGACTCGGTGGATCTAACCCGGGGCTGGGAGGATTCGGATCTCTACTTCTCGGCGACCGTGGACACGGCAGAAGCGCCGCGGGGATTCGACGGGTTCAGTGTCAGCGTCATGCCGGAGGGTTTTGCCGTGGCGGCCATCGTTGCGATGCAGGAGAGGCCCGAGCGCAGCCTGCGCTTCAGCCGCAACCTGCGGTTTAACGACAATGAGTGGAAGGACTGGAAGATTCCCTTCGCCTCCCTGGAAGCGGATGAACCCGGGGACAGGCTCGATCCCGATCTTCCCGTTGTCCTCGAGATCATCGTAGACTTCGAAGAAAACTACCACGCCTTCAAGATGCGCAGCGGTACGGATGTGCGCTGCGCTGTTCTGATCGACAACATCGGCTTCTTCAAAAAGAAAGGAGAGGAAGACCCCAGGGTACTTGAAAGCTTCAACGACGAAATCGAAAGACTGCCCTTCTACGCCGATCTGTACGGCTCCAGCATGTATACAGATTATTCGACGAGTGATCTGGGGGTGGTGAAGATCAACCGGGGGGTCAAGGGGCAGGATCTGACCTTGTCCCGGGCCAAAGGGGGGCAATCGGGAGAGTACCTCAGCGTTAAGAGCCGCCTCGAGCTGGGAGAGGAAATCGAGGCTTTCCGCGGGGAGGAACAGAGCATAACCCTGTGCCTCACAACATTCATACCCCGCAGCCTGCGGGACTACGGTTCGCTGAGCTTCTATATCCGCTCCGACCTCCTGTCAGAGGGGACGCTGGAGCTGAGCCATGAGGCGAGCGACAGTTACTACGGCTATGAGCTCGGCGTGAGCGGCTTCTGGACACGGGTCCGTATTCCCTTCGATCACCTGCTCGGAGAAAGAGGCAGCCTTCAGGAGGTTGGACAATATCCGGAGATGATGAAGCTCTCGCTGTATTTCGACCTGCCGCCACAGAGACTCGAGAGGGCCGTGACCGGAAACGAGGGAGTACTGGAGTTCGAGCTGGCCGTTGATGATTTCCTGCTCGGTGAGTAGTCAAGAATACCCCGGGATTCGCTTGACACCCTCCAAAGGCCTGACCATATTACACCTATACCCTTAGTCCGATTCGTACCAGGAGAGAAAAATGAGCATTATCGAATGGGTCGAAGCCCGCGAGATCCTAGACTCGCGAGGCAATCCCACAGTTGAAGCGGAGGTTCATCTGGAAGGCGGCTGCATGGGCCGAGCGGCCGTTCCCTCCGGGGCATCTACCGGCGAACATGAAGCCGTAGAGCTGCGGGACGGCGATAAAAGCCGCTATCTGGGAAAGGGCGTCACCAAGGCCGTGGAAAACGTGAACGACGTGATCGCCTCCGAAGTCGTGGGACTGGATGCCCTCAACCAGGTCGATGTCGACCGAACCATGATCGCAAAAGACGGCACGGAAAACAAAGGCAAGCTCGGCGCCAACGCCATCTTAGGTGTTTCCCTGGCCACCGCCCGGGCGGCATCCGACTATCTCGATCTGCCGCTGTTCAAGTACCTGGGAAGCTACCACGCCTCTGTGCTCCCCGTACCCATGGCCAACATCATCAACGGCGGAGCCCACGCCGACAATTCTGTAGATTTCCAGGAATTCATGGTCATGCCCGTGGGAGCCTCTACCTTTCGAGAGGCGGTACGAGTCCTGGCCGAGATCTTTCACAACCTGAAAGCCGTGCTGAAAGCGAAAGGTTATTCAACAGCCGTCGGAGACGAGGGTGGATTTGCACCCAATTTGAAATCCAATGAAGAGGCGATCGAGGTTATCCTCGAGGCTCTCGACAAAGCAGGCTACAAGACGGGCGAGGATGTGTACATAGCTCTGGACCCCGCCGCCTCGGAGTTCTACGACAAGCAGAAAAAGAAGTACGTGTTCAAAAAATCGGACAAGCGGGAGCTTTCCTCCCAGGAGATGGTGGATTTCTGGGCAGAATGGGCTGAAAAATACCCGATCGTGTCCATGGAGGACAGCATGGCCGAGGACGATTGGGAGGGCTGGAAGCTGCTGACCGAGCGTCTGGGCAAGAAGATCCAGCTGGTCGGGGACGATCTGTTCGTCACCAACACTGCGCGGCTCAAGCAGGGAATCGAACAGGGAGTGGCCAATTCCATACTAATAAAGGTCAACCAGATCGGCACGCTGACCGAGACCTATGAAGCTGTGGAAATGGCCAAGCGGGCCGGCTATACAGCGGTTGTGTCTCACAGAAGCGGCGAGACCGAAGACGCCTTTATCGCGGATCTCGTGGTGGCACTGGAAACGGGTCAGATCAAGACGGGAAGCCTGTCCCGCTCCGACCGCCTGGCAAAGTACAACCAGCTGCTGCGCATCGAAGACTATCTCGGTTCGATTGCCAACTATCCGGGAAAGGAAACTTTCTACTCGATTCGTAAATATTAAAACTCAATCGTGAAGGAACGGTAAAGGTTCTGGCAGGCTGAGTAATGGCTGTCAACCCTGCGCACGATCGCGCCCGGAGGTCCTTGCTGAAGCCAGCGCTCGAAGCGCTTCAGGCTTTCCTGCTTCCCCTCGGCCACGACCTCTACGGTACCGTTCCAGAGATTCCTCACATATCCTCTGAGGGCGAGGCGCCGGGCTTGATGCGCCGCTGAATAGCGGAAGCCTACTCCCTGCACAATACCTTCTACGCGGGCGTGCAGAGTCTTGTCCGGCATTTCGCTACGTGGTATCTCCCTGACCGGCATCCTCTTTCCGCTCCGCCAGCGCAGAGGCGATCATCCTCTCCAATTCGGAGTAGTCGAAAGGCTTGTACAACACGGTGAAGGGAATGGGAAACTCGGGTTTGAGGAAGCCGCTGGTGATGATAATACTCTTGTCCGTGCAGTACTCTTTGAGGAATCGGATCCAATAATCCCCGCCGAGGATATCCATGCGATAGTCGGATACGATCACGCCGACGCGGTTGTCGAGGAGCTGTTTGATCGCTCCCACACCGTCCGAGGCTACAACGACCTCATGCCCCTTATTTTTTAAGTAATCCCTCAGTGTCAGACGTATCGAGTCCTCATCCTCAACGATCAGGATACAACTCTGCTCATTCTGCTCCATTCCAGCTTCCCTTTTCGCCTTGTTGTTGCTACCATATATTACTTTTCGCCGCCAGGTCAATGGTCTATGAGTTTTCAGAGTGCTATCCAGGACTATCGCTACTTGAAAAACAGGGGTTACCCGGACAAGGCTGCTCTAAAACTGGTCAGTGACCGCTTTCGGTTGAGCGGAATGCAGCGCAACTGCCTGTTCCGAGCCGTCTTTGCCGAAACTGCCTGCCGCCACCGCAAGGAAAAGCTGATAGAGGCGTCCGACATGAAGGGGCGCAGCCTGGGCATCGACTGGTACAATGTCCTTATCACAGTGGAGAGTTATCTGAAGGGTTTTCCCGTATTCATCTCGGATGACGGGCTGGTGCGGGATTCCTCGGCGATCCACGGCAGTTACCGGCCGGGAAAGGTAACCGAGCGGGCAATCGAAAACATCCTGCCGGCGATCGGGACCCTGAAACCGGTACGAATCGAGCTGTTTCTAGATTCCCCTATCTCCTTTTCAGGGGATATGGCGGAGCGCTTGCGAACCAGGATCTCTGAAACCCTTGAGATATCCCATGACGTGAACCTGTCTCCTTCCGCCGACTATCCATTGAAAACTTTCGCCGGCGTGGTCGCCACTTCGGATTCGAGCATCATCGACAGAGACAGTGTTGCGCTGGTGCTCGATCTGCCCAGATATGTGCTCGAGCGAAGCTTCGAGGCGGCGATTCCCGTCATCGAGGCTCTCGAGGATAAACCTATGGATTCCTAGAATCCGGCCTCCCCTCCTCCTCCAGCACTTCTCTTGTCAAAGTGAAGGAAAATCCTCTCGCTTTCAATTTTTTCTCCTGCAGCTCCGGCGATGCTACTCCCCGTCGTTTAAGCTTTTCCAGGAATCTAACCGCACTCTGCTTCTCTACCTGAGGGGATACACAGCACTCCACGGCCTGCTCGGCTGCCTCTCGGCTCACTCCTCTGCTGAGCAGCCCGGACACGAGCCTGGCCCTTCCCTCGGGATGGCGATCGATGCGGCTGTGCAGCCACTGCTCGGCGAAGGAGCTGTCGTCTAGGTAGCCCTTCTCGGTAAGCCACTGTATCGCCTGCTCGATCACCTCGCGATCGTAGCCTCGTTTGAGCAGCTTCATTCTGAGGCCTGCTGTAGCGTGGGGAGCCCGGGCCAGCAGGGACAGCGCCTTTTCGAGGGTTCTTCGTCTTCGCGAGCTACGGTGCAAGGCCGCTACCGTGGCCTGCGGGAGCTCGAAACCCGGTACGAGCTCCAGCGGGAAAATTCCCTCCTCCCGCAGGTCCTGCTCTGACACAAAAAAACAGGAACCATCGGAGAACTCAAGCTTGAATTGCTCTCCGGCGATTCCTGTCCTTTCGGATCTGTTCAGGCGTACCCTATCGTTTGGAGAACTGGAACCTTCTTCTTGCACCCCTCTGCCCATACTTCTTACGCTCGACCATGCGGCTGTCCCTGGTGAGCAAACCATTGGTTCTCAAGACAGGGCGATTGGAATCGTCGTAAGCCCTCAGAGCCCTGGCGATCCCGTGTTTACAGGCATCCGATTGACCGGCCGTTCCTCCACCCGAAACAGTAATGAAAACGTTGAAACGGGAAAGGCTGTCGGTGACCTCCAAAGCCTTCTTGATATTTGCTGCCTGAAGTGCCGTAGGAAAGTACTCTTCCGGCGTTTTGCCGTTTACTGTTATCTTTCCGTCGCCTTCCCGAAGGAAGACCCGGGCGATCGCTGTTTTTCTTCTTCCAGTACCGTAGGCTAAATTCTTAACCAAAACACTAACTCCTATAGTTCTAACTTTTCCGGCTTCTGAGCCTCATGAGGATGACTGGACCCTGCGTAGACCTTTACATTCCTAAACAGCTTGCGGCCCATCTTCCCTTTCGGGAGCATGCCCTTGATTGCATGCTCCAGGGCGAACGTTGGCTTGCTGGCCATCACCTTGCGGAGAGGTACTGTTTTCAATCCGCCGGGGTACCGCGAATGGCGGTGATAGACCTTGTTTTCCATTTTATTGCCCGTGATCTTGACCTTTTCAGCATTCACTATAATCACGTAATCCCCGGTTTCCATATGGGGAGAATAAATTGCTTTATGCTTTCCCCTGAGAACGTTCACGATCCTGCTGGAAAGCCGGCCCAAAACCTGATCTTCCGCGTCGACCAGCCACCATTTTCGCTCAACGTCCTTGGGCTTCACAAATATGGTTTTCATGGTTTCCTATCCTTAACAAGCGTGTGAACAGAGGGCAATCCTTACACGGATCGACAGTATTGTCAATCCTGCTGCTCGACCGGTTCTTCCTCTCCTTCTTCCTCTCCTTCTTCCTCTCCTTCTTCCTCTTCTTCTTCCTTCTTACTCTCGATTTTGTCCTTGATATCCGCGACACCGACAAAAAATGATATCAGACCTATAAAAACGGCGATCAGGGGCACGCCGCCTTTGAGGAACTCAACCACGTCGGCCCACCAGTTTAGGGACCAGGAGAAGGGGAGCACGGAGTATACTGCGAACAGAATCAATAGAATTCCGATCAAGAGCGCAATCATTGCTATCCTCCAGAGCTTAGCACTAATACTTTAGAGAAAGATAACGAATTGTAGGATTCTGTCAAGGCCGTATTATAGATAAAAAGCTATAATTTCAAGCGAACCTGGACTTGATGCGAGGGGGAGTTTGTATTACTCTTCGGGCAAACGAATACCATTTTTCTAAGGAGTTTCCATGAAGGTACGGATTGATCCTGATCTTTGCACGGGTTGCGGGCTCTGCTCCGACAGTGTTCCCGATGTGTTCAAGATGGGCGACGATATCGCTGAGGTAATCAGCGCCGATGTCCCGGCCAATCTGGAAGGCGCCGTCAAAGAAGCGGCTGAGGATTGCCCGGCCGAGGCCATTCTCGTCGAATAACACGCCTGGTACGCAAGGTACTGGAGAGCCCGGTCCCGTCGGACCGGGCTTTTGTTTGATCTTGCGCGTTGGGTTTGACAACGAGTGCGGTTTGTCTTGACACGGCGAGCCTTTTTTGTTTCTTTACAAGTGTAATGCTCTTTACGGGGCCCATAGCTCAGTTGGTTAGAGCGGCGGACTCATAATCCGTTGGTCCGGGGTTCAAGTCCCTGTGGGCCCAAATTTTTAGTAGAAATAAATAGAATCTGAGGTTCAGCATCACGCTGAAGCGGCGAATGTTGCTGTGCTGTCTAGCGCTCGGGGACGTGGATGATCTCGCGGGGCTTGCTGCCCTGGGCCGGGCCTACGATGCCCATGCGCTCCATCTCTTCTACCATCCGTGCGGCCCTGTTGTAGCCGACCTTGAGGCGGCGCTGCAGGTAGGAAGCCGAGGCCTTGCCCGCGGCCATGACGATCTCGATCGCCTTGTCCATCAGCGGGTCCTCGGACCCGCCGCCGCCGTACTCCTCTTCCGCTTCCTCGAAGAACATTTCCTCGTCCAGATACTCCGGTTCCCCGAGGGTGCGGGCGTGTTCCGTGATCGCCTCCACCTCTTCCTCCGACAGATAGGTACCCTGGATCCGCACGGGAATCGGATCCCAGGCGGGGGTGAAGAGCATGTCGCCCTGACCCAGTAATTTCTCCGCTCCCACAGAATCGATGATGATCCGGGAGTCGAACTTGCTGGCCACCATGAAGGCGATCCGGGAGGGGATGTTGGCCTTGATCAGGCCCGTAATCACGTCGATCGAGGGACGCTGGGTGGCCAGCACAAGGTGGATCCCCACGGCCCGGGCCATGGCGGCCAGGCGGGCCAGCACCGCTTCCATCTCCTTGCCCGTGGTGGCCATGAGATCGGCGAATTCGTCGACCACGATCAACCAGTAGGGGAGCTTCTGAATCGTGAGCTTTTGCTTGGCCGCCTTCTTGTTGTACGAACGTATGTCCCTGGCTCCCGTGTAATCGAGCATGGAATAGCGGCGTTCCATCTCGTTGATGCAGTACTGCAGGGCCTGGAAGGCTCTCTTGGGCTCGGTGACCACGGGGGTGAGCAGATGGGGGATGTCATTGTAGGCTTTGAGCTCCACGATCTTGGGATCGATGAGCAGAATCCGGACATCCTCGGGGGATTTCCTGTACAGGACCGAACAGATTATCGAGTTCACGCAGACCGATTTCCCGCTTCCCGTGGCCCCCGCGATCAGAATGTGCGGGGTCTGGGTCAGGTCGATCAGCTGGGCTTCTCCGGAGATATCCTTTCCCAGGGCGATGGGGATCTCCATCTTGACATCCTGGAAATCCTTGAGGCTGACCATCTCTTTGAAGGAGACGATGGCCCTTCTCTTGTTGGGCACCTCGATGCCCACCGCGTGTTTGCCGGGAATAGGGGCGACGATGCGCACTCGGGAGGCGGCCAGGCGCAGGGCTATATTGTCTGCCAGATTCACGATCCTGGAAATCTTCACACCCGGGGAGGGAAGGATCTCGAACATGGTGATCACCGGGCCCTTGCGGATTCCTGTAACCTCCGCCCTGATCTTGAACTCCTCGAGAGTCTCCATGAGCACCTCGGCGGAGCGACGAGTCTCGGCGTCGATCTCCCAGTACTCACCGTCGGGGTAGTCCTTCAGAAGCCCTTTAATGGGAAAAGAGTACACCCCGGGCTTGGCCGGGCTCTTCTGGCTCCGGGGATTGATTTTCTGTTCGGAAAGGATCTTCTGCCTGGCATCTGCTTTGGCAGCGGGTTTTCGCTTCCGCTTGGCCGGTGGCTCTTCCACTACAGCTTCCAGCTCCGGAACCTTTTCCCTGCCCACAACCCGATAATCAGCGTCCGCTTCGCGGTTCAGCCTGCGGGAGGGCTTTTTCTCCCCTTTTACACCCGCGCCGTATGACGGGGCCTTTGCCTCACCATCGGTCGACCGTGCCCGCAGCACCCCCCGGAGCGCAACGATCAAAAAGATCTCGAAGAGTATTATGAGAAAGAGGAATAGAGCGGACAGGGTCCTGCCGAAAGTGTCAACCATCAGGTCGGGCAGAAAAGAGCCCGGAATCCTGCCGTGCAGCACCACCTTGTGAAACACGCTGGCTGTGATAAAGGGAAGAAGGAAGAGGTTGAGAACGAACAGACCCCGGCCTGAGGACCTCTTCGAGATCAGGAACAGGGCCAGCACGATCAGGTACACGGGCACGAAAAAGGAGGCCCAGAGAAACGTAGAAAATAGAAATTCTCCCGGCAGACTCAGAACAACGCCCAGGAACTTACCCTGGACACTCGGCGCGCGCAGAACTCCACCTTGCGGGTTTACCTGCCAGAGCAACGAGAGGACAATCAGGACTCCCAGCACGGTAAGAACAAAGGCCAGGATGTAGGCGAACGTCGACGGATGCTTCTTCGTTTTTTCCCCCTACGTCTGTTATCGGAAAAAAACGGCAAGTGTGAAAGGCGCTCTCCGAGCCGTCAAAGTGCAATGAAGCTGATCACCGCCAGGGGCACGAGATAAACGGAGAACCAGGCCAGCTTTCCCTTCCTCACGATCCTCAGGCAGGCAAGCAGGGAAACCAGGCCCACGGCGAAGGAAGCGAGCAGCCCAACGATCACGGCCAGGGGGTCAACCGCTTCGAACAGCGAGCCGGCTTGACGAAGCTGGAGAAGCAGAGCTCCGAGAATCGCCGGGATCGCCAGCAGGAAGGAAAACTCACCGGCCCGCTGCCTGTCCAAACCCCAGAGAAGGGCCGCGGCAATGGTGATTCCGGCCCGGGATATTCCGGGAAGCACACCGATCCCCTGCGCCAAGCCAATAAGAAGAGCCCCGAGGATTCCCATATTTACATAATCCCGCTTTGCCTTGCTCAAGAGTGTGGAGAGCAGGATCAGCGCTGTAAGCAGCAAGAGCAGAGAAACGGTTCGGGGCCGGTGAAAGAACAGCTCCTCGAAGCGGGAGAGAAAAAACCCGATCACCGCCGTAACCACGGTCGCGGCCAGGATATAGAGGGTAAGCTTCAGATTTTCCCCGTCCTCCGGCCGGCCGCTCCGTCTAAGGGCTCTCCATATTGAGCTCAGGATCGCAGCGATTCTCGCTCTGAACACAATAACCACTACGACGAGGGTGGACACGTGCAGAAGCACATCGTAGAGGATGGGTATGTCTGCCAGGTTCATCACATTTTTCAGCAGGGCCAGGTGACCCGAGCTGGAGATAGGCAAGAACTCCGCCACGCCCTGCAGCGCACCGAGAAGAAGGGATTGCAATGAGCTCACGGGCTTTCCTCCATTGTTTCCTCCAGACCCGGAAAAAAATGAAAGACAGTTTCTTCCAGGCTCTGATCGTAGTACAGTTTGCCGTAGTATACAGCCGACACGAGTATCTTGCGTATATAGTTGCGTGTTTCAGGATAGGGCAGTGCTTCCACAAGCAGATCCGTGGGCAAGCCGCTGAAACCACGCTCCCAGCTTCTCAACCTGGACAGCCCTGCATTGTAGGCCATCAGTGCCTTGGGTACCTCCTGCAGCCGAGCGAGCAGTCTCGAGAAATGGCCGGCGCCGAGGCGCAGGTTCTGCTCCGGGTCCTGCAGATCGTAGTCGGGCAAACGCAACCTTCTGGCCATATCTTCGGCAGTCTGCGGCATCAGTTGGGTCAATCCCACAGCACCGGAACGGGAAACGATGCGCGGATCGAAATGACTCTCCTCCCGAACCAGGGCGAAAAACAGGGCGGCGGACAGGTCTTCAGCGGCTGCCAGCTCACCGATCGCCTCCCCGAAAGCCCGCGGATACAGCATTTCCAGCTCCGCGCGGCTGGGGTCTGCTTGTTTCCTGAGCAGGTAGAGATTCATCAGTCGAATCGAAGTTAGGACCTCTTTCTGCCGGTGAAGGACCCCGGCCGCTTCAAAAATAAATTCTGCGGGAAGATCCCTCCATTCAGCCTGTATGATTCTGTACCCGAATTCATACAATCCATACTCAAAGTAGCCGCGGATCAGCTTCTCCCGGTCCGTGATTTTCCGCCCGCTTTGCCCCGGCGCGGGCTCCCTGATTTTCTCCCCCTGCTGACCCTCAACGCCGGGCCAACGGGCGGGGATGCCCATCTCCTGCAGCACGGCCGACGCCAACGCGCCGTAGTAGCCCTGTCCGCCGTTGTCCCTGGCTTCGAGAAACAGAGAGCGCGGTCCCATACCTTCGGCCGAAAGATCCCCGGCAGAGCCTGCCGCAGGCAGGTCCAGAGAACTCGCTCTGCCCAGAAGGTAGCCGGCTCGGGCAAGGGTTTCCCGCGGTCCCCGTCCGCGCAGTGCTCGATACAAGACGAGCAGCTCGCTCCAGGCCCGCTGAGCGACAATGCGGGAAATCTCGGTCTCGAGAATGTCGCTGAAGTAGTCGGGATCGTGCCAAAGGGCCGCCAGGCGGGTGATTCCATCCAGAAACTCGGCGCGCTTGGGACGCGAGCCCAGCGAGCGGGTACGAGCTATGTCCAGTGAAAACCAAATCACTCTGTCCCGCTGCTCTGAAGAATCGGATTTTTGAATCACCTCATCGAACAACGCGAGGGCGGCGTTATAGGCACCAACCTTCCTGTACAGCCGCCCCGCCATCTCGAGCGCCTCGAGCCTGCCTGCAGGGGGCAATCGGGCGGAAAGATCACGGAGATACGCAGCCCCCTGTTCGTGCGCAGAAGCGGAAAAATATGCCGCCCCAAGCTCGGCGATCAACAGAGCCGTGTCCAGCTTCTCCAGCGCAAGCTCGGCAAGCGCCGCCTCCAACAGCACGAGGGCTTCCCAGCTCTGTCCCCGATACAGCAGATCCTTGGCCCGAAAAAACGAGGCCGCGGCCGGCGAAAATGCATCGAGCCGCTGCTCCTGCTCGAGGAAAGACAAGGCTCTGCTGTGCAGGCTCGAGGTCCTTCTTTGAAAAAACAACTCCTCGAAGCGCTCTTGCCAGCCGTTGATATCGAGGCGGCAGGCGGAAACGGCGTGGAAAAGGTCGAGCTCGTCGTCCCAGTCAACTTCAAGAGTGCGCAGATCCGCCAGTCTTTGCAGCACCTCCTCATCCTCAGCCTGCCAGTAGAGGGCTTCCACCAAGCTCCTCTGCACCGAATACCTGAACTCCTTATCGGTCCTGGCTGTCATGCCGCCAGCGCTCAGAAGCAGCTCTCTGGCCAGGAATTCCGCCTTGTCGTAGGTCCTGTCGTGAAGATGCCGTTGGAGAAGAAGAAGGCCGGCTTCCTTCCACCAGGGGGATTCTCTGCGCTGCAGCTGCAGTACGAGCAGCCTATCTGCGGTCTGCTGCCGGCCCAAATCGGAGAATATCAGCGAAAGATAGTACGGTGCACCCGCTCCCAGCTTGTTTGCATCCGCTATATTCTCGGTCTCCAGATCCCGCAAGAACTCCGTCTCTTGTGCCTGAAGGCGGCTACGAAAAGCAGCGAGCGGCACCCCCCAGATACTTTCCGCCTTGCACTGGGTCAGTGTCAGCGAGAGAAAAATAATAAGAACAAATGGGTTAATTTTCAGGAATGAAGAGCTTTGTGCCTGCAATAATAAGGTCCGGATTTGCGATACTGTTCTCTCTGGCGATTTTCGGATACAGCCAGGGATTGCGGTAGTAGGTGGCCGAGATATCCCAGAGGGTATCCCCCCATTTGATATCATACCAAAGCCCCCCGGCAGGGCCCGTCGTTGTTGTCTCCGTCTCTGCGGAAGCCGCCTCGGCGGCCGCCTCCTGCCCCTCCGCAGCGGCTGGCGCTGCCACGGCTTCGGCCACGGGGCCGGCCTCCTCTTTCTGCCCGCCGAACAGAGCCGGGATCGGTTGCCCGTCTATAAATCTGAAAACCAAGAAAGCGATCGCGGCGATCAGAATCAGGCACAGCACGACAAAGGCTATGACCAGAAAGGGATTTCTTCTTCTTTTATGCAGATGCTCCTTGCGCCTGTCCGAAGCAGCTAGAGGATAGGTCTCTCCGGTCAGCAGGGACTCTTCAAACTCATCGCTGACCGTTTCCTTCGCGGCGGCCCCCTCCTCGCGCTCCAACTCAAACTCCGGCGCACCCATTCCCCCTTCGGAGAGGGATTCCAGACTCACAGAAAGGCTCTGACTCTCTCCGGTCAGAACATCGCTGGCCGTGGCTTCCAGGTTTCCCTGGTCGTCCACCCCCAGTACCACCTCAATTTCCGGTTCTCTCTTAGGTGCCGGATTGATGTTCTCTATCATCAAGCTGCCTACATATTGGGTCTCTTCGGTAAGCTCGCCCTCGCCCCTGAACAGACCAATTTGCACACTCTCCTGATTGTCTCTTGCAGTGGTAAGAACCATTTTTTTTCTGCCCAGCTTCTCCTCTTCCAGTACGGGGTAGAAAGAACCGTCTGCCAGCTTGATTCCGATCTGTTCTCCGTTCAAAGCTCCTCCTTGTCCCTCCCTGTGTTCAAATCGTAGCCCGCTCCTGTAGGTTTGTCAACGACTATTGTTGGGTTAGGTTTTCACGGAAAATTTTCATACTAGACAACAAGAAACCTTGAAACTTGACAACCGATTTGTTCTTCATGACAATACAGGCAGCATGGACCTGCTTTTCTACATACTGATCTCTGTGGCTGTTGTTGGACTTATAGCTATCGCCGCCGTTCTACTGTTCAAGCGGGATCGCCAGGCCGATCAGAACAGAAAAAAGGGGGTCCTCCGCAGAGATAGGAACCTCATCATTCGGGAAGCGACCCGCCGACTCTCTCAGGATCCGCGCGACGTCGGCGCCCTCAAGGATCTTGCCTGCATTTCTTTCGAAGAACATAATTACGCCGATTCCTATAAATACTACAGAACCCTCGTTTCTATGTGTGGGGCCAATCCGGAGATCGATGAGTTTGAGGCAAACCTGAGGTTCGGCCAATCCGCGCTCAAACTGAAAAAAATGGCTGAAGCCCACAAACATCTCATGGTCGCCCGCACGCTTCGAGAGAATGAGTTCGAGGTCAATCTAAACCTGGGAATCATGGAATACGCCCGCAAGGATTTTGCCAAGGCGGCCCTATACCTTGCGGTAGCTCGCAGCCAGAGGCCGGACGACATTCCCACCAATCGCTACCTCGGGCATAGCCTCTACACTCAAAAACAGTACGGAGGGGCCGTTGAGGCTCTTCAGCGGGTGCTCGATTTCGAGCCCGAGGACAAAAAAACTCAGTTTGTCCTGGCCAAGTCGTACTTCGCGCTGCAGAACAACGATCTCGCCCTGCAGATCTTCTCCCGGCTGCGCACCGATCCCGACATCGGCGCTATCTCGGCGCTGCACTCCGGCACACTGAACACCAATGCCAAAAAATATGATTCCGCCCTCGAAGATTTCGAGATCGGCCTGCGACATGAAAAGATCTCTCCAGCCGTCTCCCTCGAGTTGAAATACAGAATGGCCGAGGTCCTCCTGAAAAAGAACGAGCTTCCCAAGGCGATCAAACTGTGGAAGGAAATCAACGCCCTCCAGGCAGACTACAGAGATGTGGCGGAAAAGATCGTTCAATATCAGGAGATCAATACCAACAAGCACCTGCAGACTTTTCTCCTGTCACCGAGCTCCGAGTTTATTACCCTGTGCAGAAGGATCGTTACGCGCTACTTCCCCAATTCTAAAACCAAGCTGGTCAACATCTCGCTCAGTAAGGGCAACTACGCCGATCTCTTGGCCCTGGTACGAACTCCCAAGTGGGAGGAGATGGTCCTTTTTCGCTGCATCCGTTCCCAGACGTCTGTCGGCGAGTTCCTGCTGCGGGACCTCTACGCTAGTATAAAAGAGGTGAAGGCCGGCCGCAGCGTGTGCATCGCCGCCGGAACCTTCAGCGAACAGGCTCAGAGTTTTGTCGAAGCCCGCATGATCGACCTCGTAGACAAGGAAAATCTGATCCGAATCCTGAAAAAGCTTTAGCCGGATGAGTCTGCTCAGCTCACAATCACGAGATGCCGCTGCTCAGAGAGAAATGGGACCTGCAGAGGCTCGATGACGACCTGGTCGCCGGAAAGCCCGGCGGCCCTCAATTCTTCGTCGATGCGAGCACGTCTGCCTTTAAACGCCACGATACAACCGCCGGGCTCGAGCACCCGCTTCAAGGAGGGAAGCTTTCGAGCCAGGGGGCTAAAGGCACGAAACACGATTACATCAAAAGTCCCTTCCAGCTGTTCGAGTCGGGCTTCCACGACCTGTAGGTTCCTCAGACCGCCGAGAATAGCCACATTTCTCAGGAATGCGCATTTTTTGGCTGAGGGCTCGAGCAGGGTAAACCGGGAATCGAGGAGAAAAACGGCCAGAGGAACACCTGGAAAGCCGGCTCCGCTGCCCACATCAACGATCTGTTCTCGCTGAGAGATCTCGGAGATCGTTCTCCAGGCGGCCAGGGAGTCGAGAAGATGGCGCACAACCAGTTCGGCACCGCTGGCTTTCACAAAGCTGTAGGTTCTGTTCCAACGTTCCAGCTCGGTCAGATACGTAGTCAGCTGAGTTATCTGCGCCTCAGAGGCGGGAATGCCCAGGCGCTCGATTCCTTTGCGCAGCAGGTCCAGGGACTCGTTCGACATCAAGAACCTTACCCGCCGCTCTTGCTCTTGCGCAGATACACCAGGAGCACAGCAATATCGGAAGAGCGTACGCCGGAGACGCGGGAAGCCTGGCCTACGGACAAGGGGCGGATCTCTTTGAACTTAAGACAGCTCTCCTTTGAGAGACCTGCAGCGCTGTCATAGTCGAAGTCAGCCGGAATTCGCAGGTCCTCCATCTTCCGGAAGCGTTCAACTTGTTTTTCCTGTCGTTTTATATAGCCTTCGTACTTGATATCCAGCTCGCTTAGCCGCAGCCACTCCGGATCCCTGTTCGCCAGACCCGGCTCCAGCCCGATCAGGTCCTCGATGTGCATCTGTGGATCTTTGAGCGCATGCTCCAGGTTGCGCCCGGCATATTTGGCCAGCCGGGGGAGCGCTGTCCGATCCCGTTTTTGAAGATTTCTGCGGCGCAGCAGCTCCCGGATCTCCTCGATGCCCTGCCTCTTTGCTTCCACAGCTTCCATGGCTTCCCGGCTCTGCAGGCCGACCGTATAGCCTTTCTCTAATAGCCGTAGATCCGCGGTATCGTGACGCAGACAGAGACGGTATTCGGCCCGGGAGGTGAACAAGCGGTACGGCTCCTCGGTACCCAAAGTGACCAGATCGTCGATCATCACACCGATGTAAGCCTCTGCCCGAGACAGAACCAAAGGCTCTTTTCCCTGCAGATAGCGTGCCGCATTGATACCTGCAAGCAACCCTTGGGCGGCGGCTTCCTCGTAGCCTGAAGTACCGTTTGTCTGGCCGGCGATGAACAATCCCTGCAGCCTCTTCGTCTCGAGCGAAGGATAGAGTTGGGTTGGATTGAGGTAATCGTACTCCACCGCATAACCGGGACGCAGGATCTCGAGCTTTTCCAGCCCCGGCAGGGTGCGCAAGAATTTCTCTTGGACCTCCTCGGGGAGAGAAGAGGAAATACCGTTGAGGTATACCTCCTCCGTGCTCAATCCTTCCGGCTCCACAAAGACCTGGTGACGCTCTCTGTCGGGGAAGCGAACCACCTTGTCTTCGATCGAAGGGCAGTAGCGCGGCCCGATCCCCTTGATCTTACCGCCGTACAGGGGCGAACGATGCATGTTTTCGCGAATGATCCGGTGCGTCTCCGCCGTTGTGTAGGTGATGTAGCAGGGCACCGAGGGCCGGATCCACTCACCCTTGCCGCGGTCGCGGCCGTTGGCAAAGCTGAAGGGAACGATTCTCTCATCGCCTTTCTGTTCCTCCATGCGGTCGAGAATCAGAGAGGAGCGCAGACCGCGGGCGGGAGTCCCTGTTTTCAAACGTCCTACGTCGAAGCCGATCTCGCGCAGTTTTGTACCGAGACCACAGGCTGGAGGCTCGCCCAGCCTGCCTCCGGGGGCTGTGTATTCCCCGATGAAGATCGTCGCTTCCAGAAAGGTGCCCGTTGTCAATACCACCGTCGAGGCGCGGAAGCGTCGGCCCCGTTCGGTGATCACGCCCTGGACTTTACTCTTCGCGTCGTCGAGGATGAGATCCACAACCGTATCCTGAAACAGGGTGAGATTGGGGGCCTGCTCCAGAGTGCGTTTGGCCAGCAGGCTGTACTGGGCTTTGTCGGCCTGGGCCCGCGGCGCCTGCACAGCAGGTCCCTTGCTGCGATTGAGAATACGAAACTGGATCATGGTCTGGTCGATCAACCGACCCATGCAGCCGCCGAGAGCATCGATCTCTCGCACCAGGTTCCCCTTTGACAAGCCACCGATGGCGGGATTGCAGGACATCTTGCCTATGCAGTCGAGATTCTGGGTGATCATCATGGTATTGTAGCCGAGTGCGGCCAAAGCCCAGGCCGCTTCGATCCCGGCGTGGCCTCCCCCGATTACCACGGCATCCAGGTCCATGTTCATTTCCCTACACAGAATTTGGAGAAGATCTGATTGAGAATGTCTTGGGAGGTCACCTCTCCCGTTATCTCCCCGAGAGCGTCGAGAGCTTCTTTGAGATCGACGGCCAACACATCGAGAGGCCGGCCTTCCCCCAAACCCACGTGAAAATCCCTGATCCCGTCCAGGGCACGCTCGAGGAGCTTCTTCTGACGCAGGGAATCGATGATGGGCTGTTCTGCATCCACCATTGCAAGGCCGGCCAGCACTTTGGCGGTGATCCAGCTCCCCAGAGCCTCCAGCCCCTCACCGTCCTTGGCACTCAGTGCAATAAATCCCGGCGGACAGTCCTCGCCGTTCAGATCGATCTTGTTCCAGACCCGGATCAGACGCTCGTCATCGGAATTGGTGCTCAAGAACTCCCTGTCTTTGGCTGTAAGCCCGCTTTCGGCGTCTACGAGGTAGAGAATAACGTCGGCATTGCGGACGATTCCGTCCGTTCGCCGCATTCCTTCCAGCTCGATACTGCCCGTAGTATCCCTGTATCCGGCTGTGTCGTACAGGCGCACGGGAATCCCTTCGACGGATACAGTTCCTTCGAGATAGTCACGCGTGGTTCCGTGTATCTCCGAGACGATGGCGCGATCCTCTCTGAGCATCCTGTTGAACAACGTGGATTTGCCCGAGTTTGTGCTGCCTGCGAGCACCACCGAGATTCCTTCCTGATAGATCCTGCCGATTCTGTAGGTCGACAGCAGCTTCTCAAGCTCCTCCTGCAGGCGGGTTATCTCGGCTTCGCTCGCCATGGGCTCGTGGGTGTCCAGCTCGTCTTCCGGATAGTCGAGGCGAAGCTCGACGGCCGCCATCGCTTGAGAAATCCTGCCCTTGATGCTGTTGATCGTGTCCTCGATCGCACCGGAGAGGCGGTTCAGGGCGATGGCCCTGGCTCTGTCCGTTTTCGCCCGCACCACCTCGTTGACCGCTTCCGCCTGAGTCAGGTCTAGCTTTCTATTGAGAAAGGCCCGCAGGGTGAACTCTCCCGGGCCGGCATGACGAAAACCCACCTCCTCGAGCAGGGCGAGCAGACGGCGAATAATCAACGGGCTGCCGTGAGTAAAAAGCTCGGCTCCGTCCTCGCCCGTGAAGCTCTTCGGCTTGCGATACAGGGCCAGCAGCACATCATCCACCACCTCCCGCCGTCCTTGTCCCGCCGGCGTCTTGATCGTTCCGTGATGAAGCGTGTGCCCCGGGATTTCAGCTAGCGCCGCTTTCGGCTTGGAAGCGGGCTCAAAAACTGTCGACAGGAGCGCGAGGCTGTCAGCGCCGGAAACGCGGATCACGGCCAAGGCACTCTCTCCCCAGGGTGATGCCAAAGCGACGATCGAATCCTGAGGATAAAACAAACTCTCTTCCATTAGGGACAAGATACGGGTTTTGCTCGAAGCGTTCAACACAGCGGCGTGCGGCCAGCGGCGCGCGGCCGCACGCCGTCGCGGTGCGCTTTTTCACTTAACAACCCCTCGCTTTCTAAGTATCTTTGTGGCGAGGAGTACGGAATGAAAGACACGGAGATCGACTTCATTGACTTCGAGTCCGCTCGAGAATACGTGCTGGCTTTTATAACCACCCTTAAAAAAACCCAGAAGGAGCGCTCGGTCACCGAAGAAGAGCTGGGTTTATGGCAGCGCCGGGTGACTCTGGCCGAGCACCGGAGCGAGCCTGTGCTGAAACGATCCGCAGAACAACGGGTCATGGAGCTGAAAAGCAAATGCGAGACCCTGATGGCGGAAGAGAGGGAGCTGAAACGGAAAGTGGACGTAATGAAAGAAAAGTTACGGGCAACAAAGATACGTTCCTCACTGCGGGTCGATGCAGATGTCCTTCTGGCCCAGATGCAGATGCTGGTGGGAGAACCGGACACTTTGAACGACCAACTGCGGGGAGCAGAAGCGGATCAGGCCCTCCAAGAATTGAAAAAGAAAATGCAGGAGGAAGCGAATCGCTAGTCAAGAGTCGATCTTCAGTCCCGGCGGAGATCCACAGGATCCGGCGCGGCCCTTCCTGCTCTTCGGACATCGCGGCTACTCGGCCCTGGCCCCGGAGAACACTCTGCCCGCTTTCTCGGCCGCTGTAGAGCACGCCATACCGGGAGTGGAGATAGACGTACAGCTGAGCCGGGACGGAAAGCTGTTCGTTTTTCACGACCACAACCTGAAGCGCATCACCGGCCTTGATGCCCATCTCGGGGAGCTCTCCGCCGCCCGGCTGCGCAGACTGGACGCAGGCGCCTGGTTCTCTGAAGGCTTCAGAGGAGAGAAAATCCCCTATCTCGACGAGGTCTTCGAGCTTCTGGGAGACCGTGTATACTACGATTTAGAGCTGAAATGGCGCAAACGGCAGAGCGGGGGCATTGAGGCTGCCGTGTATCGATGCATTCGTGCCCACAAGCTCGAGGATCGCTGTCTGGTTTCCTCATTCAATCCTTTTACCATACGGACCTTTCAGAGCCTGGCGCCGAACTTCCCCACGGCTTGTATCTATTCGCGGCAGGCCGCCGTTCCCATTGTACTCCGCCACGGGCAGGGCCAGCTGATCGCTCCCACCCCCTTCATCAAGCCCCGCTTTCCTCAGGTTCATGCGCTGAGCGCTTTTCTCTATAGGCAGGTGTTCAAGCGTCAGATCCTGACCTGGACCGTTGACGAACCGGAAGAGGCAGCGAGGCTGATTCACCTGGGCGTCCGGGGTATCATCTCCAATCATCCGGGAAAGATAAAGGCAGCCCTTCCCCGGTCTATAGAATGAAAAATCCGGGAAAAAAATCCGGGATAAGGTCGCTTCAAAACACCTGTTTGCTTTTACCTTCCACATTAGTATATTTATGATATGAACACTAAGGTATATACGGTCAGAACCAAGGTATTTATCATGACAACGATTTTATTTTTTACGGTCATAGGGGCCCTGTTCTCCCAGTCCAGGGGAGGTGGAAACAAGTGGTCCAGTCTCGACGTTATTTCCGAAGATACTGAGGTAGACTACCCTATCGCCCTCAGCGAAGAACAATGGAAAAACAGGCTAGGTTCTTTTGAGTACTACGTACTGCGGGAAAAAGGGACGGAGAGAGCCTTCACAGGCAAGCTCGACAAAGTCTATACGCGGGGTACGTATTACTCGGCTGCCACGGGCCAGCCTCTGTTCAGCTCGGAAGCCAAGTTCAATTCCGGCACCGGATGGCCGAGCTTCTACAAGCCGATCGACCAGGATGCGGTGGCGCTGATCGAGGACAGAAGCCTGTTCACCAGGAGAGTCGAGGTGGTGGACAGCTCGAGCGGTTCCCATCTGGGACACGTGTTTCCCGACGGCCCCGACCCCACGGGACTGCGCTATTGCATCAACTCTGCGTCGCTGATCTTCGTCCCCGAAGGTGAAGAGCCTCCCCAGATCGTCAAGGACTATCTGGCAGAGTTCGGAAAGTAGTCGAGATGCTACTGAAGCTGGTTGATGATGGCTTCGCCTATATCCTCTCCAAGCTTCTTGAACGCAGTTGAGAGGGCCGCCGAAGCATTGGTGCCCTGGGCCCGTTTCATCTTGTTGACTGTAAGAAGGGTCTTTCCGCTCTCCAGCTCCACAACGGTCACTGTACCTTTAACCTGGATAATTACGGTATCCCCCTCCTGCGTGTAGTCGGATATCTTGGCTGTGCCGAAAACAGCGCGCTCCACCTGGCCTGAAAAGTTCTTCTTCAGAAACTGGCTTACCTGGGCACTGGGACCTGTAATATTGGCCGCCGCCACCGGCAGACTGGTTACCTGAAAGTCCGCCTGACCAAGCTTCTCGAGAAGACCGGCCGAGGTTTCTGTGAGCTCAATCGCGTTTCCCGAAGCATCGAGATCGAACACGGCCACGCCCGTCGAGATGCGAGAGGCCATGGAGAGGGACTCGAAGGAAAAGCTTACCTTCTTCTTCAAGGCCAGCTGCTCGAAACCCTCGACCTGGCTGTACAGGGCATCCGGAACATCGAGCAGAGATTCGAGAACATCGCTGACATCGAGGGACATGGTGAGCTTCTCCCTGCCGACAAATCCGGGCACAGGATGCTGGAAGGCAGCCACTCCCTCCTCGTCTGTCTTCAAGAGGGTGCTGCGAACCGCCGCCCTGCCGCTGGCGCGCATCTCCTTGTAGATTACCTTGATCGCCACCCCGGCGATCCCGGGATCATTCTCAGTGGAGCCGTTGACAGCTTTTACGAGGAATGGCTCGTCGAACTCCTGTCCCAGGTAGGTTGAGAGGTTGTCATTGAGCTTGACCAGGCCGATCTGCCGAATCGCATCGCTCGCCTGGTTGATATTGCGCTCGAACTTGATCTCCGCGTTTTCCAATTCCGACTTGAAGGCGGCTGAAGCCGCATCGAGGTAACGAATCGCCGCCTGGTATAGCTGCCCCTGAGCCTGCAGCTCCTGGGCTTCCAGCTCGGGGCCGGAGACCGCCTCTATTTTTTCCTGAAACACCTCTTCGAGCCGACGCTTCTCTTTGAACAGGTCCGTTTTGTTGTAGCGGGCCAGCAGGTATACCGTCAGCCGCCCCCCCTGGGTTGCCTGCCACTTCTCGGCAATCTCCAGACCGGTGACCCGACCCGAGGATTTCGAGGTAAGCTGCTGTACCACGTCTGTCTGGAAATCATCTACGGAAGCCCTGGCCGTGGCCGTTGTCTCCGATGTGATGCGAACGCCGAGATAGCGCATGATTTCGTCGAAAACAGCGCCCCGGGCGGCCTGTTCCGCTTCGGCCAGGCTGTCCGCTGCGGAGGAGCCGGAACCTGTGAAGTACATGTACTGATCGTCACTCTCCGGTGGATTCAAAACCCATTCTGGAGGGGCCTCCTGCTCTGCCGGTGGTTGCGGGGCCGAGGTGCAGCCGGCGAGAGAAAGCAGGACGGCTCCGATGAACAGAAATGCAATTGCACTGACTTTTTTCATGTACTTCTCCTCATAGAACAGCCTTCCCAGGCGGACGATCCGCCCGGAAGACTGGAGTATTTTTATTATTCGGCGATTGCCACCCGCCGGGCAACCCCACGGCGGGCAGGGACATTCGCCTGGTTTTCAAACAGCCTTATTACAGGCCTTCGGAGAACAGCTCTTTCACCCGATCGCGGGCAGTCTGCTCCTCTTCGGTCTTGGGCTTGGCCTTTTTGCTTTGGGCGTCCAACGCTCTCTGGATGGCAGCATCGATCTGTTCTGAAGGCACCGAATAAAGAAGAAAGTAAGTATAGATCTTCTCTGTTGCTTTGCCGTTGTCATCGTAGAACTGTCTGTAGAGCCAGAAGTCGTCTTTTTTCCTCGCCCCGGCGTACTCGGCAACGGCTAGAATCTTGGCCACCTCTTCCATATAGGTTTCCACCATGTCTTTGTCGCCCACCTGCGCGCCGGCAAACTTATTCATCACCCGGGTGGAGACCATACGGGCCACCTCGGTAGCCGCGGAGAAGCTGCGGGTCCAGGCTTTCACGCCCTCCAGGTCTTTGCCGGTTTGCTCGAACACAAACACGTACATGCCTTCGAAATCTGCTTCTTTCTCGAAGTCGACGCCTTCCGCGTAGTCAAAGACCCACTGGGGAACATCCCCGCCGAGAGCGGTCAGCTTGTGCTCGATGACTTTGGGAGGATAGACCTGGGGCTCTACCTTGAGGGTCTTCTCTTCCACCGGGGCCGGCTTGCCGGCACAGGCAAACAGAAAAGCGATTGCCACCAGCACGATTGCTACTTTCCACAAGTGTTTCATAAACGTTCTCCTTTAATAAAAGGTTCTACCACAAGAGGCGACGCCTCCCCTACATTCCTGTATTGAATGTAACACTTTTTCCTCTTAAAACAACTTGGTACATCCCTTCCAGGCCGGCGACGGTATCCGCTACGTCGTAGACCATGTCGACCACATCCTCTATAGA
Organism: uncultured Spirochaetaceae bacterium; assembly: GCA_964390045.1. Taxonomy (GTDB): domain Bacteria; phylum Spirochaetota; class Spirochaetia; order SZUA-6; family DRHE01; genus CAYMGP01. The sequence continues at coordinate 17,545 of CAYMGP010000010.1, read as the reverse complement.
ACCAATCAGATAAACATTGTATCTGGTTTCCTCGGATGTCTGGCTGATTGTGGAGATGTCCTTGGCTTTCCTCCTCATTTTTCTATAGAAATCGCTCATAACCCTGGGATCGAGGGTGTTCTGGATAATCAGGTCGTACTTAATACCGCTCCGCAGCGCCTTGGCCATGTAAGCTTTGGCCTGGTCTATGACGATGGGCATTGACTTGTAGACGCTTGTCTGCAGGGCGTTGATTCGAGCCGCCTGCTCGGAGGAAGTCGAAAAGGTCTTGGGACTGTTCCAGGGTTGGGATCCGAGAAGGCGTCCCGTAGAAGCCTCAAAGCCCTTCAGCGTGATGTTGGCCTGTCCGTAATATTTATCACCGGAGGTCTCTCCCGTCGTCCGGCCGTCGATCTCCACGTACACGTCGGCGTTCAATTTTTGAGCAATCCACTGGATCATTGAAATCGACTCGCCCGTCTCTTCTTCATACAGCATCTGCTGGTCTTTCTTCAGCTTCTCCACCTGATCAAAGTCGATGGCCTCAATTGCGTTGGAGGTCAGGTACTCATTGGCTATGCCCACCGCCGCTTTCATGTAGAAAGGTTCCTCGGTAGCCTCCTCGTTGAAAAACACCATGTAGGTCATATTATTCACATAGCGGGCGATGATCTTCTTTTCCTCTGCGGTGAGCTCTTCGCCGCCCGCTTCGGCGGCTACCTCTTCGACAGCTTCGGCTCCCTCTTTGGTCGCAGCCGCCGAGGCCGCCGCCGCCTCGCCCGTTTTATCTTCCGCGCTCAGCGCCTCGCCGTACAGCCCGTGGGCCTTGAGTGTGCTCTCCACGGCCTTCATCTTCACCGCGACCCGCGCCTCGAAAACAAACTCCTCTCCGATCTTGTCTTTGCGCAGAGTCTCAAAGCTGTCATTGTTTACAAAGGCATTGGGATTCTGAGTGTTGTACAGCACCTCTTCCAATTTTTCCCGATTGGCCTGCTCGTTGGCCACGCCGATGATGTCGATGACCGCCTTGCGCACGGCATCCATCTTGGTCATGTTCATGGCCTTGAGCATCGAGGCATCCCGCCCCATTCCCTCGTACACTTTCTCCTCCGGCAGCTCGGCCGGTCCCTTTCCGGCCGGCGGCGTGGCAGCCGGCGGGCCGCTGACACAGGAGAGCAGGAAAACAAAGAGTAGGGGCAGCAGCAAAATTGAATATCTATATTTCACTTGATTCTCCTCCTTGATTCTAATACTTGATCGTCAGCCCGGCCCCAACATACAGCCCGTCATAGCCGCGAAAAACCAGATCGCCGAAAAACTCAGCCTGGGGAATGAATGAAAACCACAAAAGATAACCAGCCTCGAGGCTGAATCGGAAGTTTTTATGAAACAAATAGTTGGCTGTAAATCCCAAATTGCCGCCGATGTGGGTAAAGATAAAGCGCTTGTCTTCCGGGACATCCACGTAGTCGAGATACCAGAGGTAGGCGCCCCCAATCCCCAGTGCAGCCATGGGAACGAGCTGAAAGCGGCCGAAGTACAGGTCGTACTCGCCGCCGACGTAGAGATTCAAAGGAATGGCCGCCGCGATATTTACGATCAGAGGAACTTCGATCCCCACGAGGGGGCGAAAATTATAGAATCCCCTGGAAAAGCTCTGCCGGGCTCCAATCATGATCGTACTGGATCTTTTTTGAAACACGCCGATCGCGTAATGAAGGTAGGGAGTGGTATCCAGTCCCATCCTGGGCAATTCCTGCAGCTGATCGCCGATCTGCGGTTTGGGCCGGGAGTAGATGATCTTGCCTATAGAGACCTCGTCACTGACCTCTTTTATAACCAAAAGGCCGTTCTCCCGGGTAAGCGTTTTGCCGGATTGCAGGATCTGGCTGGAAACGATCAAGTACTCATCTCCGACTTTGATACCCAGATCCCTGCCCAGCTCGAGAATCACTTCGCTCCCCTGCACCTCGAGGATACCGGTCTTGATCTGAAACTCCGGAATCTTACGGATCTCGAAGGTCAGTTTCATAGGGATCATATCCAGTGCGTCCTTGATGGCACGATCGAGACTTTCATCCTTGCCCTCTGTATCGACGAAGGCCTGGGCGAAGGTACGGCCCTCTTCCACGTTGACGAATGTAAAGGAGGTCTTTATTTCGACCTCGTACTCGCCGCTGTCCTGGGCGGCAACCACGTAGTTGGCCACGGTAGGCACCACCACGATGAACGATCCCACCAGACTGTCAAAATCGGCTTTCGTGAAAAACTCCTTGCCCATCTGCACCTCTTCGGGGATCTCCACCTTCTCCTCTTTGTAGGCCTTGATCTTCTCAATGAACTCGTTCAAATCCCCTTCTTCGAGACGCTGGGTCAAGCCGACTACATCGAAACGTCCGAGGTTGATAAAGACACTGCGGATCTCCTCGTCGATGCCGCCGAGCACGGCATTGGGAATATCCCAGCGGTAGTAGCTGAGCTTAAAAACAGCGATTTCTTTTCTTTCAGAAACTACCTGGGAGTACAGGGAGATCTGGATGATTAGTAAAAGTGTAATGACTAGGACAAACAGCCGCCAACTTTTTCGCATCTTTGCTCCTCCTCAAGGTCTGCCAGAGTCAGCACACCGTGGATGTGTATGAACAGTTATAAGAGTATCGCCTTGAGAATCCTTTTTCAATTCAAATTTACCTTTTTTACAATCACAGGTAAATAATCTATTAAAAAAAGCCGGACCTCTACCCTCGAAAGGATCTAAGCCCGGCATCTAAAAAACTTTCTTCTGCTAGTTTTTGACAGGGAGCCTACACACCTGCAAACGGCTGTCTCTTGATGAACTTGCCTGCCCCCACTTTGCCTGTGAACTTCATCTGCTTGCCGTCCCATTCGGCCACCCGCCGGCCCCTGGAATAAACGACAGAGGGCATCCCGGTGAGCTCCCAGCCCTCCCAGGGCGTGTAATCCACGTTCATATGCAGCTTGCTCTGAGAGACTGTGAACTTCTGCTTGGGATCGAACACGACCAGGTCGGCGTCTTTGCCCACGGCGACTTCGCCTTTTTCGCTAAGCCCGAACAGACGGGCCGTGTTGGTCGACAACACTCCGACCATCCGCTCCAGACTGATGCGACCTTTCACGACGCCCTCTGTGTGGAGGAGCATCATCATCGTCTCAATTCCCGGGGCGCCGTTGGGAATCTTCTTGTAATCGTCTTTCCCGAACATGTCTTTTTGGCCTTTGAAATCAAAGGGACAGTGATCTGTACCGATCGTCTGCACGTCTCCACAGCGCAATCCCAGCCAGAGCTCATCGACGCTGTCCTGGGGACGCAGAGGCGGCGACATAACGTATTTCGCGCCCTGCCAGTCGGGCTCGTTGTAGCGGTCCTCGGTGAAGGTAAGATACTGCGGGCAGGTTTCCGCATATACCTCCACACCCCTGTCTCGGGCTTTTCTCACCTTCCACATGGCCTCCTTTGAAGAAAGATGGACAATGTAGATCCTTGAACCTGTAAACTCCACCATCTTAGCCGCCCTGTCTACCGCTTCCTCCTCGGCCATCCAGCTGTGGGCCTTGGCGTGATAGAACGGCGACAGGGTTCCTTCGGCCTCGAACTTCTCGTTCAAACGCCGCACGATGTCGAAGTTCTCCGCATGCACCTGAACCAGACCGCCGTACTTCTTTGTCTCTTCGAGCAGCCGAATCATTGTGTAGTCGTCGACCCTGAAATCGTAGAATAGGAAAATCTTGAAGCTCGGAGTACCGTACTCCTGAACAGCTTTCTTGACTTCCTCGATTACCTCCGGTCTGGGATCGAGCACTGCGGGATGCAGGGAGTAGTCAACCGCCACCTTACCGTCGGCGATGCCCTTCTTGCGTTCTACAGCATCGTGCAGTGACTCGTCCGTGTTCTGGAGAACGAAATCGACAACAGATGTCGTGCCGCCGCAGGCTGCCGCGATCGTCCCTGTTTCGAAGTCGTCCTTCGACGTGGTACCCATGAAAGGCATGGCCAGATGGGTATGGGGATCGATTGCCCCGGGAAGGATGTACTTCCCTTTCGCATCCACGACTTCATCGGCCGGATGCTTACTGTCGAGACCGCTGGCGATGGCTTTGATCTTATCTCCCTCGATGTAGACATCCGCGCTGTAGCGTCCCGACGATGTAACGATCAATCCGTTTTTAATCAATACGCTCATCTATCGCTCCTTGTATTACTTCAGATCCGCCTGTTTTGCAGGCTCATATTTAAGCTTCTTCTCCAGGCCGGGATCCATGATTGCTGTTTCTTTTCGCTTCCACCCTTTGGGCATCTCCTTGAATGTGATCAGCCCGGGCACTGGACAGACAAAGCTGCATACCATGCAGCTCAGGCACTTGTCCTCTATCAGTTTTGGCCGGCGTTTTTCGCCGTCCCACTCCAGAGCCTGGCCCGCCGCATCATTGCAGACTATATAACACTGACCGCAGCCTACACAGATGTCGTAATTATACTCAACCCTTCCCTGACGTTCCAAATCGAAGCGGTCGGTTTCCTGGAGATTGGGCAGAGCTTTGCCGACCAGATCGCTTACCTTCGTGATACCCTTGCAGCCCATGTAGTCACTGAGGCCTTCGATCATGTCCTCCACAATCCGATAGCCATAGTGGATGATTCCCGATGTGACCTGGATGGTGGAAGCTCCTACGAGCAGGTATTCCAGCGCATCGATCCAGGTCTCAATGCCGCCGATGCCGGACAGGGGAAGATTCAGGTCTTCGCATTTCGCCATGTCGGCTATGAAGTGCAGGGCGATTGGTTTGACCGCCGGGCCCGAATAGCCGCTGGTCGCTCCCACACCAAAAATATTTGGTTTGGGTATCCAATCATCCCTGCCTATTTCGGAAATACCCTGGAAGGTATTCACGGCCGAAATGGCGTCGGCCCCGCCTTTCTTGGCGAACAACGCCGGTTCGGTAATGTCCGTGATGTTGGGCGTCATCTTGGCCATTACAGGTATTTTCACAACCTTCTTCACCGCTTCTGTAAATCCCTCGAGCAGGGCAAAGGCCCGTCCCACCTTGTGCCCTGAGCCTTCAATCGTCATATGGGGACAGGAAAAGTTCAGCTCGAGCATGTCGGCGCCGTTGTCCTCCGCCGACTTGGCGAGGTACTGCCAGTCCTTTGTAGAAAAGCCCATGAGGCTGGCCACCACGGGATGGTCGGGGTAATTCTTCTTCAGGTAAAGAATATCCAGTAGATTGTCCTTCAAAGGACGATCCGATATCTGCTCTACATTCTGCAGGCCCATGAGGTGCTTCGACCCGTAGTGATATGCGTTCATCCGCGGCGAGGGATGGACGATAGGCAGTAGATCCGATCCCAGGGTCTTGTATACAACTCCACCCCAGCCTGCCTCGAAAGCCTGAGCCACCATTTCCGCGCTGTTGGAAACGGGGGATGAGGAGAGCAGAAAGGGATTTTTAAACTTCACTCCACAGAAATCAACTGATAGGTCTATATCTTTTGCCGTCATAATACCTCCTCCTCTTAAGCCAAGGCCTTGGCGATCGCCTGGGCAGCGACTTTTCCATCCTGAACAGCTTCCACAACCAGCGCCGGGCCACGGACAATATCCCCGCCGGCGTAAATCCCCTTGACCGATGTCTCCCCGGTCTCCGGATCTGCAATGACAAGACGCTTGCCGCTCGTCTTGATCTCAGGCGACCATTGCACGGATTCGTCGACTCTGTTGCCGATCGCCTCGATCACCAGATCCGCCGTTAGCTCCCATTCTGAGCCCTCGATCTCCACAGGCCGGCGCCTGCCCGACTCATCCGGCTCCCCCAGCTTGGTACGTACAAGTTTCAAGCCCTTTACAGCCCCATTTTCTGTAAGATAGTCCACCGGTTGGTTTAGAAGCAGAAAATGAACGCCTAGTTCGAGAGCCTCGAGCCGTTCATCCGGCTCGGCGGGCATCTGGGCAAAGGATCGCCGGTACACGAGGTATACATCGGTTGCCCCGAGCTTGGCCGCCGACTCCACACAGTCCATAGCCACCGAACCGCCGCCGATTACCGCTACCGTCTTTCCTTCTACCTGTTTGAGCAGCTCGCCGAAGCGCTCCTCTCGGAGGGTCTGAAGATATTGTACCGAGTCATACACCCCTTTGATCTTCTCGGCTTCATCTTTTAAACGGACTGCAGACCAAAGCCCCGGAGACAGGAATACAGCTTGAAAGCCGTTTTTCAGCAGTTCCTTGGCTCCATCCAAACCGGCAATCTTCTTCTCTGTCTTGAAGATCACGCCCAGATCGTACAGGTCCTGGAGCTCGTTTTTGAGGAACTGCTTGTCGAAGCGATAGGAGGGAACTCCGTAGCGGATCACGCCCCCTATCTCCTGCCGTTCTTCGAACACGGTGACCTGAAATCCCTGTTTGGCCAGCTCGGCGGCGCACGACAGCCCGGCCGGTCCCGAACCCACCACGGCGATTTTTTCCTTGCGGGCCGCCGGCTTCTCGAAAACTTTGAAACCAATCTGCCAGGCGTGCTCCACCAGGAACCTTTGTACCCTGCCAATCTCGATCGGCCGGCTTATCCCGGTGGCGCTGCACTCCTGCTCGCAGAGCTTATGGACGGGACACAGCACGCCACAGGCGCCGCCGAGGATGTTGCTTTCCTTGATCGTGCGGATCGCGCCGGTGATGTTGCGAAGCCGCAGCTTGCGCATGAAGCTGCCCGGATCGGTATCCGCCGGACAGGCCTCGGAACAGGGAGCGTCGTAGCAGAGCAGGCAGCGATCCGCCTCGGCAATCGCGTGCGCGAAACCGATGCCCTTCTCCATCTCCCGGAAATTATCAGTGTAGCTCACAGGCTAGCCTCCTTGAAACCGAATAATCAGCGATCTTTATTCGAAGCACATTCTCCATAGATTGCAATGCTCAAACGATTTTGTATTTTGTCGAAGCCGGGATTCTCTGGATCAGATATACAGAGCCGATTACGATGGCGGCTCCTACGAGGGCGGAAACTCCGGGCCGCTCTCCCAGCAGTGTGACACTCAGTATAATGCCAAACACGGGAATCAGGAGCTTGAAGCCGACGGCACGAACTACGCCCGTGGCTTTCAGAGCCAGATTGAACAGGGGATATACCAAAGCTGTTCCAATCACCCCGATATAGATCAGAAGCGGCCAGTGGCGAAGCGCGACAGCCTCGAACGTCCGTGTTCCCGTGGCTATCAATGCCGCGACGAGTAAGACCAGTGCTCCCGACAACATAGTGAGAAAGGTGGGGATGAGCCCACCATACTTAAGGATGAATCGCTTCAACAAAATGTTATACAGACTAACGGACAATGCTCCTCCGAGCAGGATCAGATTGCCCAAGAAATACTCATGGGTTATTACCTCCCCCCACCGCTGCCCACCGGCTACTATGAGATATACACCGACAATTCCAACAAGGGAGCCCACTAAACGCAAAAGGGAGAAATTTTCCCTAATTATAAAAGGAGCCAGAAGGGTTGTAAAGATCGGCTGGCTGTTTATCAGCAGAGAGCCGTTGTAGGCGGTGGATAGCTTTAATCCTACTGTTAAACATATCGAAAACAGAGCAATACCCAGGGCTCCAAGAAATACCATGAACGCAATATCCCCGCGGCTCGGGGCTGTATTTTTTTTGTTTCTTTCTATTATAAAAAAGGGAATCAGGGCAAGCGTGCCCCAAAAGTAGCGAAAAAAGGAGATGGTCACGGGATGCAGGTCGTAGCTGAGACTTTTCGTTGCCGGATAAACTGTGGCCAGGATGAACATCACGAGGATCAACAAAATTGGCCACAGCACGCTTCGCGTTTTCCGCTCCAACGTGGAATCCGGCATTATGTCTGTCTATTTTAGTAAGACTACAAAAAAGATCAAGCGATTTTTCTAATAAAATTTCAAATTATTTTCAAAAAAATAATTAAAAAAAGTTCGAGATTCTCACAGGCCGCCTCACCGATCGTTATGTACGCACTTCAGTACCGCGGGCCCGCTGCTTTTTCCCTGCGGTTATCGTTTATAGACCTTTGAAATTTATCCACTTCGTGCTATTATATAAAGTGAAAAATGCGAGGATTTCTCAAAGTTCTTACCATACTTTTTCTCTTTGCGTTTCTCTTCGGCTCTTGCTCTGATTTGGGCATGTTCTCTCCCTCCGTTGAGGAATCTGCAGGCATCAAGGTTCTGTCCCGCTCCGAAGGAAAATTCCTTGAGAAAGGCGAATCTGTAGATTACCTCATCCAAACCGAGGAGACCGGCAGTGAACCCGTACTGCTCGAAATCGATATTGCCCTTCCATCCGGTGAAAGTGTCTGGAATACGAGCATATCCTCACCGCTGACAAACGTCGAGCTGGAGCTGCCTCTGCCCGAGCTGGAAACGGGCCAGTACAATACTCGGTTCATCGTACAGGGAGAGGAAGGGGTTATCGAGGAAGAGCAGATCAGCTTCTTTTACGTATCCGGTACGTATGACATCCAGGGCATCAGCTCCTACCCGCCGACAATCATGGCCGGGCATGAAACTGTAATCCAAGCGGAATTATTGCACCCCGAGGGCTCAAATCCCTATATCCGCTGGACCCAAGAAGAGAAACTACTGGCCCGGGGTTCCCTCTCGGAGGGATACGACAGCATTTCCTGGCCGGCACCCAAAAAAGAGGGTGTATATTCGATTCAGGTTGAGCTGTTTCCTGTTCCACCGCCGGGAGACGCCGATTTTCCCTTCGCCTCTTCCGTGGCTTTGATGGCCAGACTATATGTATCGGCCGATAGCTACCTTTCAGAGGACGAACTATTCCCCGAAAACTCGTACTACAGCCTCTTTCATCTGAATGGATCACTGGAAAACAGCGGTACTTCGGCAGAGACGGCCGAGGAAAACAGCGCCCGCCTGAGCGGCGGCGCTCGACTTACAAGCGAAGCCGGTGTGATGGGTTATGATTTGGCAAAAAACGGCGCAATCATCTATTCAGAAAACATACTGCCGATCGTTGATGGACGGCTGTCGCCGTGCACGCTCACCTTGGAACTGATACCCCGGGACAAAAACCTCGACAAGAGCCTCGTGACAATCATGAGTGGCGACGAAGCTCTCCAATTCCGGCTGTTTTTCAATGAAGACGGCCAGATTGCCGCGACGATGGAACATGGGAAAACCCTTCTTTTCCTTCCTTCCGGCATCATCTGGCTCGAAGAGCAGACACTCCACAGGATCGACCTTTCACTGATTCCCGACGAGTCCTCTCTTCAGGCGATCTGGTTTCTCGACGGACAACAGACAGCCTACAACAACGAAGATCCGCTTCCCGCCGATCTTCCCGCGGACGGGGAGACAATCATCGCGGGAGAAGAAGGAATCGCTGCGATCGTCACGGAAATCGGCGTTTATTACCGCGATGAGAGAAACCGACCTTCGATAGATCCAGACATCTACAGGGACACGACCGGAAAGAAATACGGCACACGACTCGTCCTTGCAGAAGGTTTCGACGGCTTGTACCTGCCTGAGAACTGGGAAAAGCGGCGGGGCGATATCACTCTGCACGCCGGTAGTTTGGTGATGGAACCTTCTTCAGAAATTTATCTTCCCTTCTTTGAGCTCGGCGACGGCAAAACAACCTTCGACGTTGAGTTCTTCGGAGACATACCGCCGGGAAGCCGCGTGGTCATGCAATGGGAGGGGAGCGAAGAACCTTTCTTCACGGTTGATCCGACCGGTACAGTCATTCCAAGCGGCGAAACAGAATCCGAGGCAGCGTTTGCCGCCCTGCAGTCCAGTCTGAAGCTGACGTTTTCCACGGAGTACCTCTCGCTGTTGACAGCGGCCGATCCCCTTGTCTATCCCCTCTCAAAGCCAGCCGCCCCCGACAACTGGCTGACAGCGATCCTGCAGAGCCCTCCTGCTCAGGGTGTGCTCAAAATCGATTCCCTTCTTATCGTCCAAAACCCGGGCCAATAACAAGGTACAGACTCTCTTTTCCATAATTTTTAACTTGCTTAATTAATAAAATTAACAAACATGTTAAATAATTTAAATATTTTCTTGACAAAATTAAATAATTTCATTAGCATATAAATATCTATAAAATGCAGGAGCAAGGATGAAAGGGAAGAAACCGTTTCTCCATGAATGCCCCTTATGCAGCGGACCTATTCAGGTTCGGGAGCTGTACTGTCCTCACTGTCGAATCCGAATTCAGGGTGATTTTGAACCGCCCGAATCGAGGCTGCTGTCCCTGACCCGCAGAGAGCTGGAGTTCATAGAGCTTTTTGTCAGGGTTCGGGGAAATATAAAAGAGGTGGAAAAGGCTCTTGGAGTGTCCTACCCAACGGTGCGGGGAATGCTCGATTCGGTGATCAAGAACCTCGGCTACAGCGTTGGCAAATCGGTGGATTCGAAAAAGAGGATGGATATCATCAACAAGGTGAGCAGAGGCGAGGTCAGTGCGGAAAAAGCTGTGGAGCTGCTCACCGACGGCTCAGATGAAGAGGAGGAGGAATCATGATCAGCCAGGAAAAAATGAAGATTCTTGAGATGATAGAGAACAAAAAAGTAGATGCCGAGCAGGCTGCCAAACTGCTCGAGGCTCTGGAGCAAGGGGAAGCGGAATCCCCCAAGCCTTCGAGTAGACAGGGAAGAAGCCTAAAAATCAAGGTCAGCGACAAGCAAACAGGTGCAGTCAAGGTGAACGTAGGCCTGCCTATAGGAATCGCCAGGTTCTTCAAGGACTTGATTCCCGCTGCCGAAAGAGCCCACATGGAGAGCCAGGGAATCGATCTTGACCTCATATTCGCCAGCCTGGATTCCGGCAGCACGGGCAAACTGTTGGATGTGGAGGATGAGGAGCAGGGTCAGGTGATCGAGATCTGGATAGAATAACACACCAAAGCCAATCAGGTTGATCCCATGCCTCTATCTATACCTTGACAGGCGTCAGCTTATATTTTATCGTTACTGCGCACAGAAACGCTATGAAAAATCTAGTGGAACTGTCAGGCATTCTGTCCAGAATCGATAATCCCGAACTGATCAGAGACTTCCTCATTTGTATTCTCACCCCGCACGAGTTGGAAGAGATAGACGGGCGCTGGGAACTGGTAAAGATGCTGGGCAGAGGAGTAAGTCAGAGAAAAATCGCTCAATCTCTGAATATGAGCCTCTGTAAGATTACACGCGGGTCAAGGGAGCTTCACAAGAAAAACTCTGCCTTCAAGAAAGTTCTCGAGGGCTACCTATCCGGCTGACGCCGCCCTGCTGCTGCTCAATCGAACACAGGCTGCAAGCGAGCCAGGAAGTGCTTCAACACGGCGGGTGCCGATTTGATACGCAATCCACGAACCCGGGCTGCCCTGTCGAAAACCAGTTTCAATCCTTCTGCCACGACGTTCATGTGATTGTTCGTGTACACACGACGCGGAACGGTCAAGCGGAAAAGCTCGAGCCTTGGATAGGTAACTTTGCTCGTGCTCTTGTCCTTGGTCATGAATGCCAGCGCGCCTAAACCCACACCGCGTACCCCGCTTTCTTTGTAGAGCTCGACACCCAGGGCTTCGGCGGGAAACTGTTCCTGAGGAATATGGGGGAAAAACGCCGCCGCGTCCACAAAAACTGCATGCCCGCCGATCGGCTGCACGGTTTGAATGCCGTAGCTGTTGATCCGCTCTCCCAGGTATTGCACTTGCTGCACGCGCCAGGCTATATAGGCGTCGTCGACCATCTCCCTGAGCCCGCGCGCCAGGGCTTCTACGTCCCTTCCCGACATGCCGCCGTAGGTAATGAAGCCTTCCTTGAGAATCAAGAGAGGTACGATCCTTTCATACAGCTCCTTGTCCCGTACAGCGATCATCCCGCCCATATTGACTAAAGCGTCTTTCTTACAGCTGAAGGTACAACCGTCGGAGAAGCTGAATTGTTCGAGAACGATTTCCGCGATTGTCCTGTCCCGATATCCTTCTTCCCGCTGTTGTATGAAATAAGCGTTCTCCACACAGCGAGCGGCATCGAAAAACACGGGGATCCCGTACTTCTCCGCCAGGTTCCTCACCTCTTTCATGTTTGCCATAGACACAGGCTGCCCGCCGCCGCTGTTGTTGGTGATCGTAATCATAATCAGAGGAATGTTCTTGGGGCCATGAGCCTCGATTGTGTCTTTCAGCTTGTCCACATCTATATTCCCCTTGAAGGGGAAAGGATTTTGAGTATCGTAGGCTTCCTCGACCACACACTCCACATACTCTCCGCCGGTGGCTAGAACATTGGCACCGGTGGTGTCGAAGGGTATGTTGAATGGTATGACGCTGCCTGAGTGCAGCAGACTCTGGAAAAGAAAACTCTCCGCCGGCCTTCCCTGGTGGGTGGGAATCACATAGTCAAATCCCAACACCTCTTTGACAGAACTGCAGAGATTGTTGTAACTCCTTCCTCCCGCGTAGCTTTCATCCCCAAGCATGATCCCGGCCCACTGATTGTCACTCATTGCCGAGGTTCCGCTGTCCGTGAGCAGGTCGATGTATACTTCGTCGCTGGTCAGGCGAAAAAGATTGTATTCCGCGGCGACGATTCTTTTCTCCCGTACCTCTCTCGGCGGACATTGAATCGCCTCTACCATCTTGATTTTGTAAGGTTCCGCCTTAAGAGCTTCTCTTGCCATACTCCTCTCCTACCTGATCTAGTTTGTTGTTTTGTTGCCTTAAAGGTCGACTTGAGTACCGAGCCCAGCTGCCGCTGCCTTCCTGTAAACGAGATTGGCGGCGGCAGCATCCTGAATAGCCAGGCCGTTGGATTTAAAAACGGTGATCTCATCGTCACCGCTTCTGCCCTTTTTCCTGCCGCTGACAATCTCCCCCAACTCGGCGTAGAAATGGCTCTCCGAAATAGAGCCCTCTCTGAGGGGAATTATTATATCTCCCGCCTCGGAGAAGCAAGCCTTCTTGGAGTCTCCGACGAGCTTCGAACGTTTTATGAGGGCCGTGTCCAACTCCCTCGCGCCGGGGGTGTGGCTGCCGATGGCGTTGACGTGCGTGCCCTGCCGTACCTTGGTACCGTCGAAAAGCGGCTGCTGGGAGGTGGTTGCGGTACAGATGATATCCGCCTGAAGGACTTCCTCCGCAGATCCAGCCTCGACGACCTCCAAGTCAAGCCGCTCCTTCATCTCTTCGGCGAAGCTCCGGCTCGCCTCGGGGTTGACATCGTAAACATAAGCCCTGGCCAGACGGCGCACCTCAGCGACCGCCTGAAGCTGCATTCTGGCTTGTGCTCCGGCACCGAAAATGCCCGCAATCTGGGCCGCTGCAGCGCGGGCCAGATACCGGGTGGCGACCCCGGTTACAGCCCCCGTTCGAACCGCTGTCAGGTAGCCGCCGTCCATGATACAGAGAACCTCGCCTGATTCCGGGTTTTGAAGAAGCACAGTTCCCATCGTGGTGGGAAGATCGAACCTTTGCGGGTTTTTTTTATAAACAGAGACCACCTTGCAGGTCAGCGCCGCTTGCCGCTGAAGGTAGGCCGGCATGTAGAGGGATATGCCGTCGGCGTTCTCTATATTGATCCGTAAAGGCAGAACCGCCGTCCCCTCGTCCAGCTCGCCGAATGCCTTCTCCACCTCCTCGATGCAGTCATTCATTCTCAGCACAGAAGCCACTTCTTCTCTATTCAAGAGCAAGGGCATCGTTTTCTCCTCAGCGATTGGCTTTGTTTACAGAAACTTGTCCACTTCCCTGCGGATGGCCTTGATGTGATCCGGTGTCGTTCCACAGCAACCGCCGACGATCGTCACCCCGGATTCGACAAGCTGAGGCACCCACTTAGCCATGTGCTCCGGATTCTGGCGGAACACGGTAACTCCGTCTTCGATCTGGGGAAGCCCGGCATTGGACTGGATGAGAATCGGCTTTTCTGTCAGGCTGCGGAACTCCGCAGCGATCGGGACCATCTGCTCGATCCCATTGCCGCAATTCGACCCCAACACATCGGCACCCGCCAAGGAGAGCTTCTCGACCGCTGCGGCGCAATCCACGCCCATCATGGTCCTGTACCCTTTCGGGGAACTGTTGAAGGTCATGGTGGCCATTACTTCAACGTCCAGGGATAGGGCTTGGGCTGCTGTCTTCGCCGCCCGAACGGCGCAGACAGCTTCCTCCAAAGCACTCATGGTCTCGACACAGATGATGCGAACACCGGCTTCCAAAACCGCCGTGATCTGCTGTTCGAAAACACGTGAGAGCTCCTGCTCCGTCAGATCTCCCATCGGCGGCAGAAACTCCCCCGTCGGGCCGATCGAGGCGGCGACCAGTTTGCCTTCTGCCTCCTCAAGAGAGATCCTTGCGCCCGCTTCATTGAGCTCCCGCACCCTGTCACCGAGACCGTGGCGCTTCAATGCAAGGTAGGAGCCGCCGAAGGTATTCGTCAGCACGAGGTCCGACCCGGCCTTTGCGTAGGCGGACGGTATCGAACGTACCTTGTCCGGCTGCTCCACGTTCCATAGCTCGGGACAGGTCCCGGGGGGCAGTCCGATAGACTGCAGGAAGGTCCCCCAGGCGCCGTCGGCGACTAAGAGACGTTTTGCATCGATCGCGTCGGAAAGCGCGCCCATGATTACTCCTTCTCGCTTGAGTATTCACGAAATCACGGATTTCGGCTACCCGAGCAGATAAATTGAACACCACCCCCTTGACTCTTCGACAAATTTGTAATATAAATATATCAAGATATTTTGATATAGTTTCATTTTGAGGATTGATGGAAGCGGTTCGTTACTTCAAGACCTTGGCCGACGAGACACGCCTGCGCCTGCTCAACCTGCTGCGCTTTCAGGAGTTCAACGTTCAGGAACTGATGGAGATCCTGGACATGGGGCAATCCCGGATTTCGCGGCATCTCAAGCTTCTGCACGAATGCGGTCTGGTCGCCTCCAGGCGTGACGGCCTCTGGGCTTTTTACAGCTCCGTGGAAGAGGGAACGGGACGTCGCTTCAGCGACTCGATCGGCTACCTCCTCGAGCAGGAGGAGATCTTTCGGACAGATTTGGAAGCGGCCGAAGAAGTACTGCGCACAGGAAAGCTGCGCAGCCGGCGTTTTTTCGATGCCCTGGCGCCCGGCTGGGAAACGATGAAACGGAGCATCATCGGCGACTTCGATCTGGTTGCCGAGATCGTGGATCTGCTTCCTCGTGGCCAAAACGCCGCCGACCTGGGCTGCGGCAGCGGAACTCTTATGGAGAAGATGATCGGGAAAGCGGACAGGGTGATCGGTGTGGACAGCTCTCGGGAGATGCTGACGGAAGCCTCGAGACGCCTCGACAAAAGAACGAAGAACTTCGATTTGAGGATCGGGGAGCTCGAGCATCTTCCCCTTGGGGATGGAGAAGCCCATTCGGCGGTGATCAACCTGGTTCTGCACCACCTGCGCACACCCCTGGAAGGGCTGCTCGAGGCATTTCGCGTGCTGAGGCGGGGCGGTGCCCTTGTGGTGGCCGATTTTTACAAACACGAAGAGGAGCTGCTGCGCAAGCGTTACGGGGACCGCTGGCTTGGGTTTTCGCCGACCGAGATAGGAAAGTGGCTCAACGCTGCTGGATTCTCTATAGAGGAGCAAAGGCTTTTCCCGGTGCAGATGGGATTGAAGGTCTTTGTGTATTTGTGTCTTAAAAAAAGACAAAACGAAGGGAGAGTAACATGAGTGAGATTGCATTAGATCCGAAGCTGGCGTACAAGGTCGCCGATATAGAGCTGGCCGACTGGGGGCGCAGGGAAATCGAGCTGGCGGAAAAGGAAATGCCCGGGCTGATGGCTGTTCGGAAGAAGTACGGGCCGCGCAAGCCCCTGAAAGGTCTGAAAGTTATGGGCAGCCTGCACATGACGATCCAGACCGCCGTTCTGATAGAGACGCTGAAAGAACTTGGCGCGGAGATCCGCTGGGCTTCCTGCAATATCTTTTCCACGCAGAACCACGCAGCCGCCGCAGTGGCAAAGGCAGGCTCGGCTGCCGTATTCGCCTGGAAGGAGGAGAGCCTGCAGGAGTACTGGTGGTGTACCGAGCAGGCTCTTACCTGGCCGGACGGATCGGGCCCGCATCTGATCGTGGATGATGGAGGAGATGCGACCCTCTTCGTTCATCAGGGATTCAAGGTGGAGGAGGACCCGAGCCTCGTGGACAAGGGGGGATACGATCCGGAGACGAGTGTCGTCATGGCCCGGCTCAAAGACAGCCTCGAGCGAAATCCCCGGCACTGGCACGAGATCGCCCGACAGATTCGCGGTGTCTCGGAGGAAACGACAACCGGGGTGCATCGCCTCTACCATATGATGGACTCAGGCGAGCTTCTGTTTCCCGCCGTCAACGTCAACGACTCGGTGACCAAGAGCAAGTTCGACAACCTGTACGGCTGCCGGGAATCTCTGGCCGACGGAATCAAAAGAGCAACCGACATCATGGTGGCCGGCAAAAAGGTAGTGATCTGCGGGTACGGTGATGTAGGGAAAGGATGCGCCCAATCGATGCGCGGATTCGGTGCCCAGGTGTACGTCACCGAGGTCGATCCGATCTGTGCACTTCAGGCCGCCATGGAGGGATTTCCAGTTACTACCCTTGAGGAGCTGGTGTCGATCGGCGATATCTTCGTGACCGCTACGGGCTGCTGCAACGTGATTCAGGGCGAGCACATGGAGCAGATGAAGGACGGCGCCATCGTCTGCAACATCGGTCACTTTGACTGCGAAATAGAGATGCGCTACCTCGATAATTCCCAGGAGTGCCGGAAACAAACGATAAAACCCCAGCTCGATCGTTGGACCCTGCGTTCGGGCCGTTCGATCCTCGTCCTGGCCGAGGGCCGCCTGGTAAACCTGGGCTGCGCCACGGGCCATCCCAGCTTCGTGATGAGTGCGAGCTTTACGAATCAGTGCCTAGCCCAGATGGAACTGGCCGGCAAGAAGCTGGAAAAAAAGGTCTACACCCTACCGAAGAGACTCGACGAGGAGGTTGCCCGGCTGCACCTCGACCATCTGGGAATCAAGCTGACGGGCCTCAGGCCCAATCAGGCAGAGTACCTCGGGATACCGGTAGAAGGTCCTTTCAAACAGGAGCATTACCGCTATTAGCCGAACTTGCGCACCGCGCGTGTAATTCTTTGCCCTGTAAGGCATATTCTTCATCAACCAGCGGTTAACAGAGATATTGTGATCGTTCTTCTTCGCTCATAGTTTCCAAGTAAAGCTCAACCGCTTGCCGGCCGGTAGGCTTATTTGCCGGGTGAACGTCAACGCTTCAGTAGGCGAACTCGCTCAGGCTAACCGGTTTTCCGGTTTCGGCCGATTTGTCCGCAGCGTAGGCCACCCGGTGGGTCTCAAAGGCGGCTTCGGCGTTGTTCAACGCTTCCTTATCCGCATCGAGACACTCGGCATAGTAGGCGAACTGTTCCGCATAGGGATGGTGGGCGACATCGCCCGAATCCACCAGCTGCACATCGAGCTTGGTCCAGTTTAGGAGCCCTTCCACCTTTTTACTGAAGAACAGGTCGTTTTTCACGGCGCCGTGTGAGCCGA
>CAYMGP010000009.1:0-69358 GCA_964390045.1 uncultured Spirochaetaceae bacterium | reverse complement strand
GGCTTCATGCGCAGCAGCTCGAAGGCGTCTGTGTACTTGCCGCCGAACTGGACATGCATGTCCTCTTTGCGCACCCGCTCGCCTTCGAAACCCGCCCCGAAGGGTACGGGAATGGGAATTTCCTCTATCCTGATCGTCAATCCCCGCAGCTCGATGGCCCGGCTGATGATCTCCTCGAGCTTGATCCCCGAGATCACGTGCTCGTAGGTACAGATTCCGGTGGGAAGGATCTCTGGAATGGGTACGTCGGCGATTACGGGGAAACCGAAGTTGATCGCCCCGGCCGCGGTGGCGTACTTTTCGTCGGTGATCAGCTGCCCGTCGTCAAGCCCCTTGGCCTTGGTATCGGATCCCAGAGCCATGACGAAGGCATAGACCCGCTCCTTGTTGTAGATCAGGATCTCCCGGGCCGCCTTCATGTCGCCGGCCTCCACGCCGCCGAAGGTCATGGCCGAGCGGGCGGCGAAGTTGAGCGCGTGAATGGCAGCCGTGATCTCTTTACCGTAAGGAACGGTGAAGGTATCCCAGTTCATCTCCACCCCTTCTTCGGCGAGCTGCTCGGCGATCGCCTTGCCGTTTGTGTGGCCTGCCATGAACACCAGAATGTTGCGGGCCTGAAAACCCTGGATCAGCTCCACGGCATCCGTGTTCTTCTTCGTGCAGCCTGCAATGGCCACGAACCCGGGCATACGGCCGTCTACCAGCTTGATGCCCTGCTGGCGCAGGATGTTGTCCGGGGTAAAACCGAGCCAGATACCCTCTACCGGGTTGCTGCCGTTGACGTACTTAAGGCTCTCGATGATCTCCTCGGCAAGCAGCGTGGCCACACCCGAATCGAGGGTTTCCCCGAGGTAGGGAAGCCACAGCTCATTCGTAGGAACGCGCCCGAGAAGCTTCTTGGCCTCCTGGAGGCTTTCCTCCAAATCGCCGATCTTCTGCACCTTCTGTCCGAGGAACAGAAGTATAATGGGAAGGTAGTAGGCGGTGTTGGGATAGGCTACCGGTGCATCCTTGCCCTTGGCCTTGATTGCTTTTTGGAGATCTTCCTCCGCCCGGGCCACCATGGCGTGGGCCCCGCGGATCGCTGCAGTGGCAATTATTTTTGACATAGCTTCAAGACTCCTTTCTGGATCTATTTCTTTGCTAATATTTCTTCAAGAGGAGCGAGGCTGTCCTCGGACGCCCCTACTGCCAGCGCCTCGGCGGCATGCTTTCGCCGGCACTCGGGACACATCCGAGCCAGCTTTCGGAACTCCTCCCAATCTATCTTTACTCTATCTGAGAGCTGTTGGGCGACGGGGACGCTTACCATGCGCACTCCACATTCGGCGCAGAGCAGCAGCTTCGAGCGGCTTTTGAAGGGAGATATCTCTGCCTCCCCCGTATCCTCGTGAATGCGTACCTGGATCGTTCCCACAGGGCAGACCACGGCACAGGCACCGCAGGCGATGCAGCTCTCAGAAGCCTGTCGAAACGGTGCGGCCACGGCCCGCTCCACCCCCCGGCCGGCGAAGCCTATGGCCGAGACGCCAATCACCTCTTCACACACGGACACGCACAGACCGCAGAGAATGCAGTTGCGCTGGCTTTCCGTGACTTTGGGATAGGGTGTACCGTGCACTCCCATTCTGGCGGCGAGCTCCCACAACTCCTTCGAATCGGGGGAGCGTGCCAGCAGCAGCCGCATCACCCCGTTGCGTACCCGGGCGGCCCTCTCGCTTGAAACGCTCACTGTAAGATCCCGGCGGACCGGGAAGTTGCAGGATGTCACCAGCCTGCCCGGCTGCTCTGGTTGTGTGTCTATGCCGTTCCAGATCTCAACCATACAGATCCGGCAGGCTCCCAGGCTGGGAATCGTCGGGTGGAAACACAACGTGGGTATCCACACGTGGGCCTTGCGGGCCGCATCGAGAATCGTCGCCCCCCCGGCTACAGTTACAGTTTTTCCATCTATCGATACAGCAGGCATTGGGTACGCCTCCTCACACTTTCATAATCGCCCCAAAGGGGCACTTCTCGTAGCAGGTGTTGCACTTCGTGCAGAGCTCCTGATTGATCACGTGGGGTTGCTTGCGCTCGCCCGTGATCGCCTCCACAGGACAGTTCTTGCGGCAGATGCCGCAGCCTGTGCAGGTTTCAGGATCGATCCTGTACTTAAAAAGGCCCCTGCATTCCTTGGCCGGACAGCGCTTATTCGTTATGTGCTCTTCGTACTCCTCGCGGAAATAGCGAAGGGTGGAAAGGATGGGATTGACAGCCGTCTTGCCCAGGGCGCAGAGAGATCCTTCCCTGAGCAGCTCGGTCAGCTCTTCCAGCCTGTCCAGATCCTCGAGCTCTCCCTCGCCCTGGCTGATCCTGTCCAGTATGTAGAGCATCTGCGCAATGCCTTCCCGGCAGGGGGTACACTTACCGCAGGATTCGCTTTTCAGGAAACCCAAGAAGTACTTGGCCAGGTTCACGACGCAGGTGTCCTCGTCGATCACGATCATGCCCCCGGAGCCCATCATCGAACCCAACCGGGTCAGCTCGTCGAAATCCACTGCGGCGTCGAGATGCTTTGCCGGGATGCAGCCCCCGGAAGGGCCTCCCGTCTGAACGGCTTTGAAGGCCTTTCCGTCCCTCACGCCGCCGCCGATTTCTTCGATGATCTGACGAAGGGTGATTCCCATGGGCACCTCTACCAGTCCCGTGTTGACTACCTTTCCTACCAGGCTGAAAACCTTGGTCCCCTTGGAACCTTCCGTCCCTATCGCGGCCAGCCAGGCGCCTCCCTGTCTGACGATGGCCGGTATATTGGCCCAGGTCTCTACATTGTTCAGAGTGGTGGGCTTGTCGTTGAGGCCGCTTTCCACCGTATGAATGTACTTGGCCCGTGGCTCTCCGGTTCGACCTTCGAGAGAGGCCATCAATGCCGTGGATTCACCGCAGACGAAGGCACCACCTCCCCTGTTGATGCGGATGTCGAAAGAAAAACCGCGGCCCAGTATATCCTCACCCAGGAAACCGTACCGGCGCGCCTGGTCGATGGCCTTCTTCAGGTGTTCGACCGCTAAAGGATACTCGTTGCGCACGTAGATATATCCTTGGCAAGCCCCGATGGCGTAGGCGCCGATAACCATGCCCTCGAGAACCGAGTGGGGATTGCCCTCCATCACGGAGCGGTCCATGAAGGCTCCGGGATCCCCCTCATCCCCATTGCAGATCACGTACTTGTCTTCACCGGCCGCCTCGCGGCAGCTGCGCCATTTCCTCGCTGTGGGGAATCCACCTCCCCCGCGGCCGCGCAGGCCCGCCTTGTCCACCTCGCCGATGATCGCCTCCGGCTCCATCGAGCCCAGCGCTTTTGCCAGGGCGGAATAGCCGCCCGCCGCGATGTAGTCATCGATGCTGGTTGGATCGATCCTGCCGTTCTGCTCGAGCACGATCCTCTTCTGCACGTTGTAGAAGGGAATCTCCGCCGGAGTCTTGACCTTCTCGCCTGTTTTGCTGTCCTGGTACAGAAGACGCTCCACCAGCCTTCCGCCGAGCACCGTTTCTCTGAAAATTTCGGCGACATCCGGCTCCTCCACGCTGTGGTAGAGGATCTCCCCCGGCTCGATGACCACGATCGGACCCAGCTCGCAGAGCCCGTGACAACCCACGTGCTTGGCTTCGACCACCACGCTGCTTCCGTTTCCTCCTGCGGCCTCCTCGGCTGCCTGGCAGAAAAGCTCGTAGAGGCGGCGGGAGCCCTTGGCTGCGCAGCCGGTACCGATACAGACACGGATGGTTTTGGCCTTCGGGTCCCGTTTCTTTAATAGCTTCTGCCGGTAGGAATCGAGATCTTTCGGATCACGGATCTTCTTTGTGGCGGTAACGTTAGCCACTTTGGCTACCCTCCTCCTCCCGAGGAAGCTCCCTGAGTATCTCCAGGGCCGAACCCGGGGTTACCCCGTCGTAGTACTTGCCGTCCACGATCATGACAGGGGCCAAAGCACAGGCCCCCACGCAGTTCACCGCCTGAAGGGTGAATAGCCTGTCCGAAGTGGTGCCGCCCGGATCGATCCCGTATTCCTCGCAGATCGCCTCTGATATTCTGGGCGCGCCCTTTAAATGGCACACGGTACCCATGCAGAGGGTAACCTCGTGCTGCCCCTTGGGAGCCAGGCGGAACGACGAGTAGAACATGGCCACACCGTACACCCGGGTCAGGGGCACGTCCAACTCCGAGGCCAGGGCGCGCAGCTGCTCGGCGGGCAGATACCCGTACTCCGCCTGCAGGTCCTGCATCATCGGGATCAGCATACCCGGGTCTCCCTCGTAGCGGCTGATCACCTCCTTGACTTGCTCTGTATCCATATTCAAATTACCTCAAATGTTACTTCCATGCCTCTGCGCCTCAGCTCCTCGCCGATCTCCCGAACCACCGCCATCCGGATGCCCAGCTGGTGAGGCAGATCGGGATTCTGGTGCGCCGGATTCACAGCCTGACCCACGATGAAGTGGGTGTGGTCCACGTCGAGCAGGAGCCTCAGCAGGCTGGCCGCCCCGTCGGTTCTATACTGAACCGTGCTGCGCTCCGCCTGGCTCCTCAGCAGATCCCTCACCTGGGTCAGGGTCAGGATTCCTTCGGTCACCAGATCCATTCCCTGCAGGCGGGCGATCGGCGGCACATCTACCGTTATCGTGCTCAACTCCACCTCGAGAGGCTGCCCCAGGTGCTTGGCTACGATCTTTGCCGTGGTGCCCCCGCAGACAACCAGCCTGCCCATCCGGCTGACGAAGCGATGGATCAGCTCGCCATCGGTTTGCCTGTCGGCTGGCGGGCCCGTAAACACGGTGGCCACCTGCTTGTGCCGCACCTTGATGACCACGATGCTGACATCATCGCCCGGTTTGCCGAGATAAAGCTCGTTGACAGCTTCGGCAACCTTACCGGCCAGCTCCTCGGCGGAAAGCTCGCGGTGGGCGTGCTTCTCGAGAAAGCCCGCCGCCAGCTCCCATCCCCACCCGAGAGGATAGGCTCCGCCGATCCCTGCATTCAGCACCCCGTCTGAGACGAACACCACCCAGTCGCCATCCTGGAGATCCAGGACCATCTCGAAAATGTTCTTGTCGTCGATGGTCCTTTCATCGTAGGCCACCGGCAGTAATTTTCGATTCCTCAACACGATCGCGTGGGGAGAATCGAACTCTACGACCCGCGCATAGCCCTGGCTGAAAAACTGGGCTATCGCGAAGGTGCTGTAGGCAACCTTGCGCACCGCACACACGGGGAGCGTTTCGGTCAGGGTCTGCACAACCTCCCCAAGGGGCAGGTTGTCCTCGAGCATCCGTATGGCGATCTGGGTTGTCAGGGTGGCCAGTATATTGGCCTTCACCCCGCTTCCCAGGCCGTCCGACAGAGCAAGGGTAACCTTGTCAGCCTGGCGGGAGAAAGCGATGTTGTCGCCGCAGAGCTCCTCGCCGTGCTTGTGAACCTGCTTGATGCCCCACTCGTAGTACAGCCTCATTTCGTCTCTTCTTCGACAAAGAGCGACATGAGCTTCACAAGCAGGATCTTGGTCTCCGCCGTGGTTTCTCCCAGCAGGCGGGCTATCTCTTGAGCGGTCTTCATCTGCCGCGAGATGACCTCCTGCGCCCTCTCCAGCGTTTGCGCCCTGAGATCGCGCAAATCCTTCTTGGCCTGTTCCTCCTCGGAGATATCGATGAAGATCCCGCAATACAGGTCTTCGCCCTCGATGGGGAAAAGCCCCACCCGGAAGCTGACATCATGGTCGGGGATGTTCTCCTTGACCATGAGATTTCCCCCCGCTGCAATCGCCCTCTCGAAGCAGTCGCAGTGCACAAACTTGGCTGCCGGTTCGTCCAACAGCTTCTCGTCGGCGCAGTGAAACATACTCCGAAACGAGGGATTCACGAACTGGATTCGGGTCTCCCTGTCCACGAGCAGCACTCCGTTGGGAGTATGCTGCAGGATGGCCGCAATATACGGTGAGGTTTCCCTGCCGTCCACCGGGCCTGGATCCGGCTCCGCCCGGCCCTGATCTGCCTTTGCCAACGGCTCCTTCCTACTCAGAGCTGCTGCCGCCGCCGGTCTTCAGCTGCGGCTGCAGCACCTTCTCTGTGAACGTCTCGATCGCCTCTTCAACACTGCTGCTGGTGACAGGTTGTTCGTCTATCTGCCAGTTAAGGCCTTCCCCGCAGCGTTCCATGCAGAACGATCCTTTCAGCTCTATTTTTTCTTCCAGACCGTGATTCTTGAGCAGCTCATTGAAGCGCACGATGACCTGCCGGGCGCCTTTGATGTGGCATGAGCTACCCACGCAAACGGTCACGGTTACCATCGAATCGTTACACCTCCTCGGCTTCGGCCTCTGCTGCCGCGGCCTCGCCCGCTGCCACGGCGGTCGCCATTTTCTCGGCTACTGCTTTTCGCTTGGTCTGGGCCGATTGCCTGTCATCTTCGAAGACCAGAGCATGGGTCGGGCAGGAGGATACGCAGGCCGGCTCCAACCCCTGGGCCAGCCTCTCTATACAGAGGTCGCACTTCAACACGCCCTTTCCCTCCGCGCTCATGGTGATGACCCCGAAGGGGCAGGCCTGTACGCACATTCCGCAGCCTATGCAGCGCTCTTTGTCGAAGAGCACGGGTTTCCCCGGCGCCTTTCTGTGTATCGCACCTGTGGGGCAGGCCATCACGCAGGCCGGCTCCTCGCAGTGCTGACAGTTCAGGGGAATCGAACGTGGACCGTAGGATTCCACGTGGATCCTGTATCCCGGTTTTTCACCGCTCAGCATCATGCTTTCGATGTCCTTGCTCTGCGAATGAGCAATGGCACAGGCCAGCTCGCAAGTATGACAGCCCATGCATCTCTCTATCCTTACCGTGATTCTTTTTGCCATGCTACCCTCTCACACAGCAGGCTTCAAGGCCTGCTCGTACATCATGGGCTTGAGCTTCAATGCCTGTCTCTTTTTGTCGATGTGGTGGATCATCTTGTGTGCCGCCACCACCGGATCGAGCTCGAAGTCCCATTTGCCTCCCACTTCCTTCTCTATCTCGTCTGTCAGGTAATTGTACATGTTCTTGCTGCCCATCATGGGCAGGGGGTGTCCGATCATTGTATACACGCCGGAGGCCACAAAGTACATACCTATCGAAACGGCCTTCTCGCTCATCCATTCGGGAGCCGCACCGGCCACGGGGAGATCGGAGATGTCATCGCCCAATCCCCCTTCGGCCACCACACTGGCCAGCACCCTCAGGATCCGGCTGTTGTCGACACAGGAACCGAGGTGGAGAACCGGGGGTATGCCCACGGCCCGGCAGACCTCCTGCAAGCCCTCGCCGGCGAACTGGAAGGCCGACTCCGGTTTCATCAGGCCGTGCTTTGCACAGGAGATGGCGTTGCACCCAGTCGTGACAACGAGAACATCGTTCTTGAGCAGCTCTTTTACCATCCTGATGTGGCCTTCCTCGTAATCCACGTTGGGATTGGAACAGCCTACCACCCCGGCGGCTCCCCGGATCCTGCCGGCGATCACCGCATCGTTGAGGGGCCTGTAGGTCGAACGGTAGGTACCGCCGAGAAACTGGAAGACACTCTCCGTGGTGAATCCGGCCACGATTCCCTCGTTGACCTGGGGGATATCTGCCTTCAGGTCGTTTCTGTTGGGATAGTTGTCGATCGCCGCTTCAATAATCTGGGTGGCGATCTCCACCGCTCTCTCTTCCTCGAACTCGATGTGATCGAAGCCGGGGATCCTGGCCTTGGGCGAGGTGGTCACCAGCTTGGTATGAAAATGCTGGGCCGTGTGCGCCACTCCCGGCATCAGGCACTGAACATCCACAACCATCAGCTCCACGACCCCTGTCAAAACGGCCAGCTCCTGCTGCATGAAGCTGCCGGCCAGAGGGATCCCGTGGCGCATCAGGATTTCGTTGGCGCTGCAGCAAACACCGGCCAGATTGATGCCCTTGGCGCCCCTATCCTTGGCCCTTTTCACGAGATCCTCGCGCTGGCTTACAATGGCGATGATGTCTGAAAGTGTCGGCTCGTGGCCGTGGACGACGAGGTTGACCATATCTTTCTTCAGCACTCCGAGATTGGCGGTGGAGGGCTGAATTTTCGGGGTATCGAAGATGACATCGGAAAGCTCGGTCGCGATCATCGATCCGCCCCAGCCGTCGCTGATAGCCGCCCGCATGCCCTGCCTCATGAGGTTCTTGTAGTCGGCATCCACACCGATATGGGTACGGTGCATGATCTCCACGATCTCCCTGTCGATGGACCGGGGCATGATGCCCAGTTCCTTCCAAAGCTTCACCCGGGCCGGGGGGGCGTAATCGGCCATACGCACGGTTCCGTGCATCTGCCCGAACTCGTTCAATGTTGCCTCTGCTACCGCTCGGGTGATCTCTTTGAGATCCTTGCCCTTGGTTTCGATCCCGTAATGCTCGGCGATGCTCTTCAACTTGCGCTCGTCCTTGACCTTGTAGTCGCAATCCTCAGCTTCCGAGATCAGAAACAGGGTGTGAGCGATGTCCCGCCCGTGATCGGAATGAGCCGCCGCTCCTCCTGCGATCATCCGAACGATATTTCTGGCTGTAATGGTATCGGCATCAGCCCCACAGATTCCAAACTTCGGTCCATCTCCGAAAGGATCGATGCGGCAGGGACCCATACTGCAGTTCCGGCAGCACAGGCCGAGAGTTCCGAACCCGCACTGCGGCTGCATCGCTTCATAACGATCCCAGACGGTGGGGATCTGCTGCTCCTGCGCCCGTTTGAACATCTGCTGCGAGGCTTTGTCAGCATACTTCAGTTCTTTGGCCATCCGGCACCTCCATTTATTGTTTGCTAAGCTTTGTTTTCGTTGTATACGTTTTTAGCGATATGGGTAAGTATCGATCTTTGTCCTCGTCTTGCCATCCTGATGCCTAGTATCCATTACCAAGCCTTATTAGCCTTACTATGTTGAGTCGTTTTGCTGTTTGCCAAGACAAAGACCTGATGGTGTAAAAACTTAGGAGGGGCGTATGTTGGAAGAGGGATGGAAGATAGCACATCATGCTCCTTACCTCTAATACCGCAACGTAATCGGCGTATTATACAGTGCCTCGAGCATTGTTGCAATATGAATTTTAGAATTTTAAAAATATACCAAAAAATGACACGAAATTACCAAAACGCTTTACGACAGGCGCTCGACCAGCTTTTTCACCTGCTCGAGGAAATCCCCGCCAATTTCTTCCAGAGAAATCTCGCCGGTGCTGACCTGTCGAACCTGCTCGGAAAGCCGCAGAAATCCAAGCACCTCAAGGCCTTGACAGGCTTCGCGGATAAACTCCTCTTCTTCCTGTTTCTGGATCTTGTTGCCCACAACCAGGACCTTCTTGATG
Organism: uncultured Spirochaetaceae bacterium; assembly: GCA_964390045.1. Lineage (GTDB taxonomy): Bacteria > Spirochaetota > Spirochaetia > SZUA-6 > DRHE01 > CAYMGP01. Next base: position 59,973 of record CAYMGP010000009.1, on the reverse strand, counting down.
TTTATATCATGGGCCAGCTTCTGAATGCGGTGGGCCGTTTCGGTGCTGGTCCTGTTCGGCTCGACGACCACCAGCATATAGTCCACACCCAAGGCGGTGCCACGGCCGAGATGCTCGATACCCGCCTCCATGTCGAGAATAACCCACTCCTGACGGGCAATCATCATATGGCCGAGAAGACTCTTTAAAAAAGCATTCTCCGGGCAGGCGCAGCCGCCTCCGCCGCTCTGTACCGTTCCCATGACGAGCAGCTTGACGCCGTTTTTGTCGACCCAGTACTTCTCAGGCAGATCGCTTACCTTGGGATTCATAGTGAAGAACGGAGCCGGCTCGCCGACCTTTGTACCGGTACGCTCGGCGATCAGTTCCTTCATCTCTACGATCGGAGTGATTTCGATGTTCTGGGAAACATCGAATATTGTGGCCAGGTTCATATCCGGATCGGCATCGATGACCACGACTTTGTTGCTCTGATCCCGAACGACCCGAGCAATCATTGCTGCGAGGGTGCTCTTGCCCACACCCCCTTTTCCTGTAAGTGCGATTTTCACGGCACTCAGTATACAGCATCATTACAAAATGAGTCAAATAGGAGCAGGGGCGCAGCCAGCTTCAAGCGAGCCTCAAAGCCTGCGGTCCGCTTCGAACAGCCGTCTAGATGCCGAATAGATGTTTAGGCGACGCCCTCTGGCAAAGCCAACCAGAGTGATATCTCTGTCCCTGGCCAGGGATATACTTCGATCCGTGGGGGCGCTGCGGGAAACAATAATGGGCAGGCGGCAGGCATCTGCTTTGTATATAATTTCCGAGGAGAGTCTGCCGCTGGTCAGCAGGATCTTGTCTTCAAACGGGCAGTCTTCGGCCAGACAGGCGCCGATCACCTTGTCTACCGCATTATGCCTGCCTATATCTTCTCGAAAAACGAGCAGATCCGCCGCCGAGGCAATCGCGGCGGCGTGAACACCTCCTGTTTTTCGATGAATTTTCGAGCGTTTTCGAAAACTATCCATGAGATCGATGATGAGCCGGGAGCTCACAGAACCCCTCGCTGCGTCCCGCCTTTCTTCACCCCCGGCGGCCTGGTGCCGTCGTTCCGGCAGGCCGTGACCGTCGCCGCAGGCTGAACCTATTATGCCGCCGGGGCGCAGCCGCTCTACATCGATCTCCGGAGCCAGCTCGATGAAGGCTGTCCAATTCGCCCTGTTGATCACAATCCGGCGGATCTGATCGGCCCTCTGAATGAATCCATTTGTATAGAAAAAACCGGTCACCAGGTCTTCCAGGTCTGAGGGCGAGCACATGAGCACGGCGATCCGGCGATGCTCGGCGAGCAGGGCGAGGGAAATCTCCTCGGTAATCAGATCTTCCAGGGTTTCCCACTTCCCGTCGCGAACACGAATGATCTTCAAGCTACGCACGGTCAGCTGCCTCCCTGCCTCCCGGCATCCAGGTGCAAATGGATGTCTTTCGGAGTGTTGAGATTGAAAAACGCCCTGGCAACCTCCGGTGCCGCATGGAGATCCAGGTAGCAGGTCCGCGCCTTGTCGAGCAGTACCCGCACCGAATACCCTCTTTCGCCGAGCAGTATCTCCCGGGCCAGGGATTCCAGGCGCCGGCGGTATACGGCGTGGAGGGGCTCGATCAACTCGCCCACGCGTGGTATCAGGGCATCGCACTGTTCCCGGGGAAGGCTCAAGAAATGTTCGATCTCACGTTCGATGAGCTCAGGATCGAGCGAAGGCATGTCGCAGGCCACACAGAACAGGGCTTCTTTGCTCGTGCGGGCCAATCCTGTATGGATGCCCCCGAGAGGTCCGCGTTCCCTGTAGATGTCCTCGCTGATGATCAGCTGGCCGGCAAGATCCCTGTGCAGATCCGGTCTGTTTGTCACCAAAATCACTTCGGAAAATAAATCTTGAAGCAGCGAGGCGATGCTGTGTACAAGTGGAGTCCCGTTGACTGCAATACGACTTTTTTCCATCCCTCCCATGCGCGTGTTGCGCCCGCCGGCAAGGATCAAAGCCGCCAGATCAGGATACTTTGCGTTCAAATACTACTCCACTCCCGCAACCGGATTGCATACTTGATAATGTACCATCTTGAAAGGTGGATCGGCCACCAGGAACAAACCTCGGCTCCGATTCACTTGGCTCCGGCTCTCCTTGACAGGGCAAAACCATCCGATCTATCGTATCGCCAGATTGTGATCTACACGACCCGTTTTCGGTTGATATCGAGCTTCCTCGGCGTTTGCATCCTGGTGGGCGGCCTCTCTCTCATTGTCGGCGTCGGGCTGATCAATAGAACCGTGCTCAATGAAGCGACAAATCGTATTCGCCTTGACCTGAACGCCGCCAGGGAGATCTACAACGATGTGGAGACCCGGCTGCGTTTAGCTCTGCAGATAGCCTGTCAGGAGCAGGGATGTCTCCAGGCGGCCAAACTCGGAAACTCGGAATATATGGCCGACAGGCTGCGGCTGCTCGCCGGAAAGCTGCATATGGATTTCGCCGGTTATGTAGATGCCGGCGGTATAACCAGGGTACGCCTAGGCCTGCCGGCCGCCGGAGGCGATCTGCCGGCTGCCGCCGGCAATCCCGCGGCCCTGCTCTGCCTCGATAGGAAAAACACAGTTTCAGGTACCGTGATTCTGGAAAGGGAAACCCTGGCCGCGGAGGATGGAGCCCTGGCCGAGAGGGCCCGGATCGAGATCGTTCCCACACCCCGGGCGGCTCCCCGTGCGGAAACAGAGGAGACCTCGGGAATGACGATCTCCTGCGCCGTGCCGCTGTTCGAGGGCAACACTTTGATAGGAGTCCTGTACGGGGGAGTGCTGTTGAACAGGAGCGAGCAAATCGTGGACAGGGTACGGGAAACTGTATTCAGGGAAGAGGAGTACCGTGGACAGAACATCGGCACAGCCACGATCTTCTTCAACGATCTGCGCGTCTCCACCAACGTCATGACGGCTCGCGGCGAGCGGGCAATCGGAACCCGGGTGTCCGAAGAGGTGAGGAACAAGGTGCTGGGCGAGGGTGAGCGCTGGACCGACAGGGCCTTCGTCGTCAATGACTGGTATATAACGGCTTATGAGCCCATCGTCGATATTTACGATAAGCGGGTGGGTATCCTCTACGTAGGTGTGCTCGAGGCCAAGTACGTTAATATCCGGCGCAGCACGCTGCTCGTTTTTATTCTGATCACGGCAGCCGGCATGGTGCTGGCCGTCGTGCTCGGCTACATCCTAGGGCAAAGGATTCTCGAGCCCGTGCACAGGCTGATCGACGTCAGCCGCCGCGTATCGGCAGGTGATCTGTCTCCTGAAATCGGCCCGATATCAACCGCCGAGATCGGCGTGCTTCAGAAGACATTTCAGGAGATGCTTTCCTCTCTGCGTGAGCGGGACCGTTCTCAGCGGGCGGAGAGCGAGCTCAAACTGCTGCAGTCGGAAAAGCAGGCCTCCGTGGGCAGGCTGGCGGCCGGTGTAGCCCACGAGATCAACAACCCATTGACGGGGGTGCTCACCTTCACCCACATGCTTCTGCGCCGGGAGGACCTGAGCGAGGAAATACGCCAGGACCTGCAGACGATCGCCGATGCCACCGAAAGGGTGCGGCGAATCGTCAAAGGCCTGCTGGATTTCTCCCGGCAGACCAAGATCGAGCCGGAGCCTACGGATATCAACGACCTGATCGAAAAGACGATTCCTCTGGTCGAGAACCAGGCACTGGTAAAAGGCGTGATCTTCTGCTTCGATGCGGGGAAAGACATCCCCATGCGCACCCTCGACCGCGGTCGGTTTCAGAGTGTGCTGCTCAATATCATACTCAACTCGATCGATGCAACGGACAAGGGCGGGCATATAAACATCTACTCCCGCCTGGTCTACTCGGCCGGACCCGAGGAGAGCAAGGGAATAGAGATCGAGATTTCCGACACAGGCTGCGGTATTCCCGCCGAGCATCTGGACAAGCTCTTCGATCCGTTCTTCACCACAAAAGAGGTGGGGGCGGGAACAGGTCTGGGGCTGTCGGTATCCCAGGGAATCGTCGAGCGCCACCACGGGGCGATTCGAGTACAGAGTACCGAGGGCAAGGGAAGCATCTTCACGATCTGGCTGCCTCTGGAGGACGAATATTGAAGAAGATCCTCGTGGTCGACGATGACCCGGTGGTACTGTCGAGCTGTAGACGTATCCTTGAAGCCGAGGGGTACGCGGCAACCATCACCTCGACAGCAAAGACAGCGCTTCAAGCCCTGGAGGCGGAAAATTTCAATCTACTACTTGTCGATGTGATTATGCCTGAGTATGATGGCATGTATCTCATAGCAAACGTAAAAGAGCGACGGCCTGATCTACCCATTCTAGTAATGAGCGGCTACCCTACTCCGGAGACGATATCTAGCGGGATGCGCATGGGCGCCACCCATTTCATAGCCAAGCCGTTCACACCGGATGAGCTGATAGATGCAGTGGACAGAGCCCTCGAGCAAAGCAGATAAAAGAAAAAGAGCAGGTATGGTATGGAGAGAAAAAAAGTTCTTGTAATCGACGATGAACAGATTGTGCTGGACAGCGTCAAAAAAATTCTTACAGCCGAGAACTTCGATATCGATACGGCCATCTCCAGCCGCGAGGGACTGGACTGGGCCATGAACCGGCAATACGATCTGGTTCTGACAGATATCCGCATGCCTGAAATCGGCGGAATGCGGATACTACGGGATATCAAGCGCTCCAAGCCGGCTGTGCCCATTGTGATCTTCACAGGCTACGCCACCGTGCAGAGCGCGGTCCAGGCGATGAAGCTTGGGGCGGCGGACTACGTAGAAAAACCTTTCACCCCGGACATGCTGGTGACAAGCGTCAGGAAAGCCCTGGAAAAAGCAGCCAAGGAAGAGCCGGAAAAGCAGGAGCTGATCCACAAGGACGAGGTGATCCGGGTGCTGGAAAGAGCAGCCGTGGACAGCCAGTTCGTAGCCAGCCTGTTCTACTACGGGGCCGATGCCCTCCAGGATTACGATCTTACAGGCCCTGAAAAACTGGCGATCCTTACAGGCGATATCCATTGGATAGAAAACCAGATCGGTGCCCTGACTCCTGAACAGAAGCGCTGGCTGGAAAGCCGGCTCAGCGCCGAGATCTGGTAAAAACCATAAAACGAGGACTGTTGATATGAGTGATACGGAGAAAAATATCCGCAACATGCTGGTCATAGATGATGAGGACATTGTTCTGGAATCATGCCAGCGCATTTTCGGCAGCGAAGGCTACCAGGTGGTGACCACAGACAGCGCCCGCAAAGGTCTAGAGCTGGCCTCCGAGACACGGTTCGATGTGATTCTCTGCGACTGGCGCATGCCCGAGCTCAACGGAATCGACGCCGTGGAGATGATCGATAAACGCTGCCCGGATTCGGCGATCGTGATGATAACCGGATATCCTGCGGTGGAAAGAGCCACGGAGGCCCTGAAGCGCGGCGCCGTTGACTACGTTGCCAAGCCCTTCACTCCGGAGGAGATCCTCATCGCCGTGCAGAAAGCGATCAAGCGCAAAGAGCATCAGAAAGCAAAAGGGGCCGTGGAGGTGGAAAAGATCGTGCGTTCCCTCACCTTCCCCGTGCCCAGCATCGAGGACAAATCGCCCAAGACAATCGCCGAGACCGTGGCCCAGAAAGTAGGAGTGGGCAAAACGACCTCTCCCTGGCTGTCAGTGCTTGTTCTCGGTATCCTGGCGGGAGCTTACATCGGTTTCGGCGGCATGCTGGCCACAACCGTTTCCTTCGACATGGCTTCCCATCTCGGGGTAGGCTTCACGAAGTTCATGACAGGCTCGGTGTTCAGCCTCGGCCTGATGCTTGTCATCATAGCCGGTGCCGAGCTTTTTACGGGCAACAATCTGATGATTTCCAGCGCCATAGCACGTGAGATCACCTTCGGCAGGATGCTGGAGCGCTGGGGCCTGGTGTACGTGGCGAACTTAATAGGCTCGATCCTGATCGCTCTGCTGTTCGTTTTCTCCGGCCTTTGGAAGCTCAGCGACGGCGCGCTGGGGGCGGCGGCTGTGAAGATAGCCTACGGCAAGGTGAACCTGAGCTTCATCCAAGCCCTGCTGCGGGGAGTGGGCTGTAACTGGCTTGTTTGTCTTGCTGTATGGATGGCTTTGGCCGCCCGCCAGACAATCGGCAAGATCTTCGCCATTTTCTTTCCGATCATGGGTTTCGTAGCCCTCGGCTTCGAACACTCCGTGGCCAACATGTACTTCATTCCCACGGGCCTTTTTCTAAGAGCCTGGGGAGGGGTTGCCGCACCGGGCGCTTTCACGGCCGGATCTCTGAGCTGGATTAGCTTCCTCTGGAGGAACCTGCTCCCCGTCACCATAGGCAACATTATCGGCGGTGCCGTATTCGTAGGCATGAGCTACTGGAGCGCTTATCTGAGGCCTTCCGGGCAGGGTCCAACCGGACCGGGCGTTTCAAAATAACAACAGAAGGGCAATCTCATGGGTGTAAAGACTACCGAACCAGACATCGCGTATCTCTTGGAACGTTACCCGGGAGAGGACGGACAGGATGTCTTGATGCCGCTGCTTCAGGATATACAGGAAGAGGTCGGCTACCTGCCCGTCGAAGCTCTCGAGGATGTAGGCAGGCACCTCAACGTGCCTCTCAGCCATATATACGGAGTGATCAGCTTCTATTCCCAGTTCTCTCTCACACCGAGAGGCAAACACATCATCAAGATGTGCTTGGGAACAGCCTGTCATATCCGCGGCGGCCAGATGGTGCTCGACGAGATCCGATCGTTTCTCGGCCTGGAAAACGAGAAAACCACGAAAGACCGCCTGTTCAGCCTTGAAGTGGTCCGCTGCCTGGGTACCTGCTTCCTCGCTCCGGTGATGATGATCGGCGACAAGTACTACGGCAAGCTTACACGCACCAAGGTGAGAAAAATAATAAAGAGTTATCAAGAGGGGAACCCGTTGTAGTTCCCCAACGGATGGAGTAACCATGCAGCAGAGTCCACAAACCATCTCGAGTCCAGAAGACCTGCACAAACTGCAGGAAGATCTGAAGAGCCGGCGCGACAGCGAGGCAGTACGGGTACGCATCTGTATGACAGGCTGTAGAGCCCACGGCGCCGAGGAGGTGCTGAAAGCCTTCGAGGCCGAGATCGGCAAGAGAAAGATTCCCGTGCAGATCGTTGCCACCGGATGCCACGGCTTCTGCGCCCAGGCCCCTGTTCTGGTCGTGGATCCCTACGACATCTTCTACGGCGGTATCCGTCCCGAGGACGTAGCGGAGATCGTGAGCGAAACGATAGAACAGGGCAAACCCGTTGAAAGGCTGCTCTATCAGGATCCCGCCAGCGGCGAGAAGATCGTTCACGCCCGGGACATCCCCTTTTACAAGAATCAGAAGAAGATCGTACTGCGCAACTGTGGGGAGATCGATCCCAAGAACATCCTCCACTACATAGAGAGAAACGGGTATTCGGCCCTGGCCCGGGTCCTAGGCGAGATGACCGCCGAACAGGTCGTCGAAGAGGTTACCATGTCGGGCCTGCGCGGGCGCGGTGGGGCTGGCTTCCCCACGGGACGCAAGTGGAGCTTCGCTAGGGCGGCGCAGGGAGACACGAAATACATGGTCTGCAACGCCGACGAGGGAGACCCGGGAGCCTTCATGGACCGGGCCGTGCTCGAAGGAGACCCCCACACAGCCATCGAGGGCATGACCATCGCCGCCTATGCGATCGGCGCCTCTGTCGGTTTCGTCTATGTACGGGCAGAGTACCCCATCGCCGTAGAGCACCTGAAAAAAGCCTTGAAGGACGCCGAGCAGATGGGTTTTCTGGGAGACAACATCCTGGGGAGCGGGTTCTCCCTCCGCATCAAGATCAAAAAGGGCTCGGGAGCCTTTGTCTGCGGCGAGGAGACGGCACTGATCGCCTCCTTGGAGGGAAAACGGGGCATGCCCCGACCGCGGCCGCCTTTTCCCGTGCAGTCCGGAATCTGGGGAAAGCCCACCTGTATAAACAACGTGGAAACCCTGGCCAATATACCTGTGATCATCAACAATGGCGGCTCTTGGTATTCAAAAATAGGTACAGAGAAGAGCAAGGGAACCAAGGTTTTTGCCCTGGCCGGCAAGGTCAACAACACGGGATTGGTAGAAGTGCCGATGGGAATCACCCTCAAGGACGTTGTGTTCGCGGTAGGCGGGGGAATCCCCGACGGACGGGCGTTCAAAGCCATTCAGACAGGCGGACCTTCGGGAGGCTGCATCCCCGAGGAGCACCTCGATCTGCCTGTAGACTACGAATCCCTGGCGGAGGTGGGAGCTATCATGGGATCCGGCGGTATGATCGTTGCCGACGACCGGACCTGTATGGTGGACATCTCGCGCTTCTTCATGGACTTCATCCAGGATGAATCCTGCGGAAAATGTGTTCCCTGCCGAGTCGGGACCAAGCGCATGCTGGAAATTCTGATCGACGTCTGCGAGGGCCGGGGCAGCGTAGAGGATCTCGAGCTTCTCGGCGAGCTGGCCTATACGATCAAGGACAGCGCCCTCTGCGGCCTCGGACAGACCGCTCCCAATCCCGTGCTCACCACCTTGAAATACTTCAGGGATGAGTACCTTGCTCATATAGAAGAGGGCAAATGTCCGGCCGGCGTCTGCAAATCCCTGATCCGCTACGAGATCATTGCAGACAAATGTACAGGCTGCGGCGCCTGTTTGAAGGTCTGCCCTTCCGATGCCATCACGGGGCAGAAGAAAGAAGTGCACATCATTGCCCAGGAGAAGTGTATCAAGTGCGGCATGTGCTACAACACCTGCCGTTTCGATGCCATCTCACTAGAATAGAGGTTTTTTTACAAGATGAGAGAGTTAGTGACGCTGACAATCGATGGAAAACAGGTTCAGGTCCAGCCGGGCGTGACCGTATATTGGGCGGCCAAGGCCGCGGGAATCGAGATTCCCCATCTCTGCTACAACGAGGACCTCCCCCCCTTGAGCTCCTGCCGGCTGTGCGTCGTGGAGGTCGAGGGTGTGAAGAACCTTCCCTCCTCGTGCAGCTATCCGGCGCGCGAAGGTATGGTGGTACACACCAACAGCGAGAGGGTGAAAAAAGCCCGCAGGATGAACCTGGAGCTGATCCTCTCCGACCACGACATCTCCTGCATCACCTGCGAGAAGAGCGGGGACTGCCAGCTGGAGAAATATGCGTATGAGTTCGGCATCAGTGAATCGATATTCACAGGGGAGCATCGGGCCAAGAGCTCCTTTCCGATACTCGATGAGAATCCCTTCATCGTGCGGGACTACAACAAGTGTATTACCTGCGGACGCTGCGTTTTAGCCTGCGCCGAGCTGCAGTTCGACAACGCCATCGACTACGCCGATCGGGGCTTCAAGGCCCACATCTCCACCGCCTTCGGCAGGCCTCTTCAGGAAACGACCTGTGAGTTCTGCGGGCGCTGTATCAGCGTCTGCCCCGTGGGAGCGTTGATGGAGAGAGAGCGGGTGAAAAAAGGACGTGAGTGGGAGTTCGAGACCACGGCAACGATCTGCCCCTACTGCGGCTGCGGCTGCACCCTGGAGATGCATACAAAAGACGGCAAGCTGGTCAAGGTCACGACGCCCGCCAAAGGCACGGTAAGCAGGGGGAACCTCTGCGTAAAGGGCAAGTTCGGCACCTACTATATAAATCACCCGGAACGCCTCACCCATCCCCTGGTAAAGAAGAACGGCAAGTTCGAGCAGACCACCTGGGACAAAGCCCTCGATCTGGTTGCCAAGCGCCTGCGGGAGATAAAGGAAAAACACGGTCCCAACGTCATCGCGGGCCTCTCGAGCGCAAAATGTACAAATGAAGAGAACTACGTCTTTCAGAAATTCATGCGCGCCGGTCTGGGTACCAATAATGTAGACCACTGCGCCCGGCTGTGCCACTCCTCCACGGTAGCCGGTCTGGCCAAGGCCTTCGGAAGCGGTGCCATGACCAACTCGATCACCGAGCTTCGTTTTGCCGACTGCATCTTTGTAACGGGAAGCAATACAACCGAAGCCCATCCGATCATCGCCCTGGAGATCAAGGCCGCCGTCAAGAAGAACGGAGCTACCCTCATCGTGGCGGACCCCAGGCAAATCGACCTGGTGCGTTTCTCCACCCTGCACCTCCGTCAGCGCTCCGGTACCGACGTGGCCCTGTTCAACGGCATGATGCATGTGATCCTGAGCGAGGGGCTGGAGGATAGCGAATTTATTAAGCAGCGCACCGAAGACTTCGAAAAGTTTAAATCCGTAGTGATGCAGTACACTCCGGAAAAGGTGAAGAAGATCACCGGCGTTCCCAAAGAGAAAATCGTCCAGGCCGCCCGGCTCTATGCCCGCGCGGGAGCCGCCTCGATCATTTACAGCATGGGCATCACCCAGCACACAACCGGAACGGACAATGTCCTTTCCCTGGCCAACATGGCCATGCTCACCGGCAACGTGGGTAAAAAATCCACGGGAGTCAATCCCCTGCGCGGACAGAACAATGTACAGGGAGCCTGCGATCTCGGTGCCCTTCCCAATGTCTACCCCGGCTACCAACAGGTGGCCAACCCGCAGGTTCAGGAGAAATTCGAAAAGGCCTGGCAGGCTTCGCTGTCTCCCACCCCGGGAATTACCGTGGTGGAGATGCTTCACGGTGCGGAGGACGGCTCGATCCGGGCCATGTACATGATGGGCGAGAATCCTTTCCTGAGTGATCCCAATGTCAACCGCGTCAAGAAGGACCTCGAGGCTCTCGAGTTCCTCGTCTGCCAGGACATTTTCCTATCCGAGACCGCTCAATACGCCGACGTTGTGTTTCCGGCGGCCAGCTTCGCCGAGAAGGACGGCACCTTTACCAACACGGAAAGGCGCGTGCAGCTGCTGCGCCGGGTCCTCGATCCTCCCGGAGAGGCCAAGCCGGATTGGCAGATCCTCGGGGAGGTATCATCCCGTCTCGGCTACCCTATGAGCTACAGGAGCAGCGCCGAGATCATGGACGAGATCGCCGGCCTGGCCCCGATATACGGCGGCATCCATCACAGCCGCCTGCAGGAAACGGGCCTGCAGTGGCCCTGCCCGGACGACAAGCATTCGGGCACGACCTACCTTCATAAGGGCATGTTCTCCAGGGGCAAGGGCCTTTTCAACGCCGTGGAGTACATTCCACCGGCGGAGGAACCTGACAGAGACTACCCCTACCTGCTGACCACGGGCCGGATACTCTATCATTTCCACACCGGCACGATGAGCCGGCGGGTCGACGGGCTCGATGCCATTCGCCCCGACGGATTCTTCGAAATCCATCCGCAGGACGCCGGCAAGCTCGGTCTCGAGCACGGCGAGCCAGCTGAGGTAACGTCGCGCCGCGGTACGGTGAGGGCCAAGACCGTGGTTACCGAGCGCTCCCGTCCCGGCTCGATCTTCATGACGTTCCACTACAGGGAGGCGGCGGCCAACATCCTGACAAACGACGCCCTCGATCCCGTGGCCAAGATCCCTGAGTACAAGGTCTGCGCCGTACGCATTCGGAAGATCGGAACCGAGAGCAAAGGGAAAGCCAGGCGGACTAAAGCCCGGGCGTAGAAGTTCGGGCTCCCGGGCCTGGATTCTGACTTCGAAATCAATATTCTTCTCCGCATTTCATTATACAGCTAGTAAAAAGTCCTTGCAGAAAATACAATAGATCGTTCTCAGCGCGAAGAATAATGAAAGAAGGATTGGTGAACGATTTTCCCGCGGAGCTCAAAGACAGATTGAGAAGATTCGCTCTGAAGCTGATCGATCAGCATAGGGCGCGCGTTCTGATCCCTCCCACCCAAGCGAGATCCGGATACTGGTTCGGCGCCGGCAACATGATCGAAGACAGCCGGGGCAGACTCTACCTCTGCGGCCGCTACCGCAATCAGGGGGATTCGCGAACCGGTGTCGGAGCAGGCGTACGGGGCTTCGAGCTGGCCGTGTTCAGGTCCGATGACGGGGGCAAGCGATTCGAGAAAACCCTCAGCTTTTCCAAGCAAGACCTCAGCCACGGGAACCAGCAGGTCCTTTCCATCGAACGGGCCTGGCTGCACCATTATAGGGGCGGGATCGAGCTCTACATCTCCAGTGAAAAGAGCGGCATCCCTTATCCCGAGGGACTGGAAGACTTCAGGAAGCCGGGAACAGGCGTCTGGACAATCGACCGTATAGAAGCCGGGTCGATCGAAGCCCTCGATCCAGCCGCTATCCAGCCGCTGCTGCCACCTCAAAGACCCTTTCGTGTTCGAAGATGCTTCGGGAAACACCGTGTTGATCGTCTGCACCCATCCCTTCAACTGGTCCAGCGCCAACCCGGCCCTCTGCCTCAGGCCCAAAAACGCTGAGGAGTATGGCCGGCTCGACTACACCTTCTTTCCCCGGGGCTTCACCTGGGACGTGGCCATCACCCGCCTCACCGACGCGCTCAAGGTGCCCAAGCTGGGCTTGTTCAAAGATCTGCCCGACACCTTCCTTTTTTTCTACGACGGAGGGGAGTCGGTGCGGCGCCACGCAGAGCACAACAAAGCCGTCAAACGACCCCGAGGATACGCCTGCGAAGAGATCGGCGGGCTGGCCTTCTCGACGGCGGAGCAGTTCCCCCGCCTGCGGCGGCTTTCGATCAACCCGCCTCTCTTTGTTTCGCCGTACGGTACGGGCAGCAGCCGCTATGTATCGACCCTGCAGACAGACAGGGGTATCTACGCCCTCTGGATGCAGTCTCAGAAAGGCCTGTCCCAGCCGCTGGTGATGAACTTCCTCAGTACGGCCGAGGTGGCAAAAATCCTCATGTAGAGTAAATCAGGAGAATGTGAAAAATTTCTCGATTTTCACTTGCAAAACGAGAATATTCTCACTATAATAAGTCGCACCTTTATACCCAAATAACAACAGGCAGGAGGATTTTTTTATGAAACGATCAGACGTACTGATCATTGGGGGGAGTGCGGCCGGGCTTACAGCCGCGTTAACGGCGCGCAGACGTTACCCGGATAAGAGCATTCTATTAATACGCAAGGAGAAGCTGGTTCCCATTCCCTGCGGTATTCCCTACGTATTTGGAACAGTGGGAACTCCACAGAACAACCTGATGCCGGATACTCCCTTGGAGAAAAACAACGTGGAGCTGATGCTCGACACGGTTGTAGAGGTCGACAGGGAGAAAAAAACTGTAAAGACAGATTCCGGAGAGCAAGTCGGCTACGACAAACTGGTACTGGCTACCGGTTCGTCGCCTATGATGCCGCCGATTCCCGGCTTCGACAAAGAGAACGTCTACCCTGTGTACAAGGATGTCGATCACCTGACCAAGATGCAGCAGTTCATGAGCACTGTCAAACGGGTGGCGGTGATTGGAGGCGGTTTCATCGGCGTGGAAGTCTCCGACGAAATCAACAAAATCGAAGGCAAGGAAGTTACGATCTGCGAGCTGCTGCCCCACTGCCTGCAGCTGGCTTTCGATCCCGAATTCTGCACAGAAGCGGAGAAGCTGCTGCGCGAGCGGGGTGTCAAAGTCCTGGTTGAGCAGAAAGTGGCTTCGATCGAGGGCAACACCAAAGCTACCGGAGTGAAGTTCGCCGACGGCACTGTGATCGAAGCCGACATGGTGATCATAGGCATCGGTACCGTGGCTAATATCGATCTGGCCAAACAGGCAGGCCTGCGTCTGGGTCCCACCGGCTCGATCTGGGTGGATCGCACCATGCGCACCAGCGACGAGAACATCTTCTCCTGTGGAGACTGTGCCGAAAAGTTCTCCTTCTTTGGAGGCATGCCCTCCAAGCTGAAGTTAGCTTCGATAGCCTGCTCCGAGGCCCGCATCGCCGGCGCCAACCTTTACGGAATCCAGAGGGAAAGCGTAGGTACGATCGGCGTGTTCTCCTCCGCTCTGGGCGACCGCAGCTTCGCCGTGGCCGGAATGCAGGAAGCCTTAGCCAAGCGTCAGGGCTACGACGTGATCACGGGCGTGGCAGAAGGGCCGAACCGTCACCCGGGCAAGATGCCCGGCATGGCCATACAACGGGTCAAGCTGATCTTCGAGAGACGCACAAAGGTACTGATTGGTACACAGATGATGGGCGACCATGCGGTCGGCGAGCTGATCAATACGGCCAGCGCCTGTATACAGCACAAGATGACCATCGATGACATCGCTTGCTTTCAGATGGGTACCCATCCCGCCCTGACGGCCTCTCCCGTGGTGTATCAGTTCGTGAATGCCGCCGAGTCGGCCCTGATGAATATCTCGTAGAGAGGAGTGCAGGTATGCCGAAGATACTGATAATCGATGACGACAGGGATTTCCAAGATGCCACCAGGATAGTGCTGGAGAAGAAAGGCTTTGAAACCGCCTCGGCCTACGGCCCGGAGGAAGGTCTCAACATGGTACAGTCGGAAAAACCCGATCTGGTAATTCTTGACGTGCTCATGCCCACCAACTACGAGGGCTTCGAGGTGGCCCGCAATATACGGGAGCAGCTGAAACTGCGGGATCTTCCCATCCTGCTGCTCACCGCCGTCCATGCCGAGAAGAAAGTTCCCTACCGCTTCGGTCCGGATGACAAGTGGCTGCCCGTGGACTACTTCCTCGATAAGCCCGTAGAGCCGGATATGCTGGTGGAGAAGGTAAAGGAGCTGCTCAACCTTCCGGAAGAGTGAGGGGCCTGATCCGGGTTTCGGCCGGGGCAACGGTGATCTACCGCCGACTTCATTGCGGGCGGGGAGATTTCCACGCTCTGACGACCACGAAACCTCCCCGGCCGTACCCGGATCTGTGTTTCTGAACACTGCGAATTTCAGGCAGGGCTCCGAATACAGTCTGCACCATTGCGGGATTTTCGAATCCGCAGGCCTTCAGCCGGTCGAGCACTTCCTGCGTGGAGTAGAAGGTCGCCCGGCTGTAAAAAACGTTTTGCGCTTTGTGTCGCTGATAGGTTTTGCCCAGGGCACTGGCGCTGTCCACGAACCCGACGATGAACGCTCCCCCCTGCTTCAACACCCTGAAGGCTTCGCGAAAAGAAAGATTCAAATCGTCAACGAAGCAGATGGTGGTCACCATCAGTGCGAAATCAAAGCGCTCATCGTCAAAGGGCAGACTCTCCGCTACGCCGTCGTAGACCTCTATTCCCCGGCTCCTGGCGATTTCCCGCATGGCTTCCGAAGGTTCCACCCCGAAGCGAATACCCAGGGGCGCGGCGAATCGCCCGCTGCCCACACCGATCTCCAACCCTTCGCCTCGAGAGGGGAGGAAGTTCCGGACGGCCTCGAGCTCCGACTGATACACGTAGCGATTCTCCTCGAACCACTGCTCGTACTGCTCGTGGTGTGCGTTAAAAGCCTCTGTTCTAGCCATTACTTTTTCCCTTCTGTTTGCGAAAAACGAGCACCCGCCCCGCGGTCTCGCTTCCGTCGTGGATCAGCCGGGACTCAATCGCGCGCTCGAACGCGATGCCGAGCTCGCCCAGCCGGTCGACAACATCCTCTATCTCCCGGCTGTCCATGTGCCGCGGATAGAGGCAGACCAGAGCTCCGGAGCGCATCAAGGGTGCTAGTGATTCCAACAGCTCCCTGCGTTCGACGGCTGTGAAGTAGTAGGAATGGATCACGTCGAAAAGCAGCACCGCGTCGAGAAGCCGTTCCCCCATAAAACCTGTCGCTTCCTCCAGCGTACGAATAGGGACGAGGTTGTCCAGCCCGTACGAAGAGGCTGTCCGCCTCAGTGTCTGCAGCGAATAAGAGCTTCGATCGACAGCCAGGACCCTTCCCCGCGCCCCCACTACCTCGGCGGCCGGAATGGAATAATTGCCCGATCCGCAGCCGTAGTCCAAAACCAGGAAATCCCGACGGATACCCAAACTCTGCAGGAAGCGCTTCCCGTCCTTCCGATACCAACGCTGAATCGAGGACGCCCCACCGTACCCGAGATGCGACTGCATGTTTTTATAGTACCGGGGTCTGACGGCCTGGTCAAAGCGTTTACGGCAAACGGCTCGCTGCAGGAACTAAAAAACATTATAAATCTATCTTGCTTCCTTGACGCCGAGGAAGGTACAGTTGAAAGTGTCATATGATTCACAAGCTTCTCAATCCGGAATCGGTAGCGGTCATCGGTGCTTCGAACAAAAAGGGGAAAGTCGGCAACATTGTTTTCGCGGGGTTGCAGCGTTCAAGGGCAACGCTTTACCCTGTCAATCCCAACGAACAGGTAATCCTCGGTCACAAAGCCTACGCGCATGTATCGGACCTCCCGCAACCGGTCGATGTAGCTGTGATCACGGTAAGCGCCGAGCAGGCGGTCCCGATCGCCGAAGACTGCGCCAAGAATAAAATCGAGAACATCATCGTCGTGGCGGGCGGGTTTGGAGAGACGGGGGAGCATGGCAAAGCTTTGGAGAGCCGCTTGAAATCCATACCGCAGAGCTACGGCAGCCGTATCCTTGGGCCGAACTCTCTCGGGGTTTTTGTGCCTGAAAACAACTTCGACACGATTTTTGTAGAACACGGCGACAAATCTCTAGCGGACGGGGGTGGGGTTGCCTTCGTCAGCCAGAGCGGTTCTGTCGGCGTCGAGGCGTTGGGTCTGGCAAGCAATACAGGCTTTCCGATGAGAGCCTTCGTGGGTCTGGGAAATAAAATCGATTTAAACGAGCTGGATTTTCTGAAGTATTTCGCGGCAGACGCCAAGACCGACTGTCTGGCCCTCTACATAGAGAATGTCGAACGAGGCAGGGAGTTCTTGGAGGAAGCGAGGAGGGTATCAGGACTCAAGCCGGTAATTGCGCTGAAAGCAGGCAGGACTCCGACGGGTGCCTCGGCGGTCAGCTCTCATACGGGAAAGCTGGCCGGCTCCGACAGGGTGGTCAGCGGCGCGTTCAGACAGTACGGCATCCAACGGGCATTTGACGATGAGGAGCTCTGTGATGCCGCCAAAGCCCTCTCCTACCTGCCGCCGGCCCGGGGCAGCAGGGTGGCTGTGATGACCGGGGCCGGAGGATTCGGAGTGATGTGCACAGATTACATAGAGGGCGACAGCCCACGCGCCAGGCTGCAGATGGCCGATCTGTCCGGCAAGGCGATTTCCAGGATACGGGAACATGCTCCTCCCTTCGCCTCCTGTCACAATCCCGTGGATCTGACGGCCCAAGTGACCAATGAGATGTTCGTGCATGCTCTGGAAGCACTGATAGCCGACGACGGTGTGGATATCATCATCTGTATTGCTTTTTTCGCACCTCACTCGATTACCGACAAGCTGATCGATGATATGGCCGGTACGATTAACAGCAGCAGCAAACCCGTTATTGTATTTACCGAATACGGGCCGTTCACAGATGCCTACCTGAAAAGGTTTTACAAGAGGGGCATGATCGGTTTCCCCTCTCTCACTCGGACAGTGAGAGCCGTCAGGTTTCTCGTTGAACGAGGCAAGATCCTCGCATCGCTTGGGGCACAGCCGTGAGCGCAGCAGCCATGGAATCGAAAGTAGAGAAGTGGCGCTGCTCTCTCCGTGTTGCCGGCAAACCGAGCGAATGGGAAAACAAGCAGCTGCTCCGAGAAATCGGAATCGAGGTTCCCAAGGCGATCCTTATCGAGCCGGGTGCCTCGGAGACGGCGAGCAAGCGGATATCCGCCGCCGGTATTTCCTTCCCCTGCGTGGCCAAGGTGTGTTCCGGGGAGATACTCCATAAAACCGAAGAGGGTGGTGTGATTCTTGATCTTTCAGAGCAGCGGCTGGCCCCCGCAGTAGGAAAGCTGCGAGAGAGCTTCCCTGCCTCGGATATCCTGATCGAGGAGATGGTGCAGTACGAGGGAAGCGAGATTATAGTAGGAGCCCTCTACGATCCCACCTTCGGTCCGGCGATCATGGCCGGTGCCGGTGGGATCCTGACGGAGCTGTACAAGGACGTCTCTTTCCGTCTGGCGCCCTGCACGAGGGCGGAGGCACATCGTCTACTCGAGGAGCTAACCATCTACCCCACGCTGCGCGGCTACCGCGGCCTTTCCGCCGACGTAAAATCCCTGGCGCACATCATAGAGAAAGTAGCGGATCTGGCGGTTGCCCTGATAGACCGCGGCTGTCAGCTCGACATCAATCCCATCGTCTGGGCCGCCGACCGCTGGGGCGCCGGCCGCTGGGTCGCTCTGGATGTCAAGATCGTGATGGCCTAGCGAGTCTAGATTTTTCTTATCAGTTTCCAGGCTTCTTCTAGGATCGCGTCTTTGTCCTCGCCTCGGATGATGGCATATTTGAAGGTTTCCACGGCCGCATCATAGAGGTGCACCTCGCGCACATCCTTGTCGAACACGCCGAGCACGAAAATCCTGTAAACAGGTTCGCCGCTTTCCAGGGGACAGCGCTTTCCTTTGGCCGTCCAATCGGCTCGCAGAACGTCGGACTCGATCGGTTCCTTGGGCAGATAGCCGATGGCCTGATAGGCTCCCAGGGCGGTGTTGATATCCGGCAGGCGAGCCCCCGCCTTGTCCGCCGCTTCGGGCAGGATTCTGTCCAACTCGTTCTGCAAATACACGGCGTAGCGTTCGAGCATATCGTCTATGGCGTCGAAGCGGGCTCCCCTCTCGTTGTTCTTGTCTTCCGAGACACCGGTGTAGAGCACGTACTTCCTGGGGATGTCCAATCTGCTCACCTTGGCTTCCCGAGCCGCGGCTTTCTGATTGCCGGTCCAACGGGGTGCGTCCCGATCCGGATCGCTGCCCCTATCCCAGATCACCTGATCCGGCTCGCTGCACTCGCGCGCCGCTGTGCTGAGGCAACCGCTGAACACGAGGGCTGTCACGATGATCAGCAAGGCCGTTGCTACAGCAGCCGGTGTAGAATTTTTTTTGTCCATGTGCAACCTCCTGCTACAACTATAGCACACCGGCACGCCGTTGACACGGCCAGCCGGCTGGCCGTACCCCGGCAGCCCGTACCCCGGTTGGCCGTACCCCGCCCCCTTGCAAGCCCGGCGCTTTGCAGGTATGATCCTCTAAATTTTTACAGACACAGAAAGGAGGTGCCGGTGTCGGAAACAGGCACGTCCGTCGGCTCCGGGGAGGGCAGAGGTCCAAAGACGCCTGGTTTCACCCCGAGAGCGGAGATCCGGGGCATGTTTGAAGGACCTGTGCTGAAGCTCCTGGCCCGGCTGGCCGCACCGATCTTCTTCGGCATGCTGTTTCAGCTGCTCTACAACATCACAGACACGATCTGGGTCAGCCGCATCGACCTGTCCGACCCCTCGTACGTCGGCGGCACGGGTATCATCTTTCCCTTTCTGTTCATGGCTATCGCGTTGAGTCAGGGCATCGTGGTAGGTACAAGCTCCCTCGTTGCCAGAGCCATCGGCGAACGAAACACCGAGGTTCTGGACAGGACTGCCGAGAGCGGACTGGCCATCGGCATCGCGGTTGCCCTGATAATAGCCGTTCCCACCTACCTGTTCGCCGACGGCATTCTGCGACTTCTCGGTGCCGAAGGCGATTATATGGTGCACGGGCTCGAGTACCTGCGTTTCATCATCCCCGCTGGGGTGCTGCTTTTCGTTTCCAGTGTCTTTTTCGGAATCCTTCAGGGCGAGGGAATGATGAAGTATATGATGATCGCCATGATCATCGGCACGGCGGGAAACATCATCCTCGACCCGATTTTCATCTTCGCTCTCAATCTCGGTGTACGCGGAGCAGCCCTGGCCACCGATCTTGCTCAAGGACTGGCCGTTGTGTTTGTTGTCAGCGTGTTCGTGCGCAGGAAGACCCTCGTCCAGGTACACTGGAAGCTGAGCAACGTGGATATCAACACGATAAAAAAGATTCTGGCCGTGGGCCTGCCCCAGTCCGCCGGTCAGATTCTTATGGCCTTGAGCTTCTTCATCTTCAACAGAATCGTAGTCAGCATCGATCCTCTCGCCCTGACAGCCTTCGCACTCTGCGGACGCCTCGATTCGGCCGTGTTGATGCCTATTTTTGCCATCGGCGCCGCTCTGATCACCATGGTCGGGCAAAACGCCGGCAGGGGCAACATCGAGCGGGTCAGGCAGATCTGGCGCAAGAGCCTTCTTGCAGCTATGGCGCTCGTTGTTTCAGCCGCCGCACTCATGGTGCTGCTGGCGCCGCGTATATACCCGTTCTTCAGCGACCTCGAACCGGTAGTTCGCTATGCCGTGCTTCAAACGCGGATCGTTGAGTTCACCTTCGTGTTCGCCGTGGTCGGAATCCTCTCCCGTTCCTTCTTCCAGGCTATAGGCTACCCGTTGCCCGCTTTGATCATTACGCTTTCTCGACTGCTGCTGCTGGCCGTGCCGGCCATGTATCTCTACGTCTACCTCTTCAATCTCCAGATGTACGGTGTCTGGCTGGGCATAATCACCGGCAACACTCTGGCGGCGATTTTAAGCATTCTGTGGGCTCGCAGCACGCTGCGCCGTCTCAAGCTCGGAACCCTGGTGGTAGCAAAAACCTCCAGCGAACGATCCTGAGAAGCCGGGCGATTTCAGAGCTTCAGGAAGTAGCGAAGAGCGAAGAGAAACCCGCTCGAGACGATGCCGACGGTGAAATTGTCATCGAGATCCATGGAAAACAGCTCCACCGCCGCGGCGAACGGGGGACCGGCGAGCAGCGCGTAAAGAGGCACGGAAAGCAGGGTGTAGAGCACCCAGCCGGCCATATAGCTTCCGGCGAGAAAGCCCATGCTTCCCTGAAGCGTCCGTTCCCGAAAGAGCCTGGTGGTTCCGAACTTGATTCCGATGATCTTGCTGAACATGTCTCCCATGGTGATATAGGCCAGACCGAGGTAGGGTATGATGTCCGGAAAAACCAAAAAGATGATGAAGATCGCCACGAGGAAGCTCGTCATCGAGGAAAAGCGTTTGCTCTCCTTGCTCTTGAACAACCGCCGCAGCTGATAGCGGGTGAGCAGGCGAAAGACATCCATGCCTATGAATACGACAGAGAGACCGCCCACGAGAAACAGAAGGAAGGTTCTTCCGAAAAACATATCGATGGGTACGAACAGCAGTGCGAAGGGTCTGGCGATGATGCGCCACCATTTAATCTCTATGTCAGAATCGAAAACAAACACCTTATTACATGTCACATTGCGAATGCTCATGGCGAAGGTAAAAAGCGCCAGGCCGGACATCAATAATCCGAGCGAGGCGAATCCCATCTGCAGTGTTGTGACCACGCTGAGGAAAAAGAAGGCCACCAGGCCTGTGAGATCCCCGTTGCGGGAGGCGAGGAACACCAGGGCAGCCACGACCAGTACGGCGAGCAGCTGCTCGGCGGCGAAGCGGCCCGAGGTGATCGACACAAGGCAGGCGAAGAGGTAGATACCAACCGCGGTGGCCATGCCCTTCCCTCCCCGAAACTTCAGATAGAAGGGAAAGATATGGCCGAGAACAGCGGCTGCGGCGGGAAATACGAGCAGCAGATCCGGAACAGACAGCAGGTAACGGGCGACAGCCACGGCGGCGATTCCCTTGCCGAGGTCGATCAACGCTGTAACTGCGGCCGGCACCGCGCCCAGAACGTGATACACGTTACGGGCGCCGGCGTTTCTGTATCCCTCGCTGCGAATATCGATTCCTCTGATGATCCTGCCGAGCAGGTAGGCCGGAGAGACGCTTCCCAGCAGGTAGGCGATAACTGTTGATACAAGCACCCGAACAGGCATGACTTCTAAACGATAGACCCCCTCTCCACGTAGGCGTAGGCGCTGTGATTATGAATACTTTCGTAGTTTTCCGCTTCTACGCTGAACCAACGAAAATCGCCCGTCCGCACCAACTTTTGGGTGACCTCTCGGACCACGTCTTCGACAAAGCGCGGCCGCTTGAAGGCCTGCTCCGTGATATACTTCTCGTCCTCCCTTTTTAACAGGGTGAAGACCTCGCTGGAACCGGACTGTTCAACCAGCTTGATGACGTCCTCGATCCAGAAAAAGTTCTTGAGCAGCAGCTTGAGGCGAACCATGCCCCGCTGATTGTGAGCACCCCGATCGCTGATCTCCAGCGAGCAGGGACAGACCGTTGTAATGGGGACCTGGATTCCTACGTAAAAATGCTCTTTCCCGCTCCCAACCTCCCCTATGTATTCGCAGATATACTCCATCATGCTGCGCTCGCCGGAAACCGGAGCCTTCTTCTCGATGAAGTAGGGGAAAAAAACTTCGGCGTAGGCCCGGCGGGCATCGAGAAGAGAGCGGATCTTGCCGAGCATCTCCATGAAGTTGTGCATCGAGATGTCCACGTAGTATTCGTTGACCACGTCGATGAAGCGGCTCATGTGGGTGCCTTTGAAGTCATGGGGAAGATCGGCGTACAGATTGAAGGTGGCTACGGTGCGCTGGGTCTGATTTTTCTTGTCCAGCACGACGATGGGGTACTTGACGTTTTTTACCCCCACCTTCTGGATTTCTATTCGTCGGGCGTCGTGCTGGCTCTGAACGTCTTTCATTGCAGGTTATATCTCTACCGAGGCCGAATCGAAGCTGTATTGTACCTGTTGGAAGCGAGCCCGGAACTCCTTGACTTCCTCGCCGATGTATTTTCCATCCATCAGGCAGTGCTTGAAAAGCTCCGCCATGACCTCCATCTCCGGCTCCTTCATGCCGAAGCGGGTCATCTCCTGCACACCAAGCCGTATCCCGGACGGATTTGACACATTCTCGAGGGGCTCGTGGGGAAGAAGGTTCATGTTGAGTATGATGTTGTTGTCCTTCAGATGCCGCGCCACCTCGTCTCCGCCGCCGAACTCCATCACATCCACGGCCAGCTGGTGGCTTTCCGTGAAACCCTGCTCCGCCCCCTGCACCTTGAATCCCAGATCGTGGAGCTTCTTTCCGAAGTGTTTGGCATTGGCAATTGTCTGCTTCGCGTATTGCCTGCCGAACTCCATCATTTCATAGACAGCGATCGCCAGAGGAACCAGGGTATCGAGATGGTGGTTCGACGAGGAGCCGGGGAACGCTCCCTTGTCGATCCTGCGCCATACAGCCTCGCCGGCATTGCTGAGGATGATGCCCCGCTGGGATCCGAAGAAGGTCTTGTGAACACTGCCTGTGATCAGCAGCGCTCCCTCTTTTAAAGGATTCTGGAAGCAGCCGCCGGCGATCAGGCCCAGCACGTGGGCTCCGTCGTACAGCATCGAAATCTCCCGCTCCCTGCAGAATTCGGCAAGCTCGCTCACCGGCTCGGGAAACAGAAACAGGCTCTTGCCGAAGATAAGCACCTTGGGAGAGATCGCCCGAATCAGCTCTTTGGTCCGCTGCACATCGAGGTGGTAGCCGTCCGGAGTCAGCGGAAAGTTCACGATGTTGTTCGTATACTTGCCCACGGAGCCTGCCCGGTGATGGCTTATGTGCCCGCCGCCCGGCGTGGAATTGACCATGACCACGTCGCCCGGCTGGATGAAACGGCTGAACACGGCGTCGTTGGCGACCGTTCCGCTTATGGGCCGCACGTCGACCTGCCGGCAGTGGAAGATGGTTTTGAGGTGTTTCTTCAACAGGCTTTCCACCTCATCAATGATTTCCGTGCCCTGGTAGTAGCGCTCGCCCGGATGACCCTCTGCATAGCGATGGGCGAAATCCGAGCCCATCACCTCTCTCGCTCGTTCGCTCAATACGTTTTCACTTGCTATTAAGTTTAAGGTGCTGCGGCGCCACTGGTTCTGCTTGCGCACCAGCTCCTCTATTTGAGTAACATTTCGTTCGTACATGATGAAATCTACAATAGCTCTTTGAAGCGGCAAGCGTCAATAAGATCCACTATTCGCTGGCCTCGAGATAATCTTGAAGGATTTCAACAAGCTTCTCAATCGTATCGCGCGGCGTCTTCTCCAGCCGGGATTCCATGACCTTGGCCAACTGTTGGAGCTCCTCGGTAGCTTGCATGGTTTCCTCGAACAAGGCACCAAGCCTCTCGATTCTTACGACCTGCTCCTGAACCTGTTCCATATCACCTCGCAGCCCGGCTATCTCCGTCTCCAGATCCCGGCGCGCCGCACCTAGCGATTCGTCCACAGACTTCTCGCTGGCGATGCCGACCCAACCCGCCATTGTTGCGCAGCCTGTAAAAAAAGACAGCACGAGTGCGAAAGCAACCACAGCGCGCGCGCTGCGCACAGCGCGTGCAGCGAGCTTAGCGCACAAAACGCGCCGCGTGCGGTTCGCACCTACAGCCGAAGGAATTCTATCTCTCATCCTGCTTCTACCTCCTCGCTCGTTTTGCGAACATGCGGCAGAGCCGTCCCAATGTAGTTATTTGCTCTGGGGCGGGATCTGCCCGCGCTCTCGATCGAAGACCTCTATCTTCTTAACAACCTCTTCCCGGGCTTCATCGTAGATTTGATGAATCATGGGATCCCGGAAGTTGAAAACTCTTTCCTCAAAGGAGGTCGTCTCGAGCCTGTTGAAAAGCCTGGCTTCGGCTTCCTCGATGCTCTTGCCGTAGATATGATAAGAATCGGCGTGCCAGTTCAAGCGCCCCAGCTCGACCGTCCGGCCCGACCGGCGGGCCACCTCGTCGGCAATGATCTGCCTGTTGAACTGAATGAAACCGAACATGTTCATGAAGTTGGCTCCCCAGGCATCGTTGGAGCGGAAGCGTACATTGCAGTTCAACCAGGCCACTCCCTGCTCGTCGAACACCAACCTGTACCAGAGAGACTGCAGGCAGGGCGGGTCGTAGCAGTCGAAGTCCAGGTTGGGCATCCAGGTGATCATCTGGGCCTGACGGGTATGGGGCTGTTCGACCAGCTTGGCTATCACCTTTTCGATCTGGTCGATGTTGAAAGTTCCGGCCTGAACTGACTCTTTGTTTCTCTTCTCCCGCCAGCTGCCGTAGCTCTTGAGCCGCATATGATAGGTGTATTCCCAGCGGGTGTCTTCAGGATCATTCATGTTCTTCACCCAGTGATCCTTGGCGCCTGTCAGCTCCATGACGTATTCCTGGAGATCTTCGATGCCCCCTGGAAAGGCCTTGTGAATCATGGGATCCGACCAGGGATCGAGCACGGTGATGTTCATGGTGGCGTCGATGCTGAGAGGGTCCCCGCTCCTGTCGTACTGGGTCGCCACTCTGGTACCGTTTTCGTAAAGCGAAATCAAGGCCTTTTCGTAGGCCTCCGCCAGGGATCTTCCCTCAACTATGAGAACCGGGATGTTTTTCATCTTCCCCTCCCCTCTATCTATTAGTGGCGAAAGCTGCGCTGCCCGGTGAACACCATAGCCACACCGGCCTCGTTGCAGGCCTCGATCACCTCGAAGTCCCGCTCCGAGCCGCCGGGCTGCACCACCGCCGTGATTCCCTCCCGGATGCCCACATCGACTCCGTCCCGAAAGGGAAAGAAGGCGTCAGAGACCATACAGGCCCCGACCAGGTCGCCGTGTCTCTGCAGAACCTCTTCGTCGATGGTGGTTTTTTCCTCTTCGTCGGTCAAAGCGCTGTAGGGCCGGCCGTGCTTCTGCCAGCAGATGCGCTCGGCCAGCTTTCTGTAGGCCTTGTCCCGGGCGATCTCCGCCACTCCGACCCGGTCCTGCTCGCCTGTGCCGATTCCAACGGTTACCCCGTTTTTCACGTAGATCACCGAGTTGCTCGTGATTCCCGATTCCACCAGCCAGCCGAAAAGCAGGTCTTGAGCCTCCTGATCGGTCGGCAGGCGATCGATTTTAACTTCTCTGCCCCGATAGCTGGCCTCGGCTGGAATAAAATCCTCGGGCCTGAGAGTTGCCGGAGCGTATGACCACTGGGCGACCAGCCCGCCGTCCACAAG
Organism: uncultured Spirochaetaceae bacterium; assembly: GCA_964390045.1. GTDB lineage: Bacteria > Spirochaetota > Spirochaetia > SZUA-6 > DRHE01 > CAYMGP01. The sequence goes on along the minus strand of CAYMGP010000009.1, from coordinate 34,147 downwards.
GGTCTTGAGCTCCACGGCCCGGATGCCGATGAACTCCTGAAGGCGGGCCAGATTGCCGATGCGCATCACCCGCAGATTCTTCCTCCGGGCCAGGATGTCGAATACCCCGTCGGCAAACTCCGGAGCGGCCACCACTTCGCAGTACTGCTCGGCGATGAGCTCGGCTGTCTCCCTGTCCAACTCTCTGTTCACGGCAATGACCCCGCCGAAGGCGGCGATGCGATCGGCCAGGTAAGCCCTGTGGTAGGACTCGGCCAGCGAGTCCGCCCGGGCCACGCCGCAGGGATTGTTGTGTTTTACGATTACGGTGCAGGGAGTGTCTGAGAAGTAGCGCAGGATGTTCAGTGCGCTGTCTACATCGGTGATGTTGATCTTCCCTGGATGTTTTCCAGACTGCAGCAGCTCGACATCCGAGGCCAGATACCGTCCTGGCTCGATGCAGGTCACCTCACCCAGAGCGAGGTTTCCCGAAACCAGCTTGTAGAGGGCGGCTTCCTGGTCCGGATTTTCTCCGTAGCGCAGGCCCTTGCTCTGCCCTCCGATCTCCCAGCTCACCTTCTGAAAGCGCAGGCACTGCTTTTTATCACCGGCACCGAAGCAGATCTCCAGGTCTTTGGGAAAGCTGTCTTCTGTGATCGTTCTGTAGGCCGACTTGAAGTCCTTTTTCCCCACGAATGCTTTCCTCCCGTGAAAAACTCTATTTTATCTCCCGATAGCTGTCCCCGACCTGTTTCTCCGTGCACGAGCCTAGATAATCGGCGATCGCGGTATCGTAGCGCGCGGTGTAGGCGAAGGTTTTCCGGGCCAGGTGAAAGCGGGTGTCGAGAGAAAGCCGCCCCTCTGTCGATTCCAGTTCAGCGATAATCCAACTGTAATCCCCCGGATCCACAACCGAAGCCACCCGCAGGAAGTTCTTGGCCGCCGCCCGGATCATGCAGGGGCCGCCGATGTCTATATTAGCCCGGGAGCGCTCCGGGCTCACCCCGGGCTCGGCGATTGTCTTTTCAAACGGATAGAGGTTGACCACGACCATGTCCATGGCCAGCGCCTCTGCCCTTTTCAGGTCCTCGACATGGGCCGGGTTGTAGGTCTCGCTTAGGAGACCGAGATAGATCTTGAAATCCAGGGTCTTGACCAATCCTCCCTGCATCTCCGGCTGTCCCGTGTACTCGCTCACGGCCACCAGATGATCGGAGGCCTTCTCACCCAGGACTCCAGCAATCGCCCTGTAGCTTCCTCCCGTGGAGTAGATGGTGATATCCGGATTGATCCGCAGAAGATCGGGAACGAAGCTGTCCAACCCCCCTTTGTCGTACACGCTGATCAGAACCCGCTGCACCCTGACCTTGTCATCAATTTTTTCTACGAAGTTCATGAGTGCATATGTACAACGAAACTTCAGTTTCTGTAAAGCGGGATCGCTATCCGCCCTGCCTGCCGGCCTCCATCTCCTTGATCCTGTCCATCACCTCCTTGTAGCGCTGTTCATTCAGTGGATAGAAGACGAGGAGGATCGCCGCTGCCACGAAAAAGACGGCGGTGAAAGGACCGATCAACAGCCGGATTCCCAACTTTGCCAGCCCGGTCTGGGCTACATCCGGTACATAGCCGGTCACCTGCAGGATCAACCCGCCTACGGCGGCGGCCAGACCCTGACCGGCCTTGGCGACAAAAGTCCAGATTCCGTAGTAGCCGCCCTCCCGTCTCTCCCCGCTCTGCAGGTAGCCGTACTCCACGGTATCAGGAATCATAGACCAGGGCATGGGATAGGTTGTGGAAAGTCCGATTCCGGCTACGAACATCATCACCATTACGAACACCAGATCCAGCTGATGACCCAGGACGAAGATGATCAGACAGGAGGCAGCGATGATCAGCATCCCCACCGCATAGGTCGTCTTCTTACCGATTTTCTTTGACACCCAAACGGATACGGGAATCAAAAGCATGGCCGTGACCAGCAGGATGAGCAGCCCCAGAGTGGTCAACGCCTCATTGCCGTGGATGTAGGTGAAGTAGTAGATCATGGTGCCGCTCACAATCGTCACCGCCACCAGATTGAACATATATGTCAGAAGTATGATCACAAAGGGCTTGGTTTTAAACACGTAGAGATACGATTTGAAGAAGCCCATCTTCGGAGCGCTTTCGGGCTTGAGAACGGGCTCACGAACAGTGGAAAAGGTAACCAGCGCGCTTCCCATCATCAAGGCCCCGAATACGACGCCCATGACGGTGAACCCGATGCTCTTGTTGGGCAGGGCGTTGACCAGCGGCAGGGCGGCCCCCGCACCGATCAATGTGCCGATGACCATGAAGGTGGCCCGATACCCATTCAAACTGCTACGCTCGTGATAGTCCTTTGTCAGCTCAGGAGTCAGAGAGGAGTAGGGAATATTGACGACTGTGAAGGCCGTGCTCAGCAGACAGTAGGCGAGCACCCCCCAGACGAAGAGCGATCTCTGGCTCTCCAGGTTGGGATTTGTGAACAGCACGATCATGGCGGCGAACCAGGGAAAGGACCCGAAGAGCAGGTAGGGACGGCGCCGGCCCCAACGGCTGCGGGTCCTGTCGGAGATGTAGCCCATCATCGGGTCGGTCACCGCGTCCCAGATCTTGCCGATCATGATCACGATTCCGGCCATTCCGGCGGCTATGCCCACGGTATCGGTCAGGTAGTTCAGCAGCCAGAAAGCCATTACTGTGAAGTAGAGGTTTCCGCCCAGGTCCCCCACTCCAAATCCGAGCTTTACCTTTACCGGTAGTTTTTCATTCTCATTCATTTTCTTGCCCCTCCTCCGCGCGTTCGAGGCCAGCGCACGGTCGACTACTTCAAGACGATCCTCGCTTCGAGTTCCTCTATTTTGATTGCAGAGCTGCCCGCGGTCAAGCGAAAAAGCAATACGGACAGAGAACCGAGAGCTGTATCGAGAGGGCCAACCCAGCCTACAGGAAACGATGCGGCCCGAACTTCAGCAGCGGCTGTCAGAGCCTGATATTGAGCTTGGTCGTGTAATCCTTGAAATAACAATAGCCCCCGCCTTCCGCGATCACCCCGAAAACAGGATCCGGCTGCTCCACGCGGATGCCGGCGAGACAGTGCACAGGCAAATCGCCAAAGGCCGCCGGCAGCATCGGCGTCGAAGGACCGAGTATCGCCACCTCCCGGCAGCCTGCGGCCAGTTCGAGCAGCCTGTCCATCGTACCGTTGACGATCGCCGTGGCTGTGATGATCGCCACCTGGCTGTTCGGCAAAAGGGTTTCACTGTTCTCGGCCGGTTCGGCGCCCGGCTTCGCCACCTGATCCACAGCTCTCACTTGAACAGATGCCAGCTTGAGGCTTTGGAGAACTGGAAGAAAACAGCCGACCATACATACCTGGTCGCCTTCGTGGATATCGAGGCGCTCGAGTATATCCCCTTCGCTCAACCCCTCGCTCGCCGGAAGGCCGCTGATCAATGCATTGGCGGCGGCCAGACCGAGAGCCGAGGCGATCAGGTTTTCCGAGCCCAGGTTTTTCACCAGCTCTCCCGCCTGCCTGCCGGCCAAGGGTCCCGCCCCGAGGTGCTGCGATCCACAAGCCTGTCTGGGAAAAGTATAGGCCACCCCCGTGTTTCCGTCCTCCAGTTGCACGGCACAGTAGGTGAGACCGATCTGTGCTCTCCTTATTGTAAGCTCCGCGCCGCCGGCCAACACCTGTTCGCGGATCCTCTCTGCGATGCTCATCTGCACATCCTCCTGCATTCAGCTTTTCTTGGCATTGGAACCCCCGGGCGGCTATTGTACTATATGGAAAGATATGAAGCCATCGTACAGGGTCTATAAACTGCGCAATTCGATCCAGGAGTACGCCTGGGGCTCGAAAACAGCCATTGCCGAGCTCCTTGGAAATCCTTCTCCGGCGGTCAAACCGCAAGCCGAGCTCTGGCTCGGAGCCCACCCCAAGGCTCCGTCGTTGGTTGTTCTAGACGGACGGCGCATTGCCCTGCCCGAGCTGATCGCCCGGGACCCGCGGGGGATCCTCGGAGCCGAGACGGCGGCACGGTTTTCAGAGAGCCTGCCCTTTCTTTTCAAGGTATTGGCGGCGGCCCAGCCTCTTTCGATCCAGGCCCATCCCAATCTCGAGCAGGCCCGTCTTGGATTCGAGAGGGAAAACGAAAAGGGCATCGCCCTCGATGCCTTCCGGAGAAACTACAGAGATAACAACCACAAACCGGAGGTGATTTCCGCCCTCACGCCCTTCTGGGCTCTAAACGGCTTTCGACCCTTCACAGAGATGCTCATCCTTCTTGAAGGTGTCGGCTTTCGCGGCCTGGCAAGCACTATCCGATCGTTTCGCTCCGATCCAAGTCCCGAAGGATTGAAACACCTTTTCTCAAGAATAATGAACCTCGACAAACAGGGCAGGGAACAGGCCCTGGCCGAGGCGGCCGGGTGGGCCCGGCGTACGCTGAGCGGCAGCACCGCATCCGGGCGTCAGGCAGCGCCCCCCGACCGCGGAGCGGCGGCCCGAGCCGCCGCGGCGGCTCGCTGGATCGAAAAGCTCGGAGATCTATACCCCGGTGATGTCGGAGTGCTCTCGCCGCTGCTGCTCAATGTAGTGTACCTGCAGCCGGGGGACACGATGTTCATGGAAGCGGGGGTGCTGCACGCCTACCTGGAGGGAACCGGAATCGAGCTGATGGCCAACTCGGACAACGTGATCCGCGGCGGTCTGACTCCCAAGCATATGGATGTGTCCGAGCTGCTCGCCGTCCTTCGTTTCGAAGGCCGGAAGGTGCGGCTGGCGGAGGCCCGGGGGCTGCCGGGAGGAGAGCGCCTTTTTCTCACGCCGGCGGAGGAGTTTCTCCTATCGGAAATCCGGATTGCTGCCGGTCGAACCTACAGCAGCGGCAGCAATCGCAGCGTGGAGATGATGATCTGCCTGGAGGGGCGGGGAACGCTCCGCGTCCTCGACGATCCCAGCGGGCCCGCTGCAGTCCCTTTGCAGACCCTCGCCGTCAAAAAGGGAGATTCGCTGCTCGTTCCCGCAGCCCTGCCCGGCTACACGATCGAAGGCGAGCTTTCCATCTACAAGGCTTCCGTTCCCATCCAAGCTGTCGGCATACAAGAACGGAGTTATCGTGTATAATCCAAGCGGTGAAAGCGGTTAGCGAGTGGGCGAAAGGGATCAAGAAATCCACAGAAAAAGCCTTCTTCGGCAAGGCGGAGGTGATCGAGAAGCTGCTCATCGCCCTGCTGTGCCGGGGTCACGTGCTGATCGAGGATGTTCCCGGTGTAGGGAAAACGATCGCCGCCCGGGCTTTGGGCAGAAGCCTCGGCGGAAGCTTTAAACGAATTCAGTGTACCCCTGACCTCCTGCCCACCGATGTCCTGGGAGTCTCCGTATACAACCCGAAAAGCGGGGATTTTACCTTCCGGGAAGGGCCTATCCTGAGCAATGTCCTGCTCGTCGATGAAATCAACAGAGCCACACCGCGCACCCAGTCCGCCCTGCTCGAAGCCATGGCGGAGAACCAAATCAGCGTGGACGGACGGCAAATTGCCCTGCCCGAGCCCTTCTTCCTCATGGCGACTGAAAATCCAGTGGAGTTCGAGGGCACCTTTCCCCTGCCCGAAGCCCAGAAGGACAGGTTCTTTCTCGCATTGAAGATCGGCTACCCGGACCGTGTCTCGGAGCAGGACATCCTGGAGAGTCAGAGAAGGGTGACGCACCCCGTCTCCGATATCGAAGCGGTAACCGAGCTGGAAACCGTTCTCGAGATGCAGAAGCGGGTGGTCGAGGTGCACGTGAATGCAGCCCTGCAAAGCTACATCCTCGATATCACGGAACAGACGCGTAAAGAGTATCGCCTGCGCCTCGGTGTGTCTCCGCGGGGCTCCCTGGCGCTCTACAAGGGCGCTCAAGCCCTGGCCGCCGTCCGGGGCCGGGACTACGTGATTCCCGAAGATGTGAAAGAGCTGATCATTCCCATCTGTGCCAAACGGGTGATCGTGCGCTCGGAGCACCTGGTCAAGGGAATCAGCGCCGAGGAGCTCCTCAAAGAGGCCGTCGACAGAGTGGAGGTGCCGATCGTAAAGGCCGCGCGGTGACAGCTTCCCGAGTCCTGCTCATCCTGCTGCTCCTGATTGTTGTTCTGTTCTCCCCCCTGCGTACCCTTCAGTTTGTAGCTCTGATCTATATTGCACTCATCGTGCTCTCCTGGCTCTACTCCCTGCTGGCGAGGCGATACGTAACGGTGCGCAGGAAGGAGCTCCTGCTGCGGACGTATCGCTTCGAGCCGGCCCAGATCACACTGATCGTGGAAAATCGATCCCCCCTTCCCGTGACCTACCTGAATATACTCGACGCGGCAAACTATTTTTTTGTCTCCGAACCGGGCAACTTTTTGATAGAACTGCGGCCCGGCGAGAGGAAGATGTTGAGCTACCGGATCGAAAGCCAGCAGCGGGGAGAGTATTTCCTCGGCCCTGCGGTGATGCAAGGCTCCGATCCCCTGGGACTCTTCCCCTTCAAAAAACAGGCGCTGGAGAGGCAGACGCTGATCGTCTACCCCGAGATCCTGCCCGTTTCCCTCCCTACCCCTGCCGGAATACCGGCGGGCACGATTCGGGTGGAAAACAGGATCTATGAAGATGTGACCCGCTACCGGTCGCTGCGAGACTATCTTCCGGGAGACGAGCTGCGGCGGATCAACTGGAAGGTCTCGGCCAAAAGCGGCCGCCTGCAGGTAGTGGAATACCTGCCCCTGCTGAGCACACCGGTGCTCATCCTTCTCAACCTGAACAGCGAGGAGTACCCGATGCGCCTCCGCTACCACAGGATCGAGCGGGCCGCTGCCCTGGCTGCCTCCCTGGTAGCTCACTTCCTCGCCCTGCACCAGGAGGTCGGTCTGATCGCCGCGGCCAAGCTCGACCAAGCGGGACGTGCTCCCGCAGCGGAGATCCGGGGTACCCACGAGCATGCCATGCTCCTGTTGGAGATGCTGGCCCGCATGGAGGCCTCCAGCGGAGAGCTGGATGTCACGCGGCTGCCCTTCGAGGCGGGCCTCGAAATCCCGGTGCGCACACGCGTTGAGGTGATAACACCGAACCTCTCCGACGAACAATGGCAGCGCCTGCGCCGGTTGAGGGAAATGGGCTGCAGCGTAGAGCTGTTCATGCTGGGAAGCGAACATCTGAAAAACGGACAAACAAGGGCCAAGGAGTTCAGGATCTTCACAGTACAGGATTTTGGAAATGAGCTGTTCCGCTGACAGTCGCTACCTGAAAGTGCACAGATCCGTAGTGCATCCTCTCGTGGCCATTTTCGTGCCCCTGCTCTTTCTGCTCGGCATGGATCAGATCCTGCGGGTCCTGCTGCCCCAGGTCTCGTTTTTCCCCCGCTTTATCGCACCCCTGCTGATGACCATAGCAATAGAAGAGCCGATCGTCGGGAATCTTTTGTTTCGAGAACGGGCCTCCCTGATCGCACGTTTTCGGGAGCTCTGTTTAATTTTAGCGGCGGCGTTTTCCGGCCTATTCATCCTGCACGCTGTTTCCTCGGGGCGGGGCTTTGCCGTTTCCGTAGATCTGATCTACCCGATGGCGCTCGTTCTGCTGCAGTGGCTGGTCTCGGCAGGAGTGCATTCGAGCCTGCGGCAAAGAGAGATCCTCTTCGGCACGATAGCCGGGCAACGGGGCGCGGCGTTGAGGCACAAGTTGAGAGACTCCTCCTACCAGGCGGGGCTTACCATGCGGCGGGTACGAAGGGTAAAAATATTTGTGGTTTTCTTTCAGGTTGTGATTTTTGCTCTCCTCATTACAGCCACCCTGCTCGGTAGAAAGCTCACCCTCGCGGGGGCCGGGATAGTCGCCTGTCACACCCTTGGCGGACTACTGGTAATCGGAATGCTGCATCATTTCATCGATGAACAGCTGCTTCTTGGAGCGGGAATCCCGGCTTCCCTGCGCTTCGAAGCAAGGAGATTTTTCCACTGCCTGGCGCTTCTTCTTCTCGCCGCTGCCGTAATCGCTCTGGCGGCGCGGGACGTTTCCCTGCTGCCCCTTTCTGCATTGATCGCTCTATTGAGAAAAATCGATTCCCTGCTGCATTTCAAAGGAGCTCCTGTCCTGAACGATACGCTTCAGCGCGCCCTGATAGCGCGGCAGCGAGACTACGTATCCTTCATGAGGCAGCAGCCCCCCTCCTTCGGTCCTCTGGTGTTCATTGTCGCCGAGCTCCTGCGCCGGCTGTTCATCACACTGCTCGGTACCGGCCTGTTCCTGTTCATCGCCTCGCCCCTGTTTTCCGAAGACTTCGTGGCCCGCCTGCGGGCGCTGAAGCCCCTCCATAGCTTGGCGCGAAAGCTTGGTCGCTTCCTGCGCTTCTGTATCCTGCTGCTGCGGCGTCTGGCGAGACGGCTGCGCCTGCTCCGCTCGGCCCCTCAGCTGACCGTCGAGCAAAACGCACAGCCTGTCAACCGCAAAGCTGGCCGCAGCGGCTCGTCCGCCCGACCTTCACTGAGAAAAAAACTGCAGATGGGCAGGGTCCTCAGATCTTTCCTTTCCCTGATTCAATGGGGGGAGAGCCGGGGTGTTCCCTACTTCTCGTTCAACACACCGCAGGAGTATACGGGCAGGCTGAGCGCCGCTCTTCCCGCCTGCAGGGCGCAGCTGGCTTTCGTAGTCGATGTTTTCGAGGAGGCCGTGTTTTCCGCTCACCTGGTGGACGGCGGGAAGCTGTCACGCTACCAGCGGACGATTCGCAGCCTGCGCCGAACTACGCGCAAGGGGGAACAGGCGACTGCCGGGACAGGCTGAGCCCCGCCGCCGGAAAGGCTCTACAACACCCGGGTTCCCGGGCTTACCTCTTCGTCCGGCTTTACCAGCACTACATCACCCTGCCCGGGGATGGCGCCCAGGACGAGGACCTGAGAGGAAAATCCGGCCACTGTCCTGGGAGAAAAGTTGGTTACGGCCAGCACCTGTCTGCCTTCGAGCTGCTGCGCTGTATAGCGTTTCGTGATCTGGGCGCTGGAGGTCATGACGCCCAGCTCGCCGAAGTCGATCCACATCTTGATCGCCGGATTGCGGGCCTCGGGAAACTCCTCGGCTCGCAGCACAGTCCCCGCTCGAATCTCGACATTGAGAAACTCATCGTAGGTTGTCATTGCTCGTCCTCCACTTCGTTGCTTATCGATCGCTCGTTCTGCGCCTCACCGACCGCTGCCGATCTTCGCCCTATCCTAAGCGAGTCAGGTTGTGCCAACGTTTTACCAGAGCGCTCTTCTCTTCCCGGCCCGCCGCCTTGTACTCCGATACGAGGATCAGCCGGGAACCCGTGCGCCGGCAGAGATCGGCGAGGCGCTCGAGGTAGCCGGGGCCGTCTTCGCCGCCCAGCAGGGGCAGGTGGCCGAAATAAACGGTGCCCGTCTCGCCGCACAGAGCGAACAATTCCTCCAGATCGTAGCTCTCCGGATTCCCCAGGTTGAGGGTCGAGATCTCAGGCATCCGGCAGACCATCTTCAGGAAGCCCGGATGATGGCCGCAGAAGTGCAGGAATCCCCGGCCGAAGGGCTGTACGGCTCTGCGGATGTAGGGCAGGCAGAACTCCCCGATCATGACATCTGAGATCAAGGTGGCGCTGTCCTCGCTGATTCTGGCACCCGTGTCGGGAAACCAGACACCAATCGGCATGCCGTGGCCGTGCACCATTGCGATCCGGCCTTCGCCCACGAGTCTCTTGAATAGCCGGGTCGCCGTCAGGAAAAGCTCGAGGCTTCTCTCCTGCACCCGGTGAACCGCCTCGGGCCGATCGTGGCAGAGAAGCAGGAGATCGGAGCCGATGATCAGGTGGGAGAGATCGAAGATCCCCTGGGTGTCCGGCACGTAGGGCATGATTTCCCGCCGGATCGCGCCCGCCGCTCTGCTCTTCTCAAAACGGCTGTAGAACTCCGTGGCCAGGGGAATTTCTCCCTGTTGGATATGCCCCTCGTCCAGCTCGGGAAGGCTCAGGTACTCGGGCACCGAGAGGCGGCTCTTCAGCCAGGGATGCTGGTCGGGCTGAATCTCGATCTCGAGCCCGAGACCGCTGGGCAGGAGGGTGGTGCCCAAGTCGGGCCGGATCGTGGGGATGCCGTCGTCGATCAGGTCCAGATGCGGCTCCACGTCGAGCAGATTGTCCTCGAGAAGCTTGTCCACGTCACCGTGCTGCTCCACCAGGTCGTGCTTTCTATAGGCCCGCCCTTTGGCCAGGTGGGGCTCGCTAAACAGGATTGGGCAGGAGCCTTGGCCGGCCCAGAAATCCTCGAAAAACCTGTACTTTTTTTCAAGCATCTTTTCGATTATATCCTGATCCGCTGCGGTGGTGAATTTCACAAAACAGCGCTACGGTACTATAATATATGCCGTGTCTATGAATAATAAAATTGGGAGGATCCAATGAAACCATTGAGCGATACCTTGGGAACAATCATCATACCGCTGCTCACCCCCTTCACCGAGCAGGGGGACCTGAACTACGGGGAGGCGGAGAAACTCGTCGATCACCTGATCACGAAGAAGTACTGCGATTCCATCCTGGTGGCCGGTACAACAGGGGAATTCCACGCCCTCAATGACGAGGAGAGGATAGAGCTGTACGGTGTTGTAAAGGGCGCGGCCGCCGGCAGGGTCCCTCTGCTGGCAGGTACAGGGGCCAGCTCCACCGCCCAGGCTCTGAGACTCACTCAGGAGGCGGAAAAACTGGGCTATGCCGCAGCCATGGTGGTGTCCCCCTACTACTGCAAGCCCAGCCAGGAGGGGATCTACAGGCATTTTGAGACCATCGCGAAAAACACGAAACTGCCGGTCGTCCTGTACAACATCCCGCTGTTCTGCGGGGTGAACATCGATACCGAGACGGTGGCCAGGCTGGCGCGGATTGCCAATGTACGGGGAATCAAAGACGAGCTGGGCATCAACCCCACCCAGATGACCGAATACGCTCTGGCCACCCCCGAGGATTTTGTCATCTACGACGGCGACGATATCATGATCCTCTGCGGCATGGTGCAGGGCGCGGCCGGGGTAATCAGCGGCGGCTCCCATTTGCTGGGCGACAGGATACGCAGAATGATCGATCTGTTCCTCGGCGGCGAGGTTGAACAGGCAAGGGCGATCCACATGGCCCTCGATCCCTTCTTCAAAGCGCTCTGCCCCGGTGGGCGGGTGAATCCCATTCCTGTCTTGAAGGCGGCGCTCGAGCTGGCCGGCCATCCTGTAGGCCCTCCCCGTCTTCCCCTCGATCCGGCCACGGCGGAGGAAAGGGAAGCGATCAAAAAGCATCTCGTACGCCTGAAAGTTCTGTAGCGAGGTTTTCGAGGTGGCCCATACAGAGCCGAAAGAACTTCAGAACCGTCTGCACGGTGTTCACGTGATTATGGTGACTCCTTTCGACGAGGAGCGCAGAGTAAGCATCCCCATGGTAGGGCAGCTGACCGATTTTCTGATAGAAAAGGGGATTCGTGAGGGCACCGGGGTCCTGGTTGCTCTGGGGAGCATGAGCGAATGTTTCTCCGTGAATTCCGAGGAGCGGGAGAGCATCGTAGCAGCCGCGGTCGAGCAGGCCGCCGGGCGGGTCCCCGTTGTGGTGGGCTGCAATGCCACCGATACGGGGACCGTGATCGAGTACTGCCGGAGTGCCCAGGAGCAGGGCGCCGATGGGGTGCTCGTCATGCCGCCCTTCTATTTCCCGCCCAGTGACGAAGAGATCGTAGAGTTCTATCACAGCGTCACGAGCAGCATCGACATCGGCGTGGTGTTGTATAACAATGTCCAGGTCTGTGTCGACATCCCGCTGAAAGTTCTCGACGAGCTGGCGGACCTGGAAAAGATCGTGGGCTTGAAGGACTGCACACCTGATTTTTTCAAGTTCAAGTTCACCGTCCAAGCGCTTTCCGACCGACTGCTGCCGTTGAATGGAGGCGGACCACTCACCGAGCCGCAGGCCACATTAGCCGGAACCAGGGGCTACTATACCCTGGCCGGGAATTTCGCTCCCGAGCTGGCTGTGCGGCTCTGGAAGGCCTGCGCCGACGGGGAGTACGAACCTGCCGAGATGCTCAGCCGCCGCTTCAACCTGTTTATTCGCTTCATGCGAGAAGTGGGGAAATCCATTCAGCTGACCAAGAGCATCATGCGCGCCGCAGGGCTGCCCGGAGGCTACGAAAGGCCCCCGCTTCTGCCCCTGACAGAAGAGCAGGCGAACGCCGCTTCCGAGATCCAGCGGGAGATGGGACTGGAGGCTTGAGAATCGAAGCGCGAAGCGCGAAATATTTGACAAGCGCCGACAGGCATTATATAATGAATCAGAATAGCGAACGCTGTTCGTTATTTCGAACCAAATGGTCAAATCCGTTGTTCGGGTTATGCAGATCCTCGACACCCTCAGCGCAGAAGATTCCCTGAGTATCACGGAAATCAGCACGAAGCTCCAATCTCCGAAGAGCAGCATCCACGACATCGTCTCCACCCTCCTGACAACGGGCATTCTGGAAAAGGATCTCGATAGAAACAGGTATCGCCTGGGCTTGAAGCTGTTCGAGCTGGGCAACCAGGCCAAAGAGAACCTGGAGATCCGCCAGGTGGCGATACCCGTCCTGAAAGCGCTACACGAGCGGCTCGACGAGACGATTTATCTCACCGTGCTCGACGGCAGAGAGGTCCTGTACGTGGAATGTTTCGAATCCACCAAACGCCTGCGCACCTACTCAGTGATCGGGGTGCGGGCTCCTCTGCACTGTACCTCGGTCGGTAAGGTGATACTGGCATTCATGGATGAGGACGCGGTTGAGGAGGTCGTGCAAAGCATGGGCCTGCCTCGGTTCACAGAAGCCACGATTACAGATCGGGAGAAGCTGGACACGGAGCTGGCCAAGATCAGGCGCCGCGGCTATGCGATCGACAACATGGAACACGAGCAAGGGGTTCGCTGTGTGGGAGCCGCGGTTCGCAACCACACGGGCGAGGTTCTGGCCTCGATCAGCGTATCCGGCCCTTCTCAGCGAATGACGGTAGATCGAATCGAGGCGATCGCCCCTCTGGTAATGAACACGGCGGAGGAGATCTCCAAACGGTTGGGATATAAACCCGAGTAGGATTGGGTTTGTATATATAAAAATCTACTAAGGAGGTGCTTTATGAAAAGCAAAATCCTGGCTTTGCTGGTGATTTTTGCACTGGCTGCCACCGTCTGCTTCGCGGGCGGCGAGAAAGAGGCGCCCGCCCCGGTGGTGGAGGAAAAGCCGGCGCCCAAGCCTGTGAAGCTCACCTGGTCTTCCATCAGCGTGCCGAAGGACGCCCACACCAAAGCGATGTGGGTGTTCAAGACAGAGTTGGAGAAGCTATCTGACAACCGCTTCACGGTAGAGCTCTACACATCCGGCGCGATCTTCACCCAGGAGGCCGAGCTGGCTGCCTGCCGCGAAGGCAGCCTGGACATGGCCTACTTCAGCGCCAACTGGCTGGCCGAGTTCGTTCCCTATCTGTCCATGCTCGGCGCGGTTTACACGTTCAGCGGCTACGACCATATGAACGGCGTGTTGAACGGTGAGATCGGCGAGCAGATCTTCGAAGACGTGGCCCAAAAAACCGGTGTACGGCCCCTCGGTGCCTTCTACCTGGGAACGAGACAGCTCAATCTGGTCGAGAAGGCCGGTCCAGTGACGCATCCCGACCAAATGAAGGGAGTCAAGCTGAGAACCCCGACCAGCCCGGCCTGGATCGCCCTGGGCAAAGCCCTGGGCGGCAATCCCACCCCGATGAGCTTCGGCGAGGTGTACATGGGCCTTAAAACCGGCACCATCGAGGGCCAGGACAACCCCCTTCCCACCGACTTGAATGCCGGGTTCTACGAGGTCACCAAGTACATCATACTGACCGATCACGTGGTCAACGCGGTGTGGCCCTCGATGAACGAGAAGAAATGGCAGTCCCTCACGCCCGAGGATCAGGCGCTCGTGATGAAGGCGATAGACAAAGCCAGGGAGGCCTGCGCCCAGCAAAATCTGAAGGCCGAGGCGGAGCTCGTCGACTTCTTCAAGAAAGAAGGAATGATCATCATCGAAGATCCCGACAGGGCGGCCTTCGCCGAATACGCCAAGAACTCCTATCTCACCGAGAGCAAAGACATCTCAAAAGCCTGGGATATGGCGTTGTACGACAAGATTCAGGCAATGAAGTAAAGAGCAGCGATCGAAGCTTCAAGAAAAAACAGGCCCCATCGCCGCGGGCGGTGGGGTCTGTTGATATCGAGGAGAGTCTATGGATGAGCGGGCAAAGAAATCGTTGAAGCGTATCGGAGCATTCCTTCTCGATTTCACGGAAATCTATATACCGGCTGTCAGCTTCTCTCTGATGTTTATCGTGTTCATGATCCAGGTCGTGTTTCGCTACTTCATCGTACCCCTGACCTGGCCTCTGGAGTTCACGCTGATGGCCTTCATCTGGACCACACTTTTCGGAGCCTGCTACGCCATGCGGGACCGGTCCCACGTGAAGTTCTCCCTGATCTACGACCTGGTCAAGCCGAGGGGGCAGCTGTTGATGCGCATCGCCGGCAATCTGCTGCTGGCCAGCGCCTTTGCCGTGTCCCTCGTTCCCTCCTACAGTTACGTGAAGTTCATGAGCTTCAAGGTCTCCAATGTGCTCAAGGTGCCGATGAATTATGCCTTCTCGCCCTACATCGCCTTCCTGCTGATCATGATCGGAAGGTTGATCTACGAGCTGGTGGTCGATTCCAGAAAACTCATTCGAGGCGAGGTCTGAGATGAACTGGCCGCTGCTGGTCTTTGTTACCTGTTTCGTTCTCACTTTCGTACTGCGCGTACCCATCGCCCTGGGCATGATCATGAGCTCGATCTTCTACTTTGCTCTGGCTCCCGGCCCGGCCGCCGGGATCGGCATGGCGGCCAACCAGTTTCTGTCCAACATGAATGTAAAATTCATTCTCCTGGCCGTGCCGTTGTTCGTCTTTGCCGCCAAGGTGATGAATACGGGGCAGGTGACGGAAATGGTGTTCCGCTTCGCCAATACCCTGGTGGGCAGATGGCGGGGCGGCATGGGCCACGTCAACGTAGTCGCCTCGTTGATCTTCTCCGGAATGACGGGTTCGGCAGTGGCCGACGCATCGGGTCTGGGAACCATGGAGATCGAGGCCATGCGGCAGCACGGCTACGACGACGGGTTCAGCTGCGGGGTAACCGCCGCCTCGGCTACGATCGGTCCTATCTTTCCGCCGAGCATCCCGATGGTTTTCTACTCCATGCTCTCCGGGGCGTCGATCGGCGCGCTGTTCATGGGCGGGATGGTGCCGGGCGTGATCATGGCTGTGGCTCTGATGATCTACATAGCCGTTATCGCCAACAGGCGCGGCTACCCCAAGGGCGCGCGCTATCCGTTCAAGATTTTCGTAAAGAACACGGTGATCGCCTTCCCCGCCCTGTTGACCCCGGTGATCCTGCTGGGCGGTATATACACGGGGATCGTGACACCTACCGAGGCGGGCGCCCTGGCCGGAACCTGGGCTCTGTTGATCTCCTTTTTCATTTACCGGGTACTGGGTTTCAAGCAGCTGCTCCGCATCATCTTCGAGACCGCCAAAACCACGGGGACCCTGGCTATCATCGTGGGAGCGGCCTACAGCTTTTCCTATATCGTGGCCGTCGAGCATATCCCGGACGTGTTTGCAGGATTTCTTTTGGGAATCACTCAGAACAAGTATGTCCTTCTGCTTGTGGTCAATATCCTGTTCATCATCCTGGGTATGTTCATCGATACCATGGCCATCACTCTGGTTTTCATTCCCATGGTGCTGCCCCTGGTGGAAGCTCTGGGAATCGATCTGGTTCATTTCGGCGTGGTGATCGTTCTCAACATGATGATCGGGTTGTCCACTCCCCCCTTCGGGGTGCTGCTGTTCATCGTGTCCGGAATTTCGGGAACACCCCTGAAAAATGTGATCCGAGAGTGCCTGCCCATGACCATTGTCTTAATCGGCGTGCTGTTTCTCACCACCTATATCCCCGCTGTCGTTCTTTTCATGCCCAGGATGCTGGGGCAGTAGATGCTTGGGCGGTAGGAGCAACGGTGACTGGGGCAGACAGGCTGTACGCCGCTATGGACGGCGGCATTCCGGACCGTGTGCCGGCGGTTCCCAAGATCTGGGTCGACCTGGGCGCCCGTCTGACAGGCAGGGATCTGCTTGAGGTGGTGCAGGATCCGTTTGCAGCTCTCGAGGTGATCGCCCAGGCGGGGATGCTTTGCCAAGTCGATGCCGTGCGCCAGTTTCATTTCCCCGCAAGGAGGACTGCGGAAAAGGAGGGACGGGTATTCGAGGTGGATCGTCGAGGCCGGATGCTGGGTGAAATCGACATGCAGGGCGGCCTGATGACCCGCCTCGAGGATGCCGGCAGTGTGGACGTCGAAGATCCCTGCTTCATGGCCTACTACCATTTCTGGACGGCGGCCGATCCTCTGGTCGACAGCCTTCAAAAGGCGGCCTGCATCGCCGTTCCCGGCAAAGAACTGTACGAGCAGCTGGGCTGCGGCGAGCGTCAGCGCAAAATCATGAGCCTCTACGGGGACGAGCTGGCTCTGATCGGCGACTGCGACACGGCCACCATGTCCTTTCTGGTCAGCCTGCGCGGCATGGAGCGGGCTATGTTCGACCTGATCGAGGAGCCTCCGCTGGTGCACAAAATCATGGAGAAAGGAACAGCCTATGCCGTGGAGAAGGGCAAGTTCAACATCGACCTCGGATTGAAGGTCCTCAGGCTCAACGATTCGGCGGGAAACATGTCTGTGATCTCCCCGCAGCACTGGCGGGAGTATGTCTATCCCAGGATCAAGGAGGTTTGCGACACGCTGCACGCCTATGACCCTGAGGTGCGCATCTACTGCCACATCTGCGGCAACAGTTTGCCGGTGGCCGAGGACCTGGTCGAGACCGGATTGGACTGCATCGGACCCCTCGATCCTCTGGGAGGATTCACGCCCGCACAGATGCGGGAGCGTGTGGGCAATGCGGTCGCCCTGTTGGGAGGGGTAAACACAGTTTCCTTCGCGCGGAACTCTGTCGAGCAGGTGAAAGAGGAAGCGAGGCAGTGCATCGCTCAGGCCGGAAAGACAGGCGGCTATGTTTTGAGCTCCGGCTGCGTGGTGCCCCGGGATGCAAAAAAGGAGAATGTGACCGTCCTGCGGGAGGCGGCCGAGACCTACGGCGTTTACGAGGGAGGAAAGCTGAATTGGCTGTCCTGAAGCTTAGAAACCATATCCCCATATCCGGTCCGGCCAGGAGAGAGCCGGCCGACGGAACAGAGTCGGCCATGCGGGTTTCTCTCGGCTTCGTGCCGGCCTGGTACCAGCGACGCTGCGGGGTGGATTTCAGCGAACGGTGGCACCGGGATCCCCGCACCCGCTACCGAGCTTTGGAAACGATGAAGGCGGAGCTGATCCGTGCCTTTCCCACGATCCCCTACTGGAAATTGGAGAACAGGGACGACCTGGCAACGATTTCGGGGCTCTACGGGGCTTATCCTATTCCCCACGTTTTTGGGATGCCTCTCGAATACGCACCCGATCGTTGGCCCGATTTGAATCCGCAGCACCGGCTCGGGATTGGGGAGATCGAGTCTCTGGAGCCGGATTCCGTCCTGCAGAGCCCCGTTGTGGAGGAAATACTGCGCCAGATGGAGCTGATCGAAAAGGAGTGGGGCAAGATACACGGCTACCTCAACTGGCAGGGCGTGCTGAACAATGCCTTCAATCTGCGCGGAGAGGAGATCTTCCTCGATCTGTACGACAGGCCGGATTTTGCGCACCACTTTTTCTCCGTGATCACCGAGGTGATGATCCGGCTGGCTCACTCGGTCCAGGAACGCCAGCGGACCTCGGGGTTCTATATCGACCAGATGAGTGTCAGCAATTGCGTGATGAACATGATTTCCCCGCAAGCCTACCGCGAGTTCGTCTTCCCCCATGATAGGGAAATTGCCCTCGCCTTCGAGCGTTTCGGTGTGCATACCTGCAACTGGGATGTTACTCCCTACGTGGAGGTGCTGGCTGAGCTTCCCAAGCTGGGATATCTGGATATGGGGATCATGTCCGATCTATCGAGAGTCAGAGAAATGTTTCCCGATACACGCCGGGCCATAATGTACTCTCCCGTGACCCTGCGCGAAGGCTCGCTTATAGAAATAAGGGCAGAAATGGAAAAGATACACAGACATTTAGCCCCCTGCGACATCGTCATGGCCGATGTAGACGCTTCCACTCCGGACGACAGGGTAAGGGATTTCCTGGAAATCTGCTCCGGGCTGGAGAAAAACGGCTGAGTGTGCCGGGACAAAGAAAACAAGGAAGGTATGCAATGAAAAAGGCAGTGACACTGAAGGGCGTTGTCCCCGCTGTCATCACGCCTCTCGATGACAACGGCGAGATCGATCACCAGCTTCTGGAAAAACAGGCAGCCTATCTCTGCGCCGCCGGGGTCGACGGCTTGATGATCGGCGGTACCACCTCCGAGGGAGCCTACCTGAGCACGGAACAAAAGAGGAAGGCTTTTCAGACAGTCAGCCAAGTAGCGGACGGAAGACAGTTTCTCTGCCTGGCCTGTATCCGGCCTTCCACAGAAATGGTGATCGAAGAGATCAAGAGCCTGGCGGACCTAAAGCCGGATTTCTTGGTGAGCGTAACACCGTTTTACGGCACGGTCCGCAACGAGCACATACTCGCCCACTACAGGGAAGTCGCCGCAGCCTCCGAGGCACCGCTGGTTCTTTACAACATCCCCGGCCGTACCTCCAGTCCGATGACTGTAGAGACTATAGTGGAACTGGCAGATAACGAAAACATTGTCGGCATCAAGGATTCTTCCGGGAATTTCGTCCTGTTCAGCCGCGGCTTGTTGAGCCGCAGTCCGGCGAGCGGCAGTCCGGCGAGCGGCAGTCCGGCGAGCCGTGCCGATTTCGTCTGGATCCAGGGCGAGGACTATCTGGACGCGGCGAGCCTGCTTCTCGGCTGCGACGGCATCGTTACCGGCCTGGGGAATGTACGCATCGAGCCTTACGTGGAAATGTACCGGGCCGCCCAGGCGGGGAATTGGGATCTGGTCAAGGCCTGCCAGCGGCGCATCAACCATATCTACGGAATCATCCGGGCCTGCCAAGGCAAAGTCAATGCGGCCGTCAAAGCGGGAGCCGCTTTTTACGGACGCAGCAGCCCCAGGATGAAAATGAGCTTTATGACCCTATCCGAGGAAGAGGTGATCAGGGTCGAAAATATCTTGAAAAGCATCGACTGAATCCGTTTCAACCCAGCTTTCTCGAGTGTTTCGATTTAATACCTTGTAAAATTAATGCTTATCCTTTAATTTACAAGGTATGGATTATATTCCTCGTTCCCTTGGCTCTCGCTTGAAAGAATATCTGCAGACCTTTCCGACGGTGATGATCTGGGGGCCCCGCCAGTGTGGTAAGAGCACGCTCGTAGCACATGAGCTCCCTCATTTCGAGCATTTCGATCTGGAAAGGCCGGCGGACTACAACCTGATCTCTTCGGACAGCGAATTGTTTTTAACAGAACACGGAGATAACGTATGCATTGATGAAGCTCAACGCTATCCCGAGCTTTTTCCTGTACTGCGGTACATCATTGATAGGCACAGAAAGAACGGCCGTTTTGTCCTTCTCGGGTCCTCAGGTCCACTTCTTCTCCACAAAGTATCGGAAACGTTGGCAGGAAGAATTGGAGTCCTCGAGCTCACACCCTTCACGGTACAGGAGTTGCACTCCCGCCACCCCTGGTCCTCAAGGTGGTGGCAGGGCGGCTTACCTCCGTTGTATGAGCTGGATTCGAACAAACGAAGAACAGCCTGGCTGGAGAGCTATATTCAGACGCTTCTCGAACGTGAATTACCGTTGCTGGGTGTTCGGGTTGCGCCCAGCAGATTGTTTCGCTTCTGGACGATGCTGTCTCATGTACACGGGCAACTTCTAAACGTTTCCATGCTGGCCAAATCGTTGGAGCTCTCTTCACCCGCTGTCTCCAACTACCTGGATATCTTAGAAGGAGCCCTTCTGATCCGTCGCTTGCAACCGTACCATGCGAGTATCCGCAAACGACTGGTAAAAAGACAGAAACTATATATCCGTGATTCCGGACTGCTGCACCGTCTTGCAGGCCTGACGAATGAAGCTGCTCTCGAGGTATGGCCGAATCGGGGAGGCTCCTTTGAGGGGCTTGTGATCGAGGAACTAATAACCGCAGCATCGCACCATCTCACAGCTCCCAAATTCTTCTTTTACAGGACCCAGGCCGGCGCGGAAGTGGATCTCCTGATCCAAAGTGGAACAAAGATCTGGCCGGTTGAGATCAAGCTAGGGATCGACGTGCGCCACTACGACACGGCGGGTCTACGACATTGTATGGAAGACCTGAAACTTGACCGGGGGTTCTTTATTACTCGAGGTAAAGAGGTCAGGTCGCTGGGCCACGGAATCACCACCCTTCCCTGGGAGGCAGTCGCTTCCGGAACTATCTACCCATGGTCCGACCATGTAGGATAGCTTGTGTCACCCACCTCAAGGTAAATCGAGAGAGAGGATATAGCGGTCCAGCTCCCGCCGCTGCTCCAGCTCCCGCGCCCGCAGCTCTTCGATAGTCTCGAGAGAGCTCTCCAGCTGATCCTCCTGCTCGTCGAGCAGCGACACGTAGCGCTTGTACAGGTCGGAATCTCTATCCAAACGGGCCATGTTCTCCCGAATCCGGCTCTGCTCCTTGTGAATCGCGTTGACCTTGCGCTCCTCTTCCTGCCGCCGGCTCACCGTCTGTGACAGGGCGTTCTTACGTTCGGCCAGCCCCTCGAGCGCCCGTTTGACCCGGGCGTCCACATTGCGGGCGCTGATGAAGTAGGTAATCTGGTTGTCGTTGATATTGGTCAGCAGCACAGTCCTGTCGATCTGCCGCTCCTGAGCGACCAGAAGCTCTTCGGTCTTTCCTGGGGCGACCTCCACCAGGAAACGGTAGGCGCTCCGGGTGGTTTCCTCGGCTCTGGCAGGGGCAACCAGATCCCAGTCAGGATTCAGCGGGTGCTCCACCAACACCGAACGGGAGCGGTCGTCGGAGTTCTTGATTTTATAGGTGGATTCGGCGCGCTGGGACAGGGTGCTGATCAGCGTCCCTTTGACGATGCGCACCGAAAGCAGGGTTTCCGGAACACTGCGGGAGCTGAGCGCGACCTCCGTACCCAGGTCGACGGCAAAGCTGATCAGGCGTTCGGCGCCTGCCGACAGGGTGTCGATCCGGGCGTCCCCGGCATAGCTGCCCTCCTCGAAAACGGTGAGCGGACCTCCCATCAGATCGAACGGGGTCGAGTTCTTCAGTTTCAAACCGTGCAGGGGATGTTTCGCCTGGACATTCGGATTGTAAATAGAGACCCGCCGCCCTTCGACGGTCTGGCCGACGATAGGCAGCATGGCAGATTCCTGGCGGGGGACCGTGACCGCATGCTCGATCACGTAACGGAAAAAATTGCCGGCCTCGACGGTCTGGGCGACCGGGCGTACTCCTTTGCTCAGATCGAGGGCTTCCTCGTCTCGATAACCGAGCCTCTCGGAAGGTGCCGCCTCGGCTCTGGGAGCATAACTCTTTGCCGATGGAGCGGGCGCCGGCTCGCTCGCCATTCCCAGATCCTCGTCGTAGCGCTGAGGAGAAACCGAAGAGTAAAGCTCCATCTCAACCCGGGGCCGGGGCACGTACAGGGGTTGATACAAATCCATGATGAAGGAGATCGGACGTCCGGAGACCAGATTCAGGGATACATCCCGCCAATCCTCTTCTGTTGTATTTTCTACGATCGCCCAACCCTGCAGATAGTGTTCGCCCCCCTCGCCCAGCACCAGTCTGTAGCTGGTCTTCCACAGTGGTGCTTCGAGCAGGTACCCTACCCTCACCCTGCGCTCCCCCTTTCCTGTAAAGTCCAGGGTGACGCGCTTCTTTTCGGCGCTGCGGCTTGCGGCGAGCAGCGCCAACGCCTGATGCAGCTCCCTCTCCAGCTCGGAATTTAGAAAACGGATCTGCTGCACCTGTTCGAGGTTGACGCTTTCGATCCCTCGCTCCGTGGTGAGGTTCAGATACACATCCGCTGTGAACTCGCCGCTGGGAGTGGACTCGACGCCTACGACGGTGCCCGTAATCCGCTCGGAGGAGGCTACAAGCTCCACCGCTTCCCCCCGGACCTGGCCCGGATCCCGGCCAGGCCGGGATTGCCGGTCAGGTCGATGGCGTAGCTCCGCAGGGTCCTGGTCAGAGGATCCCTCGAGGCATAGGTCACGGCCGTGACCTGCCCGCCGTCGAGATCCTGGACTACGAGGCTCTTGAGCAAATCGTTGATATCCTTGTTCTTGAAATACAGATCCACCGTGGTATCGCCTGAAACCATGCCCTGGCGCTGAAAATAGCCTACGCCGCTGGTGAACAACACCACTTCCGACAGGGGAA
Organism: uncultured Spirochaetaceae bacterium; assembly: GCA_964390045.1. GTDB lineage: Bacteria > Spirochaetota > Spirochaetia > SZUA-6 > DRHE01 > CAYMGP01. The sequence continues at coordinate 11,629 of CAYMGP010000009.1, read as the reverse complement.
GCACTCCTGTCTGCGTCTGGCTGCTCGTCCGGCTTTCCCACTGTCCCTGGGCGGGAAGCACCGCGGGGAGCGCAACGGCGGATACGAGCAGGGCAGCGAACAGAATCCAATTCGTCGAACGTCCTGTGTTTTTCATGGCTTTCACAGTACAGCGCCCCTGCCCGGAAATCAAGCGGGCTGATGGACTTTCGCACTCCGGAGTTCTTACTCTGACAGCTCTTTAGGGCAGGCGCGCGAAGGCGCGCAAAGCGGTTCTACTTCGCCGTTTTCACTCTGCCAGCTTACTCGGGCAGAGAGGCGAGCGAGGCGGCGAGGGAGAGATACCAGCGTTTGAGTCCCTCGCTGGCCAGGGGCATGCCGATGATGTCCACATGATCCACAGATTCGAGTAGCCCCATGTAGTTCCACACTCCCGGCCGGGCTTTCCCTGAAAACTCGACGATGCGATCGCTTGATCCGAGTGACGGTCCATCCATGGAAACCGTGTTGACGATGCCGTCGTTCCGCCACCAGGAGCTGTCGATCCCAAGCCGTGCAGACTCTGTGCTCGAATACGAGCCGAGAAACCGGGCAACGGGAGCCATCACATCGAGCAGCCCCAACTCCGGCACCTGGGTGCCGTCGCAGGGCTCGCGATAGGTGGCCTCCGTGGCCCACGAGAAATAGAATACGTCGGGCTGAGCCCGCACCCAGGTATTCAGCTCCTTGGCCCCGTCGGGTGAGCCGTCCCAGTATGACGTGTCCTTTGTTTCAGCCCAGATACAGCTTGCCAGCACTCTGTCACGGTATTCACTGAACGGCTCATGCTCTCCTCTGCTCAAGCCCCACTGATCGAGCTTGAAATCGTAATAAAGCTCGGGGGAGCTTTGGCTGACGGATATCATCATGGAGAAAAGGGGTTTCAGCAGAGAATCCTCGAGATCGTACTTGTAGATCAGAGTGGTTCCGTCGTGCGGCGAGGAGATGGTGGTCAGGCTGCACACCCAGGATTTCCCCCCCCGAAACAGGGGGTGCAACTCCTCGCCGGGAGTCGCCGATTGCTCCTCCTTCGAACCCTGTTCGAGAAGCTGGATCAGGGTCCTGCCAGTGGGCCCGCCGAGGCTGTGTCCGATGATGTGGATCTTTCTTAAGTTGCCGGTAGCCGGGTTCTCCTCGCCCCATCCGGGATACAATCCAGGGTAGACCCTGCCGTAGCGCTCGTGACCGTAGCGTTCGGAGTGGGCTTTGCCGTAGTCCACCCGCCCGCCCTTGATACAGGCATAGAGCTCACAGGCTCGGTCCCAATTGCTCGACACCGGACCTACGGCGGCTGTGTAGCTCGGATACCCGGCCCGCCGCAGCTCCTCTTCCAGGTCGAGGAAACCGCCCCAATACTTGTAGCCGAACAGCTCCTCCCTGCCGAAACCGAGCACGCCGTGAACGAAGACGATAGGGTAGTCGTTCACCCTTCGAGCGGATCCAGCTGATTCGAGATCCGGAAAGCCGGTACGGCAGCCGGCCAGACAGACAAACAGAAAAAGCGGAACAAAGCTGCGAACATTCACCATCTCAACAGTATACACACCCATCCGCTTCGCTGCCACGAATCGGTGCTTTGAATTGCTCGAATCGCTATTGAATTTCGGAGCAGGGAGTATGTAAATTTAGTGCAGATGGCAATCAGAGGGCTGAAAAAGATAGACGACGCGTTGTGGGAAGCACCTACCTCATACAAAGCGGGAATGCGAGTTCCCGCCCGTATCTACGCTACAGAAAAGCTGATGCGCAGCCTGGACAGCGCCGTTCTCGAACAGGCCAGCAATGTGGCCACACTTCCCGGTATCGTGGGCTACTCCTTCTGTATGCCCGACGGACACAGCGGCTACGGTTTCCCTATCGGCGGGATGGCCGCCTTTGACATTGAAGAGGGCGTGATCTCTCCCGGAGGTATCGGCTTCGACATCAACTGCGGCATGCGCCTGGTCGCGACCTCTCTGAGCTGGGATGAGGTCAGGCCGAAACTGCCTCAGCTCGTGGAAAGGCTTTTCGCCCGCATCCCGGCCGGTGTCGGAGGAAAGGGATCTCTGAAGCTGTCCCGAGGGGAGTTTTTGACTCTCTGCGAGCAGGGGATGAAATGGTGCCTGAAAAAGGGGTACGCCGTCGAGCAGGACCTCGAGCGGACCGAGGAGAAGGGCTGCATGGCCGCCGCCGATGCCTCCAAGGTCAGCGAGAGGGCCGTGGAGCGCGGCCTCGAACAGGTCGGGACCCTGGGTTCAGGCAATCACTACCTGGAGATCCAGGTGGTCAAACCGGAAAACATCTTCGATAAAAAACTGGCAGGCGCCTTTGGAATCAACCGGCCCGAACAAGTGATGGTAATGTTCCACTGCGGCAGCCGGGGATTCGGTCATCAGATCGCATCGGACTATCTGCAAAAGTTCCTCAATGTGAGCCAGTCCAAGTATGGTATACCCCTGCGGGACAGACAGCTGGCCTGCGCTCCCTTCCAGTCCCCGGAAGGACAGGATTACTTTCGAGCCATGAACTGTGCCATCAACATGGCCTTTGTCAACAGGCAGCTTATCCTGCACAGAATCCGCGAGGTGTTCGCCGAGATCTTCGGCCGGGAACCAATGGATCTGGGCCTGCATCAGATCTACGACGTGACCCACAACACGGCGAAGATCGAGCGCCACAAGGTGGGCGGAAAACGGCGGCAGCTGCTCGTCCACCGTAAAGGCGCTACTCGGGCCTTTGCTCCGGGTATGAGGGATATTCCGAGAGAGTACAGAGAGGCGGGTCAGCCGGTGATCATCGGCGGCAGTATGGAGACAGGCTCCTACCTGCTGGCCGGGGTGGCCAGCGGCGAGCAGGCTTACTTCACCACGGCACACGGCAGCGGGCGCACCATGGGACGGCGGCAGGCGAGAAAACAGTTCCGGGGAAAGGATCTGGAAAAGCGCTTGCGGGAGCGGGGAATCTACATCCGCAGTGTTTCCTACGGCAGCCTGGCCGAGGAAGCCGGGGCTGCCTACAAGGATATCGACGAAGTGGTGCGGGCCATAGAACTGGCGGGCTTGAGCCGACCGGTGGTCAAGCTCATTCCCGTGGGCAATATCAAGGGCTGAGAGGCAATGTCCTACCGCGATCCAGCTACTTGTTTACTCGCTTGTTTTATGCCTCAATATGGCTATGGCCGCAATATACACATGGGGAATACAGCTCATAGAGGCGCTGCAGAGTGTGGGCGGGCCCTTCGCCGACATCTTTTTCAAGGGCGTCACTTTTCTCGGTGACGAGGAGTTTTTGCTGCTGCTCTTCCCGCTTCTCTATTGGTGTCTCGATGCCGGGTTGGGAACCAGGTTGGCTTTGCTCTTTCTTGTTTCCGGATTTCTCAACTACGGGCTCAAGGATCTTTTCACCCAGCCCCGGCCTTTCGTATTGAAACCCGGTCTCAATATCATTGAAGCCAGTGGCTACGGTCTTCCCAGCGGACACGCGCAGACGGCGTTTGTTATATGGGGAAGCCTGGCCCTCACCATGAAAAAGTGTTGGAGTTGGGTGATTGCCGGGCTGCTCATCCTGCTGATCGGCCTTTCGAGAATCTATCTCGGCGTGCATTTTCCAACAGATGTTCTGGCCGGCTGGCTGCTGGGAGCTTTGCTCCTGTTCGCTTTTTCACGTTTCGCGCCGGCAATCGCATCTTGGGGCAAACGAATCTCCCTGCCCCTAGCCCTGGGCCTGATCAGCGTATTCACCGCCTTGGCGCTTGCACTCGACCATAACAAGGACACGGTAACCGTAATGGCCGCGTTTTGGGGATTCACCCACGGGGTACTGATTCTTACTCGCCTGTTTGCAGACACCTCCTCGGGAAGCCTATGGAAGCGGATTTTCAGGTTCCCCGTGGGTCTCGTTATCCTTGTTGCTCTATACCTCGGACTGAAATTGTTTTTTCCCGAAGAGGGGGAAGCCTTCTATCTCCTATTCCGTTTTGTGCGCTACGCCCTGCTCGGACTATGGATCGGGCTGGGTGCGCCCCTGGCTTTCCGGGTACTCGGTCTCGGCAACAGACGCAACGCTTTGCAACCGTGATATTTAGCTATGGATCGTATTTCTACATTTGACAATGCCGGATTTTACCTGTAAAACTACCATCAACGAGGAGATTGCATATGCCGGACAATCTGGAGATCATTCCCGTTACTTCCAAACGAGAGCTCAACGCATTCATCAAACTCCCCTGGAAGATCTACAAAGGAGACCCGTACTGGGTTCCCCCCCTGCTCATGGAGCAGAAGGGATTGCTCGACACCGAAAAAAATCCCTTTTTCATGCACAGCGAGATCCAGAGCTACCTGGCCCGTAGAGACGGGCAGCTGGTGGGCCGCATCTCGGCCATCATAGATCACAACTACAACGATTTTCAGAAGGAAAAAACAGGCTTCTTCGGCTTCTTCGAGTCCATAGATGACGAGGCGGTATCCCGGGCCCTGTTCGCGAAAGCGGAGAAATGGATACGGGATCGGGGAATGAACAGAATACTCGGTCCTGCCAATCCATCCACGAACAACAACCTGGGTCTGCTTATCGACGCCTTTGACAAATCACCGGTTCTGCAGATGCCCTACAATCCCGAGTACTACGTGAAGCTCGTTGAAGACTGCGGTTTGAAGAAGGCTCACGACCTGTACGCCTACTATATGGAGGACATCATCCCGATCTCCGACAAGATCCAGCGTGTGGCCGAGCTGGTACGCAAGCGGAAAAATGTTACGGTTCGCGCCGCCAACCTGAAAAAGCTCCAAGAGGAGATAAAGCTAATAAAGATCGTCTATAACGATGCCTGGGAGAGGAATTGGGGCTTCGTTCCCTGGACAGACGAGGAGCTGGAGCATACGGCGGAAGATCTGAAAATGGCGGCCATCCCGGATCTGATCCTCTTTGCCTATGTGAACGGAGAGCTGGCCGGCTGGGCTCTCTCCCTGCCCGACCTCAATCAAGCGATGAAGCGGATAAAAAACGGCCGGCTGTTCCCCTTAGGCTTGCTCAAGCTGCTCTGGTACTCGAGAAAGGTCGACATGCTCCGTGTCCTCAACTTGGGGGTTCGGAAAAAGTTCCAGGGCTTGGGCCTCGACGCTATCTTCTACTACGAAACCTATACCCGCGCCAACAAGCACGGATTCCACAGGGGAGAGGCTTCCTGGATTCTGGAGGACAACCTGCCGATGCGCAACGCCATTGAAAACTGGGGTGCTAAAATCTACAAGACGTACAGGCTTTTCTCCAAGAAGGTTTAACAGAGGTTCACCAATCCCGCACCGCGACATCGAGAAGCATACGGATATCGACGAGCTGGCCAATGTGATAGGAGTTGTGATCGATGATCAAGATCGCTTCCCGCAGCAGATTCTGCCCGTCGCCACAGGGAAATGAAGCGAGCAGGTCATTGGCCGGATCCCGAACCAGGGCGGTGACAGCTTTCAGATCCCTGCGGAAGGAATCGACAGTCTCGTTCCAGCGCTCTTCGCTTTCCGGTCCGTCCTCCTGAGGCCAGTACCCGGAGGGGTAATCCGGAGATATGTGCCTGGAATCTTTGCAGAACTCGAGAATATCCCACTGGGCGATCCAGAGATGATAGACGAGCTGCCAGGCTGTGTGAGCGAGATTGGGGACGTGCTTGCCGGCTAGCTCGATCGGAAACCCGTCGAGAGCCGTATCGAAGTCGATATGGGCTCCGTGCCCTGAGAGGTGATCGATAAGCTGCTCCCTGAGCTTCGTATCATCAATCATGCCTGCCTCCAGTATTGAGCTTCATCATACACCACCCCTCGCCCCAATAAAACCATTCTTTTTCGCTTGACCGCTTTGACCCCCGAACCCACCTTTCGCAGGCGCGCGCACGCAGCCGCGCGGTCGCCACTTGCCCCGCCGCACCGGCTTCGTTATTATTCACTGCGTGGAACGGGTAGAAATCGTAATCGTAGGAGCCGGAGTCGTAGGTTTAGCCATTGCCGAACGGCTCTCAGGCCGAACAACGGATATCGTGGTCGTAGAACGGAACGACGGATTCGGAAGGGAGACCTCCTCCCGCAACAGCGAAGTGATCCACTCCGGCCTCTACTACCCGGAAAGATTTCTAAGAACCACACTCTGCGTACGCGGCAATCCAATGCTCTATGAGCTGTGTAAAAAAGTCGGTATTCCCCACCGTAAGACAGGAAAGATCATAGTAGCAACGAACGAGGCCGACGAGGAGAAGCTCGCTGCCGTCTTGCAGCAGGCCAATACCAATGGTGCGGCCGGTGTGTGCCTTCTCAGCAAAGACGAAGTTCAGGCTCTGGAGCCCTATAGCTTCCCCGGTGTCGCCCTTTACAGCCCGGAGAGCGGCATCATCGATTCCCACCGGCTGATGAGATATTTTGAGCAGACCGCTGAACAGCGGGGTGTCATGATCGCTTACGGCACGGAAGTTATCGGGCTGGAAAAGAGCCCCGATGGATACGTCGTGGAGATCAAGGACGCCGATGGAGAGTACGTGCAGCTGGAAAGCACCGTGGTGATCAACTCCGCCGGACTTTCCTCTGACAAAATCGCCTGGATGGCGGGAATCGAGATAGACAGCGAAGGCTACCGTATCTTTCCCTGCAAAGGCGAATATTTCAGCATCTCCGGCCGCCATTCCGGCAAAGTGGGGCGGCTGGTCTATCCCGTGCCCTCGCCGATTCATCTGGGAACCCATGCAGTGCTTGGTCTCGATGACCGCTTGAAGATCGGACCCAGCGCCGTGTACGTGGACGAGCTCGACTATGGTGTAGATGCGGACCACCAAAAGGATTTCTACGAGAAGGCCCATAGAATTCTTCCCTTTGTGAATCTCGAAGACCTGGCTCCCGACATGTCTGGTATTCGTCCGAGGCTCTACGAAAGGGATGAACCTATAAGGGATTTCATTATACACGAAGAGGGAGATCGAGGTCTTCCCGGACTCGTGAACCTGGTGGGCATCGAATCACCCGGTCTGACGGCCTGTCTCACCATTGCCGAGGCCGTCGAAGCCCTTCTTTAGAGTCCTCTGCACTAGAGTAAAGAAAAATCAACCGCTTCCCGAGGGCGCTGAGAGCAACCAATGCCGCGGTCGTCAGCGAATCCGCCTGCTCAAGGCCCGCAGGCCGTTGAAGATCACCAACAGGCTGGCGCCCATGTCGGCCAGCACCGCCATCCACAGAGTGGTCAGGCCGAAAGGAGTCAGAGCGAGGAATACAGCTTTCAGCAGGATCGAAAAAGAGATATTTTGCTTGATCAGGCGCATTGCCCGTCTGCCCAACTGCACTGCCAGGGGCAGCTTGCTCAGATCGTCGGACATCAATGCTACATCGGCTGTCTCCAAGGCCGCGTCGCTTCCTGCCACACCCATGGCGATCCCCACCGTAGCTGATGCCAGAGCCGGAGCGTCGTTGATCCCGTCTCCAACCATGGCGACGCCTCCGTAATCTTCGACGAGCTGCCGTACAGCCTTCACCTTGTCCTCGGGAAGAAGCTCCGCGCGGCAGTCGTCCAGGCCAACCCGACCGGCTATAGCGGCAGCGGTGGACCTGTTGTCTCCTGTCAGAAGAACCGTGCGGCGTACACCGAGGCGCTTCAACGCGGCTACCGCCTGCTCAGACTCATCTCTCGGATTATCCGAGATCGTCAGAACGGCGAGGACCACGGAGTCGGCACCGAGAATCACGGCTGTCTTACCCTCTTTCTCCAGAGTTTCGAGGCGCCGATCGAGCTCAGGATAGCACCAGCCCATTTCTTCGAACAACCTGTGGTTGCCAATGTAGAAGCGTCGTCCTTTGATCGTGGCGGTCGCACCCTTTCCCGCCAAAGCGCGAAAGTCACCGGCTGCGGGAATCTTCAGCCCTCCTCTGGAGGCCTCTCTCAGAATCGCCCCGGCCAAATGATGCTCGGAGCGGGATTCAATGGCTGCGGCGATGCGCAGCACCTCGGACTCTTCGGTTTCCTTGAGCGCTATTACAGAACTGATCTCCGGCTTGCCGTAGGTCAGAGTTCCTGTTTTGTCGAAGGCGAAGGCTTTCAGAGAGCCGATAGCTTCGAGGAACACTCCTCCCTTGAAGAGAATACCGTCACGGGTTGCCCTGGCAAGAGCACTGACGATGGTCACGGGCGTGGAAATCACCAGGGCACAGGGACAGGCCACGACGAGCAGCACCAGGGCCCTGTAAAACCACAAACCCCAGGACGCCGGCGTGAGCAATGGGGGAAGCACAGCCACCAGAGCGGCGGCCAAAACGACGGCCGGTGTGTAGTATTTAGCGAACTTGTCCACGAAGCTCTGAGCAGGGGCCTTGCGGGAATGCGCCTCCTCCACGCTGTGGATGATCCGGGCAAGGGTCGTATCCCGGGAGAGGTTCGTCACCCGGATCTCCAAATACCCATCCCCGTTGATCGATCCCCCGAACACCATATCTCCCACCGCCTTCTCCACAGGCATGGACTCCCCTGTAATCGGGGACTGATCCACTCCGGAATGTCCCGCCTGTACACCGCCGTCCAGGGCAATCCGCTCTCCCGGCCGCACGACCAGCAGATCGCCGATGCGAACCTCTTCCACGGCCACCGTCTTCTCCCCGTCTGAGCTGCGCAGGCGGGCCACGTTCGGTGCGAGGTCCATCAGGCTGGTGATGGAACGGCGGGCTCGGTTCATGCTGTACGATTCGAGCAGGTTGGCGAGGGAGAAGAGAAAGATCACGGTTGCCCCTTCGAGCCACTCGCCGATGACAGCCGCCCCTGCAACCGCCAGGGCCATGAGAACATTGATATCGAGGCTCAGGCTGCGCAGCGCGTAGAATGCTTTTCGAGCCACGAGCCAGCCACCTGCCAGGATGGCCGCCGAGTACAGAGAGACGGGGATCAGAGGCCGAAGCTCAAGCCGAGAGAGCAGGAATCCGGCGCCCGCCAACAGCCCGGAGAGTATCGTCAGGATCAAGCGACCGCGAGTTTCCCAGAACCCGGCTTTCTCGTCGTGTTCGATCCGTTTTTCTTGCGGGCTCATCTTGATTTCTCTCAGGGCTCGGACGATCTTCTCATGAGCGCTCCTGTGCTCCACTGTGAGCTTTTGGGAAACCATATTGAACTCAAGATCCAGAATACCTTCGAGAGCGTTCAGTTTCCTGCGGATCAGGGCGATTTCTTCATCGCAATCCATCTCGGGAATATAGAACACCGAGCTGTGTTTGTGCGACTGACTGGAGACCGTGATCCCGCAGACCGCGCAGTCCAGGGCTTTTAAATCGATTTCTTCGTTCTGATTCATCGTTGCCGTTCTCTTAGGAAATTTAACTATCCTTACCAAACAAATCAAATAAATCTCTCCATGACTCCGTGCCCTCTGCATTGCCTCCCGTCAGGTGAAACGGACGCTTCTCCCCGCCGCCTGCTTCAATGTACACTCAGAAAGATTATGAACGAATCCAAAGAACGATCCCCGGAGCCCCCATCCGCACCGAGCTTGCAGGCGATCCGCGAAGCGGCCGTTCGTATCCGGCCTTATGCTCACCGCACGCCTGTTATGACTTCGAGCAGCCTCAACTCCATGGCCGGAGCCGAGATCTATTTCAAATGCGAGAACTTTCAGAGGGTTGGCGCCTTCAAATTTCGGGGCGCCGCCAACGCCGTCTTCTCGCTCAGCGATGCAGAAGCAAAGAAAGGTGTCGCCACCCATTCTTCGGGAAATCACGCCCAGGCCCTGGCTCTGGCGGCAAACCTAAAGGGGATTCCGGCACACATCGTCATGCCGGAAAACTCGCCGAAGATCAAGGTTGCCGCCGTTCGGGGCTACGGCGCCGGCATTGTTTTCTGCCGGCCGACCCAGAAGGACAGGGAGCAAACCCTGGAACAGGTGGTACAAAAGACGGGGGCGGCTTTCATTCATCCCTACGACGATCCCAGAGTCATCGCCGGCCAGGGCACCTGTGCCCTGGAGCTGATCGAGGAAGTACCCGGTCTTGATATGGTGATGGCTCCCGTCGGAGGAGGCGGCCTGATCAGCGGTACAGCTCTGGCCAGCCATTACCTCGATCCGCGAATCGAGGTGATCGCCGCCGAACCCAAAGGCGCCGATGACGCCTATCGATCGCTGCGCGACGGCCGCATCCATCCATCCGTCAATCCGCAGACGATCGCCGACGGCCTGCGGACCTCCCTCGGCAAGCTGACCTTCCCCATCATCCGCCGCCACGTCCGCGAGATCATCACGGTGGAGGAAGAGTCGATCGTAACGGCGATGCGCCGCATCTGGGAGCGAATGAAGATCCTCATCGAGCCCTCGGCTGCCGTGCCCTTTGCCGCCGTGCTCGAGCAGCCCCGGGCTGTCGCGAACAGACGCATCGGGATCATCCTCTCAGGCGGTAATCTGGATCTCGAAGCCCTGCCCTGGCTGGCGCGTTGAGCCCGTTCAGCCCGCTGACCGCGGCCTGTGCGTTGACCACGGCCCGCACATTGCCGTATTGTCAGATGTATTTTGAAATACGGAGGATTATCAAGTGGTGGCGGAGCAAAGAAAAAAAGCCCTCAAAAGCAGAATAGAAGAGTTTCGGTTGCAGAAGCTCTCCCTCGACATGACCCGCGGCAAACCAGGAGCCGAGCAACTGGACATCTCCAGTCCTCTCCTGGCAATGGTAGACGAGCGCAGTTACCTGACTCCGTCAGGATTGGATACGCGCAACTACGGAGGACTGGACGGCTTTCCCGAAGCCAAGGCCTTGTTTGGCGAGTATTTGGATGTTCCCCCGCAGCAGGTAATCATTGGCGGGAACTCCAGTCTGAACATGATGTACGATACCGTGGCCCAGTGCATGACGCACGGAACGTCAGGCGGCGGTCGATCCTGGTTCGGCGGGCGAAACAAGTTCCTCTGTCCCGTACCTGGATATGACAGGCACTTTTCGATCTGCGAGCACTTCGGCATCGAAATGATACCCGTGGCGCTCGGGCGCGAAGGTCCCGACATGGCGGAGGTAGAAAGCCTTGTTGCAGAGGATGCGGCGATTCGGGGAATGTGGTGTGTGCCCAAATACAGCAACCCGTCCGGGGTCGTGTACTCGGATGATACGGTGGACCGCCTGGCTGCCATGAACACAGCAGATGCCGATTTCCTCATCCTCTGGGACAACGCCTACAACGTTCACCACCTCGGCGGGGGGCCGGCCGCCTTGAAGAACATCGTGACGGCCTGTGAAAAGGCGGGCAATCCCGAGAGAGTTCTTGTTTTCGGCTCGACTTCAAAAATTTCTCTTCCCGGAGCCGGCATCGCAATCATGGCGGGCAGCGAGAAAAATATGGAGTGGTCCCGGGCGCGCCTTTTTTCCCAAACCATCGGCCCGGACAAGGTCAACATTCTGCGCCATCTGCTGTTCTTCAAGGATATGCGAGGCATTCTCGAACATATGGATAAGCACGCCCGCATCATATCGCCGAAGTTCGCGGCTGTGCAGGAAATCCTTGAACGGGAGCTCGGAGGCCGGGAAATAGCCACCTGGAGCAAACCCGAGGGCGGATACTTCGTCAGCCTGGAAACTCCACCCTACTGCGCCACGGCGACCGTGAAGCTGGCGGGAGAGCTGGGCGTGAAGCTCACCAGGGC
>CAYMGP010000008.1:0-71462 GCA_964390045.1 uncultured Spirochaetaceae bacterium | reverse complement strand
CGATGTGAAAACAGAAGAGCAGTTCGCAGAGATGGATCTGTCCGCCGAGACCAAGAGAGCGGTTTCCGCCCTGTTTGGGGATACAGGAGAGGAAGAGATAGTCAGAATCAGCGAGCTCCCCGATATCCCGGAAAATATTGTGCAGATTCTGGAACAAAACAACATAGAGCTTATAGAAGATCTGGTTTCCTTGAGCAAGGAAGAGGTTTCAGCTCTCGAAGGCATCGGTGAAGAGGATGCCCAGCTCATTTCCCGAATCATAGAAGAAAATGTAGAAATTGTTGAAGAAGAAGAGGAAGCTGAAGAAGAGCCAGCCGCCTCGCAGCCGGTCGCCGGATCGCCGGATGGCCGTACCCCGGCCGCCGCAGCTGCGGTCGCCGGATCGCCGGATCGCCGTACCCCGGCCGCCGGTACCCCGGCCGCTGAAACCCAGAAACCAGCCGCCTCGCCGCCGGCTGAGGAACCGTCAGCAGCCGAAGAGCCCTCAGCCGCCGAGGAAGCCTATGAATGCCCGGAGTGCGGTGCTCGAATCACTACGGACATGACGGCTTGTCCAAATTGTGGGGTTGGTTTAAGCTTTGAAGAGGAAGAGGAAAAGGAAGAATAAAGGGAATCTATGTCAGAAGAACAGAAAAAGCCAAAAGCGACTCTGATTAAACATAAAAAAACTGCGCCGCCTGTTGAATCGCAGAGCAAGGAACAACCGGAAAAGAAAAAAATTGTAGTAGTTAAAAAGAAAAAAGTGATAGTAAAAAAGGTGGCCGCGAAAAAGGACGAGTCCAAAGCCGCGGCTACGACGCCGCAGCCGCCGACACGGGAGGTCGAGCGGGTAAGGCTTCAGGAGCGGCCGCCAGCGAAGAGAGTGCCCGGGTCGAAAGCAGGACCGGGCTTCAGGAGACAATGGGGCGAGACTGACAGGGAACGAAAACCTCCTAGAATCTTCAAGACTCCCGGTGGGGGAGCCGGCCAGAGAGCCGCAGCGGACAGCACGGGTAGAAGAAGACCCGGCGGTGCACCGAAAAAACAGGTGGAAAAACCGGCGCCGAAACCGGATGCGAAAAAAACTCCCGGGAAAAAGTTCTTCAAGAGCAAGAAGAGAGGGGCTTTTGCCAAGGCGAGAGAGAAATACGAAGAGCATCAGGAAAAGATCCTTGCTCAGAAGAAAAAAACAGTTCAGCGTGCCAATCCTGTTCCCAAAGACATTTCGATTATGGAGAATGTGTCGGTTTCCGAGCTTGCCCGAAAGATGAATCTCAAAGCATCGGAGTTGATTTCCAAGCTGATGAGCATGGGGATGATGGTGACGATCAATGAACAGATCGATGCAGAGACAGCCAGCATCCTGGCCGCGGAGTATGAGTGCAAGGTCAACGTCGTATCCCTGTACGACGAAACAATCATCGAGAAAGAGGAAGACAGGGAAGAGGATCTGAAGCACCGGCCGCCGATCGTCACGGTAATGGGACATGTAGACCACGGTAAGACCAAACTCCTCGATGCGATTCGGGCCACCAACGTCGTGGACACAGAGTTTGGCGGAATCACCCAGCATATCGGCGCCTATACCGTTGACCTCGAGCAAGGCAAAATCGTGTTTTTGGATACACCGGGCCATGAGGCATTCACAACCATGCGTGCTCGGGGAGCCCAAGTAACAGATATCGTTGTTCTGGTGGTCGCTGCCGACGACGGGGTCATGCCTCAAACCGTGGAAGCTATAGACCACGCCAGAGCGGCGGAGGTACCTATTATCGTGGCCATAAACAAGATCGATCTGGCCGAAGCGAACGCCGAACAGGTAAAACGGCAGCTATCGGAATACGATCTTGTTCCCGAAGAGTGGGGAGGAAAGACTCAATATCTCGAGCTCTCGGCCCTGAAGCGTACAGGGATCAAGGAGCTTCTGGATGCTATCCTGCTGCAGGCAGAGGTGTTGGAGTTGCAGTCAAACTATAATTGCCGTGCGGAAGGTAAGATCGTCGAGTCGAAGATCGATTTCGGCCGTGGAAATGTAGCCACGGTGCTCATCGAACGGGGCACGTTGAACGTGGGTGATCCCTTCGTAGCCGGTGTTTTTTCGGGCAAGGTCAGAGCCATGTTCAATGACAAAGGCAAAAAGGTGGAGAGCGCTACGCCCTCGATCCCCATAGAAATCCTCGGTTTTTCAGGAATCCCGGATGCGGGAAATCCCTTCCAGGTCACAGAATCTGAAAAGGAAGCCCGCCAGATAGGTATCAAGCGACAGGATCTCAAGAAGCGGGAAGAGGCTCGGAACGTTCGCAAGATCACGCTGGACAACATCTTCAGCCATATAAAGGAGGGTGAGGTTCAGGAGCTGAAGGTAATCATCAAAGGGGATGTACACGGATCGGTTGAGGCTTTACAGCACGCCCTCGAAAGGCTCAGCACCAAAGAGATTCGCCTGAACGTGATTCACGCTTCGGCCGGCGCCATCAATGAAAGAGATGTGATGCTCGCCTCCGCTTCTCAGGCCATTATCGTTGGTTTCAACGTACGTCCCACACCGACGACGCAGAACCTGGCCGATCGCGAAAAGGTTGAAATCCGTAAATACAATGTTATTTATGAAGTGGTGGATGACATCAAGGCGGCAATGGAAGGTCTGTTGGCACCTGAGATCAAAGAGAAAACCCTTGGAACGGCGGAGGTGCGGAATTTGTTCAAGGTTCCCAAGACAGGAGTTGTGGCGGGTTGCTACGTAACCTCCGGGAAAATACGGCGGGGTAGCGCGGCTAGGATTTTGCGGGACGGAGTGCAGATCTACTCGGGCAAGGTCGCTTCCCTCAAGCGTTTCAAAGATGATGCGCGGGAGGTGGATGAGGGATACGAGTGCGGTATTGGAATCGAGAACTTCAACGATATCAAAGTAGGAGATGTAGTAGAAGCCTACGAAGAAGTAGAACTGGCCAAGACGCTGGAAAGTGTGGGCTCGGATGTCGGAAATAAGGCTGAGGAAGGTTGAAAGCCTCCTCAAAGAAGAGATAAGCAGTCTAATCTATAGAGGGACCATCAAGGACCCTCGACTTGCCCCGTTGACAACCATCAGGGACGTAAAGGTTTCCAGAGACCTTCATTATGCGAAGGTGTACGTATCGTTTTACGGAGAGGCCAAGCAGCGGGCTCGGAGTGTCGACGCCCTCAACCACGCTTCGGGATTCATCCATCAGAAGCTCAAAGGGGGTTTACGGCTCCGTACCATACCGCGATTGACCTTTTACGCAGACGATTCTATCGAGCGGGGCGTTCGGATTACTACGAAGATCAAGGACATTTTTAGTTGAGCATACCCAGGCAGGGGTTCGTACTGCTAGACAAACCGGCAGGGACTACTTCGTTTTCCGCCCTCAATGTACTGAAAGCAAAGTTGAAAACCCGCCAAGTCGGACATACGGGAACCCTCGATAAATTCGCCACCGGATTGCTCGTCGTTCTGGTAGGCCGCTATACAAAACTAGCTGAACTGTTTTCGACTTTGGACAAAGGATACCGGGCCACGATCACCTTCGGTATCTCAACAGACACCCTGGATCCCGAAGGACAGGTAAACGACGAGCAGCCGATTCCAGGAATAGAGGATATTCGTAGTGCCGTTTCCAGGCAGGTCGGTGCGGTAGAACAGAAACCACCTGTCTATTCTGCTATACATGTGAAAGGAGAACGGGCCTATGCGATCGCACGCAGGGGCGGAAGGCTCGAGCTGCCGGCGCGGAAGGTAACCGTGCATAAGATCGATATCCTCGGCTACCAAAAGCCGAATTTGGAGGTTGCGATCGAGTGCTCCAAGGGCACCTATATACGTTCCCTGGCAAGAGATATCGGCAAACTGGCAGGCTCCTGCGCCTATGTAACCGGCCTGAGAAGAACTGCGGTCGGGCCGTTTCGGATCGATAAAGCAGTGGCACCCCGGCTGTTTTCCGCCGAGAGAGATCTCCTAGGCCCGGTGCAGATGTTTGCACCCCTCGGTCACATCGGCAGTGCAATCCTTAAGGACGAGGCTGTGAGAATGGTAAACAACGGGAGACCCTTGGAGGATCGATTTTTTGAAATTCCGCCGACCGGGGAGGGCTTTCTGGCTGTCTTCGATAAAAAAAAGGACCTCGTTGCCGTGGCTGATCGTTCGGTCGTCGGATACCGGTATATTGCTGTATTCGCAACAAACGATGGGTTGAATGGATGAAGGTAATAGACTGGGAAGAGCTTTTAAGCGGCAGCGCTCAGCGCACGCGCGTCACTCTGACGATAGGTGTTTTCGACAGCCTTCATATAGGACATCAGAGACTGATTCGATCCGTTGTACAGAGAAGTCACGGGGCTGTCCCTACTGTCTGTACCTTTCGCAAAAACCCAGCCGAAACGATTGGAAAAAGACGGCTCGCGGGCAGCGTCCTTTCCTCGAAGCAGAAGACGGCGAAGCTTGAAGCCCTGGGTGTTGCTCTGGTGGTGCTGATTGACTTTTCCGCTGAAATTAGTAAACTAACTGGAAAGAAATTCCTGGAACTCCTGGCGAGCCATCTGGACATTGAAAAGCTGGTAGTAGGCTACAATTTTCACATGGGACGGGGAAGGGATACCGGTGTTGGGGAGTTGAAACAAGTGCTTGCCGGATCAACAACAGAGCTGGAGATAATTCCGGCAACTCTCTATCGGCAAGAGGTTGTCAGCAGCTCCAGGATCCGTGAGGCCATCCTTCAGGGACAATTCGATGAGGTACGAGATATGCTGAAGGATGAGTACCGCTTGGATTTACACCCAACTGCTGTACGGAGCAAGGGCGGCAGGTCGTATGTGCAACGCCTTGAGATCGAACAGATGCTCCCAAACAACGGAGATTACGAAGTCCTTTTCTGCACCGAAAAGGAAATGATTCCCGGTGTAGTGGCAATCAGCGACCGCGAGCTGAGGTGGCAGGATTACGTGGCGGAAGAAGATTTTGAAATTCGATTTCGAAATAGACAAAGAGCCGGATAGAAAAATAGGAGGAGGCAATGTCTTTCACAAAAGAAGACAAAGAGCAGGTGATCAAAGAGTTCGGAAGGACTGAACTGGATACAGGTTCCGCTGAGGTTCAAATTGCACTACTGACGCGCAGAATTGAAGACCTTACAGAGCATTTCAAGACCAATCCGAAAGATCACAATTCCCGAAGAGGATTGCTGAAGATGGTTGGACAGAGGCGAAAGTTCCTCAACTACCTGAAGCGACAAGATGTAGAGAAGTATCGGGAAATCTTAGAGAAACTTTCATTACGCAAGTAAAAAAAATAAAGGAAAAACACATGATACATCAGGTTCAACTGAAAATAGGAGAGGAGAACCTGATCCTGGAAAGCGGGAAAATGGCCAAACAGGCCAATGGTGCCGTTTTCGGTCAATACGCGGGCTCGGCGGTCATAGCCACTGCCTGCTGTTCCGGCCAGGATTTGGAGAATTTGAGCTTCATCCCTCTCTCTGTTGAGTACAACGAAAAGTACTATGCCGCCGGAAAGATACCCGGCGGATTCATAAAGCGGGAAGGCAGACCCAAAGACAAGGAGATATTGGTTTGCCGATTAATCGACAGACCCATTCGTCCGTTGTTTTCAAAGAAATTCAAACGTGAAATTCAGATCGTTCCCACCGTGATCTCCGCAGACCAGATCAATCCGCCCGATGTGGTTGCCATGGTGGCCGCTTCGGCAGCCATCACAATTTCAGAAATCCCTTTCGGCGGTCCGATAGGCGCGGTGAGGGTAGGGTATATCGACGGATCATTCGTCGTGAATCCCACCTACGACCAGATCGAAAGCAGCCATCTGAACATCGTGGTTGCGGGAACCTTGGACGGGATCACCATGGTGGAGGGTTCGGCGGCAGAGGTGAGCGAGGAGATATTGGTGGAGGCCATCGAAGAAGCTCACAAGACCATAAAGGATATTTGCCGAATCCAGCTGGAGCTGGCAGAAGTCGTGGGACGGGAAAAAATCGAGCTCCCTGAGTTCGAGGAAACACTCGAGGAATCTGTACGCGAAGAGGTTGTTGCTTGGGCGCAGCCCAAGATGGAAGAGGCCTGCTTCGTCGCCGGTAAAATGAACCGCAGCCGGGCGATCAACGAGATTCACAGGCAGGCTCAGGAGCAGTTTAGCGAAAAGGTACCCGAAGAAAAAATAAAGTCGCTGTCTGAATTAATCGACGAGCTGGAGTCCAACACGGTGAGGCGTTCGATTCTGGAGAAAAAAAGGCGTACCGACGGCAGAGGTCCCACCGACATCCGTCCGATAACTTGCGAGATCGATATTCTGTCCAGAACCCACGGGTCAGCCCTCTTTACCAGGGGAGAGACCCAGGCTTTGGCGGTTACAACGCTGGGCACGGTGTTCGACGAGCAGGTCCTGGATGATATCGAGGGAGATGCCCGCAAAACCTTCATGCTGCACTACAATTTTCCACCGTACTCTGTAGGGGAAACCGGCAGGTTGGCGGCAAGTCGGCGCGAAATCGGTCACGGAAATCTGGCCGAGCGCTCGCTGACGGCCATGCTGCCCAGCAAAGATGAGTTCCCCTACACGATTCGTCTGGTCTCGGAAGTTTTGGAATCCAACGGCTCCTCATCCATGGCCACGGTCTGCGGAGGCACCCTTTCCCTGCTCAATGCGGGCGTGCCGATCAAAAAATCGGTCGCCGGTATCGCTATGGGATTGGTCACAGACGATAAAAACCATGTCGTGTTGAGCGACATACTCGGCGAGGAAGATCATCTGGGAGATATGGATTTCAAGGTTGCCGGTACGGCCGACGGAATTACAGGTTTTCAAATGGATATCAAGATCGCGGGTGTTGATTCGTCTGTTCTTTCTCAAGCCCTGCAACAGGCAAAAGAGGGAAGAATGCATATCCTCGAAATCATGAATCAAACGATCAAGGAACCGAGAGACAGCATCTCCGAGTTCGCTCCCAAGATCATTAACCTGCGGATCGATCCGGACAAGATCGGTGCTGTTATCGGGCCCGGTGGAAAAATGATCAAGGGAATAACGGAACGAACCGGTGCCACGATCAATGTGGAAAATGACGGCGCGGTTACTATCTACTCGCGAGAGAAACTGAAGGCCGAGGAAGCCCAGGAGGCGATCAAAGCCCTGGTTCAAGAGCCGGAAGTTGGCAAGTGGTACAACGGTACTGTCAGAAGGATCATGGATTTCGGGGCCTTTGTCGAGTTCCTTCCGGGCAAGGAAGGACTGGTGCATATATCGCGGCTTTCCAACGAACGGGTCGGAAGCGTTCGCGACGTGGTCGAGGAAGGTCAGGAGGTACGCGTCAAACTTTTCGAGATCGATCGGATGGGTCGTATGAACCTGAGCATGGTCGAAAACACGGAACAACGACACCACGACCAGCCGAGATCGTCCCAACATAGAACGGGATCCCATTCGGATTCCCATTCGGGAGGCGGCTACCAATCGAAAAGACCGGGAAGCCACGACAGATCCGAACGGCAGGATGGTAGGAATCGGCGGAGATAGGATTGATCCAGTCAACAGTGCTGGATAGCGGCGTCCGGGTTATCCTGGACGTCGTAGACAATACAGAGGTAGTTTCCCTGGGGCTGTGGCAGTTGGGCGGCTCCAGGGATGAAAGAATCTCCCAGACAGGGTTCTCTCATTTCCTCGAGCACATGCTCTTCAAGGGTACGAGCAAAAGGTCGGCGTATGAAATCGCCCAGACCATCGAGCGCGTCGGTGGGTATCTCAATGCATTTACAGAGAAAGAAGTCACCTGTTTTTACTGTACTTTGCCCGCAGAAGCCGTCGAGGTCGCTCTCGATGTTCTGGCTGATATGTACTTCAACGCTTGCCTCGATGACAGTGAAATAGAGAAAGAGAAAACGGTCATTTTCAACGAGATCCAAACCATCGAGGACAATCCGGAGGAGAAGGGGCACCAGATCTATCTGGAAAAACTCTGGAACGGACACAGACTCTCTCGTAAGATCACCGGCGAAGTCTCGGACGTGCAGAGCATCGACAAACAGCGCTTATCCGCTTTCTACAGAGGTCGTTTTACGCCCAAACGTACAGTGGTGACGGCAGGGGGAAAACTCGATTCAGAGCGAGTGATGCGTGCGTTGGAACGACACTTTGCAGCCGGGTCTCCTGCCGACGATCGAGAGCAGAGGATTGCTCCGGTGGCTCATCAGCGCTGGGACACCTTTCCCGATAAATTCGAACAGGTACATCTATTTACAGGGACGAGCTTTTCAGCGTTACAGGATTTGGGCGAATACTATCAGGATCTGGTGTTTAATACTCTTTTCGGTGAATCGATGAGCTCGCGGCTTTTCCAACGGCTGCGAGAGAACCGGGGACTCTGCTACTCGGTGTCATCGTTTCGTACATATTTCACCGATGTTGCTATGTGGACGATCTACGCCAATACCGCCCCCTCCCTGTTTAAACCTTTGCTCGAAGCGGTCAACGAACAGCTGGCTCGTTTGCACAGCGAACCGCCGACGGAAGGCGAGATAGAGAATGCCCAGTGCCAGCTCCGAGGCCATATGATCCTGGCGAAGGAGGATATGGAAAACAGGATGAAGCGCCTGTTCCGCCAGTACCATTTGACGAACAAAGTAATCGAGTACGACACCTCGATGAGCCTGCTGGCAGAGGTACGCCGGCAGGATGTTCTTTCGATTATCGAACAGCGGATCCGGCCGGACGGTTTCAACCTGCTGGCCTACGGAAGCAGCAAGCTCGGGCGACTCGAGCGCAACGGTTATACCTTCTGATGAAACGGATCGTTGTTCCCTTTACGATAAGATCGCCGGAGCTGGTTCCCCGGTATCATTCGCAGGGCTGTTCCGGCGCCGACCTATCCGCCGATATCCCGCCAGGCGAGCAGATCGTTATCCAACCTGGAGAGCGAAAAAGCGTACCCACCGGAGTTTGTCTGGAGATTCCCGAAGGGTATGAAGCGCAGGTGAGGCCGAGGTCGGGGTTGGCGATCAAGCAGGGTATCACGGTGCTCAACACTCCGGGCACAATCGATCAGGACTACAGGGGAGAAATACAGGTGATTCTTGTCAATTTGGGCAGCGAGGCGTTTCATGTCCGCAGAGGCGATCGTGTCGCTCAGCTCGTATTCTCCCCGGTGGTTCAGGCTGTGCTGCAGGTGCAGACGGAGATTTCGGACACGGAGAGGGGGAATGGCGGATTTGGCTCAACGGGTATCTAACCCACGTTGGATCCTCACCGTTCTGATCGCCTGTCTTTCAGTTCAACTGTCATGCCGCACCGAAGCACCTCTCGATGAACAGGTCGGAAAAGGGACGGCCGCAGGCGTTGCAGCCGTCGAGCGCGATGAGAGCACAGATCAGCAGCTTGACAGACAGCGACTCACCGAAGCCCGCGGTCACTACGAGGCCGGGAGGCACGAAGCGGCCCTCGAAATCCTGAGAGACCTTGAAACCCGGGACAATTCGCACAACCTGCCCGAAGTGTTGTTTCTCGAGGCCGAAATCGCATTGCGGCGCGGCGATCCTGCGCTGGCCTCGTTCCACCTGAAGAAACTACTCGACAGGGATACCTCGCGGTGGCAGCTCGATCTCGGGTTGAAGTTGAAGATCTACGAGATTCTTGCAGGCTTGAGTTACGATGCAGGAGACCTCGAACAAGCCTACAGGTATTATCTCGAGATCGTGAATCTTAGCCCGGCGGACTGCGCGGTTGCAGCCGAGATATGGCTTCGTCTTGCCGAGATCGCTTTTTACACACTCTCCGACAGAGAAGCCTCAAAACAGTACCTTCTCCGTTATCTCGCTCTCGGGCCCGAGGATCCTTCGAGACAGGACGGGCAAATGGTGGACCGGCTCAGCCGTCGTCTACGCTGGAGCGATCTTCCGGCAGAGACAATGGGATTGGATGACTCGAACATCTCCGCTGTTGCCGTAGACGGAGATGATATCTGGGTAGGCACCTGGAACGGTGGGATCAGCCGCTACTCCGTTGGAGACGGGAAGGCTACGGTTTTCAAGCGGGGAAATGAAAGCTTGACCGCCAGAACAGTCCGCAGCATAGAGGTCACGCCCGAAAGAGTCTGGATTGGGACCTACCAAGGCCTGTTTCAGTATTCAAAATTCACCTCCCGCTGGCAGGCGATCGACCTTTTCGGCGGATACAATCCCAAAAAAATCGAAGCCTTGGAAGCGGTCGGTGAAATCATATATCTGGGAACTCTGGGCGACGGGTTGTGGCGGCATGAGCAGAGGCGCTGGGAGAGGATCGTTCAAGGCGGTCTGCCGGGAGCGTTTATCAATTGTCTGCTGCGACATGATGACTATCTTCTCATCGGGACTCTCGATCGCGGTCTGGTTCTCCTCGATTTGAGAACCGGTGCCATGATGAGTTTCGACAGCGTCAACCGGGACTTGAGATCCCGCAATATAACGATGCTGCTCGTCGAGAAAGAGGAAATCCTCTGGATTGGTACCTACGGGCAAGGTCTGTACAGGTGGGATCCCGTCAGCAACGATCTCGAGCACCACAGCAAGGCTTCGGGAATGTTGGGAGATGATTGGGTGCTGTGCGGAATAGAAACGGATACCGGGCTTTATTTCGGCACTTTCGGGGCAGGCGTCACCCGCCTGCTGCCCGCTTCCCTCTCGGCACGGCAGATCGGGCTTGGCGAAGGTCTGCCTGCTCTTGACATAAGCGCTGCGAGCTACGGCCCCCCTCTGCTATATTTCGGTACTCTCGGCTCCGGAATCTCAATTCTGGATGAATCCCTTGTGCACGACGGATCAAGCGGAATAGAATAGCACAACGCACATGGTTCGAGTCCCGGGAATTCGAAGAATCGATCTATACATCCTGAACGAGTTTCTCATTTCTTTCATAGTCGCTTTTTTGTTTTTTTTCTTTATTTTTTTCATAAACCAATTGCTGGTGCTCGCAGAGGAGATTTTCTCAAAAAAGGTACCCTTCTGGGACGTCGTCCTGTTTATCATATTTTCCCTGCCGTCGATCCTGGCTCTCTCCTTTCCCTTCGGAGCCCTGGTTGGTTCTTTGATGGCCATAGGCCGCTTTAATTCTGACAACGAGATCCTTGCCTTTCGGGCCTCCGGTATACCCCAATACCGTATACTTATACCGCTGCTTTTTGCGGGTCTGCTTTTGTTTGTCATTTCTTTTGTGGTGAACGACTACTTCTTGCCGCTGGGAAATATCCGTCTCGGCCGGATGTACAGGAAGATCCTATACACGAATCCGGGGATAGAATTGGAGCCGTTCTCCGTAAAGAGGTATCAGGACACGGTAATCGTTACGGGAGCTGTGGAGGGGAACCGGATACAGAATATAACGATAATCGATAAAACGGAGGATAAACAAAAACGGGTTATCACTGCCGCCGCCGGTTGGCTCGAAGAAAGCAAGTCCCGTCGGGGAGTGATATCGATTCACCTCGAGGATGTTTTTACCCACGAACCGGCCGATGTGAAAGCCGAGCGCTACGAGTACACAGTTTCCCGCTCGATGATCTACAACATCCTTCTGAAGGATTTCAGCGCCAGTTTTATAAATCCCGGGCCGAGGGAAATGAGTTCCATCGATGTTTGGAGAGAGATCCAGGAGATGGAAAGGGCCTATAATCGCCAGGTAGCAGAGCAGGAAGCGCGCACAGAAGCTTCTCTTTTCGATTTAGCCATGGAGCTTCGCTATCTTAAGGACTTCACGCCGAGCTCAGATTCTAAGAAACCCGCCCATTATCTGGAGCGGCAGAAGGCGATTGCCGATGCCTACGATAACTACACGAGGAACCGTGAAAAGAAGCTCATCGATCGCAACCTGCAGCTGTATAGGCTCGAGTTTCATAAGAAGTTCTCTATACCCTTTTCCTGCCTGGTATTCGTACTGTTTGCCTTTCCCGTGGGTCTGATGGCCCGCAAGAGCGGCAGGGCGGTGGGTTTCGGGATAGGGCTGCTCATGGCATCGGTGTACTGGTGGGTGCTGTTTGTAGGTCATACCCTCGGAATACGGCTCGAGCTTCCGCCCGTGTTTGCCATGTGGTTTCCCAATCTGGTGGTTTTCAGCGCGGCCGTCGTTTTTTTCACTATCAGGGCTAGACGATGAAGACCCTCTACGGTATGCTGATTCGCTCCTTCGTGGCGATCCTGTTGATCTCCATTCTCTTCTTCATCCTGGTGATAGAGCTCCTTGACCTGTTCACCAACCTGTGGCGATACCTTGCCCACGAGACCAGTCCGGCTCAGATCCTGCAGATCGCATTTTTTTACCTTCCGAAATGCATCTCCTTTTCGATTCCTCCGGCGCTTTTATTCTCAGCCGCTTTCACCCTCGGCATTCTCTACAAAAACAACGAGTTGATCGCGATTCTCGGTTCCGGGATCAGCCTTTATCGTCTCGTGCTTCCCTTTATCCTGATCGGCGTGCTTCTCAGCGTGGGAGGGTTTTTCTTCGAACAGCACTATGTTATAGACAGTTTCAAGAAAAAAAACGAGCTGTACAGAGCCACTGTCAAACAGGAGATCAGCTTCAGCAATACGAATGTCACCGTAATCAGCGAAGATGCAGGCACCGTGTACCAGGTGGATTACTACAACGACAAGAAGCAGACTATAACGGGTGTAATGGTGCTGCAGAGAGCAGAAAACGGAGGATTTCAATCTCGAATCGATGCCGATTGGGCGGAGTGGAACAATGGATACTGGGTGCTTCACAACAGCCGTGTATACAGATGGAACGAAGCGGAGCAAACTCTTGACTTGGAGAGGATTGCCGTTCACGGTGCCGAGGCATTGGCAGAGCCGCCGGCGACGTTTCGCCGGGCCACTCGGAAAATTGAAGAGATGAGAAGCGGCGAGGCTCGTGAGTGGATCGACAAGCTCAGAGCGGCGGGGCTTCCCTACAAGGGTGCTCTGACGGAATATTACAAGAAGTTTTTCTTTGCCCTTAGTCCCTTCATCGTAGTGCTCATAGCCACCGGCGTGGGCGGGCGGTTCAAACGAAATATACTGCTCATGGATCTTCTAACTTCTCTAATCGTCAGCGTGGTCTACTACGTAGTGCAGATGATCGCCGTTATTCTGGCGAAAAACGGACTGATACCCCCACTGGCCGGCGCGGGTCTGGCCTTCGCACTGTTTATGGCCGTCGGTGTGCTGGCTCTGAAAACGGCGAGAAGCTGATATGTTGTTTGGCACAGATCACTGTGACAGCGGCAGCAGAGCCAGAACCGGGGCCCTGGACCTCCCGCACGGTTCCGTGCAAACCCCTGTATTCATGCCGGTGGGGACCAACGCCACGGTAAAGGCGATCAGCAATGAAGCGCTGGAAAGCCTGGAGCTCAACTTGATCCTGGGCAACACGTATCATCTTTTTCTGAGACCGGGGCTGGAAGTCCTGGCAAAGAGCGGCGGGCTGCATTCCTTTATGGCCTGGAAGCACAACATCCTGACCGACTCGGGGGGCTATCAGATATTTTCTCTGGCCCCCTTTCGTAAAATCGAAGAGCAGGGGGTGGAGTTCAGATCCCACATTGACGGTTCGCGATTCAAGTTAAGCCCCGAGAAAGTCATAGAGATCCAGCAGCTTTTCGGAAGCGACATCATGATGCCTCTCGACCTCTGCACCGCCTACGGGATTGAGAAAAACCAAGCCCGCGAGGCTGTAGAGCTGACTACCCAGTGGGCGCGCAGGAGCCTGCTGAGATGGAAGCAGGGACCGGGAAAGCAGCAGGGACAGTTGTTCGGCATTATCCAGGGCAACTTCTTCGCCGATTTGCGTAGAGAGAGTGCCGAGCAGCTGCTCGAATTGCAATTTCCGGGATACGCTGTCGGCGGTCTGTCGGTGGGGGAGTCTTTCGAACGCTTTCGGGAGATTTTAGCCCTGAGCTCGGCGCTGATCCCGGATCGCTATCCCCGTTATCTCATGGGTGTGGGGACTCCCGAGTACATACTGGAAGCTGTATCGCAAGGCATCGATCTGTTTGACTGTGTCTTTCCCACGCGTACCGCTCGCAACGCTCAGGCGTTCACACGGCAGGGTCCCGTCTCTTTAAAAACAGAAGCCGTGAAGTTCGATCAACAGGCGATCGATCCGACCTGTACGTGCTCCACCTGCAGTCGTTATTCCAGGGCCTACCTGAGACATCTTTTCAAGACAAAGGAGATCCTTGCGGCCATGCTGACCACGCATCACAACCTTGCTTTCATACAATCGCTGATCGTTTCTATCCGTGAGGCGATCAGAAACGACACGTTCGCGGATTTCAAACGGCAGTATCTGCAAGAATACAGCTCCAAGGCCAACAAGCGGTTATAAAGCGGAGCAGAAATCGCCGAACATGAGACTGTAGGAAATTTGTAACGGATGAGTAGGAACCGTGGCCGATAATCCGGCTGATCGCGTCACAGCGGGCACAACCCGCAGCAGCACCCTGGTAACCGTGCTCGTCATGGGCTGTACAATGCTGTCCCGGTTGTTGGGATTTGTGCGTATCGCGGTGATCGGAGCCTTTTTCGGAGCTTCAGGGGTGGCGGACGTCTGGAATGCGGTGTTTACGATTCCCAACAACCTGAGAAAGCTTATGGCCGAAGGAGCGCTGTCTTCGGCTTTTATTCCATCTCTTTCGGCTGCCCTGGTGGAGGATTCCTCCAAGCGGGAGGCACGATTGATTACCCGCAAGATCGTCAGCCTCCAAGTCGTCATTCTGCTGCCAGTGGTCGTGCTCGGAGCCGTCTTCGCGCGTCAGGTTGTAGGCGTGCTGCTTTCTTTTCCGGAAGCGCAGAAGATGGGACTCTCGACTGATCTGTTCCGCTGGGTGTTCAGCTACATCCTGTTTATAAGCCTCAGTGCCGCACTGATGGCGGTGCTGAACTCTCACGGCATCTTCGTGATTCCCGCATTGACCCCCGTTTTATTTTCAGTCTGTGTAATCACGGCCACTTTTTTGTTTTACAGACGCCTGGGCGTGTTTTCGATGGTTGTCGGCGTGCTGGCGGGCGGCATCGCTCAGATACTTTTCCAGATTCCTAAGTTTATAAGGCTCGGATACGATCTCAGGCCCGACCTGAACTTCAGGCAGCAGCGGTTCCGGCGGATTATGAAAGCCTGGCTGCCCGTACTGGCATCGGCTGCCGTGTTCGCAGCCACCCAGCAGGTTGCCGTGCTCTTTGCCAGCGGCCTGGAGGACGGCAGCACTTCCGCGCTGAGTTATGCCCTCGTTTTTTTCCAACTTCCCTCCGGTATATTCTCGATTTCCATCATCACGGTACTTTTCCCGCGTATGAGCCGTCAGGCGGCCAGGGGAGACAAAAGCGGGCTGGCTGAAACTGTCAGCTACGGTCTGCGCTATATCATGCTGCTGCTCGTACCGGCGGCGATCGTTTATATTGTATTGGGAAAACAGATCATCTCTGTGGCTCTGGAGCGCCGTGCTTTCACTGCAATCGGCACTCTTTGGGCTTCCAGGGTCCTGACAGGGTATTCCCTGGGATTGTTCAGTCTCGGCGGATTTACATTTCTCCAGCGCTTCTTCTACTCCAACCACGATTTCAAGAGACCTCTCGTCGCTGCCGCCGCTGTCAGCGTTTCCGACATCCTGCTCTCTGTTTGGTTGAAAGAGACCTCGCTGCGGGTTACCGGTCTGGCAGTAGCAAACTCTGCCGCCTTCAGCCTGGGATTCGTAGTTCTTCTGCTCTGGGCGCGAAAAAAGCTAGGATCGCTCAATGGCAGGGTGATCGCCAAGACAACAGGAAAGATGGTTTTGGCATTGCTGCCCTTCACAGCCTTCCTTATCGGCTACTTGAAAATCACCGCGAGCCTGTGGACCGCCGCCAGCTCTTTCGGAAATCTCGCAGTTCTTCTCATAGGGTTGGCGGCCGCCGCTGCCATCCTTTTAGGGATGTATCGGGTCTTGGGTGTTGAGATGATGAAGGATATATTTAGTAGAAAGGCACGGAAACAGAAATGAAAACCTCTTCCCTGAAGCTCGTTATAATTATGGTCCTTGTATCTTTGAGCATGCTGCATCCGAATCGTGGATTCGCGCAGGAGGACAAGCCCGTCGTCGAGCAGTGGCGGGACGTGCTTCGCTACGGAATCGAAACCGAGGTCTTGAAGGTGATCAAGAGCATTTCCGATGCCGGAGAGACATCTTTGAACGCCGAGCTCCTCAGCCTGTTCGAGCAGTCCTTAAATATGGAAGTCCGCAAGGCCGTGCTCGATTTTTTTTCCGTGGAGAAAATACGGGATGCAGAGAGCTTCTCGTTGTCCCTGCTCTCCGATGAGCAGTTGTACGACTCGAGGTTGAAGGTTTCCCTCATCCATTATCTGTCGGCGATCAAATCTCCCGGACTGGAAACCCGCCTGCTGACATTGATCGATCATCAAGACGATCAAGTTGCCGAGGCAGCAATCACCTCGCTCGGAGCAGTCGGCTCTCCGGAGGCGGGAGGTATGCTGATCGAACGCCTGCAAGACGTGGAATATCCGGACAGTCAGAAACCGGAGATCATCCTGGCACTGGGAAAGATGAAATCCGACGCGGCCGTGCAGCCGCTGATCGGCATTGTGAGCAACAGAGATGAACAGAGGATATGGAGGCTATATGCAGCCTCTTCTTTGGGGGAAATTGGGGACGAGCAGGCGATACCGCACTTGAAAAACATGTTCGCCGAGCGGGACAGCCTCGTTAAGATATACGCAGCCTCCGCCCTATCCAAGTTCGATATGGGGGAGGTGGAGGACCTGCTTCGTCAAGGTTTGAGGGACTCGAATGTGAAGGTCAGGCTTGCTTCGGCGCAGGCTCTGGCAAATAAACAGGCGCGGAGCTCGGTGGATATCCTGATCTACAAGGCCGAGAACGACCCGGAGCGTGCGGTTCGTCTCCAGGCCATCGAGTCCCTGGCGGTCATCGGAACCCGGGCTGCTTTTGACTATCTGAGGGAGGTGTACGGAGATCGCAGCAAGCTGCCCGTCTACAGGGAAACCGCCTTCGCTGCGCTGTGTGACAACGAGCTGGCTGCAAACTTGGAGATGTTTCGCAGGATTGTGGAGGAGCAGTGGGATAAGGGCGACCGCAAGGTGATCGAGTTCATGGCGAAGAAGCTGTCAGAAACCGAGGCACCCGGTCTGAAGTGGTTCTACGAGCGGTTCCTCGGCAGCCCGGAGGTAAACGTGCGCATATATGCGCTTCGGGGAATACAAAAAAACAGAGTAAGGACGCTCAAGGACAAAGTAGAGGTCCTGGCAAAAGAGGATCCTTATGCGGCGGTCCGTAGTCTAGCCCTTTCCGTATTGGAACGATTTTAAGAACGGCGGCCTTTTAGGGGAACGTTGTCGATATGGAATTTGGGTACGGAGCGCATCAACCTGTTGAGTTCCTCGAGAGGGGAAATATATTCAGAAAAGCGAAATACCACCTCCCGGCCGCGTTGGGAAACAGCTCGGATCGGCTTGTCCAGGCAGTCTACGAGCGGTTTCTCTAAATCCGGAAAATATTCGAGCTTCTTCGGAATGAAGCGGTAGCGCTTTCCGTCGTTGCCGACATCGCCGATCCGTCGCGGCATGGGCAGGTAGTAGATGAGGAACGATGATCCGTCACCACCAACGCTCAGTTTCCGGCCTGGAGGGACCCTGTGGATGTTACGGACGCCGATATTCGGGTTTTGCGACTCCACTTTCATGATGAGCGGCCTCATTCTCTTCCTGCCCCGCCGCCTTTCAGATATCCCTTCGAAGAAGCGGGCGAAGGCGGCATCCTGGAGACGACGACGGATGACGAGGAACAGCAGTACAACCGCGGCGATCAACACCAGAACGAGCAGGGAGTAGAGCAGATAGCGCAGGGTAATCGTGCGCAGCCACAGGAAGCCGGGCCGGTAATCAAACTCGAGCTCCCCTGCCAGGGGTGATATGTGTGTTTCGGGGTCTGCGAACTCGATACGAAGCGGCAGACTCTGGCTGCCGGTAGGTAGTCCTCGGGGCAGTCTCAAGGCAAGCACAAGATCTCCGGTCTGGCTCGGAGCCACATCGACGGACACGGGCCGCTTGAGCAGGGACGCATCGCCGCTGCCCGCGGCGATGAGCTTGTAGCGGAGCGGCTCGTTTGCGAAGTTGCTGATCTTCAAAACAGCACTGAAATTCCTGCGTACCCGACCGAGAAAACCGGGAAACTCCACCGTGGAAAACCCCGTGAGTGTTTCCGCCAGGCTCTCCTTGTCGGCATCCTCGTAGGCAACGACATCCGCCTCCAGCCCGCCGGAAAGCTCGTCCATCAGGTTCAGGGCTCCCGTGTCCTCGGATTCCTCGGCGGCCGTGGACGGCTCCGTCTCGGTTCCCAACCGGGTCGCCGCTTCTCCGGGATGTGGCATACGAAGAATGTGGATATCCCAGCCTTCACGTTTGATTTTCTCGGTATTCTCCAGAAGCCTGTCCAGAGCTTTCTCAGAATCTAAGCGATTGGGGCTGTTGGGCGGCGGATCGTGGATTCCGTCGGTAAGCAGGAGAACGAGCTTCTTGTTCTGCTGAGGAATCGAGCTCGTATAGCTGTAGAGGAACTCGAGGGCCGCAATCAGATCCGTGTACTGACCAAGCGGCTTCAAGAGAAGGATCCTGTCGATTGCCGCGTTGAGATCCGAAGCGTCCTCCATTTTTAGGGTTAGTTCAGTCTCGGGATTATCGGCAAAGCTGAGCAGGTGGAATGAATCCCCGCGATGGAGCCTGTTTTCCAGCAGGTCCCGTAGAAGATAGTCAACCAGATCATCGAATACGGGAAACATGCTCTCCGAGACGTCGACCATGATGACAACCTCCACTCCCGCCGGCCAGGCCAGGC
This sequence comes from uncultured Spirochaetaceae bacterium, assembly GCA_964390045.1. GTDB lineage: Bacteria > Spirochaetota > Spirochaetia > SZUA-6 > DRHE01 > CAYMGP01. Next base: position 52,614 of record CAYMGP010000008.1, on the reverse strand, counting down.
AGGCAGCGAGCAAAGCGAGCAGAAGAGCCAGAAAAAACTTTGTTTTCATACGTTAATACTCGGAAAGATCAACCTTTTCTACTCCCATTATTTCGTAGGCGAAGTTTTGATCACTGATCACGAAGCTCAAGCGATCGCCTATCTTGTGATTCATCAGCTCTGCGCCGAGGGGAGAGCGGTAGGAGATGACGCTCTTGGAGGGGTTGGATTCCCAGGGTCCCAGAATCGTGTACTCTTCCAGTGCGTCGTTGTTCATGTTCTTCAAGCGCACACGAACGCCAAAGGATATGGAATCCGTGCTGACATGGCTGTCCGTATAGATCTGCGCATTCTGAAGCTCCTCCTGGAGTTTGGAAGCTCCGGAATTGAGCAGCTCCTGCTTCTCGAGAGCCGCTTTGTACTCTGCATTTTCGCGCAGGTCGCCTTTGGACATGGCGGTGCCTATCTCCTGGGAGTTTTCCGGTATCTGCACCTCCACAATATCGCGCAGCTCCCTCTGTTTGTTTTCATAACTGGTGCGGGTGGTCAGCAGACCCATGCTGATCGTTTCTTTTTCTTGATCTCCGAGAAACTGGTATAAGGGGTACTTTTTCTTGATTCGCTGTTTTAAGCTGATCTTGACGGATGGGTTGAGCTCTTTTACCTCGTCTACTAATGTGTACAGCCGCGTTATGGATTCTTCTCCTGTCTCGATGATATAGTCGAGCAGTTTATTGTCCTTGAAAAGGAAGTCCTGGACCTGCTTGTTGATCTTCCTGTTGAAGCTCACATCGCGCTTGTTATTGATTTCCCGGAAGGAGATATCGAGTAAATGGATCATGCCGATAAGGAGCTTTTCCTGGCTGACATCCATTTTCAAGAACCAGGACTCCCCGAGAAGGTTGCGAGCAACCCATACGTAGGCTTCACGGTACTCCCTGTGGTGTGAAAGGATCTGCGATATCAGTTCCTTTAACGTATCCCATTTTTTATTTCGGACCAGCTCGTCCACGATAAACTTGCTCTGGTAGGCGAGGAACAGCCGGATGTAAACCGCAGGCCAATCCGGGCAAAACTGGTAGAGCTGGACGAGAAACGTCCGCTTCAGCTCCGCGTCGTTGATCTTCGTGAAAAAATCCTCGATGTTCTCCACCTGCTCAATCAGATTTTCAAAAGTGAAGTCCAAGCCTGGATTCAAGTATGGATAAACGGTGACAAGCTGCTGGACCAGCATATAGCTTGAGATAACCAGCTCGTTGATCGAAGCAAAGGATTTCAGGAAACCTGTGAAGTAGGAAAGCATTTCGGCGAAGTAGTCGGAGTCCGGTTCGGCGTGCTCCAAGAAATCCCTCAATGTTTGTACTCTATCAAAAAAGTTTTTCTGAGCCTTGTACTTGTTGAAGGTTTTCTCTTCGAAAGAGATCGGCTTGTCTCGCACCGTGTACCTGTCGAGCTTTTCAGGAACATTACCGAAAATCGGGTCGGTTTTCAGGATTTTCCGGGCCTCCGTGCTCCACTTTGACCACTCGCCGGCGGTGAGGATTGCAGGTACAAGCTGCTCTTTGATCGTTTTGATATCCGCCGCGTTGTTGAAGCTGCGAATCACTGTTTTCAACGCCCACACGGGGTCTTCTTTGATCTGCTTCTTCAGCTCCGCCTGGGGACGAGTGTGAATGAGCACCCAGATATGCTCCGAGCTCAATACCTTGAGAGCGCTCACCGCCATTTTCAGGCTCATCTTGTGCTCCGGTTTTGAGGCGAAGTCTATGATGATGATATCGTTTTGGATGTCTTTGATAAGACCGATCTTCCAGCTGCTGTGATACACGTAGTTCCCTACGTCAAAGGAAATGTGTTTTTCGAAATCTGCGATGGCATCGTGTACGTTTCGCCAGCTCTGGCTGAGATTGGAGATGCGCAAGTATTCGTCGAGCTGGCTGTGGCCGTCGTATTTCTGGCGGAAACAATCCACGATCTCTTTTCGGGCCTCGCCGTTTTTCGGTTCATAGGACAGTATGCGTTTCAACAATTCGATCGTCGTGTCCCAATCCTCTTTTTCTTTGTAATGGGGAACGAGAAAGGTGAGAAGCTGGGCCGCCCTGTCGCCGCTGAGGACTTTGACGATCTTGCGTTCGACGGAGAAGAAGAACTCCACGTCCTCCGGGGCATACTCAATTATTTTTTCCCACACTTCCCGGACGTTGGAAAACATCTTCTTATTGATAAAGCGATGAAGGGCTTTCTTCCAATATTCTACGGCGCTTTCCAGGTCCCCCTCTTCCTCTTTCCTGTCGGCCAGCAGCTTAACGATTTCAGCTTCTTCGTAGTCGACCTTGATATAACGCTCCCAGGTCTGAAACTTCAGCTCCTGCTCGTTTTTATTCTCATGGACGTCGGCCAGTGTTTTGAGCGCGAATTTATTCTCGCCATACTCCAGGATTCTGTTGCATAAATACTCGACGATGTTCCATTTATGGTTGTCCATGAAGATGTTTATCAATACGATGAGATTGGAATCATCCACGAGTTGTTTGCTCAGCGAGATGATACCGGAGAGATAAAGCCCGATAATGCTATTGCGGGTGTGTCTTAGGTGCTCTTCACAGGCCTCCAAAACATCGTTTTCCGCTTTTTTTTCCCTCGTCGTAGCGACGATGTCATCCAACTCAACGAAGTTGTTGATGGAATAGCTGTTTAGAGTTGCACGAGTCCACTTCTCTTCATTGAGCAACTCGGTAACCTGTTTCACTAATTGTTCAGACAAATTGTGCTCCTAACAAGCTAATTTACATATTCACCGTGGACCTCCGAATCGAGGTCCCTTATTTTTCCCAGCACTTCTTCGATTTTCTGCCGATCCTCACCGCTGTTCAAGTAGTGGTCGATAAGCCAAAAATAGTGATTGATCAACCTCGGCGTCACACGCTTTTGTCCCTGTTCGACCTCTTTCTCGAGCTGGTAGATGGCTTGCTTCAGTTTCCCCAACTCCAAAGGACGCAGCTCCCGTTTCACGTTGAAAAGACCAAAGATCGTACCGTAAACGGGAATCCATTCTTGAAGCTCCGCTCCAGCCTCGCCGAATCTACCCTTCAGCTTGTCGACGAGGCGTTGAATGATCGGTGACTCCAGGTACGAAAGCTCTATCGACTGGGGATCTATGAAAAACGCTTCCCGGAAAAACACCTTTGAGGCCCTGTTCTCGCTGACCAGCGCATAGCAGTCCGCCAGCTCGGCTAAAATCGCTGCATCGTCGCGTTTGTGGTGACCGGCCTGCTCCAAGAAATTGATCGCATTTTCATAGTTGCCCCGACATTTATGACAGCGACCTATGCGAAACAGGATTTCGGGATCACTGAGATCCGCCTCGTTGTGCAGCGTTAGATAGTGGTCCATCGCTTTCCCGAAGATGTAGTATTTAATATTGAACAGGCATCGTTCGGATAGCTTTTCCATTCGCGAGATGAAGCCAGAAAACACCTTCCACTGATTGAGATAGTACTCCCCCTTCTCATAAGCTCCCGAGATTGCAGCCAACCTGTCTTCCCGTTCGAGCCAGAAATTCGCACACTTCAACGCATTGGCCACGTCCACCGATTCGAAGTCGATTTCGAGGGCTTTTTCCAGCATGGTGCTAGCTTCTTTGAATTGCCCGGCCTTGAAGCTCAGATAGACCTTATTCAGTATTTGTATGATCTCGTTTTCTTTAAACGTAAGCTGCCTTTCTGCCATAGACTTATCCAGTGGAAGGATTTCTAAAACATCAATAAAAACATTGTATGTAATGCGTATGTTCTTCCAGCAAGGATGCGCTTAAGAACCCTGCCTGAGAGCTGCAAACTAACTCGGATAGGTAATTATAGCATGATGAAGAGTTTAGTCAATCTCGATGGGGCTGACCCTTTGCATCGGATGCTATCTTTCTGTTATCATGATCCCATGGAAAATCGACCCCTTGTCGCACCTTCCATTCTCTCCGCCGATTTCGGTCATTTGGCAGCCGCTGTCAAACTAGTGGAGCAGGGAGGGGGAGACTGGGTACATCTGGACGTGATGGACGGCGTATATGTACCGAATATCACCTTTGGCCCGGGCATGGTGGCTGCCCTTCGCCCGCACAGCAGCCTGCCTTTCGACACGCACCTGATGATCGTCCGTCCTGAAAATTATGTAGGCAAGTTTGCCGATGCTGGATCGGACAGTATTACGATCCATTTCGAAAGCACCACCCACGTGCACAGGGTCTTAAGAGAAATCAAAGAATTTGGGAAAAAAGCGGGCGTATCCATCGTACCGTCCACTCCGGCGAACATGCTTTCCGAGGTCCTGCCCGATGTAGATCTGATTCTGGTGATGACCGTGAATCCGGGATTCGGCGGGCAAAAGCTGATTCCCCAGACTTTGGACAAAGTCAGGTATCTTGCCGAGCTCAGGGCTCGTGACGGGTACCAGTACCTGATCGAGGTTGACGGCGGTATAAACAGGGAAACCTGCAAGCTCGCTATCGAGGCGGGAGCCGATGTTTTGGTCGTCGGTTCCGCAATATTCGATTCGAGGCATCCGGAAAAGGAGATCACAGCTCTGAGATGTCGGTAAACAATAATAGATACAGTTTCCTCTGCTGCGGGTCGAAAAATAAAAGAGGAGTCATGGTTCGCAAAACACTTCTTTTCGTCTTTCTCTTTCTACTTCCCATTCTCGCCTTCGCCCAAGAGGATTTCGGCGGAGACAGGCTGCGGCAGGGCCTGCTTTTGTTCAAAGAAGAGCGATATGAGGAAGCGATTCGCAGCTTCAGGGAGCTGGTCTTCGATCCGGAAGCGGAGGACAGGGCAGCGGATGCCTACTACTGGATTTCCAGAGCCTACATGGCAATCGACATGTACGAGGAAGCCGAGCGAAATCTCGAATATTTCCTGAGTAACTTTCCCGCCCACCCTCTGTACCCGGACGGCTCATATCAGAAGGGCAGGCTGCTGTACCTTCAGCAGGATCCGGAGAGCGCCATCCAGGCCCTGGAGAGTTTCATCTCTGAATACCCGGATTCGGATTTCATAGGCAGCGCCTATTTTTGGGTGGGAGAGTGTCTGTTCGTTTTAGGGCATTTGGAAGAAGCGGCGCGGATGTTTAACATGGTGACGGAGGAATATCCGAAGAGCGTCAAGGTTGAAGCCTCCTATTATCGACTGTCCCTCATCGAGTACAAGCAGAGGGAAAACGAGCTGCTCAAGCTCTTGAAATGGAGCCATGAAGAAGCGCTGAAATCCGTGGAAGAGTTTCAGCGGAGGGAAAAAGCATACGAGCAGGCTATTTCAGTGTACCAGCGCAAGCTCTCGGCCCTGACGCACGGCGAGGACCAGGCGCAGGGCGTAGACAAACAGGATCTCGACGTGATGATGCAGGAAAACGCCGCATTGAAGAGCGAGATCGCCGGCCTGGAAGCCGAAATTGCCTCTATCTCGACGCAAACGGACTCCGAAGCGAGCTCAGAGACCGCGGCCAGGTTGGAGGCTCTCGAGAACAAGGAGAGGGCACTGCGACTCAAGGAGCGGGCACTGACCGTGAAGGAAAGCCTGCTGCGAACCCTCTCTGAGAGCACGGAACAGGAAAAATGACAGGTTGGAGACGTTTTGGCGTTTTTGGCGTTGCCGCTCTGATTGCGATCCTCTCTGTGCCTGCCGTACAGGCGCTCGAGGTCAGGGAAGGGCGGATGCGCCTGGTGCTTCACGAGGGGATAGGAAGGTTCTCCCTCTATATTCGCAGCGCCCCGGAGGGCGCGCCCTCCGGCGAGCCGGCCGGAGCGCGGTTCATTCCCCTATTTGTGGACCGGGATCCTCGGACCTCGGGCCTTAACCTGGTCGTCAACAACAAGATCTACAAAATGGGGGATACGGCCGAGTTTTCAGAGCGCGTTGAAAAAGCTTCCTCCGGAAGACCGGCACGATTCCTCTGGGAATCCAAGACGGTTCGGGTTGTTCAAGAGTTCCTACCCGTGTCTTCATCCGCGTCGGCTCAGGCGGACGGGGTGAGGATGTCTATCCGCATAGAAAACCTGACGCGCGGCGAGTTAACCGCCGGTGTGCGGCTCTGTCTGGATACTTATTTGGGAGAAGAAACCCTTTCTCATTTTTCGACCGACCGGCACCAAGAAATTCGCGGCGAGCTTTCCATTTCCACGGGAAATATGGTGCGTTTTTGGCAGTCCGGTCCTTCACAATCCTCGCAAGATGTGGGGCTGTTTTGTCTGACAGCAGGCCCCGAAGTAACGTCTCCCGACGAGGTCGTGTTTGCCAATTGGAAGCGCCTGAGTGAATCTTCCTGGGGCTACCAGACTTCAACCAAGAGGAACTTCAATCTCATGCCTTACTCAATCAACGATTCCGCGGTTTGCCTGTACTATGAGCCTGAGACGTTGAAGGCACGGGGCAGCCGGGAGGTGTCGATCATACTGGGAGATATGACGCTCGGGGCTTCCGGTGAAGCACCGCAGGCGGCGGCGTCCCTAACCGCCGGAGCAACCCTCGAGGCTCTCGGCGAGCAGCTGCGCACTTCTTCTCGAGATTTCGAAGATATCCCCGCCGCGATTCTGCAGGACCTCGACCACCTCAACAAGCTGCTCGAAGCCATCGAGGACAAGCTGTCCCCCGGTGCCGATATCAGTGATGAAGACATTCGGTTGATGGAGCAAATCCTTTCTGATATAAAAGATAGGTCAGAGAGGTATTCCGGTGCTCAGTAGTGTAGAATAATATAAATCCGAGAATACCCCAGCGACCAGAATGCCGAAAAGCGTACTAACACGGGCCCACCATCTCCTAAGAAGGAGGAGGTTTTCCAACGCCATCCGTTTGTTGGAAAACCAGATCTTCCGCTACAGAAACAACGCCAAGTTCTACTCCCTTCTCGGCTCGGCCTGTCTGTACACGGGCGATTTCGGGGGGGCGGAATCGTATCTGCGTCGCTGTGAGCAGCTGAATTCGGATGATATACCGGCGCTGCTGGGCTTGGCGGCTATCGAGTTCAAGCGTGGACAAACAGAGGCGGCCTTGAAAATCTGGTTGAAGGTGATCGACCTCGATCCGGGCAACAGAAGCGCGAATCATGCCCTGAACACGCTGCGTAAAAACTCCGTGTGGGAAGGTTCCGAGGTTCGGGTCGATTCTCTGCGCTTGCCATCGATTCTTCCCCCTCTGCCCTCAAGTCCCTGGCTGTGGTGGGCGCCGATTCTGCTGGTCCTTGTTTTAGCAGCTATTTTTTGCGGCTACTTTTTGATCCTTCCCGCCGTACAGGAGAAACGGTTATTACGACCCGGGGTAGCGGAAGTGCAGCTGACGGGTACTCAGTCCCTGATCGCTGGCCAATTAACGCCAGCCGAAGGGGAAGGTGCGGGCAGCGAGAGCAGTGAAGTTTCTTTTGTCTTCACGGAGAAGCAGATCGACGAGAACTTTCAAGGCATCAAGGACTATCTTCTCGAATACAGGGACAATCTGGCGATACGAGAGATCAACAGGCTTCTTCTCTCCAATGCCTCCGCCTACGTGAAGGAAAAAGCCCGTCTGATGAAAACATTTGTTGAGCAACCTGATTTTTCAACTGTGAAAGATACGTTCTCCTACCTCGAAGTGATCGAAAATCCCGAACTGTACAGGGACAGTTATGTGGTGTGGAGCGGCAAAGCGGCAAACCTACGTGTCGGTGAAGAGGCGATCACCTTTGATCTGCTCGTCGGCTACGAGCAGGAAAAAGAGCTCCTCGGACTGGTGCCCGTAACCCTGGATTTCGCAGCGGAGTTGAGCAGCGGTGACGGAGTCGAGGTGCTGGCGCGGGTAAACATCGACAATGGATTGCTTTCCCTCTCCGGTGTGTCTATACACAGGTTATACAGGTCTCCATGAGAGCGGTAGTGCAGCGAGTGAAAGATTGCTCGGTTCGCGTTGCCGGGCGCGTTTGCGGTCATATCGAGCATGGATTGCTCGTATACCTCGGTGTCGGCCGCCAGGATTCAGAGCAAGATCTTTGCTACCTGGTCGACAAGGTGGTGAACCTGCGCATCTTCCCCGACAAAAACGATAAGATGAACCTTTCCGTGATCGATGCAGACGGGCAGGTGCTCGTTGTTTCCCAATTTACCGTATACGGTGATACTAGACGAGGTCGACGACCCTCCTATACGGCTGCCGCGGATCCGGAGATGGCCAGGGACTTTTACAGACGCTTCGTTGAAATGATAAGAAAGCAGGGGGTGCCGGTACAGACGGGAGAGTTCGCCGCCCTTATGGAAGTACGCTACACGAACTTCGGACCCATAACGATTCTCCTCGATTCGAAAAAATCCTTCTGATCCTTCTGGCAAATCAGCTCAGCGACCCAGCAGCAGGGAGCGGGCCGTCGATCTCGCCCTATCCGCCACCTCGGGGTATCGGCTGAGTCGGAGAATCGTAAGCGCCAGATCGGCAAACTCCGGATTTTCTGTTTTTTTCACGGTATCGAGAAACGTAACGATCAGAGCGGCCTGCTCCGCCTCCAGGCGGCCTTCCTGTTGCGCCAACAGCTCTGTGATTTTCCTTCCCTCCGCCATCAGCACCTGCTGGTATTCGGGAGGGTGAAGGGCCGAAAGCAGCCGGATGATCTCCCTCTTCAGGGGAAGGCCGTACTCCGTGATATGGGCGAGCAGGTAATCCAGTGCATTTCTGTTGGCGAGCAGGCGCTCTTCGAGTGCAGAGCCCTGCAGCTCCCACGAAAAAACTCCGGCCAGCAAAACCCTCAGAATAAGCTCCCGCTCCCAGCAGCCGCGGCTCGCTCCCGCTCGTTTTTGTTCTACGGCGATGATGATCTCCTCGATCCTCGCATCCTCGCGCGCAGCCAGGGATCTTGCTACCGCATGGGCGACGGCAAGATCGCCCTGCTCGATCATCTCGGCAATAAGGGCATTATCGCGGCTGTCCGTGCTGCGGATCCAGGCTGCGTAGTCCTGGCAGCGGGCGGCATGGTTCGTGAAAAACAATAGGACCAGGGCGAGGCCGGCGATCGACTGTCTTATCATCCTCATCATCAGTATCGGTACGGTTCGGCGGTGGGTTGACCAGGGTAGGTGACCGGGATATTATTAAAAAGATTAGAAGTGTGAGGCCGATAAAGCCCGTTGTAATTCATTAAAAGAGAAAAAGGAAACGCGCTCATGAGTGATCCGTTGGAACTAGGCGGCGAAAAGCAGAAAGCACTGGAAGCGGCCCGAATGCAGATCGAGAAGCAGTTCGGCAAAGGCTCGATCATGAAACTCGGGGAGCGCAGGGGGGATATTCAAATCCCGACGATTTCAACGGGCTCGATCCTTCTCGATGCGGCTCTGGGGGTGGGGGGATATCCACGAGGCCGGGTTGTTGAAATTTACGGTCCTGAAGCATCGGGCAAGACCACCCTGGGTCTGCACGCCATTGCCGAAGCGCAAAAACAGGGAGGCATAGCCGCCTTTATCGATGCCGAGCACGCGCTTGACCCGCTATACGCGAAAAATCTAGGCGTGAACACCGACGAGTTGTGGGTAAGCCAGCCTGACAACGGGGAGCAGGCCCTGGAGATCGCCGAATCCCTGGTCAGGTCGGGGGCCGTGGATATCATCGTTGTCGATTCGGTGGCCGCTCTCACCCCCAGGGCGGAAATAGAGGGCGATATGGGGGATTCCCATATGGGTCTGCAGGCCCGCCTGATGAGCCAGGCTCTGCGCAAGCTTACAGCGATCATATCCAAGTCGAAGACCTGCCTTGTCTTCATCAACCAGATTCGCATGAAAATCGGTGTCATGTTCGGAAATCCGGAAACCACCACCGGAGGAAACGCTCTGAAGTTCTACTCCTCGATGCGCCTCGAGGTGCGCAGGATCGAGACGATTTCCGAAGGAACGGATAAGGCGATCGGCAACAAGGTACGCGTCAAGGTTGTGAAAAACAAGGTTTCGCCGCCTTTCAAGCGTGTCGAGCTGGAGATCATTTTCGGAAAAGGGATCTCGGCCTCGGGCAGCCTGCTCGATGCCGCAGTCCAGGTGGGCATTATCACCAAGAGCGGCAGCTGGTATTCATACGGCGACGAGCGTATCGGCCAGGGCAGAGAAAACGTCAAGGGTTTCCTTGAAGGCAACCCGGATATGTACAAACAGGTAGAAACCAGCGTACGGAGTTACCTCTTTCCCACCGTCGGTACCCAAACAGACGGGGAAAAGGAGGCCAAGGGCGACACCACCGGGCCGGGCCAGGCAGTGGTGGAGAAGGCGGCGCAGCAGCCCACCGGCTGACCGGCGCAGGGATCGTGCGGATGATTCGGCATACAGAGGCATTCTCTCTTCGGCTGACAGCGGTCCGACGGCAGTGAGCCCGGAACACGCCGGCAGCGAAAGGATCTATCTCTCTCTGGGTAGCAATCTGGGAAATCGGCAGGAGCAGCTTGTGCGCGCCGTTTCCTATCTTGCCGAAACTCTATCCTCCCAGCGCAGCTCCTCTATCTACGAGACGAAGCCTCTGTACGTGCTCGATCAGCCGCCTTTTCTCAACATGGTGGTTTCGGGTGAATGTGATCTCAGTCCCAGAGAGCTGCTTGTTGCGGTTCTCGAAATCGAAGTGCGGATGGGACGGAATCGACATGCCGGCATTCCCAAGGGACCCCGTATCATCGATATCGATATCCTTCTCTACGGGCAGCGTATTATAGACGAAGAGGATCTGGTGATTCCTCATCCGCTGATGAAGGAACGCCAGTTCGTGCTCATACCACTGCTGGAGCTCGACGAAGCTCTGAAAAATCCGAAAACCGGGCGTCCGCTTCTGCACGCACTGCAAAGTATCGAAGACCAGGGCGTTTACATCTTCTCGAGTTGAGAATATACTCTGGGCAATCGTAAATACATGGGTGCAAAGTCTCAATCGGACAAACAAAAGTTCAAGCTGGACAATTTCGAAGGTCCCCTCGATCTGCTTCTCTTTCTAATCCGGAAGTCGGAAATAAATATCTATGACATCCCGATATCGACCATTACCGAGCAATATCTTGAGTATTTGAACTACGCCACCAAGATCGATCTCGAGAATATAACAGAGTTCTACCTGATGGCGGCGACGCTGCTTTTTATAAAATCGCGGATGCTCCTCCCTGTTGAGGTCAACATGGAGGACGAGTTCGAGGACCCCCGTAAGGATCTGGTGGAGAAACTGATAGAATATCAGAAGTACAAAAAGCTCAGTGAACTGATCGAAGAACAGGGCCAGGCGTCCGAGTGGTCGATCGATCGCCGGCACAACCAACCGAGACTGCCCTTTGCCGATGAGGAAATCTGGGAACAAATATCTGTCTGGGATCTGCTGAGGACTTTCTCCACCATGTTGTCATCCCTGTCCTCGGAGCGGATCATCGATATGTACGAAGAAGTGACGGTCAACGAGAAAATCACCTTTATCTACGAGCTGCTGGAAAACGGTGGAGAGTTCATGTTTACAGATCTTCTCGTGAAAAAGAATTCGATCATGGAAGTGATTTGCGCCTTTCTAGCGTTGCTGGAGCTTGTGAAAACGGCGGTGATACACATCTATCAGAACAAGCTTTTTGGCGACATACTCATCAAGAAACGAGAGACAAAGGGTAATGATGGAAGCTGAGCAGGCTGTTGGACTTGTAGAGGCCGTTCTGTTCCTGGAGAACGAACCTGTGGATATATCCACGTTGAAGCGAATCACCGGTCTTCCCCACAGCGCGGTTCTCGATGCCTTAGAAAGGATAAAGCGGATCTATTCCGATTCACAGCACGGGGTAGAGCTAAATGAGCTGGGTGGTGGATATACCTTTGTGCCGAAACAAGCGCTTTGGGAACGGCTCAAGCCGCGCTATGGCAGGAGGAACGAAGAGAGGTTATCCAGAGCCGCCCTCGAGACACTGTCGATTATAGCTTATTCGCAGCCGGTGACCAGGCAGGAAATCGAAAGTATCCGCGGAGTTTCCGCCGACGCAATGATCAGGCTGCTGTTGAGCAAGGATATAATCAAAGAGGTGGGCAGGAAAGATACGGTGGGTAAGCCAATCCAGTACGGGACTACGAAAGCGTTCCTGAAAATGTTCCGTCTGGCCAGTATCGCGGATCTACCCAAGATGGATGATTCGGACAAAGAGAGATTTGAAGTCGGTGAATAAGCAGGTTCGACTTCAAGTGTATATGGCCGGCTGCGGTGTTGGATCGAGAAGATACTGCGAGCAGAAAATACTCGAGGGTAGGGTCGCGGTAAACGGTAAAATCGCCGTTATCGGCAGCAAGGTTTCCATGGATGACAGGGTAACCCTGGACAGGCGCCTTCTGCGACCGCAAACAGCGGTGGTTTATCTTGTCGTCAACAAGCCCCGGGCAACCCTCTGTGCAAACAGCGACAGCCGGGGACGGCCGCTTGTTCTCGATCTGCTCGACGATATCCCGGTTCGCATCTATCACGTTGGCAGGCTCGACTTTCATTCCAGCGGACTCATCTTTTACACAAACGACGGTCGATTCGCCAAAATAGTTACTCACCCTTCTTCGGAGATCGAGAAGGAGTATCTGATCGAAGCCGGCGACAACATTCAGGAACAATGCCTTAAGGAATATCGACGGGGCTTGGATATCGCGGGACAGCGTTATCGACTGAAGCGATATGTCTATAAGACTCCGAGAAAGGTCGTTTTAACATTGATCGAGGGGAAGAACAAGGAAATACGCAGGGTTTTTGAACATTTCCGTATCAAATTACTGACAGTGCACAGGATTCGTATCGGTTGTGTGCGCAGCCATGGGATACCCGCGGGAGGCTATAGAAGCCTGAGCCGCAAGGAGGTATCCTGGTTCCTCGATAGAGGGAAAAAAGGCTGAAGATGGTAGTGGCAGTTGACGGGCCGGCGGGCTCCGGGAAGAGTACGATAGGCAAGCGGGTGGCAGAAATCAATGGTTTTGTATACCTGAACTCCGGCTCTCTGTACAGGGCGATTTCGAAGGAAATCCTGGCTTCCACGGGAGATCATCGGGATCACTCTCTGGCAGTGGAAATCGCTTCCCTTTGTGATTTCTCGCTCGAGGGAAATGAGCTATTTCTGAATGGAAAGCCTGTAGAGGGCATCCAGACGGATGAAATCGACAACTGGTCGGCGATCCATTCCCGCATCGTTGAGATTCGTAAGCTCGTTAACAGACAGCTTCGAGGCCTGGAGGCGGGGCGGGATATGGTGATTATGGGTAGGGACATTGGGACCGTGGTGTTTCCCGATGCAGATGTAAAGATCTTCCTCGACGCATCGATCGAGGCTCGAGCGCAGCGCAGACACAGGCAGGGCTTGAGTGATTTGAATGAACAGCAGGTCCTATCCGAGATCGATCGACGGGATACCATAGACAGAAGCAAGCCCTTCGGCAGGTTGGAGAAAGCCCAAGATGCTGTCTATATAGATACATCGGACTTGACCATAGAGGAAGTTTGTGAGAGAGTAACACGGGAAATCCTCAAATCAAGAAACATCAATCGGGAGTTGAATTCGGGCAATGAACTCTGAACAAACAAACAATGTTGATAAATTCAACGAGCAGCGCCTGCAGGAACAATATATACAATCCCTTGCCCAAGTTGCCGAAGGTCAAATGCTGCCTGGGCAGATCGTGGAAGTCGATGAAGATTTTGTCTACGTAGACGTCGGTTTGAAATCCGAAGGAAAGATCCCGATAGATGAGTTCAGCGAGGCTCCTGCCATCGGCGATACCGCCTATGTTATTCTTCTCAGCAAGGAAAGCCGGCGTGGAGAAGTTGTGGTATCCAAGAAAAAAGCAGATGAAAAAATCTTTTGGAAAAATCTGCGCATCGCCTTCGATCAGCATGAAGCAATACCCGGCACCATAGCGAAGCGGATCAAGGGAGGGTTCGAGGTCGATTTGGGTAATGGCGTCACTGCTTTTCTGCCCCTTTCCAAGACGGATATTCCCAGAGTTACAGATCCTTCGGAATATGTGGGGTTCGAGACATTTTTCTACATAGAGCGGCTCTATCATCACAGCAAGGTCAATATCGTGGTGAACAGGCGGGACTGGCTCGGGGACGAACACGGCAAGAAGCGGGACGAGTTTTTCGAAAACACAGCGATCGGCGACGAGGTCGAGGGAATCGTGAAGACTTTTACCTCTTTCGGCGCCTTTGTCGACCTGGGCGGATTTGACGGGCTGCTTCATATCAATGATATGAGCTGGGGCCACATCAACTCTCCCAAAGAGATTGTGTCCCTCGGAGATACAATACAGGTAAAGGTAATTCGTTTAGATCCTGAAGAGAAAAAGATAAATTTGAGCTTGAAGCATTTCTCGGAGGATCCCTGGACGCATTTTGAAGACAGCTACGAGATCGGAGACGTAGTCAAGGGAAAAGTCACAAAATTGACAGATTTCGGTGCTTTTATTGAGATCGAAGAGGGAATCGAAGGCCTGGCTCACATTTCGGAGCTTTCTTGGGTAAAAAAAATCAGACATCCCAAAGAACTACTTCAGGTCAATGACATCGTTGAGACAAAGATCCTTTCTTATGACATCCAGCAGGGAAAACTCTCTCTGGGATTGAAACAGGTCCTTCCCAATCCCTGGGACGACATCGACAAGCGTTACCCTGTGGGCATGCGCCTCAAGCGCGTTGTGAAAAACATGACAAACTTCGGTGTGTTTCTCGAGATAGAAGAGGGCATTGACGGCTTGCTTCATCTCGATGACATGTCCTGGACGAAGAGACCAAAACACCCCTCGGCGCTCTACAAAGAGGGTGAAGAGACCGAGGTCATCGTGATAGATTTGGACAAGGAAAACCAGAGAATCAAGCTCGGTGTAAAACAGCTCACAGAGGATCCCTGGAAGTCCCTGGCCAAGGCCTTTCCACGGGGCAGTACGATCGAGGGACAGATTACCAGCATCACAGACTTCGGCTTTTTTGTAAAAGTTCAGGGTGATATCGAAGGCCTGGTGAATAAATCAAATCTATTCGATCCAAGCACGGAGACCCTCGAGGATGCTCTGGAACGGTGCAAGGTCGGCGACACGATAAAAGCTATCGTTACAGATGTGAATCCGGACAGGCAGAAGCTCGCCCTGTCGATAAGAGAATACACGAGGCGTGTGCAGCAGGAGACGATGGTCCAATACATCCACGACGATTCTGTGGAGGAAAAAACGACCTTAGCAGATATTATCAAAGACAAGAACAAGGGTTGACCAGGGGCGTCACCGGCCCATGCTGAAATCTGAAATCGACCACAATAGATTTGAGACTCTGATAGAAATCAATGCCCTCATCAATTCCAACTATTCGGACGGCAAAGAGCTGCTCAGGAAAATTATCGAGTCATCCACACGTCTGATGGAAGGGGAAGCTTCCTCCCTCATCCTCGTCAATCCGGAGAACAACAAGCTGTATTTCGAAATCGCCTTGGGCACAAAAGGTCCGGAGGTGCAGCGTTTTTCTCTAAACATGGGTGAAGGGATTGCCGGCTGGGTGGCGGCAAACAATACATCCCTGGTTGTCAACGACGTGGATTCGGACAGCCGCTTCTACTCAGACATCAGCAAAAAGATCAATTTTCCTACAAAATCCATTCTTGCCGTACCGATGCGGGTAAAGGAGCGCTGTGTTGGGGTCATCGAGATCATCAACAAGCGAGACGGCGGCATTTTCAGCGACAACGATCTGCAATGGCTCGAGATTTTCGCCACCCAGGCCGCGATCGCGATTCAGAATGCACGCTCCTTCCAAAAGGTTCAGGACGAGGTCACTCTTCTGCAGGACGAAATCCAGACGGACAAGGGGTATCATACCTTCATCGGTGAAAGCAAAATCATAAAAGAGAAGCTGGATATCACCCGGCGGGCTGCGCAGACGGATTCCTCGGTTCTGTTGTTGGGGGAAAGCGGAGTAGGCAAGGAGCTGTTCGCCGAACAGATCCACCTGCACGGCTCAAGGAGCAACAACCCTTTGATTCGGGTAAACTGCGCCGCCCTGCCGGAAAACCTGTTGGAAAGCGAGCTTTTCGGTCACGTGAAGGGCGCCTTCACAGGTGCCATCAACGACCGCAGAGGAAGATTCGAGCTGGCCGACGGAGGAACGATCTTCCTCGATGAAATAGGAGATCTACCTCTGAATCTACAGGCCAAGCTGCTGCGGGTAATCCAACACAAGAGCTTCGAGAGGGTAGGGGGCACTGAGCTTATCAAGGTCGATGTGCGCATTATCGCCGCTACCAACAAGGATATCGAGAAGGAGGTGGAGAGCGGCAGGTTCAGAGCGGACCTCTACTACAGGTTGAACGTGCTTCCGATCTACATTCCGCCGCTTCATGAGAGAAGAGACGATATCCCACCGCTTGCTGATTTCTTCCTCAAGCGTTTCAATCGGGAGACGAAAAAGCAGATCAGAGCGATCGCGCCCGAGGCCATGGAGGTGCTGCTGTCCTATTCCTGGCCCGGAAACGTGCGCGAGCTGGAGAACGCCGTGGAACGAGCCGTTGTGATTGCCAAGTCGGATACCGTCACAGCGGATGTTTTCGCGCTCGACAAAATCTCAGGCAGCCTGGACGATGAATCCAATGGCAGGTCTTTGAAAGAAGCCGTCAATACCTTTAAAAAACACTACATCCGCCAAGTTCTCGAAATGAACAGGTGGAACCAGACGAAAACGTCGAAATTGCTGGGAATCCAGCGTACATACCTTTCCAGATTGATAAAAGAGCTGGGTATCAACCGCTGAATGCCGCTCGAGCGGCGATCGGGATTCCTCAACCCCGATCGAATGCTGGTTGTACCGATAGAAGGAGTAAAGAATGTTGAGTGCCGGCATCGATAGTAAATCTCATCGAGACGAAGGCAAGCCTCGATTTATAGACAGGCTCGCCGCATTTCTTCATAAATACAGGACCGTTCTGCTGGTTCTATTGATAGCCCTGGTTGTATTTTTGGTAGGCTATTTTGGTTGGACGGAGTGGAACAAGCGAAGCAGGGAGCGCTCGGCTTCCCTGGCCGAACGAGCCCAGGAGTTGTACGCGCAGTGGCAGGGCGCGAGTGAAGGGGAGGGGAAAGCTTCATCCGAGCAGGAGTTGAACAGGATCGTAGAGCTGATCATCTCCAAGTATCCCAGGCGGTACGCAGCTCAGAGAGCGTTTTTTATCCAGGCAAACGTGGCGTATGAGAAGGAGGAGTGGCAGCAGGCGGCCGAGAGCTACACGGCGTTGGCGGACTCCTTTCCCAAATCGTATCTCTCGCCTCTTAGCCTGTACAACGCCGGTGTGAGCTACGAGCAGTTGGATGATATCGAAAGCGCTGTCACTTCGTACCGGAGAATCGTGGAAGAACACAAGCAAAGCTTCTTGGTTCCCCATGCGCTTTTCTCGCTGGGGCGGCTCCATGAGCTGAATGAGGCGTTTGAAGAAGCGTTCGAGGTGTACAACCAACTCGAGGATGACTACCCGCTGAGTAATTGGACAAAGGCAGGGCGAAATCGTATAATCGATCTCAAAGTACAGGGTAAAATCGCCCAGTAAGGGTATCGATAGGAGGTGTTCCGTGGCAAAAAAAAGCTCGAAATTCTTTGAGACAAGATATTTCGGCTTGGTTATCGGTGTCGTTGTATTCGCCGTGCTGCTGTTACTCTCCACCCAAACGGTGCTTATTCGCAATCTGGAGCTCAATGTTTTAGATTTAAACTTTCGCTGGAAGAACGTCTCCAGAAGAACGCGGATCCAGGAAGGGGTGACCCTCGAACAACGTAACCCCAAGATTTCCCCGGATATCCTGATCATCGGTATAGACGACAAGAGCTTGGATACCTTCGGCCGATGGCCCTTTCCCCGTTATACGCAGGCCAATTTGATAAACACCTTCACGAAGATAAAAAATCAGAATGAGAGGGAACGAGCGATATTTCTCGATGTTACCTTCATAGAACCTTCGGAGCCGGAGCATGACTCCGCCCTAGTTCAGTCCATCGCGGAGAACGGCAGGATTATTCTCGAGCCGTTTTTGACCCGGGTGCCCAACCCTCAGGGAACCGAACAGGAATATTTCGGGCGCCAGGAAATACTGTACCAGCGCTACGGCAAGATCAACCGCGTGGAGGGTGACTGGACACAATTGGAAACCCTGTACGGAATCTTCCCGCCTTTGAAACCGTACGTACGCGCTGCGCATGGATACGGACACCCAAATTTCCTCGAAGATGACGATCAGGTGTACAGAAGGCAGCCTATGATCGTGAAATCGGCAGCGTTCGTCGAGGAAATACCCCTTGACCAGCTCACTCCTGACAGCCTCAGCGAAGAGGAAACGAGCAGCTTCACCCGTCTGGTCTGGATCGGTAAGGATGAGGTCTTCCACGACGTTCCCACCCCGCTTACCGAACAGGTGATCGAAAGTCTAAAGAAATCGATGGAGAAGAGCGCTCCGCTCAAGGCGGTGGATACGGACAATGATAAGACACCGGATTTGTTCTATCACGTGGTTCGTAAATATAGGGACTCCCTGCTTCCATCCATCACCCTGACGCTCGCTTTGGAGTACTTCAACAAGAACCTTTCCGATATCGAGATCGTGTTGGGAAAACATGTGTTGATACCCTCACCCCAGCAATTCAACACGGAAACCGAGAGCTGGCAGCCATACGAGCTGGTGATCAAACCGGCCGTTTTGGATGAAGAGGGAACGATCATTCGGGAAGCTGAAACAAAAGTGGTGGACAACATTAAGATCCCCATCAACGACAAAGGCCAGCTGCTGATCAACTACATGGGTATCGCCTCCAGCTCTTCGCCTCAGGGACACCAAACTTTTCCAGTACGTTCATTCGCAGGTTATGCGGCCAGAGTGCCCAATCCGGATCCTGCAAGGTGGCCTCGTACGATGGCTGTGGGCAACAAGATCCTCATGGTCGGTGCCTTTGCCAAGGGAATCGCCGAGGATGAAAAAACCACGCCTTTCGGCCTGATGTTCGGGGTGGAGATTCATACCAACGCCCTCAATACGATCCTCATGAGCAACTTCCTGTACTACACTCCCCCCTGGGGGAATGCGCTCATACTGCTGGCCCTGGCCTTGCTCACCGCCTTCCTGGCCTCGCGGCTGCCCACTGTTTGGTCGCTGGTGCTCTCCATCGTTTTGATCATTGTTTTCTTTTTCGCGGTGATCCTGATCTTCGATCTCTATAATCGGATCATCACCCTGTCGACGCCGATTCTCGGCGTGTTTCTCTCCTTCCTGGGGGTCATCGTTTATAGGATCATGACGGAGGAGAAAGACAAGAGGCGAATTCGCGATATGTTCGGAAAATACGTAAGCCCCCGGGTCGTCGACCAGATACTTGAAAATCCCCCCGAGCTGGGCGGCCAGAACAAGGACCTGACAGTGCTTTTTTCCGACATTCGCGGTTTCACAACCCTATCGGAGACAATGAATCCACAGGAGTTGGTCAACCACCTCAATCTCTACCTGACAGCCATGACGGATGTCATCATGGAGTATGAGGGAACTCTCGATAAGTACGTGGGGGATGAGATTATGTGCTTCTGGGGTGCACCCCTGCCTCAGGCCGATCACGCCATGCTCTCCTGCAAGTGCGCCCTGAGACAGATGGAGGAGCTGCGGCGGTTGAACGAGAGCTGGCCTCCCGAGCGAAGGCTCAATATCGGGATCGGGATCAACTCAGGCATTATGCTCGTCGGTAATATGGGTTCGCTGGGACGCATGGACTACACACTGACGGGAGACAATGTCAACCTGGGAGCCCGCCTCGAGGGCACCAACAAAGCCTACGCTACGAACATCATCATCAGCGAGTATACCTACGGACTGGTACAGGACAGGGTCGTTGCCCGGGAATTGGACAACATCCGGGTGAAGGGAAAAAACAGACCGGTTCTCATCTATGAGCTGCTCGATGTGATCGACGGGCTGGAACCGCCGGTTCGAGCCGAAGGATCCAACAAGCGGGAGTAGGGCAGACAACCTGCGTTTGATGAAGCGAATCGTTAATATTGCAGCTGGTTTCGGACTCCTCTGTTGTCTCTTTACCCTGTCCCAGTGCGGGCTCGAGACGATAGCCTATCTGAGCCCGCCTGTCAGTCTGGGCGCGTTGACTAGCGGGCTCTATTTTAGTTTCCAAAAAACAACAGAAAACGATCTTCCCACTCAGATCGATATTTTCGAGGGCTTCGAGATCTACTACAAATTCTATAAGCTGGACGACACTACGGATACTGACATCGTCGAGCGGAGCGAGCTGGTTTCCAAGGGCTTTCACAGACTGTCCCGTTTTGATGAAGACGAAAAAGACGATCCTGATCGTCCGCTTGTCGAAGGTACCACTACAGGAAAAACAATTTTTGTTAATCTTGATCCTCCGGGTGAATTGAATATCGCCGACCGATATGACACGAGTGGAAGTGGAACCGATTTCTATGTGGACGAGCTCCGTCGTGGTGTTCCCTATGACATCACGGATACCGGCGAAGGTTATTATCCCTACCTCAAGCGCTTCCTCTACATACCAGCGGACGAACACTTTTTGGAAACCGATGCGGACGTGGGATCCGGTATATGGAGCTCGATTCTGGGTGGTGAAAAAATTGTTATGCTCGCCTATGCTTTGAGCTACGGAAGAGCGGATTTCGTCGATGTGTACAGCGAAGCCGAGTTTCTCGGGTACATAGATGTAAATTTCGGCTGGTAGGAAAGGTGGCAGATGCTTTTTTATTACTTCAACGTTGGACTTACATACTTCGCCATCGGATTCGCCACGGCGGTTTTCTACGCCTTCATCCTGCGCAAGCCTCTGCTGGGTAAGTTCTGGGGCGCCCTGATCGTAGGCCTCATCGGCTCGTTCATCGGCGGGCTGATAGACTATCTCTTTGCAGATATTATAGAGTACCTCTCCGATTTCAACTCGGTGAACGTCATTGCCTCGCTGATCGCAGCAGTGGTGTTGATCTCGATATTTTCGCGAGTGAGCGCGCAGAAGTAGCCGGTCAGTCAGCCTTCAGGGAAATACAGGTCGACCAGTGTTTTGTTCACTCCCGGTGCCCCGATCATAGGCAGGTTTCTCGTTCGCATCGTGTTCTCGAGGTTCTGAACATCTTCTCTACTCAACTCTTCGATCTCTCCTACGGCCAGGGCCTGAAGAATCGAGACAGCCGTAACCTCGAGGATCTCGATCAGCTGCATCGTACGGAGGATGCCGGCCGGGCTCATCAGAACCAGTCCGTGGTTCTCCATGATAAAGGCGTTATAGCGCTTGATAAAGGGAATGAAGTTGTCGGCGAGCCTCTGGGTGAGGGGCTCGCCGTAGGGCACGATGGGCACGGGTCCGACTTCGGCAACCGTTTCCGGGAACACGGGTCTCATCAGCCAGTTGGTTCCCTTGAGGATGGCAAACGTGTTGGTGTAGGGGGGGTGACAGTGGATGACCGAGTTGACATCGGGCCGATCCCTGTAAAAGTTCAAGTACATTGGTACTTCCCCCGTGGGTTTCCTGTTTCCCGCGACCTTTTTTCCTTCGAGATCTATAAGAACCACATCTTTTAGGGAGATGTCGGATTTACACATGCAGGTTGGAGAGATCAGAACCAGGTTCTCTTCCAGCTTGCAGGAGAGATTTCCCCCATGACTGGTGACGTACATCTTGTCGCTCAACCGCTTGCACACGGCCAGGAAGTCACGTATCTCGGCGTCGTATTTTTTCAAGTAGCGCATGAGTGATCTTTACTTTTTCACCTCGTTCTTGATCGTTTGGTAAAGCTCGAATGCCTTCTTAGGATCCTCTTTGCCATGCACAACAGCCTTGACCGCCTTCATCATTGCTATGGGAGAGTCAGACTGAAAGATATTGCGTCCCATATCCACGCCGCAAGCACCTTGATCGATGGCGTTGTAGGCCATGGTCAGGGCATCCATCTCGGGCTGTTTCTTGCCGCCGGCGATCACGATCGGTACGGGACAGGCCGCGATAACCGTTTCGAATCCTTCCTCAACATAGTAGGTTTTTACGTAGTGCGCTCCCAGCTCGGCGCAGATCCGGGTGGCGAGACGAAAATACTTGGCGTTTCTCTCCAGCTCGCGGCCGACCGCGGTGACGGCCATCGTGGGTATTCCATAGCGCAGGCCCGCGTCTACCAGCTTGGTCATGTTGACGACGGAGCGCGACTCGAACTGTCCGCCGATGAATACCTGGATAGCAGTGGCGCAAACCCCCAGGCGGATGCAGTCCTCCATGTCCATGGCGATCTGCTCGTCGGACAGCTCTTTGAGAATGCTCGGCCCTCCCGAGGCCCTGATGACAACAGGTTTCGTTACTGAAGGCGGCACGATCGTCCTCAAGATACCGCGGGTCAGCATCAGCACATCCGCCTCAGGAACCAGCGGCATGATATTAACGTCGATTCGTTCCAGTCCCGAGGTCGGGCCCTGAAAATAGCCGTGGTCCACGGCCAGCATTACGGTTCGGCCGTCTTGCGGATTGAATATCCGCGCCAGCCTGTTTTTCATTCCCCAATCGAGCTCTGTCGAGCCTTTAAGAAAAAACAGCTCGGATTTCTGAGGAATCTCTGCGTAGTATTGTTTCCCTTCTTTATCCGCTTCGGGCATCGGGTTCACCTCCTCTATCGATAATTACTCTTTCGGGTGGATGAGATATTGGAAATCCTCCAGGGTCAATCCTTGGTCCTCCATCTCGGCGAGTATCAGCTCGGTGGCCCAGCGGGCGCCGTTGCCGATTACATCACAGCACTTGTCGGGAAGCTCATGAGCCCCGGCGTCGCGGAACATCTGTTTCTGCTCATCATCATGAAGATCGAACGCTCTTCCAAAGATTTTTTTATGTATCTCGCAGCAGAGGACGGTGCCGTACTTTTCTATGAATTTGTCGTGCAGGTCAGAGGCCATTCTAAAGGACATGTATTTATCCGCTCTGCCCTTCTTGGTCGCCTCTTCAGGCCTCGTCCTGCCGAAGAACATGCTCATCGCTATAATGCCTCCGGAATAGCCCCCGCACAGGCCGTCGATGCGCTCTCCTCCTCCTCCGGCCAAGCCACTGGCCGACTTGTACACAAAATCATTTCTGATCTTCAGGGCGTCCTGAACGGCTGCCAGGGCGCACTGAGCACACCCTCTGACGTCGTGCTCCCCCGCAAAGCCGAGCTTGTACGCTGCTTCGATTATCGCCTGTTTGTCCATCGTATCCTCCGTTCTGATTAGTTATACGTTGCGCCACCATCAACGATGATAGTCTGTCCTGTAATGAATCCGGAATATTCGGAGGCGAGGAACAGCACTGTGTAGGCCACATCTTCCGGAGTTCCAAACCGTCCAACCGGTATTCTTTCGATATACTTGTTTCTCTTCACCGGATCGGGCTCTTTATCCCGTAAAAGGTCCGTTTCGATGAGCGCAGGCAGCACGGCGTTCACAGTAATACCCAGAGGTGCCAGCTCCTTGGAGAGCGCTCGCACCATGCCGTTGATACCTGCTTTAGCTGAAGAGTAGAATACCGAACCCCCGCCGCCGGAAATGGAAGCGGCCGATCCGATATAGATGATTCGCCCCTGCCCGCGGGAAATCATATATTTCGAGGCCGAATGGGAAATGTAGAAGGCCCCGCTCAGATTGATCTCGATTCCCTTCTTCCAGAGATCAACCGTAATTTCTGTGATCTTGGCCGGTTGTGTGAATCCCGCACTGTTGACGAGAATGTCTATAGTGCCGAACTTTTCTGCAGTCCTGGTGCAGAGCGCTTCCATCTCCTCGGGGCGGGTGACGTCGCCGGCGAACACTTCGCACGTTCCACCCCGACTGCGGATCTCCTTTTCTATCTGCTTCAAGCCTTCGATATCTGCTTCTATGGGCAGATAGTCGATCATCACGTGCGCACCGCAAGCGGCGAAGAGAACGCTGGTTGCCGCCCCGATGCCCCGGGAACCTCCTGTGACGATTACAGTTTTTCCTGAGAAGTCCATGTTCACCGAGAACTGCCTCCGTCCGCGATAATCAGCTCGATTCCCCGATCTCCGAGTATCTTTCTGTATTCATCCGGGATGCCGCTGTCCGTGATGACGGTATCCACTTCGTCGAGACCTGTAAAATGAGTGACGCTGATTTTTCCGAATTTACTCGAATCCGCGACAAGTATGATCTGCTTGGCCGAGCGGATCATCTCTCTCTTGATATCTGCTTCAAAATAAAAGAAAGTCGTCAATCCGAGATCCGGATCGAGACCGGCCGTCGAGATGAACGCTCTGTCGGCTCGGGTGTTGTTGATCAATGCCCTGCTTTCGTCGCTGTGGAATATATTCGAATCTCTATGAAAGTACCCGCCCAACAGGATGAGGTTTGTGTTCGTTCTTGAATAGAACTCCAAAGCATTGGTGAAGGTGTAACAGAGCACGGTTATCGGGATCTCTCTGTCTATATGCTTGGCTACAAATGGAGTAGTGGAGCCGGAGTCAAGAAATATCGTTTCGTGAGGTTGAACGAGAGAGGCGGCTGTGATTCCGATCTTATTTTTCTGCTCTACAATCTTGGCTGTTTGTTCGCCGAGAATATACAGATCGTTCATCTTTCACGCTGGATTGAGTAGCCTCGCGCCCCCGTCGGTTCTGCGGATGATTCTCTTGTTTTCCAGTTCGTTCAGATCCCTTCGTACCGTCATATCGGAAACATGAAGCATCTCGGCGATTTCCTTTACCGCCATCTCTGATTTCTGATTCAGCAGATTGACGAGGTTCCTTAGTCTTTTGGTTCGTTCGTATGACATTCTTTACAATTCCCGATAAAACGCTTGACAATTGTTCAAATTCACGCTTTAATTGTTCGTTACATGGGCTTTGTAACAAAATTAGAACATTTTGTCAACATTTTTTTATAATAAATGGGCTCAATGCCCATTATTAATAAAACCAAACGAAGGAGGTGCGTTATGCGTACATGGTCCAAACGGTTGCTCATCGTAGCGGTGCTGCTTCTCTTCGTTATTCCTCTCTTGTTCGTATCGTGCCGAAAGAAGGAAGAAGCGAAGGAGTACGAAATCGTCACGGTGGTCAAAATTACAGGAATCCCCTGGTTCAACCGTCTCGAGGAAGGAGTCAATCAGGCCAAAGCCGACCTGGGTGTGAACGCCTATCAGCTCGGCCCGGCCGACGCCGATCCGGCCCAGCAGGTCAAGATCGTCGAGGACCTGATCAGCAAGGGAGTGGATGCGATCTGCGTGGTTCCCAATGACGCCAAGGCCCTGGAACCGGCTTTCGCCAAGGCGAAAGAAAAGGGAATCGTTGTCCTGACTCATGAATCACCGGACCAGGTGGGAAAAGACTACGACATAGAGCTGATCGACAACGTGGAGTTCGGTCGGCACCACTGGGATAAACTGGTGGAGTTCATGGGTGACACCGGGGAGTTCGCCATCTTCGTGGGCTCTCTGACCGTACCCCTGCACAACCTGTGGGCGGATGAAGGTCTCAAGTGGGCCAAAGAGAAATACCCCGGCTTGAAGCTCGTAACCAAGAGGATCCCCTGCGGCGAGGACCAGGAGCTCTCCAAACAGAAGACCCTGGAGCTGCTCAAGGCCTATCCCGACCTCAAGGGCATCGTCGGTTTCGGAAGTCTCGGACCTCCGGGAGCGGCCCAGGCCCTGAAGGAAAAGGGACTCTGCGGAAAGGTAACAATTGTCGGTACCGTGATTCCCGGACACGCCGCCCCGTACCTCAAAGAGGGCTGCATGCAGTGGGGTATCCTGTGGGATCCGAAAGACGCCGGCTACTCTCTCACCTGGGTGGCCAAGACGATGCTCGAAGGTGGAAAGATGAGCGACGGCATGGAAGTCCCGGGAGTAGGGAAGGTCAGCCTCGACGGAGACGTAATCAAAGTCGACGCCATGGCTGACATCACGCCCGAAAACGTGGATGGATTCGGATTCTAAGGTCGAAATCTAGCCTTAAAAAACAATAGAGCCTCTCCAGGGGAGGCTCTATTCATTTTTTCTCGACAGCGCGCTATAATGGCCGGCGTCGCTTTGCATTCGTACCTGCTGACAAGGGGAAATTGATGGCCGATCTGTTCCTTTCCATGAAAAACATCAGCAAACGTTATACCGGCGTCCAGGCTCTCGATTCCGTGGATTTCGACATTGAAAAAGGAGAAATTCACTGTCTGGTTGGCGAAAACGGGTCGGGAAAGTCCACGCTCATCAAGATCATCTCGGGCGTCGAGCAGCCCGACGATGGTGCTCAAATAGAAATTGATGGGCAGCCGCATCATCACCTCAGCTCGATCGACTCGATCCGGCGAGGCATCGAGGTTATTTACCAGGACCTTTCTCTGTTTCCGAACCTCATGGTTGCGGAAAACATCGCCCTGGCCCAGACGATCGCGGCGGAGAACAGTATAATCCGCTGGAAAGAAGTGCGCCGGATCGCGGAAACCGCTATGAACAGGATCGAGGTACGGATCGCACTCGATGAGCTGGTCAACGACCTGTCCGTGGCCGATCAGCAGCTTGTTGCCATCTGCCGGGCGCTGACCAGTGATGTGAAGCTTCTCATTCTCGACGAACCCACCACCGCTCTTACCAAGAAAGAAGTCGGAGCCCTGTTCCGGGTGATCCAGGACCTGCAGTCGAAGGGTATCGCCACCCTGTTCGTAAGCCATAAGCTCGACGAGGTGCTGCAGATCGCTCAGAAGGTGACGATCCTCAGGGATGGGAAGAAGATCGGGGTCTTTGCAAGCGAAGAGCTGAACGGCGACAAGCTCGCCTTCCTGATGACGGGTAAAAAGCTAGAATACAGTCAGTACAGCTACGTTTCCCGGGAAAGCCGGCCGCTGCTCGAGGTCCGGGGTTTGGGCAAGGCGGGAAACTTTAAGAATATCAGCTTCGAGCTTTATCCCGGTGAGATCCTGGGAATTACCGGCCTGCTGGGCTCGGGACGCACCGAGCTTGCTCAATCCCTGTTCGGCATGAACGAGCCGGAATCAGGTGAAACCTTTATCGATCAGAAGAAGGTCAAGATACGGTCGGTACAGAAGGCGATCGAGCTGGGAATCAGTTACGTGCCTGAAAATCGACTTGTCCAGGGATTGGTCATGGAGCAGTCGGTGGGCAAGAATGTGGTGATAACGATCATCGAAAAGCTTCTTGGAGCGCTTCGTCTGATCGATCGGAAGAGAAGGCAGAACAGCGTCGAACGCTGGATCGAGGAACTTTCTATCAGAGTCCCCAGCTCCGATTCCCCGGTACAGACGCTTTCCGGAGGGAATCAGCAGCGAGTTGTTCTGGCCAAGTGGATCGCCACCGACCCGAAGATCCTGATCCTCGACGGCCCTACGGTGGGAATCGACGTGGCTGCCAAGAGCAGCATACACGAGATCATCCGCAAACTGGCCGAGCGGGGAATCGGCATCATCATCATCTCCGACGAGGTCACCGAAGTATTTCACAACTGCAACCGCATCCTGGTAATGCACAAAGGAAAGTTCCTGCGGGAATTCCAGGCTACAGATACCAGCGAAGATGCGCTGCAAAGCTGCATCGATGCGGCAGGATAGAGGATCGTTCGTATGAAGAAATGGTTCAGGCATCACGAGATGTACGTACTGCTCGTGATCGTGCTTTTTTCGATCGTTATTACCATTTTCAATCCCAATTTCATGACTCTGGAAAACCTCTTCGATGTGCTGAAGAGCTACTCGTTCATCGGGATTTTCGCCGTCGGAGTTACCTTTGTTTTAATTTCCGGAGGAATCGACATCTCCTTTACCGCCGTGGCCACGGTGGCCGAATACGTGATGGCCGTTGTCATCATCAGGTACGGCGGGAACATGTTTTATGCCTTCCTGCTCACCGCCGGGATAGGAATCGCTCTCGGTTTGATCAATGCGACCCTCATATACTATTTCAAAATCCCGACGATCATAACCACGATCGCCACGCTGAATATCTTTTACGGAATACTCACCGTAATCTCCGGTGGGAAGTGGATCTACGCCCTGCCGGACTGGTTTCGGGCCTTTGCCGATATCCGGATTTTTACTCTGCATACTTCGGGTGGCATAGCCTACGGGTTGTCCATTATTACGGTGATCTGGTTCATAGTCATCGCCGTGGCCTGGGCCATCCTACGCTACACAAAGCTTGGTAGAGGCATCTACGCCATGGGGGGGAGCATCACGGCAGCCAGACGGGTCGGGTTCAACATTTTCAGGCTGCAGATGTTCGTGTACTCCTTCATGGGTCTGATGGCCGGGTTGGCGGGGCTGGTGCAGGCGCTGCTCGTGCAAACCGTGGCCCCCAACTCGATCGTGGGCAAGGAGCTCGACGTGCTGGCCGCCGTGGTGCTGGGCGGAGCCAGTCTGGCCGGAGGCACGGGTACGCTGCTCGGCACGATTCTCGGCGTTGCCCTGATCGCCATCATGAGCAACGGTCTGACCCTGATGCGGGTTTCTTCGTTCTGG
This sequence comes from uncultured Spirochaetaceae bacterium, assembly GCA_964390045.1. GTDB lineage: Bacteria > Spirochaetota > Spirochaetia > SZUA-6 > DRHE01 > CAYMGP01. The sequence goes on along the minus strand of CAYMGP010000008.1, from coordinate 24,140 downwards.
TACAATGTTTTCATTGGGCTGGTGATCATCCTTAGTGTTTCTTTCAGTGCCTATCAGAGGCGAGCCAGGACCAGACGAGCCATAACCCTCGAAGAGGAAACGGGCGAGGAGGATCGGAGTTGAAGTTCAAACTCTCTCAAGTGTATATCCTGGGTCTCATCATGGTGGCCGTATTCGTTCTCATGTGGGTGCTGAATCCGAGACAGTTTTTTGCGCTGGGCAATTTCCAATCCATGGCCTTTCAGCTTCCGGAGCTCGGCCTGCTCAGCATGGCCATGATGGTCACCATGCTTACCGGAGGCATCAACCTCTCGATTATCGCCACGGCAAATATGACAGGCATCGTCACAGCCATGATCCTGACCAGCACCATCGACCCGGCGGCTCCACCTCCGGGAGCCGGTTGGATCATCGTGCTGGCCATCTGTGCCGGTTTGGCCACAGCTCTGGTCATCGGGTTGTTCAATGGATTTCTGATCGCCGGACTGAACGTGTCGCCGATTCTCGCCACCCTCGGAATGATGACCTTAGTCAACGGTCTGACCATCGTGGTGACCAAGGGCTACGTGATCTCGGGTCTTCCCAACGCGGTGCGTTTCATCGGCAATGGCACGATCGTCGGGATTCCCTTCGGAACGATACTCTTTGTGCTCAGCGCCCTGCTGTTGGCCGTTGTTCTGAACCGCACTCCTCTCGGATTCAACATCTACATGATGGGATCGAATCCCACGGCCAGTTTTTTCGCCGGAGTGAGCAACCGCCTGGTTTTGTATAAAACGTACCTGCTCTCCAGTCTCTATGCCGGCATCGCGGCGCTGGTCATGATCTCCCGTTTCAATTCGGCCAAGGCCGGATACGGCGAATCGTATCTGCTCGTTACCGTGTTGGCCTCTGTCCTGGGAGGAACGAGCGCCTCCGGTGGTTTTGGCAGGGTATCTGGCATCGTGATGGCCCTGATCATTCTTCAGATCGTGTCCAGCGGCTTCAATCTACTGCGGATAAGCTCCTTTATGACGATTGCGATCTGGGGAATCATCATCATCGTGGTCATGGTGGTAAATTATCTCAGTATGCATATCCAGGAGCGTCGGGCGACCTAGGAGCCGGCCGCAGGCAGAGTAAGTAAGAGTAGGGGCCGTAATCTCCTTAGCCTGTTGTAGTGAAACACAGTAGCCCTTGTAAATGTTTAGGCGCCGGCTGGATTTCTAACATTCATTACTTCGTATAATAAATATTCTGTCTACTTTTGGAGGTAAAAGATTCTTCTTTTAAGCCATTCCTGCCGTCTTTCTTTCCTTTTTTACTTTAGTATGTGCATCTATCTATACACACTTGTCGATATGAGCTAGGGAATGTTTTTCTTGTAAACCTTCTGCTGCTTGAGCAGATCGTAGCCACATTTTTCGTAGAAAGCATGGGCTTTTATTCTCACCACGTTCGTATGGGCAATGACGGGAGAGCACCCCTTGTCTGCAGCCCACTGCTCAGCACGCAGTAGAAGAGCACGGCCTACTCCCCTGCCACGATAAACGTCATCCACGACCAAACCTCCTATCTCAACGCGGGGGCCGGTAACAAGAATTTTATCTATGTAGGCATGAATCCAGCCGATCACGCTGATCTTCGCCTTACCACTAGAGGGCTCGGAAGCGACAAAGAGCTGGTGATAGCGTCGGTCCCTGCAGATGCGTCGAAAGCGCCTCAGGATGGCCCGAGGAGACTCAGGATAACCGAGTTGAGCGGAGAGACGGACGAGGTCGTTGAAATCATTTTTTCTTACGGTTCGGATTTCGAACTTCACGCTACTGTTGGGGAAATTCGATGCTACGCGACGAGGTGTTGATATAAGGATCGACCCACGGGGATTCGAGCTGGCGTCGAGAGAGATCCACGTACACACCGGCGCCGTTTGCCAATACTTCGGATGCAAAGGGATACGAAGCCAGGATTCTCCAGGTCGAGTTCGCCAGGGATGGGTAGGAGGCGGCGTACGTAGAGGTGGCAAGATAGTACATGATTTTCACGAACTCGCTTTCAACAAGATAGGCGCTCAGGTTTTCCCTTTTAAAAGAGGCATCGAGGAAATCGACAACGGTGGAAAACTCGTAGTCCGGAGCGATTGTGCGTATTTCCTGCATGGCCTCGGTTACGATAATGTCCAGGGCAAACAAGTTGTGCATGATCGCCGTAGGGGTATACAAGCCTGTCCGGTAGTAGAACCAACCCAGACGACTGTGGGCCGAGGCTGCAAAGGCGACTTCCTCCATTCGGTACAGCTTGAACAGATGGTCCAGTCCTTTTTCGAAGTACGTTGACAAAAAGGCATTCTGAAACTTACTGAACTGTTCCCCGTTGAAATACGGTTGATCTTTCAGTACTTCGTGCAGATAATCCTGCATATCCCGGAAAAGCTCCCGGTTTTCCTGGAGCTCGGCCAGACGATACAGCACTACATATTTTTCTTCAGCGACTTCCATGCCTGTTCTGAGCTCGTAGGCTTTCTCATACTGTCTCTTGGCAAGAGCATAGGCGCCCTCACCTGCATAAATATCTCCGATCGCCATCTCCGCTTCCGGAAAGGTGCCCCCTCGTTTTTCGATGGCTTCCTGAAAGAGCAGCAGGGCCTCGCCAAGCTCCGGGCCGTCAGGGTCTTCGATTTTCGCCTTTCCTTTCTCGTATAAAAACCAGGCTTCCACAAAGTTATTGTCCTGGGCCGGGACCATGAGGACACAGACGGCAAAGAAAACCAGTGAAACGATTGTTACTATACGAAATCTCAAAACTTTTCCAACTCCTCTTCAAAGGCTTCAATAGCATCATCGGCGTTCTCACGACGAATGATTCGCCCCTTTTTGAAAAAGAGAACCTGGTTGCCTGTTCCGGTCACACCGAGATCTGCGCGTCTTGCCTCTCCCGGTCCATTGACAGGGCAACCCATGATCGCAATCGTAATTTTCTTTCTATAGGGCTTCCGTAAGATTCCCTGTATACGCTGCAGGAAACCCGTTACGTCGAACTCGGTCCGGCCGCAGGTGGGACAGGATATCAACTCCACCCCTATGTTGCGGACTCCCGTACTCTGCAGTATGGCTCTACCGGCAACGATCTCATTCTCCGGGCTGTCGGAGAGGGATACTCGAATCGTGTCCCCTACCCCACTCTCGAGTAGCTTGCAGAGGGCGAGGGTGTTTTTCACGATTCCCTGCACCAATGGGCCTGCTTCGGTCACGCCGAGATGCAGAGGATTGTCGAACCGGCTGGAAAAAATGGAATTCGCCTCGATAGTGGCCGCCACATCTGAAGATTTTAGAGAGACGATAACGGCCCTGTAGTTGAGTTTTTCGACGATCTCGAGTTCCTGCTCTGCAGCCTTGACCATGGCCGCGGCCAGGTTTTTCTCCCCGCGCAGACGCGCCGGCAGGGAGCCGGCATTCACACCGATCCTCATCGATACACCGTTGTCAACGGCTTTGCGAACGACCTCTTCGACTTTCGCTCGATTTCCTATGTTTCCCGGATTAATACGGATCTTGGCAATGGGAAAATCCAGGCAGCGTAAGGCTAAACGGTGATCGAAATGAATGTCCGCCACCAAGGGAAGCTCGACGTTGCCGGCTACCTTTCCCAGGATTTCTGCAGATTGCATGTCGGGAACGGAAAAACGCAGTATCTCGCAGCCGATATTTTCCAGTTTGTGGATTCCCTCGATCGTTGCGGCGATTGTTTCGGCGGGCGAGTGCTGGCTGAGGGGCTGCTTCCACATCGTCTGAACGGATATGGGTGCCCCTCCGCCGACGAGCACTCGGCCTACTGGAACGGGACGTGTCTTTCGCCTTCCGACAGACAGGCTCACCTCATCCGACCGCGCCCATCAAGAAGACCATGACGAACAGCGCCACCGTTTCTACGATACCGATGACCATAAGATAGTTGACGAATCCCTTGCCTGTTTCACCCAGCGCATCCGAGGCCGCCGCACCGGCCTTGCCCTGAAGCAGGGCGGAGAAGCCGATGGCGGCGCCTCCGAAAACACCGACCCCGAGCTTGGTCATGGAGCCCGCCGTCGAGGCGATCAGGGCGTTCATCAGAATCAATCCGTAGATCGTCTGGGTCAACGGTGCTCCGGCAAAGGCAACAGCCAGGAAAGGGGCCGGCTTGTTCTGGGCGAAACACTTTTTCCAGGCACCGATCGCCGCCATACCGGCGATACCTGTACCCAGGGCTGAACCTATGGCTGCCAGTGAAATGGCCGCTGCGAATCCTATTTGACCTATATCCATCTACTCTTTTCTCCTTTCCCCGTCCGGGGTTTCTGCATGAATTTCTTTAAATGGTTTGTAGGGAATGCCCGACCATTCCATCCCGAGCTGCCCTGAAAACTCGAGCATATTCAGGCGCACTCCATGAACGATTACCGACATGGCCCCCATCACTATATTCAGCGTGTGGCCGAAAAACAGAATGAAGGCTGAAATCAGACCCGACGGGATTCCGAATCCGACCTCAGCGGCCATGGCGTTGAAGTTGGCTGCCACAGCCACGGTAGCCAGTCCTACTGCGAACAGGCGCACGTAGGATACAATATCAGAAAACGCGCTGATGGCATCGAGCAGGCTGAGGGGTAGACTCACTAATCCGAAGAGAAATCCCTTTAAAAATTTGCCTTTCTGCGAGCCGAACAGCACGACGAGAAGCAGACCGGCTGCTACAAGCCAAATCCCGACCGGATTGAGGGCTTCCTGCAGCACGATATAGCGTACCACGAAGAACATGCCCCAAAGAATCGTCAGCCAGCCGAGCTCGCTGAAGGCGGCCAGTCGGGGAAGCTTCCTGATAAAGCTCAAGGCGCGGGCGATGCTGAGGTGCACCGCCCCGATCAAGAAGCAGATCAGCATCACCGCTTTTGTATTCTCGACTCCGAAACTGGCGATCTCGGGAATGACGATCCTGGACAGCAGGGGATGGCTGGCCAGGGCCTCGACCCCGAACCAGGTTCCCGACAGCGCTCCCCAAACGATGGTGGCGCCGCTGAGTACGAACAGGAGGAAAAACGGTCCGGCAGGGCTCTTGCGCATCTTGATTCGTCCCAGCACGGTGAGCAGGAACAGAACGATGCCGTAGCCCGCGTCCCCGATCAACATGGCGAAAAACAAGCTGAAAAAAAGCAGGAACAAGAAACTGATGTCAAACTCCCTGTATCCCGGAGTTGTTTCCATCAGGGAGAAAATCGGGCGAATGATCCGGATCCATCTCGGATTCTCCACCAGCGTCGGTACCGGATCCTCCTCTGCAGGATCTTCTATCAGCAGTGCCCAACCGCTTTTTGCTGCCGCCAGCTTGAGAGCATCCGTTCGTTTTGCTGGAATGTAGCCTGTGAGATAGCTCAACTCATCAGCTCCGATCATGCCGGCACGAACCTGCTCAAAGTCGATCTTCTGACCAAGCCGTTTCAGGGAAGCCTGAATCCGAGCGCGTTCGCCCGCCAGGTGAAGCAAACGGCTTTCCAGGCCCTGCAGTTCCTTCTCCGCCTCAGCGATGAGCCTGTCTATCTTTTTAGGGCCCCGTTCGGGCAGCGGCAGCGTCTCGTATTCAAGTTCCACGGGTTTGCCCACGCCTACCACAGAGAAGCGAACCGAGGTTTTCGTCTTGGATAATACGAAGGGTTCGACATCTTCGGGCAGCTGCTTGAACTGACTGCTGCCGAGCTCATAGAGGGCGATAAAAACACCCTTATCGGCAAGCTCGCGAATTTCCTCCGGGTCGTATTCCCCCCAAGCCGAGAAACGCTGCCTTTCTTTGATCAGGTGATCTATATTTTCCTTTGCAGACCGGGTTTTTTCGCTGAGCGCGGCTACTTCCTCGGCGATCTCCAGGCAGCGCTCCAAATCAGCTTCCGTTGCAGACCGCACGATGCGCTTTCGCCTGCCTTTGCCCTCTTTCTTCTCCTCTTCAGGCAAGAGAAAAGAGGCACGCTCCAACAGCACTTTTTCCTCGCCGAAGCGACCCAGCTCCTCGCTGGTCGCGGGTCGTTGTTCAATATGAACCAGCCCCACTTTGCGCAGGTCCTTCAGCGCACTGTCGCGGAAGCGATCGAAGATGACAATCGAAACCTTCTTCATCTTGACGATCATGCGCTTTCCCTTACCAGTTTGTTCTTAGCAATTTTCCCACGCACCACGGCGGCGGTTTGCTCGTCCCCGAGATAGATATGGATGATTCTTATATTCTCCCGGGTTTCGGGAATCTTTACTTTTTCGAAGAGATTGACTCGTTGACTGGTGATACGCAGCTCCTCGCCGAGCAGCTCGGCCTGCTGCTCGCTGATATGGATCTGCACATCCAGGGTACAGAGATCTTTTACTTTATCGATCGCAGTATCGACCCAGAGCGGTAGGACAAACAGATCGTAGGGCTGCTCGAGGTATTCGATGCCAACGAACACGGGAATATCCACACCTGCGATATTGCCGGCCTCCGTCTCGATCTCTTTGACGGATAGAATTTCGTTGAAACCGACATCCTCGGCGAATACCGCGATCCAGCGCTGCATTTCTGAAAACAACGCCTTTCTCTGTTTGGCGAGCCGCGCCTGCTGGGCCTCCACTTTGCGAATTTCCATCTGCAGCTGCTGTTTTTTCAGTACGAGTGTGGGCAGGTAACGTAAGAAACGCTTGAGGGCGTCTTTCTGTCTCTTGAGCTCGTTTTTCGTGTATTTGATCTTGGCCACGAGCTACTCTTGCGATTCGGCCTTGTTCTGTCCGTTTCCCGGCCAGAACGTCTTGATAAGCTCGGTGCGCAGGCCCGTCTCTTCCGGAGTAAAACAATCGGATAGAATCTGCCACCCCTTGTCCAAAGCTCCTTCGAGAGGGATGTTGACCGAGAGGTCCATCATCTCGTGCTCAAAGGTCGTTCCGTATTTGAGTAATTTTTCATCCCACTCCGACATCCGGAAGCCCATGGCCTTCTTCTCCACGGACTCGAGATAGGCGGCGTACAGCTTGATCATGCCATCCATGAGAGAACGATGGTCGTCTCTGGTATCTTTGTTCACGAGCTGTTTGAGACGGGAGAGAGAGCCGAAGGGTTCGATTCTTCCGTTGCGGAGATAGAACTGACCCTCCGTTATATAGCCCGTATTGTCAGGGACAGGATGGGTCACATCGTCGCCCGGCATGGTTGTAACGGCCAGCACCGTGATGGAACCGGCTCCTTCGAAGTCTACAGCTTTCTCATAGCGGGAAGCGAGCTGGCTGTACAGGTCGCCTGGATAGCCGCGATTGGAGGGTACCTGCTCCATCGTGATGGCTATTTCTTTCAAAGAATCTGCAAAATTTGTCATATCTGTAAGCAGTACCAGAACCCGGCGGCCCTTCAGAGCGAAACGCTCCGCTACAGCCAGGGAAATGTCGGGAACGAGCAGCGCCTCGACAACCGGATCCGCCGCTGTATGGACGAAGAAGATAGCCCGGCTCATCGCCCCGCCTTGCTCGAGCGTGTCCCGGAAGTACAGGTAGTCGTCGAATTTCAAGCCGCAGCCCCCGAGAATAATCATGTCCACTTCGGCCTGCATGGCGATTCTAGCCAGGAGGGGATTATAAGGTTCCCCTGAAACCGAAAAAACGGGAAGCTTCTGCGATTCGACCAGGGTGTTGAACAAATCGATCATTGGTATGCCTGTGCGGATCATATTGCGGGGAATGATCCGCTTGGCCGGGTTAACGGAAGGGCCGCCGATCTCGATCAGGTTTTCTGAAAGCTCCGGTCCTTTGTCCCGCGGTTTGCCGCCGCCGTCGAATACCCTCCCCAGCAGATCGTCGGAAAAGGAAACCCGCATGGGATGCCCGAGAAAGCGCACTTCGTCGCCCGTAGAGATGCCCCGCGACCCTGAGTACACTTGGAGCACTACTTTGTCCTCGGCCAGTCGGATTACTTCGGCGAGGGACTGCCCGTGGCTGGAGCTGACCACAGCCAGCTCTCCGTAGCGAATCCCGGTGGCGGTGACCGTAATCACATTTCCCGCTATCTCGTTGATTTTACTATAGACCTTACGCATTGATTTCTGCTTCCTCTTTTTCTGCCGATGTACCCAAGAGATTGCGTCCATCCTCCCGGATACCTGTTTTCTTTTCCTCTACCATCTTCTTTATTTCTTCCTCGATTTCTTTGAACGATTCCGTATTCCACTGGGAGCTGTTCAAATCGAGAAATCTCTGACGCAGCTGGTAAAAGAAGGTCCTTGCCGCCGCCTTATCGCTCAGATCGAGCTTAGCGATCAGGATCTGCAGGATAAGGTCGAAGACGTATCTCTGCCGATCCGTGCTCACGGCCGCATCCACCGGATCGAAAGCGTTTTGCTGCAGATATACGGCGTCGAGGAAATCGCTTTTAAGATAGACGATGTAATCATCCAGGCTGGTTCCCTCTTCACCCACGACTTTCATCATCTGGTCGATCTCATTGCCTCGAAACAGTATATGCCGCCCGTACTCGACTTTGCGCTCGTCCACGGCACCTCTGTACTTGCTCCAACTATCCAGCGGATGGATAGCGGGGTACTTGCGGGCATCGGATCGCTCGCGCGACAGGCCGTGGAATGCGCCCACTACTTTTAACGTGGACTGGGTGACAGGTTCTTCGAAGTTGCCTCCAGCGGGGCTTACCGTACCGCCTATGGTGACGGATCCCAGCGTCTTGTCCTTTAAGCGTACGATTCCCGCCCTTTCATAGAAGCTGGCGATAACGGATTCCAGATAGGCGGGAAAGGCCTCTTCGCCGGGTATTTCTTCGAGACGGCCCGACATCTCCCGCATCGCCTGAGCCCAGCGCGAGGTGGAATCGGCCAGCAGCAGCACGTTCAGTCCCATCTGCCTGTAGTATTCGGCGATCGTTACAGCCGTATATACCGAGGCTTCCCGGGCAGCGACGGGCATCGAACTGGTGTTCACGATGATTACCGTCCGTTCCATGAGGGACTTTCCCGTCCTGGGATCGATCAGCTCGGGAAATTCCCTCAAGGTTTCCACTACCTCGCCTGCCCGCTCGCCGCAGGCGGCGATGACCACTATATCGACTTCGGCGTTTCGGCTGGTGATCTGCTGAAGCACGGTTTTTCCGGCGCCGAACGGTCCCGGTATGCAGTAGGTGCCGCCGCGGGCTACCGGGAAGAAGGTATCGATGATGCGCACCTTAGTGATGAGCGGCTCGGCGGGTTTGAGTCTTTCGTCGTAGGCCTGAATCGGGCGCTTCACAGGCCAGAGGAAGGACATCGTAACGGGAAGGACGTTCCCCTTGGAATCCTTAAGCTCCGCGATCTTGTCCGCTATCGTATAGGAACCGGCCTCAGCCACGGACTTCACCGTGTAGCTTCCGTAGAAATTGAAGGGGACCATGATCCGATGTTTGAACATGCCTTCAGGAACAATACCGAGTGTGAGCCCTTGGCTGACCGTGTCGCCCGGCTTCACTGCAGGAGTGAACTCCCACTTCTGTTCGTCAGACAGGGGCGAGAGATACACCCCCCTCTGCAGGAAAAAACCATACTTCTCGGCGATGATCGGTAGTGGGTTTTGAAGCCCGTCGTAGATCTTGCCCAGCAGCCCCGGTCCGAGCTGTACCGAAAGGAGCTCGCCTGAAAACTCGACATCATCTCCGATGCCGATCCCGCGGGTCATTTCAAATACCTGAAGCTCCGCGCGTCGGCCGCGAATCCTGATGATTTCAGATTTCAGCCTTCTGTCGTCAACGACGACGTAACCCACTTCGTTCATGAACACATCGTCTTTGGTATCCACGGTAATCATGTTGCCCGTGACTCCCACTACTTTTCCAACATTGTTTGCCATTTCAATAGTCTCCGCTTGAGCTACTACCCATAGATCGTTTCAGTCATGGCGGCGTAGATCCGCTCGAATGCTTGAAGCCCTTTTTCCTCGAGCAGCATCGCCTTGCGCTGCAGTACCTGCAGACGCAGGTAGTACACAAGAATTCTTTCAATATCGAAGTAATGCCCGACCTCCAATTCATCGAGGGTAGCCCACCGGGCACGATTCAACAGTTCCTCGGCCTGAAGCGGCGATTCCTGGTCGAAAGCCTCCCGGGCGACTGCTTGAGTCGTGGAGATGACGGGTGATTCAACGAGGTACCTGTCGACCTCGACTTTCCTGTTTTTGGCCCTCAGCGTTACCAACTCATTGCGCAGGCTCGTTTCCCACCTTCTCCACCGATCAAGGGTACGATTGCTCGGAACTTTTGGTTTCAAGTCGCTGATACTTGCGGTGCAGAGAAGCCGGTAATCCCGGTCACTGAGATGCTGCGCGCAAATGCCTACAAACTCATCGGCGGGCATCGTTTTTTCCGTTTCATATAAGAGCATAGGAAGAGAGGCAGCTAAATAGTAGTACAAACGACTCAACTCTCCTCTTCCACAGCTTTTTGAATGATTTCAGAGATCTTCGGATTCAGGAATTCGGCAAGGATTTCGGCGATACCCTGATCTGTGAAATTATAGTAGACAGACCCGTCCTTCATCCCGATTCTAAAACCCGCTCCGAGCTCGGCAAAGGGTTTCAGCTCAACCCCCTTTTTCAACTCCGCCGCCAGCCGGGATTTGAGCTGTTTTTCTATTTTTTTCAGATCCTTGGGAGCAAGGAGCACCTGGATATCCGAAACCTGTTGCTTGTTCCAGGCCTTGACCAGTGAAACGACGACCTCCTCCAGTACCTTTTGTGAAAATGCCGCCTTGGTCTCCTGTTCCAAGAGCTCGTCAAATATTTTTACGATGTTCGTTTTCAAGCTCAGGATTGTGTTTCTGCCGGCCTGTTCTACAGCCTGCTTTGCCGTTTGCTCGAAACGCGCCATTTCATTCTTGGCCTCTGCTATGATTTGGGAGGCTTCCTTGTGAGCAGCGGCAATGATATCGTTAGCTTTGTGCTCCGCCTCTTTCAACAGGTGGCTGGACTGCTGTTCGGCCGTTTTGATGCCCTCAGTTTTTATTTTTTCGATTAGATCCTGCAACTGTATGTCCATCGTATCCTCTTACTGTATATATTTGATGTCACGGTCAGAAAATACCAAACCGCCGTGTGAAATTCAATTATAGTTCCGCTTGTGATTGCATAATGTATTTTTTGACCTTGTCAAATTTTCTCTGTACCAGATTGTGCATCATTTCGGGAAAGGCACCCTCACGGATCTTTTTCTCGATTATGGTTTCAACATCCTCGATCATGACTTCGACGGATTTGTACTTGTAGGCATCGATGGTGGCGATGTCGTCGAGAAGCTCTTTTATGCAAGCGATATCGTTCATCAACACGCCCTTGTTGCCCAGGTACACGTAATTCGTGATCTCCCGGCTGTCTTTACGCTTCTCCAGCAGCTCGATCAGGTCACATACGTCATCTTCCAGGTCTTCCAGCTCCAACCTCAGAATGCTGATGAACTTATGCAGCAGCTTGCGCATCGGCATGTGAGCTATCCCCGTTCTACTCGGTCGACCCGGCCAGCACTTCGTCTATTTTTGAGTAGTCCGCCTGCAGCTTTCCCGCCATCGCCTCGGCCGCGTTCCTGAAGCCGTCGATAACCGCTTTTTGTGAAGTGCCTCCCTGGCCGCCCACATCCTGAACGATTCCGGAGTACATGATCTTACCGTCGGAGACGCGAATGATACGCGTCGTGGCATTTGTTCTGGACTTGAAAATGTTGTATTTTTTCCCTCCCATCTCCACCTGGTTGACGTAGTACCCATCGTTGAGCACCATCACAAGATACGATACCTCTTTTTCCAATCCCATTTGTCTGATGGATTGCGGGTCACCCCCGAATACCTTCATAAACTCATCTCCGAGCAGCACGGCATTGTACTGACTGAAGTCGAAGGCCATGTCCTTGAGACGGTTGAATACCGCATCGAGGATTACCGGGTCTTGGTTGATCATATCCTGGCTTTTCTCGAGGACCAGTATAGTGGCCTTGCGGGAGGGCGGGACGAACACGAAGTCCTTTATGATGCCCTGGAAGGGATACGAATACCCTTTCACCCGATAGACCAGGGAGGCGCGCACGATTGTTTCTGCATTTGGATTTTCCAAACGCGCTATGGCGCAGTTGGCCTGGCCGTAGTCACTGGTGGCTACGAAGTTCGTGAGCAGTCCGGAGCCCTGAACGAACTCGAAGTAGATGGGAGCTCCTGTAACGAGAGCCTTGCCCGCGCCGAAATTGAACGTTAAAATCACGCTCGGATTCAAGGCTTTCTCCGTGCCCACGTCGATCGAGCTGCCGCTGATCTGATTCTTATTGGCGTCTATCCATTCCGTTCCCGCTTCCAACTCAAGACCGGCGCCGATTTTTGTGAGCTCGGTCTCGGCGGTGGCAACGACCTTCTGAACAGCGGCCGATCGATCGCCTGCTGAATCCGTCTCAGCCAGTATCGAGACCAGCTGGTTGACCCCTTCGGAAATCATTCCCTGGTCTATCTTTTGCAGTCCATTATCAAGATACTCGTTGAGCCGTTCGGCGAGATCTCCCGCCGGTGCGACCGGTTGCTCCTCCCGGTCCTCGCCTACTGCGGCGGGCTCGCTCGAAGCTTCAGGTCCGGTCGTATCTGTCGTTGTGGGCTTCGTGGGGACGGGTGCGCTCGTACATCCCGCCAGGATGATCAGCAACAGAAACGCGAGCGCCGTAGCGAGCGCCTTAGCGAGAGTGTTTTTCATGGATTCTCCTCCTGTTACCAGACAACTTCGAGAACGAGGGGTTCGGATTCCTGCAGCAGCTCTGCAACCGAAACAGTATAGGTCACTGTCCTTCGGTCTTCGGATAGGGTGCCGAGGGAATGATTCAGTACGTCCCGCGGCGTTGTGATTTTGTAGGAAAGCTCGTACCCCTCAAAAAAAGTTTCTATCATTTTCAGGGAGTCCTCCGTGACCTGTTCACCGTTTTGCCCGGAAGAAATAACCTGCCGAAATACGCTTGTTTCGCCGCTCGATTCCAGGCTCAGCTCGGACTCCCCCGCCTGTCCGAGCTCGTTCAACGCTTCTATGGAATCGAACTCGAGACGCGCTTTTATGTATACATTTTCCTCATCTTCGCTCTGATCTATGTCTAGAAGGCGTAAATCCTCGATGGAGCTCGCCGTGCGGCGGAACTCTTCTTCTGATACGGGAAGAGGCAGTCTCTTATCCTCGCGGCCGACGTCAAGCTCTTTGAGGAATTGAGAGATCTTATAGGAGAGGATCAATTCGCCAGAACCGTCCTGGCGCAGGCGTATTCCGCTTTCGATTCCGATGCAGGATGCCAGCAGGGCAACGGCCAATACAAGAACAATCCGTCGTGTCATGGTACATGCAATTCCTTTGAAGTCTGCGTATTATAGAATATCTGTCATAAAATATCTATCGGTTCGTTGTTCTTGATCAAAAAATCCTACAGTGATAGACTCTGGAAGCACAAAACCGTAGGGTTTCCAGGAGAATGCTTTGCAGAAACGATTGATTTGGATCTTACTTTTCGCGGCTCTGCTGCTCTATCTTCCCTGCCAGCAGATTCTGGCCCAGGAGGAAGAGCCGGAAGAGGAACAGCCGCTGATTATCTATTCCCTCGGTCAACAGTCTATCTCGCTCAGTGCGGGGCTTTTCATCCCGCTTGGTATTCAATCCATAGCAACGGGCGACTTTTACGAGTCAAGAAATCCCAAGCTTGGAGGCGCCGGATCACTGCAGTGGGGTATCCACCTGAGCAACAATTGGATGGTCGGTGCCGAGATCGGCGGCATGTTCGGAAAAACCATCCAGGAGAACGTCCTCTACATGCTGCCCATCACCGTAAAGGGTTCCTATATCTTTCATTTCTTTCCCTTTGAGATTCCCGTGTATCTAGGTACGGGTTTTACGATTCTCGATTACGAAGAGCAGAACCACATCAACTGGATCATCAAGCCTGGATTTTCCTCGATTTGGAAGTACAATCTATCGTGGGGCTTCGGTTTGAATTTCGTGTACTGGTGGATTCTCCAACCGTGGAAAGACAAAAGCAAGTCTACAATGGGCCACTTTTTGGAAATTACAGCCACGGCCCAGTATAATTTCTAGAGGAATGCTTGAAATGAAACTTCTACGGATAATCGCACCGATAATAGTACTCATTGTTGCACTGGTCTTTGCTCTCAGCGGTTGTACCGACACAGGTCTCGATCCCATCTTCTTTACCCTGGCGACCGAGCGGGAGTTGATTGAAGACAAGGGCCTTGCAGAAAACATCACGGTCTGGGAGATCGTCAAAGTCGGGAATCGCTACTACTTGGCCGCCGATACGCTGTATACGCGTACCGAAAGCGGTTCCAAGTGGGAGGAAGTATCCCCTCCCGAGTCTGGCGCGCGCTGCGCCACCGTCGAGGTATATATTGACAGTTTTAGCGACGAATACCTGTACGCCGGTTTTTTTTCGATGTCCGGAGCCGAATATGGGTTGTACAGAACCGACGCTAATCCACCCTCGAAGGGAGATTGGGACAACACGGCTTTCAACGCTGTAGTCGTGGATAAACCGATCGGGATGATCAAGACGGCGGGAGCTAATCTCTACGTCACGGTGGCGGATACCTCGGTGTCGCCCCAAGAATACTTCCTGTACGAGTCCGATTTTCTTGGAACGACGTTTTCCGCACTTACTTTCGACATCAACCCTACCGCGCCGATCACCGACATCGTGGTGTATCCGGGTCCCGAACGGTGGGTAACCGCCGGCCCGAACCTCTACTCGGATACTGTCGCACCCCCCCCTGACTTCACCCAACACAGTGGAGAGGTCGGTTATCCGAGCATTACCGAAGGGAAAGTCTACAGCGGATTGCTATACTCCTCTGACAAGTTAAAAATGTATCTGTCGACAAAAGACGGGAAGATTTGGTCTTACGACGGTACCTGGACCTCCTCGGCCGAAATCGAGGTAGACGATGATCCCGTTCGTTTCACCCACTTCGTGGAGCTCGAGACCACCAGCAGCGATATCTACGTGGGAAGCCAGGGCGGGGGTTACTTTATCCTCGGAGCGGGCAGCATCGACAGCATCACGCGCTATGCAGACTATGATATCAGTGTGATGCGCAACGGCAGCATCAACCGATTCCTCGCCGATCCAACCCCGAATCCCGATACCCTGTTCGCCTGCACTGCAGGTGCCGGGCTGTGGCGGGCCGACTACGAGTCCCCTGAGTGGATCTGGGTGCAGGAAGCCAGCAAATAATCGCGCGGCCGCGGGTTATCCAGCGAGCCGGCGGATTTAACCCGCCCAATCAAATAGAAATCTACTCGTTGTTTACGAAGAGAAACTCCATTGCTTCGCGGAGCTCGCCGTCCTCGGCGTAGTAGTTTTCCTCCCGCTCCTGTTGAGTGAGGCCCACCAGTTCGTGGCTGCTGTAGTGGATCCAGAAATCATCCTTTTCCTTATTCACCACATGTTTCTTGCAGTAGTAGTCGGGACGCACGGGAAGTTGTTCTTCGACATAGTTGCGGATCTTGTAGTCGTGAACCGCGATGCGGATATCTTTGCGCGGAATCCCGATCTTGAGGATGATCTCCACCAGGTGATTGATCGTGCGGCCCGTGTCGAAGATATCATCCACGATCAGGACGCGGTCGCCCTGTCGTAGGTAGGCCGGATTGTAGGTCCAGCCTTCGACCTTGATACGCTGCTGTACTTTCACATCCGAATAGGAACGGGCCACCACCGAGGCGTAGTACACGGGGCGGTCCTCCTGCCTGATGAATTTGAAATACTCGCTGATTACATTGCCGAGATAGGCGCCTCCGCGCAGGGACACGTAGATTACATCGGGAATGAATCCGGACTTATAGATCTGATATGCCAATTTGATGGCATTGTTGCGTACCGTGCGATACGGCAGAAAGATCTTTTTCATGTCTTACACCCGCGCGAGGGAAGGATGCAGCGTAAGGATTTCAGTATGGCCCGCCAGGACAGCGATTGTATGCTCGAAATGGGCCGAAGGACGACGATCCGCCGTTACCACTGTCCAATTGTCTTCGAGAAGCTCGACCTCCCAGGTTCCTATGTTTACCATAGGCTCCAGGGCGATGACCATTCCTGATTTGAGGCGGGGATTCGGTCCGCGAGACACATAGTTGGGTATCTGGGGCTCTTCGTGCTGGGCGAATCCCACTCCATGCCCGCAGTACTGCCGTACCACGGCCAGAGAGTGAGCTTTGGCATGATTGTATATAGCCGCCGAGATGTCGCTGATTCTGTTTCCGCATACAGCCTGCCCTATTCCCAGATCCAGGCATTCCCGGGTTACCCGCACCAGCCTTTCCCGCTCCGCGGATAAATTTCCTATAGGGAGAGTTACTGCGGCGTCGCTGAAGTACCCGCCGAGGTTTACGCCCAGATCGAGGCTGACGATATCGCCTTTTTTCAGCTTTTTCTTGCCCGGGATACCGTGTATCACCTCTTCATTGACGGATACGCAGAGAGCAGCCGGATAATTCATATAGCCAAGAAAGGCGGGTTTCGCACCCCTGGCTTGGATTGTTTGCCTGGCAAAACTGTCCAATTCAGCCGTAGTGATTCCCGCCTCAGCCAGTTTTTCCAGTTTTCCCAGTGTTTCGGCCAGGATTGAGCCGGCTTCGCGTATTTTTTCGATTTCAGTGTAGTTTTTAAGTTTTATCATTGGGTTCGGGTGTGCTCTCTTTCGGTTTTTCTTTTTTAGGAGTCGCTTCCCGGACTGTGGAAAAAAGAGCTTCCGCTTCTTCACCGAACGATTCGCGAATCAGCTGAGACACATTTTCCGGTCGCCCGTTGGAGATGGTGACCATTCCTTGAACAAGTACTCCGTCCTCTACATTCAGCTTGGGCGTGTTAATATTGCCGAGGACCCTGCCGTTTTCCAATAGATTGACCTCTTCGCTCGCCGTGATATTGCCAATCAAGATTCCGGCAATCGTAACTCGGCGGGCATAGATGTTCGTTTTCACCTTTCCGCTCGGACCTACAGTCAGATGATCTTCTGTCTTGATCTCTCCGTCGAACTTGCCCTCTATCAGGATCGATCCGCTTACGTAGAATTTTCCCTCGAAAACAGAATTCTCGCCGATTATGCAGTTGTGTGGCATGTCATTTCGTGTGGCCATAATTAGCTCCTTGCTTGAACCGGTGACCGGATCAGAATATCTGCCCTCGACTGCTTGCAGCCGGCATTTTCTGTTGCAACAGTAGCATGTTTCTCACTCCCCTTCAAGGATTCTCAGAATTCGGTGGGCGTGGAAGTTGCTGACATCCAGGTCTATGGCATATTCGCATTCCCGACGGGCTGCATCCTGATCGCCCAGTGCAAGGTACTGCTCGCCGATCCTGGATCTGATGCGCGAGCGGAAGGCTTGTGATTGTCGAAGATCGTAACCTGCTGCAGCAACACCGCCCTGACGTGGCGACAGCAGGCTGTTTTCAGCAGCAATCAGAGCTTCGATCGCCTGCTCGGGTTGCCTGGCCCGGGACAGCAGAAGCGCAAGATTGTACCTTGCCCGCCAGCTTTCCGAGATTTCCAACCTTTTCCGAAGAAGCTCGCCGGCTGCGGCGAGATCTCCGTTCAGGGCGGCGAGCCGCGCCTTGTAGTCGAACACCCACGGTTGCTTGATCGCTTGCACCGTCGATTCATAGTGCCTGAGAGCGGTCGCGGCTCCGGACAGATCGTTGAGTTCGATCAGGTAGAGAAACAGCTTTCTGCAAAGCAGAGCGCTGTCCGGATGCTCATTGTACAGCTTCCAGAGGCCGGCCTGGTACAATGCCGGAGACGAGGCCGTGTCCTTGAGATCGAGCAGCAGAAGCAGGGCTTTGTAGCTGCTGGGGTGTTTTTCGACGTATTGCTCGACGATCTCGCGGGCCGACTTTCTTTTCCCGCCCAGAGAAAGACTTTGTGCGTAGGAAACAACGACTTCTTCGCTATCTGGAAAGTTCAAAAACGCTCTTCTTCTAAACTCAAGAGCAGATCCTCTGTCGCCGTCGCTCTCTGTAAGGAGAGCAAGGTTGAGATACGGTATCCAGGAATACCCGGGGATTGCGTCGACCACGCGCTTGTAAAGCCGGATCGCTTCGCTTTTGTTTCCTAAAAGCAGGTTGATGTCGCCTTGCATGATCAGCAGATCGCTTCTGTCAAGAGTCGCAGGATACGTTTCAAGATACGATAGCGCTTTTTCCTCGAATCCCGCATCGTAGGCAATGTAGATACCCGGCTCTGTAAACAATGGGTCTTCTTCATTTCCCTCGATGATTGCCCAGGCGCTCTGCGCATCCCCCTCCTGCATCCACAGCACAGCGGCATCCAGTTGTATCCGGGATTCATCGAGCTCGGTGCCGAGTCGTTGGAGCTGATAGGGATCGCGTTGCCGTACCAGGGACAAAATCCTCTTCAACTGCGAATCGAGATCCGCCTCGGGCACCGCAGCTGCATCGAGGAGACCTCGAAGGTAAGCCTCTGCCTGAAGATACTGCGTGTCTTGGTTTTTGGTTTTACGCTCGAGCTGTTTCCAGGCCGCCTGTTCTGCCAGTTCGCAACGTATGGCAGAATAGAGATATATCCACTTCAGATCCCTGCTTCCCGGGATCTTTTCCTGCGCCTGGCGAGAAAGCTTATACAGTATACAGTAATCTTCTAAATTGTCTGATATAATATACGCTCTTTTGAGAATCCTGAGATAATTGTACTCTCCCTGTGCCGTGCCCATGGCCTTCTGCAGGCTCTCGAGGCTCTTGCGATAATAGCCAAGGGAGATATCGTAATCCGCCGCGGCAAGAAGATCGTGTATCCTCTGCGAACGAACCGATAGGGTTGTATTTCTCCTGAGCAGCGCAAAGATCAAGCCGGCGGCAGCAACAAGAGCGATCAGGGCAATGAAAATCAGAAGACGGGTTTTGGATTTTTTTCGTTTCAAGGCTTTATATGTTTACGTATCCCATCGAGTACACCGTTGATAAAACGGTACGAATCGTCGGTGCCAAACTCCTTGGATATGTCGATGGCCTCATCAATCGTCACGGAGGCGGGAATGTCGCTTTGGTAGAGGAGGCTGTAGACACTGATTCTCAGGATGGCCTTATCTACCTTGTTGAGACGGGAGAAATCCCAATGTTCTAGCTGTTTTTTGATCTGTTCGTCGACTTCCTGAAGATTTTCTATCGTACCTTCTGCAATGAGGCGACCGAAATCCAGACTCTCCTCGTTGAACTTGCTCGTGCTTTTGCCGTCGATCCAGGGGAAATCGACCACCGCGCCTGCACCCTCTTCTGTCTGTTGTTCGCACAACTCGTAGCTGTAGAGGGCTTGAAAGGCTAGTATTCTCCCTTTTCTTCTGGCGCCCATACTGGTGACATACTTTTTCTAACTACCAGGACAGATTTTCCTCGAAGACCTTTATCTCTGCTTTCTTTTTCAACTCTTCCAAGAGTTCCATGAGCGCCTTTTGATAGTATTCGGCCTGCTTACGCTGCAGGAGCTGTGCGCTGATTTGATCGCGAACGCTGGCTTGGTTCTGGGGCGGAATCTTGTCGTCAAGAGCAAGCAGGCGGAATGGTATTTTTTCTGTAATCTTGATGATGTGAAAACCAATGTTCGACTGCAGGACCCCGCTGATATCACCGACTCCGAGTTTGAAGGGGGTATCGAAAAACTCTCTTCCCAGGAGCTGCTTGCGGGCTTGATCGTCCCTTCTCAGGTAACCAAAATCACCGCCCTTATAGCGAGAGGCTTTGTCGTCGGAGTATTTCACCACCAGGTCGTCGAAAGTCGCTCCATTACGCAGCTCCCGGTTTATCTCGTCGGCTCTTACCTCGGCTTTATCTTTTTCCGCTTTCGAAGCGAGATTACGGGTATCGATGTAGATATGCTTGAAGCGAACCATGTCCGGAACTACAAATACGGTCTTGTTCGACTCGTAGGAGTCCTCGATCTCCTCTTCTGTGGGGGCGGCAATCTTATCGAAAGTTGCCTGTTTCTTCTGCATGACGTATTTCTGCTGAAGAACCGCCTTTTCGAGTTGTTCGAGGTACTGCTCCCATGTCAAACCGGATTGAGCGAGGAGCGATTTAAATTCCTGTTCGGTAAGCTCTCGATTGAGGTTTAGCCCTGCCCCGCCCGTTTGCCTGGCCAAATCGATTCGGGCATCGAGCTCGTTCTGGGTTACTGTGATATTTTCCATAGCCGCCGCCTGATTGATCAGAATCTCACTGACGAGCAGGTCGAGCAGTCTTCTACGGTCTTGTGCGGAGAGCTTGTTTTTTGTTTGCTTCTCGAGGTTTTCGATTTGTTGTCGAAATTGTTTGACGGATATCACTTCAAACTTGGAAAGCTTGACCGTGGCCACGGGTTTGTCGATTAGCTGAGCGAAGACCGCCTGAGATGCAAATAAAAGAATGATGATCAGAAGGTTGATGCGTTTCATTTCACCAAAAGTACCGCCGTTTAAGTTGCACTGTCAAGTATAGCATCAACCCACGGTGATTTCCGTGTAACCGATCTTTTCTTTGAGCTTTTTCACTCCGGGCAGCTTCTGATCGAGCTTCAAACCTTTATTGAGATACTGCAGGGCAAGATTCCGCTCCCCGAGGGAGCAGTAAATCTCAGCGATTTTTTTATAAAAAAAGGCATTGTCTTTCCGGGAAAAGTTAAAGTGGATCAGCTCTTTGATATATAGGATCGAGGTTTGAGCCGGAAGGGCGGTCACCATCTTGAAGCAGGTGATGCTTCTAAGTCTCTCTATTACTTCATCGAGGAAATGATGGAAATAGGGCTCCTCGAATTCCATAAGGCAAAGGTGCTTGTACAGCTCGCAGGCGCGTATGTATTTCCCTTTCTTCTCCAATGCCTCGGCGAGGAGGAAAACACAGTCCATGTAATCCTCACGACCGAGATAGCGCTCGAGAGAGAAGTTTACGTGATTCTGAGACAACGATGCGTACAGGTCTAGGGCCTGGTCAGCCTCGGAGTTCAGAAGGTTGTAAAATAATAGCTTGGATTGGGCTCTCAGGTCGTCTTTCCGTTTCTGCAGATACTCTCTATAGTCGAATCTGGGTTTGGAGAAATAAAGGGCGAAGGCGCGATCGTAGTCGCTTCTCTTCTTCGGATTGCTCAGCGTCTCGTATGCGGCCAGAAGTTTCCTCATACTCTCATCGGAGTTTTCGCGCTGAGAGTATCTCAGATCGGGGTGTAACTCTTTTGCTTTTCTTCGAAAAGAACGCTTGATGTCTCCCGCCGAACAGGCGGGGTCAATATCCAGAACCTCGTAGTAGTTTACCAATTCTGTACGCTCTCGACCTTATTACTAAATACGCAGCAATTCCCAAGCGCGAGGCCCAGAATCACCCATCTGTGCAACCGGAACAGCCAGCGTGCTGTGTTACTGATTTTTTAGAATTATACGTGATAATGATACTACTGTCAAGGTAAAAACATCTTAACATATGTATATGATTGTAGAACAGTGCTCCTCTTTGTTTTCCCTTGTTTTTTTCGCTTCTTTCGTGATACGTTGAGGCATGTTCGGATTTCTCATAAAAAAATCATTCTTCGATATGTGGGACAACCTCATCCGCATCGTCATCATGAACCTGGGCTTCATTGTTGCCTTTGCGATCATTATATACTTTCCCCTGCTATTTCGCGATGCTCCCGTACTTTTTTTCATAGCCCTGGGGATCGGAATGGCTGTGTTGTTCGTATACTCAGGAGTGGTGAGCTCCCTGACATCGATCATCGCCGATTATACAAAACCGGAGTTCAAAGATTTCATATCCCACCTGAAGGCGACCTACCCCACCAGTTTGCTGTTCGCAATGATCAATCTGCTGCTCGTTTTTCTTTTTAGAGTGGCATTCCAAGTATACGGGGGACTACAGTCCTTCCTGGGGCCCCTTGCTTCTTCGTTTCTCTTCTGGGTGCTGATTTTTTGGATCCTTGCTCTGCAATATTTCTTCTCCATCCAGGCACGCCTGGACAAGAACTTCAAGAAGATCCTGAAAAAGATGTTTTTGCTGCTGCTCGACAATCCTCTATTCACCATCGGGCTGCTCATCGGGTCCCTGGCTACCTTCGCACTTTCCGTTTTTACAGCCTTTCTGCTGCCCGGAATTTCCTCGATTTTTTTGTGGTGGAACGTGGCTCTGAAGCTGCGTCTGTATAAGTACGATTATCTGGAAAACAATCCCGAGCAGCGCCGAAACATACCGTGGGACGCTCTTCTTACAGAGGATCGTGAGCGGGTAGGAAAAAGAACCCTAAAAGGAATGATCTTCCCCTGGAAGGAATAGTCTGAAATTCCACCATTTTCAGGAGGACAGAAAATCCCTTTCATAGCAAGGAAATAGAAGATACAGTTCAATACACTGTGTCATTTTTTTGTCAAAAAACCCTGACTGTACTCAAATTGTGTCAGAGAATATCACCATGAAATACACGCAGTTCGGTCACTACACACTCATCAAGCGAGGGAACCGCTGGCACTATTACTATTACCAGGGCAACAAACGGGTTCGGAAATCCACGGGGAAATCCACCAAGCACGAAGCGCTAGCAGTCATTTCTAAGCTGATGGAAGCAACCGGACAATCCAACAAAACGTTCCGCGAATACGCCGAGCCCTACTTCGTCTGGGAGACCTGCCCGCGAGTTCAACGCCGGCTGGATGAGGGAAAAAGCATAGGGAAAACCCACGTCAGAAATAGCCGAACATGGTTGGAAAGATATGTGTTCGCAGACCCGATCTTCCCGCACCTACGTATCAGCGCGATCCGCCGAGCGGACATTCTCGAGCTACGGAACCGGGTCAAGCAGAAAGCAGGAATCAGCACGGTCAACAAAGTGATCGCAACCGTTAAAACCATCCTCTCCGAGGCACACTTCCGAGAAGACATAGACAGCGACCCAGGAGCCAAAATCGGGATTATCAAACACGAGAAGAAAGAGCGAGGAATCTTGAGCAAGGCCGAGCTCGCCTTCTTGTTCAAAGACGTTCCCGGACTTTGGGATGGTCTGCAAAGTTACTGTGTGTTTAACGTAGCAGCAAGGACCGGGATGCGCTGCGGCGAAGTTCTCGCGCTCACCTCGGCTGCAGTTGATTTCCAGGAAGAGACGATAGACGTATGCCAGGCATGGAAAGACGCTCAAACCCTCGGGCTGCCCAAATCAAATAAGAAACGCAGGATCCCCGTTTCATCGGGAGTGCTGGATCCGTTGTTGCGCCTGAAAGAAGAGAGTATCAGGATCGCGGAGTCTGATCTCATTTTCTGTTACGATGATGGTTCGAGCTTTGGAGTGACCTGGTGGAAGAAGTCTTTTGCCCATGCCATGGAAGCGGCAGAGAGAACGGAGAAAGCTTGTACCGATTGGAAAGCGAGAAACATCACTCCGCACAGCCTGAGACATTCGCTGAACTCTCACCTGCTGGCCGCAGGTTGCGACCCGATCAAAGTACGGGCCTACATGGGCTGGTCGGATAATGTGCCTCAACCCGTGCTGACCCCGGTACAGGCGGGCTACACACACTGGTTGCCGGAGCAGCTGCGAGACCTTATTCCGTCGATCGAGGAACTGTTTATCTGACACAACACGGAATTTTGTAACAGTACGCCGGCTATGTTATTCTACCCTTAGATAAGGGGAGGAAAATTACGTCTGGTTTTGGCGCTGGAGGACCTGTCCACTTACACCCTCGGGAAATAGTGACACCGACTAAGTATTTCCCTCGCAGAGGGATAGCCGTAACAACCGGCATCCGACAGGTTCTGCTCGACTTTATCGAGCGGGAGGTTCTGGAGTGAGTTGGAATTGGGGTCAAAATTTTCTTTTTTATGGCCTTGGTGCTCTAACCGGTTTGGCTGTAGCACATTTCTATTATGAAAGAGGAAAAAGGGACTCAGAAGAAAGCTACAAGGCTCTTCAACACAACAATAATAAGCTTCTCGGACACAATAATGCTCTTTTCGATAAAGTGACCGCCCTAAGTCAACAAACACAAGAACTACTCCAGAAGGTTGGTGAAATAACCCAAGAGCTTATAGCAATGCACTCGTCCGATCAGCCAGTTCCTCAGGAACAGGTAAAATCCTTTTCAGGCAAAGTTGAGGCGGTAACCGCGACAGCT
>CAYMGP010000007.1:74321-75506 GCA_964390045.1 uncultured Spirochaetaceae bacterium | reverse complement strand
CGGAACTCATGGATGCCTACCGCGAGTGGGCCGAGACCTATGACAAGGATCTCATCGATACGATGGGATATGTGGCACCGGCGCTTGCATGTGAAGCCCTCGAGCGCTGCTTGGATGACAGACACAAGCCTATTCTCGACGTTGGGTGCGGGACCGGTATCGTCGGTGATATTCTCCACCGGCATGGATATCGGATTATAGACGGCTTAGACTATTCGAAGGATATGCTGAGCAAAGCTTCAGAAAAAGGTGTATACCGCGAGCTCCTACAGGCGGATTTGATGAAGGCGATAGACATACCGACGCACAGCTACGATGCGATTATCAGCGTCGGCACGTTCACGATCGGTCACCTGGGCCCGGATGCTTTTCGCGAGCTCATCCGGATTACGAATCCGAACGGTTACATATGTGTAACGGTGCGTATGGAAGCTTGGATCTCTGAGAATTTCCGGGATGCCACGCGGGTGATGGAAAACGAAGGGTTGTGGCAACTCGAGGAGTTATATACCGCGCCGTACGTCCGGGAAGACGAATCGAGTTGCAAGCTTTGCTTGTACCGGATTCCAGCCCAGTAAATAACTCAGTATTGACAAGAGCCTTTCTCATGGTCTATATTATGATATATACCACCGGAGATGATTATGGAAACCGCAAAACTATTCAAGAATGGCCGCAGCCAAGCGGTGCGGCTGCCTAGGAAATACGCGTTCTCAGGAGATGAAGTATTCGTTAAGAAAGTCAATGGTGTAGTTATGCTGATACCGAAGGATGAGGATCCCTGGAAACCGCTTGTTGACAGTCTCGACAAGTTCTCGGACGACTTTTTCAACTTCAGTAGAGAGCAAGGCATCCTGGAAGAGCGGAATACAATTGAGTGAAGTACCTCTTAGATACAAATACGTGCATCTACATAATCAATAAGAAACCGGCGTCGGCGCTAGCGCGCCTTCGGTCGAAACAACCGGAAGACGTTGCAGTGTCAACTATCACAATCGCCGAACTGGAATATGGGGTCTACCGCAGTCAGAAAACCGACCAGAATAGAATCGCCCTGCTTGAGTTCCTTGTACCGCTCACTATTCTGGATTTCGATCAAGGCGCAGCCGCAGTCTACGGAGGTATAAGGGCTTCTCTGGAATCAAGAGGTACCCCAATTGGTCCTATGGATCTTCTGATAGCTGC
>CAYMGP010000007.1:68515-74221 GCA_964390045.1 uncultured Spirochaetaceae bacterium | reverse complement strand
CGCAAAGGGAAATCTGGTAAGAAAGCTGTTTATAAAAAATTTTACTTTTACTTGCTGGTAGCTGGCGTAGTAGGCATGTGGGTGACCTGGATAGGCGGTATCGTCTTCCAGTTTCCAAGTAGATTTCACAGTGTTTTCGGATGGCTGAAATTTGCTTCACCTCATCAAACGGTAATTCAAATCATCGGATTCATTATTTTTTACACAGGCGCAGTTACCTACAATATAAACATTATCGTTGTAGGGAAATATCTGCGTCCCGCGCCATCAGGTACGTTAGAAAACCATAAGCTGATTCAAAAAGGTCCTTTTAGGATTATTAGGCATCCGCTGTATGTCTCTTATATGCTTATTACCGCCGGACTCGCCCTTGTTCTTCTCAGTTATTGGCTGCTGATTCCCACCTTATTGATACTTACTGGAATTTATCCAACAGCGGGAGCCGAAGAGGCTGTTCTGATAGAACAGTTTGGAGATCAGTACATCCGGTACAAACAGCGAGTAGGCATGTTTTTTCCTAAAATCAAGAGGGGCAACAAGCCAGAGGAATAGGAAAACACACAGATTTCAATTAAGGCGTAGAATAAGTCACTCCACCTGATCCCTTTTTATCGCTGTTACTGTCAACGAAACCGCTACATGTCTTAAAACGGCATAAAAGCGAACCCGATCTCAGAAAATGAAAGATTGTCAACACGGCCACACAACCAGTACATTATTAAACATGACAAAAACAGTAAAGAAAAACAGTCCGCTTCTGCCGCTGCTGAGCGTTAATTTCATCGGCACTCTGGGCTACAGCATCATCATCCCCTTCCTCGTCTATCTGATCGAGGATCTGGGTGGCAATGCCCTGATTTACGGGATCGTTGGAGCAACCTATTCGGCCTTTCAGCTCATCGGAGCACCGATCCTCGGCGGTTGGTCCGATCGGGTAGGCAGGAAGAAAATCCTGCTCGTCAGCCAGATGGGAACGTTCCTGTCCTGGGGTATCTTTGCCGTTGCGCTCCTGCTTCCCGTGCGAGCGATCGTAAAGGCCGATTCTTCGCTCCTGGGTGTATTCACTGTTACCCTGCCGCTGCTTCTGATATTCTTCGCCCGGGCCCTGGACGGACTGACAGGCGGCAACGTCTCCGTGGCCAACGCCTATCTGGCAGATATCACCGGGGAGGAGGAAAGAAGCAAAAACCTCGGCAGGATGTCCATTTCCGCCAATTTGGGCTTTATATTGGGGCCGGCTTTGGCGGGCGTTCTGGGCGCAACCGTTTTGGCCGAGCTTCTACCGGTTCTCGTTGCTTTCGGCATTTCCTTTGCCGCCGTGTTCGTAATCCTACTGATGCTGCCGGAATCCAAACCCTGCCTTATGAAGGAGGTTCCCAGCCGCCGTAGTGTGCGCAAAGTACTGGGGCAGGAACACAAGGAGTGTTACGAGATTTCCACCCCTACGAAGCTCCGACTCGCAGAGATCGTGAAGATGGAAAAAATCCCCCTGTTTCTCTTCCTCTATTTCATGATTTTTCTCGGATTCAACATCTTCTACACGGCCTTTCCAGTTCATGCCCTGCGCAGTCTCGGCTGGCCGGTGACCAGCATGGGCATCTTCTTTTCCATCCTCAGCCTGATCATGATTCTGTTCCAGGGACCTGTATTGTCTGTGCTTTCGCGGCGCTTTTCCGAGTCGTTCCTCGTCCTGGCGGGCAGTCTGATTCTATCCCTGAGCTTCTTCATACTGATGAGCTCATCCACCCCGCTGACCTTCCTGGCTGCTCTCTTCTTTGCCGCCGGCAACGGCCTGATGTGGCCCTCTTTTCTTTCCCTGCTCTCGAAACAAGCCGGCGAACGCTACCAGGGTGCCGTGCAGGGTTTTGCCAGCAGCGCCGGAAGTCTCGCCAGCATCATCGGACTGGTGCTCGGGGGACTGCTCTACGAGATGATAGGAGCTGCCACCTTTGTGGTCTCAGGATCGGTGATCGTGCTTGTATTTCTGTTGTCTTTGCGGCTCGGATCTATGAGGCTGTCCCCGGCGACCAGCTGAAGCAGTGCTTGAGTGTCCGTCTCAATGTTCGAAGAAACGAGTGGGACCTTTGCCGAAGGTCGACGACCGGCGCTATTTTCCATTGATCACATAGATGGCCAGGTCGGCGTTCAGGTTGGGATTCTCCGTTACTTCAACGCCCGCTTCCGTGTCCAGTGCAATTCGTTGATGAATGCGGACAGCTTTTTCCTGACATAGCGTTTCAAAGTCTTGGAGGGAGAAAAAGCGGAGATTGGGGGTGTTGTACCAGTGGTGGCGCAGGATTCCCGGGCTTTCAGGGGCCAGCCCCTGGCGATAGAGCATGTCGCGCAGCTTGTGGTAGGCGAAGTTCGGGCAGCTGACGATCCCGCGTCGGCCGATCCTGATGATCTCGGCGATGAGCCCTTCTACGTCGAGTATAGCCTGCAGGGTTTGAGAAAGCACCACGTAGTCGAATCCCTTGTCAGGAAACTGGGGAAGCTGACGGTTCAGGTCCGCCTGGATGACAGGCACACCCCGTTTTTGGCAGGACAAGATCGCCTGCTCATCCAGCTCTACGCCCATAAGAGTTGCGCAGCCCTTACGCTTCAGCCTGAGCAGCAGCTCTCCCTGGCCGCAGCCCAAATCGAGCACGCTTTTGCCGGGAGGAATGAGATCGACAATCCGCCTGTAATCCAGGCGTTTGTTCTGGTAAATGCTGACCGGGCTGCCGTTGCCGGAAGAGGGGCGCTCGTCTTGGGGTGGCGAGCTTTCGGGAATATCGACGTCCGCCCGGTTGGAAAGAAATCCGCGTACCAGCTCTCCATATACCTCCACATCCTGGGGCAGCAGAAAGGCATCATGGCCGCAGCTGCTGACCACGCTGCAGTAGCTCACCTCTTTTTCCTGTGCTATCAGGGCGTTCACAATGGCCTGGGATTGTTCTGGGGGAAACAGCCAGTCGCTGGAGAAGCTGATCAGCAACCACCGGCAGCAGGACTTGCCCAACACCGTTTGCAGCTGCTCCGGTGTGGTCCCTAAGTCGAACCTGTCCATGGCCCGGGACAGAACCAGATAGCTGTTGGCGTCGAAACGCTCGACGAACCTGTCGCCTTGATAGCCGAGATATGAGCCTACCGAGTAGTCTGTTTCGAATGCCGTGGGAACGGCCCGAGGGGAGGTCCGGCTGGCTTCGAATTTCTCCTGCATGGACTGCCTTGTCAGATAGGTGATGTGCCCGATCATGCGGGCGATGGCCAGGCCGACGTCAGGCCCTGCTTCGTGCAGATAGTAGCGACCGCCGTGAAAGTTGGGGTCATGGAGGATGGCGTTGCGACCCACGATGTCGAAGGCCAGTGCCTGGCTGGACAGCCGCGGAGCGGTGGCCAAGGCAACGCCTGCGCCGACCATCTCTGGATGTTCTACGGCCCAGCAGAGAACCATCTGGCCGCCCATGGAGCCGCCGACCACCGCGTGCAGTCGAGTTATACCGAGATGATCGATAAGCCGGCGTTGCGCCTCCACCATGTCGAAAATGGTGATCTCGGGAAAGTCACTGCCGTAGGGCTCCCCGTTTTCGGGATTGATGCTGTTGGGGCCGCTGGAACCGCGACAGCCTCCCAGAACATTGGGGCAGACGACGAAATACTTCTCCGTATCGATCGGTCTGCCGGGCCCCACCACTATGTCCCACCAGCCCGGCGTGTCCTCGGAATTGTGCCGGGCTACGTGCGAATCTCCGCTCAGAGCATGGCAGATCAACACCGCATTGTCGGCGGCGGCATTCAAGGTTCCGTAGGTCTCATAGCGGACGGTAAGCTGGGACAGCTTGCCGCCGAGCTCGAGTGCCAGGGGATCATCGAAAGTCTCCGTTTTGGAGAAGGGGAGGGGCAGGGCGGCGCGCAGGCTGTCGCTGCTCTCGAACATCGCTCTTACACTCCGTTTCAGGCTTCGAGAGCCTGATCCAGGTCCGCCTCGATATCCCGTACGTCCTCGATGCCCACACAGAGGCGGATGAAGCCGGGAGTCACCCCGGTAGCTTCCTGCTCCTCCTCGCTGAGCTGCTGATGGGTCGTGCTGGCCGGATGGACGACGAGAGTTTTTGCATCCCCTATGTTGGCCAGATGACTTGCCAGCTTGACCCGGTTTATGAAACGAACGCCCCGCTCTTTGCCTCCTTTGAGCTCGAACCCGATGATCGCACCGGCTCCTTCGGGCATATACTTGTTCGCTCGTTCGTGAGAGGGGTGCTCGGGAAGACCGGGGTAGCTGACCCAAGCCACTTGCAGGTGCGTGGTAAGCCAGGCGGCGATCCAGCGGGCGTTTTTCACGTGCCGCGGCATACGCAGATGTAAGGTCTCCAGGCCGATGAGAAAGAGAAAGGCGGCGAAGGGGCTCATACAGGCCCCGGTGTCCCGGAGCCAGTGCGTGCGCATGTGAACGATGTAGGCGATTTCGGCCGTACCTTTGATGTCTTGACTGAAAACAAGCCCGTGATAGGCAGGGTCGGGCTGGGTGAACTCAGGCCACCTGTCAGGATTCCGAGTCCAGTCGAATTTTCCTCCGTCCACCACCGCACCGCCCACATGCAGGCCGTGGCCGCCGATATATTTCGTGGCCGAGTAGACCACGATATCGGCTCCGTGTTCCAGGGGGCGGAACAGGGCCGGAGTGGTTACCGTGTTGTCCACGATCAGGGGCAGTCCGTGAGAATGAGCCAGGGAAGCGATTTGCTGGAAATCAGGAATATCCCCTTTGGGATTGCCTATGGATTCAACAAAAACACAGCGTGTCTGATCGTCGATCAAGGCCTCCGCCGCAGCGGGCTGCTGCGGATCGAAAAGCCGGACCTCTATTCCCAGCTTTTTGAAGGTCTGGGTGAAGGCCGTCCAGGTGCCCCCGTAGAGACTGGTGGAGGAGAGAAAATTCTGCCCGGCGTGGGTGATGGTCAGCACGGCTGCATTGATGGCCGCCATGCCGCTGGCAAAACAGAGGGCTCCTCGGCCGCCGTCCAAAACGGCGAGACGGTTCTCGAGAACCTCGCAGGTTGGATTGGTGATGCGGGAGTAGATCTGTCCGAACTCCTCCAGGGCAAAGCGCCGGGCCGCCTGGCCGCTGTCTTCAAAATTATACGCTGCCGTGCTGTAGATCGGCACCGCCCGGGATCCGGTAGCCGGATCGGGCATCTGTCCGGCATGGAGAACCTGGGTACCGAAGTGGTAATTGCTCTCTGCCATAAACCTATCTCCTTCCTCGATTCCTGCCGACCGCTGAGACGCTGTGAAGAATTTTCCTTGGTCTGAAGGAGTATAACGAATATGATCATAATAGTAAAGTAAAGTGATATCGGTGTCTAACTTGTCAGCACCTTTCGAAAAAAGTAGTATTATCTTGACAGCTGCTTATTGGAGAGAGGTTTGGTTCTGTAACGTGTATTGCAGACACGTACAGAATCTTTTAAACCTTTTGTGTATGAGGAATTACCAAAATTTACCGATAAAGTAAATGTCATGAGCATCCGCCTAAAAATCGTTTTGATCGTTTTGCCCCTGATCATTACCACACTGCTGCTGACAGGGGCTTCCTCCTTCTTTTCAGCCACCAACGCCATCACGGGTATTGCTAAAGAATTCCTCGGTTTCAAGGCCGCGGAGCTTCAGAAGTATGCGGAAAGCCAATGGCTGCTTCTCGTGGAGAACAACATGACCGAGAGA
>CAYMGP010000007.1:56491-68415 GCA_964390045.1 uncultured Spirochaetaceae bacterium | reverse complement strand
GAAGTATGCGGAAAGCCAATGGCTGCTTCTCGTGGAGAACAACATGACCGAGAGAACCTCGATGGTAGCGGCGACCCAGGCCGCTATCGAGGGATACGCCAACAGCATCGTCCGTAGTGCCACTGAGGTCATCTTCGCCGTAGATACCGAGATGAACATCGCCATGCAGACGGGAGATGTTTCTATCGAGGAAGAGGAGAGCCAGGTTTTGCGGGAGGTGGCGGAATCCAGAACCGTGGATCTGATCACCCCCAGCATCGGCGGGGTCGAGCGGGTGGCCAAGGGTTTCTATTTCGATCCTTTTGATTGGTACATCCTCGTATCGGAGGAGAGGGAAACGTTTTACAGCCAGGTCAATCAAATCACGCAGCGGACTGGGATCATCCTGGTTGTCGCCATCGTGCTGGGCATCATCATGGTGCTGGTTTTCGCTGGATACCTGACCAACCCTCTCACCCGGGTTGTACAGGCTATGGAAAAGATCATCTCCACGAATGATATGTCCAACCGGGTTCAAGTGGAGTTCAATGATGAGACGGGCAAGCTGGCCCATACCTTCAATATCATGGTCGGCGCCCTCGAGACCGCCTACAACCAGATCAAGCGCTACGCCTTCAAATCTGCACTCGCTCAGAAGCGGGAGCACAAGATCCGCAACATCTTCCAGAAATACGTACCGGCGGACGTCATCGACGAGTTTTTTGCCAATCCGGAAAAGATGCTGGTCGGAGAGAACAGGGTCATCTCGATTCTCTTCTCCGACATCCGCCGTTTTACAAGTATCTCGGAACAGATGATGCCCGACGATTTGGTGAGCTCGTTGAACCGCTATTTCACGGTCATGGTTGACATCATCATGGCCCGTCACGGGATCGTGGACAAGTACATCGGCGACGCCATTATGGCTTTTTTCGGGGCTCCCGTGCGGCGCAAGGATGACGCCCAGCAGTCGGTTCTGGCCGGGATTGAAATGACCGAAGCTCTGGATCAATTCAACGCTCAGCAGCGGGAGCTCGGCAAACCGGAGTTCCGCATAGGAGTGGGCATCAACTACGGGGTGGTGACCGTCGGCAACATCGGAACAGAAAAGAAGATGGACTATACTATCATTGGAGATATGGTCAATTTGGCCTCCCGCATGGAGGGTTTGACAAAGAAGTACCACCAGCCCCTGCTGATCTCAGAAAGCCTCTATCAGAAGGTCAAGGATGAGGTCTCCTGTCGTCTGATCGATACGGTTGCCGTGAAAGGGAAAACCAAAGGGGTCAAGATCTACACTGTAAAAAAGCGCTTGAGCGAGGAAGAGAACAAAGCCTGGGCCCTGCACAACACAGCCATGGATAACTACTACCAGCGGGATTTCGACGAGGCGATTCGCTGCTTCCAGGGAGTGCAGAAGCTGTATCCCGAAGACTATGCTGCTCAGCTGATGATCGGCCGCTGCGAGCAGTTCAAGGTCAATCCCCCTCCCGAAGCCTGGGACGGCGTGGAGATCATGACGGAAAAGTAGGTACAGATTACTGACAACGGAGTCGATCATAGAAACGGCGGTTCACAAACTGTGAGTGGGTTATTCCAGAGAGCTTTAGAATTACAGAACGGTACCCAGCCGGAAGACGAGTTTGCACTGGATCAGCAGTCGGGGATCTCGGAAGAGGATCAGAAAGAGATCCTTGCGGAGATCGAGAAGGTTGCCGAGGAAAGCCGCATCTCGGTAAGCCCGGAAACCCTGGCGATCAAGGCTGCCAGGAGAGGGTATCTTTTTCCCCTTTTGGTGAACATAGCAGCCGTAGTCCTTCTCGCCGCCGGCGGATTTGCCCTCTACACTCTGTTCCAGCGCGGTGAAACCGTGCTCATGGAGGAAGGCGGCGCCATCGCCTCGGCCGAGGGTAAGCTTATCGAGGAGTTGAAGAAGGAGTCTGAGGCCAAGCTTCTCGAAAAGAACAGGCAGATTTCCGGTATCCAGGCGCGCCTGGAAGATATCGACAAACAGCGCCAGGACCTGCAGTCAAACATGGATGCCAAGATACAGGCGCGCGAGGCGGAGCTGCGCAGCACCCTGGAGGCGGAGCTGGCCGCAGAGCGGGATAAGCTTCGGCAACAGGGAATTTCGGAAGCCGATATTTCGAGACGGTTGGAAGAGCTGGAAGCCCAAAAATCCTCCGCTTTCCAGCAGGAGCTCGATGCCTTCAAAGCTCAGGCTGAGGGGGAGCGCAGCCGGGCCGAAGAGAACTTGAAAAATCTGCAGGAGGAATATCAGCAGAACCTGGCCCAGGCCAATGCGGATCGAGAGCGTGTCCTGGCGGAGTCCAAGCAGCGGGAGGCGGATCTGCGCAGCCAGCTCGACGCCCGCACAAAAGAGCTCGAGGAGGAGACCCTTCAGGCGAGGGAAGAGCTCGGGAAGCTGGCTGCACAGCAGGAGAAACAGGAGCTGGCAGCCAGCCAGCTCAACGGCTTCTACAGCAGGGTAAAATCGGATATCCAGCAGGGCAACTTCGACAAAGCCCTTGCAGACCTCGATTCGATCAAGGAGTACCTCGATGATCCCTCGGTGGCCACTCTGCCCAACATGCTGCAGCGCCGGGAGATCGAGTTGTTCGTCGTCGACTCCATAAGCAATCTGGTCCAGGAAGAGATGCAGCAGACCGAGGTGGACACATCGTCGCTCATCGCTTCGGCGGACCTGCTCACCGATATGAAAGCTCGAGTGATTCGAGGGGACGAGCTGTTCAGACAGGGACAGATCGAAGCAGCCGAGCTGGAGTACGAAAAAGCCCTGGCCATGATTCCGGAGGTCAGCAAAGCCCACAACTACTACCTGGACAAGCAGGCTGAGGCGGAGACGGTGCGCCGGGCGACCCTGCGGGATTATCTGGGAAGGGCGGAGGCTGCTTTCCAAAGAGGGGACTACTCGGCAACCCTCGGAAATTACACACAGGCCCTAGCCTATCTGCCCGAGGACGCGGCCACCGTGGAGAAGACGGTATCCCAGGTGCGGCGTTCCGGTTACCAGCTGGGCCTGGCTCAGCTGCGGCGTCAGGACTCGACAAGTGCGGCCGTTCCTTTGGCCCAAGCTGAGAATCTCTACAATCAGGAAGACTACAACGGAGCCATCCTCGGCTATATCGATCTGATCGCGGGGTATCCGAACAGCTCACAGGTTCAGGCCGCTGTAGAGGGAATCGCCAGCTCTGTGGAGGCTCTGGAAGCCGCGGCGAAAGCCCGGGGCGAGACTGTCGGCGCGGAGACCGCCGGAACCGTAAGCAGCGAAGAGCTGGCAGTGCTCCAGGGCGAGCTCGATGCCCTGAACGAGACGCTGACGGAAAAGAACTCCGAGATAAACGATCTTCAAGCACGCCTCGATGCCAAGAGCGGGGATACCTCCGCTCTGGAACAAAGCATAGAGGATAAGAATCAGGAGATCGCCGATCTAGAGGCAAAGATCGAAGAGTTACAGGGGGATACGGGGGAGGTGCAGCGAAATCTGGAGGAGCGGGCCGGCGAGCTCGAACGGGAGCTCGAATCCAAGGTAGCCCTAATCGATACCCTGCAGTCTGAAAAGCAGGCATTGGAGCAGGAGATAGCCTCTTTGAACAGCCAGATCGAGCAGATGCAGGCCGAGCAGGCAGCCGCTCTCGAAAACCTCGACGATGCGTTGGGCCAGAAGATCTCCCGTCTGGAGGGCGTAGAGAAACGCTACAACAAGCTCGTAGACAGCTACGGGGAATACACCAGCCGGGAAGACGAGCTTCTAGGCAGTGGCGGCGAAGATGCCCTGATCCAAAGCAAGCTCTACCTCAACACCTTCCTTGCCACGAGCGAAGAGTCGTTTCCCGGTCTCTGGGACCGAATCAAGCGTTACGACGATGCCTTTGAAAAGGCGGGACGGGACAGTGCCGCCGCGGATGTCAGCGACATCCTCTTCGAGCTCTCGCTGCGGGAGCGCGCCGATTCCCGGGAACTGTACCTGCAGAGCGAGAAAGCCCGCTACAAGGATGTTCCCGAGATGGTCGACCTCATCGATGACCTCGGCTATCTGATTACCGACTAGAGCTACAATCAATTAAAAAACGATTTTTGAGATCTTAAAGGTCAGCCAGTTGATCTGTGGGAATCCAGTAGACAAGGAAATGGAGCCTGTCTTCCCAATGGTCGTCACCCATGTCGACCGGCGCCCAGATCGGGATCGTGAATACGGCTCTGGGCGGGCCGGGCGGAATCTCGATCTCGTACACGAGCTGCAGCCCGCCCGTCACGAAGCTGTTGAGAAACTCGCCGTTGGAATCGTACACGTAGCTCGTGTTTCCATCCCGGCTGAACAGCAGATTGTTGGATAAAACCATATCGATTCTGTGCTCCATATCCGCCAGTACCCGTAATCTGGGCGGATCGTACGTGCTGTCCCAGGAGAAATTCCTGTACGCTCTGCGTACACTGTCGTAGTAGCTGAGATAGCTGGGTAGGTCAGGGTCCCAGAAGTTACAGAAGTAAAATGCAGCCGTGATGTCCTGGGACAATCCCGGCAGATTGAAGACAGGTGTCGGTCGAAAAGATCCTAAGGACAATAGATCCGGATCGGGTGGAGGAGGGATTATTCCGGGGTCCGTTCGATAAAAGGCTTCACCGAACAGGCCGGTCGAGCGTTCAAGACAGAGGACGGAGTATATATCGCTGTTCGGAGTATTCTCCTGCATCAAGCCCGCTCCGATCGCGATCGTGTCGGGTGGGCCGAATAGCCCAAGGTCTCCAGCGATCCGTCCGCTGAGATCGATCGGTGCAGGTGCGGTGGCCGATACAATCTGGAAATTTTGATTGAGAAGGAAAAAATCCCGTATGTCGCTATTCGGATCAAAGAGCGCGATTCCCAAGAGATCCTGAAAGTCGGTTTCCGATCCATCTTTAATCGATGTGATGCTGTACCGGAACTGCGTATCGTCTGAGTTGTCGAAAGGAAACGTATCTTCGTTATTGATATAGTAATCAGCGTCGTCTATATTGTCGTGATCCACATATAGCATCCAGGCCGAACGTTCATCGACGGCCACGATAAAGCCCCTGACGAAATCGAACGTACCGTCGATCAAAGAATCCTTGGAAGGATAGAAGGTGATCTCTCTATCCCTGAAGTCCCACGGACCGCGCTCTAGCGGTCCTACAAAGGCGACACCTTCCATCTTTTTGGTTGTTCCCACAGCCAGGGATAGTTCCTCTCGATACGGGGGGAAGTAGCAGGTGGCCAGGATGAGCGGCAATAAGAACAGTAGCAGGAGTGATAGCAGCTTTTTCATAGCTGTACCCTCATACCGACCTGAAATACAAATATCTCCCACACCCAAGCCCACTCGGGGGGTCGGGCCCACTCCTCCCTGGGCAGGAAGAGAAACCTGACGTCTCTATCGAGGGGCAGGGACAGGGCAAAGAAGAATCTGTCGGGCGCCCAGTAGAAATAGGGAGCGTATTCGACGTAAGCCTTGAACTTGGGACTGCGCCCGTACTCGACACCGAGAACAGGCTGTAGAGCAAACGGTGCAATCGGCTCCTGGCCCCAGAATCCCTCTGCCGTGATGATACGCCAGACAGCAGTGGCTACGAAATACGAGCGCAGGTATCTATCCGGCGCACTGAAATAGTAGCCGAAACCGAGGCTGAAATTGTTGAGGGAGTGGCTGACAAACATACTGTTCCCATCCCAACCATCTTCATCGAGCACGATCCCAACAAGATACGTCAGCAGCCCGACTCTGCAGAAGACCACATCGGGAATGAAATAATATGTGACATCGAATCCGGGATAGCTCATATTACTCAGGAATATATCGAATGCAAATCGAGAGCCCTGCTTTTGCTCCAGAGTAAATACTTTGCGGGTCTGATCCATATAGATCTGGCCCTCTAATGGGAAATATCCAGGCTTGGTGGCTCTGTAGGGCAGGGTTGCCGGTAGAGGAACCTTGGCTGAAGCCAAGCCGTCTTCTCCTATTCTTAGTTTTTGCCAAGCCGGCCCTCGGATGCGGGTTCCCGGAAGGCCTTCGAATACCAGAGTGCCCCCGGTGATGTTCCTGGAAAACGACTCCTCGTAAGCCGCGGCTAGAGCGCTTGCCACCTCGCCCCAGAACCGCCGCTGCAGGTCTCGAATACCACGGCTTATTTCTTTGTCCAGTTTTGCCGAATAAACGATCTGTCCTGACAACATATCCAGCGACTGAACTTCTATGAGCAGTGCGTCGGTGCTGCCTGAAACAGCGACGTACAACCAGGAGTCCGCCTGCAACTGTTTGGCGGTATCCGTTTTTTCCGTTTCTGAAGGTGGAATATTGCGCTTGTCAAACTCTTTAACGGCTATGCGTTTGCTTGCCTCAGAGAGCTCGATCAGCAGCGTTTCGTGGAGAAGCACTTGCTCCCGTTCGGAAAGCTCGGCTCCGGGCTGTACCTCGAAGTAGACGAGCAGTCGTCGAGCCTCTTCCACCTCCTCCGTGTCCTGAGAGAACAGGAGAAAAGCCGAACAGAGAAACAGGCACAGGATTATAAGTGTCCGTTTTGCAGGCATCTTAAAATCCTGTGCTTGCCTTGTAGAGGCGTTGGCCGCTCTCATCGAAAATATAGTAGTAGTCGCCGTCGATATCGAAATCGAGGGACGGCTCATCCTCAGCGCTGATCGAGAATGTCTTTTTAATATTCCCATCCAGGGTCACGAGGTAAAATCTGCCTCTGTCGTGACTCGGGGCCACCACTCCCTTGCGGGTGTAGTGGAACCTTCTGTGCTCGCGTACATCGTACACCGGCGATGACACAGCGTAGTCATTGAGTATACTCGTGGTTGCCAGGGGGAAGCTTGGATATTCACTTGCCGGTATCATGACGATTTTCAGAAATTCAGTTTCTTGCGAAGGCTCCCAACCTACGAGCATCAGATATGTATTTTGAGAGGCAGGGTCATATCCGAATCCACGCAGCCACATATCGGTAGCACCTATTGCTTTATAAAAGGTTGCCGGTAAGAGCCACAAATTGCTGTACTGCGTGCATTCGATTTCGTGTTCGTGTATGTCGAAGCCTCTTCGTACAACAAAGTTTCCCATGACGAGTTGATTCGAGAACGCCCCGGCTTCCCACTCGAAGCCGATATCCGGGAAATTTGAAATCGGTGTCATATCAGGAGCGGTGAACTCAATATTTCCCACGATGTAATTATCATTGGCATCAACCAAGTTAAGATCGTTGTGATCATCGATCGTTCCGTGTGATACAAGATTCAGACTTGTGTCGAGGGCGAACACCCGCTGGCCGCCGAATTCCCTGCGGATGATCAGGAAAACATATTCATAACCGGCCAAGTTTTTTAGAACGTGCACGTCGCTGCGCCAATCGGTTTCGCCCTCACCCACGTATTTTTCGATTTCAACCTTCATGTCTACAGAGGCCACGGCCTGGGCGAGATACGCGGGGAAGGGAGACAGGGCGAATAACTCCTTAAAGAACTGGCAGCCGGAGAGGGCCAGAATCAGGGGGAAGATGCAGAGCAGGGCTGTTTTTAGTTTTTTCACCATTTTCTCGCAATTCCCAGTGTCAACACAGTCGGCCCACCGTCGTTGAATATGCTGATCCATTTACGGCCTAAAAAGTTCGTCGGTCCGAGACCTAAGGCGTACTTGACCTCGGAACGGATGTACAGAATGTATTTTTGGAGGTTGAGCTCGAGGCCCATGTTGATGATGTCCCAGTAGTAGTCCGTGTAGCTGGGCTGATTGTCGATCGAGAAGTAGGTGAAGATCAGACCGAAGCCCGCCGAGACATTGACTCGCAGCAACCGGTCGGGGCCGGTCAGCAGGTAGGCGCCGAACAACGCGCGAAGATCGTGATGATAAACCGGTTTGCCCCCCGAAAAATTGTGCTGAATGTAAAAGTAGTGCTCGGCGCAGAGATAGGTGCTGTCCGGTTTGAGGTACAGCCGCTGGGCGAGACCGAAACCGAGAAGCTGTCCCAGGGTCCAATTGAGCTCGGTGGCCATTTGGGTTTTTTTTCTGAGAGGAGAAAGTTTGATGACCATCTTCTGATCTTTCAGCTTCACAGTCTGCTGTCCCGTGTGATAACCATCTTTTCTCTTTTCTATGTCGACCTTGGTGCCCACGGCAAAGGGTATCGGCGGCAGAAGCAGCTTGCCGTCGCTGATCGTGCCCACCAATCCCTCATCTCCTAAATAAATCTCCATGTCCTCGTCGTCCGAGAGCAGAGCGATTTCCTCGACAACGTCCGCCGGCACCTCCGGGGGCGGTCCCAACAATCGGATCTTTGGTATCAACTCGGCGGCGGCCTCGCTGAGAGCATTGTAAATAGATAGATTCACCCGTACGGTTTTGAATACCCCGGTGATCAGTGCTTCCTGGGGCACGTCGTAGCATTTTATATCGAGGGCCATCAAGCCGTCTTCGACGCTGAAAGAGCTTACCACGGTCAGATCGGCTTCCGCCTCCCGGGCAATAGAGATCGCCACCATGCCCTGGTAGAGTTCGTCTGGTGCGACTCCCCTGCGATCCCTGATAATGTCCCACTCCTCGCGAGGTACGAGGTTGAATCCCGCTTTCCGCAGCTCCGTGCGCAGATCTTTGGTTACGATTTCCCTGTACTCTCGATATTCGTTGGAGGCAGAGAGATCCACCGTGGAGAAAAGGCAAAGCTTGTATTGCCCCGGGTCGATCGCCAGTTCCTGTGCTGTTACGGAAATGAGGGGGAAGGAAAGTACGAGAACAACGAGAACGAAGACCCTATAATCCCTCTGTTTCACAAAAAAAGTATCCTACATTTCCATTTATCGAACGATCTGGCTATAAAAATAGCACAAAAGCGTTGAAAAACCTACGCATTTTGGTGTACCAACAAAGCGATGCACAAGTCGAAAGTCGCCCTGGTTCGCTGCAATACCTACGACGAACAGGAGGTCTACGCCGCCGTCAAAGCCGGGATCGATCTTCTCGGCGGTCCTCAGGCGTTTGCTGCTCCCCGTGAAAAGATCCTGTTCAAGCCCAACGTTCTGGCCGGAGCCCTGCCCGAGGAGTGTGTCTGCACACACCCCTCGATCCTCACGGCTGCAGGCCGTATCTTTCAAGGGATTTCGACAGATCTATTCTACGGAGATTCTCCCGGGCCCGGAGATCCGGTGCCCCATCTACAAACGGCGAAGATCAGCGAGGCTGCCGAAGAGTACGGATTGAAACTGGCCGATTTCGATGAGGGACAAAATGTGGTGTTCGACGATTCACCCCAGGCCAAGCGTTTCCTGATCGCCAATGGGGTTTTGGAGGCGGACGGGATCATCAGCCTCTCCAAGCTGAAAACGCATATGCTGACCCGTATGACCGGGGCCGTGAAAAACCTCTACGGATGCATACCCGGTCAGTCCAAGCGCAGGTACCATTTACTGTATCCCGATGCGTTTGCCTTTTCTCAGCTGCTCGTGGCCCTCAATCTGTTGCTCAAACCCCGGATTCGCCTCCACATCATGGACGGTATCATGGCCATGGAGGGGAATGGGCCGCGTAATGGTGATCCCGTGCACCTAGGGGTGCTGCTGTTTTCTACAGATCCTGTGGCTTTGGACACCGTGATGTGCTCGTTGATAGGATTGAATCCTCTGCGGGTTCCGACCAGCGGAGCGGCAAGACGCTGGGGTCTCGGGACCTGCGAGATCGACGAGATCGAGCTGCTTGGCGATTCTCTGGCCGCGGCAAGGCCGGGCAGCTTCAAAGTGCGGCGGGGTCCGATAAGGGAACTTTCGACTGAAGGGTTGTTGGCGATCGTCAACAATATCATCTCCCCGAGGCCCGTACTCGATCCGAGAAAGTGCAGCCGCTGCGGCGCCTGTATCGCCGCCTGTCCGATGGATCCGAAAGCGATAGACTGGCGGGATGAGGAACGGCGCCGAGCGCCGGCATACAACTACAGCCGCTGTATCCGCTGCTACTGCTGCCAGGAGATCTGCCCCGAGGGGGCGATCACTGTCAAGCGCACCTTTCTCAAGTTGTAGAGAAACCGAGAAATCAGAAAAGATCGCCGTTCTGATAGTCGCTAAAGGCCTGTTCGATCTCCTCTTGAGTGTTCATGACGAAGGGGCCGCCGCGCACGATCGGTTCATTGTGGGGAGGGCCGCTGAAGAAAAGAAAGCCCGCTTCGCTGCCGTCACCCTGCACCAATACCCGGTCTCCTGCATCGAACAAAGCAAGCTGCCCGGATGATATAGCCGTTCTTTTTTCACCTTCCCCTGACCG
The DNA here is from genome assembly GCA_964390045.1 of uncultured Spirochaetaceae bacterium. GTDB lineage: Bacteria > Spirochaetota > Spirochaetia > SZUA-6 > DRHE01 > CAYMGP01. The sequence continues at coordinate 58,153 of CAYMGP010000007.1, read as the reverse complement.
CACGCTCCCGGTATGGACATAGATGAAGCAGATCTCCTCGGCCTGAGGATTCACCTGGAAGCTGCCGTTTCCAGCCATCCGGACATCGAAATAGTTGACGGGAAACTGGGTCAGGGCAGGACCGCTCTGGCCGTCGAAGCTTCCCGAGATAAGCTTCAACTTCAAACCCTTCTTTTCCACGGTTGGAATGTCTTTGGGATCGAGATGCTGGTAGCGGGTCTCGATCATTTTATCCTTGGCGGCCAGGTTGAGCCAGAGCTGGTAGCCCCAGAGCTGTCCGCCCTCCATATCGGGCATCTCGCTGTGAATGATTCCTTTTCCCGCTGTCATCCACTGTACGCATCCGGGAGTCAGCACACCGCCGCCGCCGCGGGAATCCCGGTGTCGAAACTTGCCTTCGATCATATAAGTTATTGTTTCGATGCCGCGGTGAGGATGATCGGGAAAGCCGGCCAGGTAGTCCTTCGGATTGTCGCTCTTGAACTCATCAAGGAGAACGAAGGGATCTATTTGGCTCAGCCGGGGAGAACCGATGATACGGTGCAGCCGCACCCCCGCTCCGTCTATTACAGAAATTCCTCTTACCACCCGGGTAACACCGCAGATATCGTCACTCATAGTTTTCCTCTGAGTATTAAACGTATGATTTTCGACAGAAAAAGTCAAAAATAAAGGCCGCCTACCGGCGACCTCACGCCTCACGAACAGGTGAAAATCAGACTTCCACGGGACAGCTCTCCTGCGCAGGATTGGATTGGACCAGATCTCGCCTGGCCGGTTTCTTGAACAGGTTACGTGTCATGCATACGATCCATTTCCAGTGTAAGACGAGATGCAGAAATACGCCGGCGAACATAGCGATCCCGCTCCAGTTGTGCAGGTCCTTCCACAGGAGGCGGCTTAAGCCGAGAATCTCAAGGCTGAAGCGCGGATTCCTTCCCCCCTGGTATCCGCCGGATCCTGCGAATAACAACGCCAATCCGGAAACCGCCGCTACGACGAAGCTGATTCCAATGACGATATCGATATAGTAGTTGATTCTTGCTTTGCTCGGTTTTTTCTTCTTGTTGCTCATGTTGTATCCTCTCTGTTTTGTTTTTGCGCTCAATTGCCCATGATTTCGTCCACCGCAGTTTGAAGCGCACTTTTCACGGTGGAAAACTCGATCCCCTTCTCGATGCAGTAATCGCGCACGCTCAGGCCGGGTTTCCCGATCGGCAAACCGATGGCTCTCTCAATCGCCTCCTCGGAAAGCCCCCAGGATTCAAGATCCCCGAAGGTGGTATTCCCCTTGACCACACCCACTTCTTCTTCATCGTAGGTGAGCGGTTCTTCTTCACCCGGCGCAGGCGCCGTCTTCAGATCGGATAGGTTTACCGTTCTGGCCTCGAGTTCCGCCACTTGTTCTTCGCTCAGTCGCTCGCGCAACACAGATACGGCCGGGGAGGGCAACAGGGTGTCCTCCTCCGGGACATAGGGGAGATCTAGATACAGGGCTGTAAACCAGCGTATCGAGTCGGTACCGATCTCGCCGTTTTGCACTTCCCCGTACATTTCCTCCAGCTGCTTTGTTAAAAAAGCCGCTGGATTTTCCAGGTTTTCGACCGCGAAAGCCCTGGCCAAATCGGCCACGGGAACTCCCAAGACATCGCTTATATCTGC